>NZ_FMDF01000204.1 GCF_900091955.1 Streptomyces sp. Ncost-T10-10d
TCGATGTTGCCGATCCCCTTGAGGCCCTTGGTGATGTCGCCGATCTTGGAGAGGCCGGCGCCTGCGCCCTTGGCGATGTAGGTCATCGGGTCGATGACCTTGCCCGCCTTCCCGGCGACGGACAGGACCTTCGCGACCGCGCCGGCCTTCCCGGCTCCTGCGGCTGCCCCGCCGGCGCCGCCGGTGAACACGGTCGTCAGGACGTTGAACGTGACGGCTCCGGCGGCCCGTCCGGGGTTCTTGCCCCATTCGTCCCAGGCGACCAGGGCCTTGCCGGTCTCCTTCATCGCGGTGCGCGAGTCACGCAGCCAGGAGGGGAGTTTGTCGTCGGGCAGCGCCCAGAACAGGGTGCCCGCACCGGGGATCGAGGAGATGACGAGGCCGGTCGCGAGCTGGGCGAGGCCCTTCCATGCCTGGCCCATGGCGTCCCAGCCGCCGAACCCGACCAGGGTGCCGAGCCCCTTGATGGTGCCCCAGACCCCGTCGACGATCAGGCCGTCCCAGACGAACGACTTGACCCAGTGCCCGACCTCCCAGACGTGGTGCTTCTCCTCGACCGGGTCGCCCCAGGGGAGCTTGGCGTTCTTCAGGTCGTCCGCGTTGAACCCGTACTGGTCCTTGCGCTCGGACCCGTCCCCGGCGACCATCTGCACCCCGCCGGGAAACAGGGCGGTGATCTTGTTGTGGCAGGTGCGCTCCGCCGCCCAGAACGCGGCGACGGTCGCGGTGATGTCGTCGCGGAGCTGGTTGTGCTCGTCGACCTTGTCCTCGTCGTACTCCCAGTCGTCGTCGTCCTTGTTCGCGTTCACGAACTTCGTCGCGTCCGCCTTGAGCTGCTCCAGCTTCGTGACCAGCGGACGGATCTCCGTCGCGTAGTCCGACAGCGAGGAGGCGACCTTCTCCAGGTCGTCCGCGAACCCGTCCGCCCGGTCCTTGACCGGCTTCGTCGACGCGAAGAGCTGCTCGGCCTCAGGGGCCTGGTAGTAGGCGGACAGGGCCTGGAAGTGGGTGTGGACGGACGAACCGGTGTCCCGGATGTGCCCGGCGTCGGTCTTCAGGCCGGCGTGGTCCTTCTCCAGCTGCCCCAGATCACCGGTGTACTGCGGAATCGCCTCGGGCTTGATCACTTGTCCTGCACCCCGGGCTTCTTCGGATCCAGATCCACCGCACCGAGCGCCTTGCGCTGGGCTTCGGCGGCCATCTCCAGGTCACCGTTCAGATAGGCCGTCGTCGCGTCGACCGCGCCCTGCAACGACTTGCCCGCCCGCGCCGCGATGAACTTCAGATCGGACGTCGTGTGCTCCGCGAACTGCGACAACGCCAGCGCGACAAGACCGCCCGCGGCCTTCTCCCCGTCCTTGCCACCGCCGTCGCCGCCCTCGGCGGAGATCGTGCCCGCACTCGACGCCGCGGACGTCAGATGATCCCCGTACGACGTCGCATACGTCTGGATCTTCCCCGCCACCTCACCCGTCGTCTTCAGCACACCCGAAATACCCTGCGGCTTCAGATCCCAGCCCGTCA
>NZ_FMDF01000154.1 GCF_900091955.1 Streptomyces sp. Ncost-T10-10d
GGCGAACGTGCGCGAGGAGATACTCTGCGCCGCGTTCGCCGAGGTACTCGGCCTGGAGAACGTGGGCGTCGACGACGACTTCTTCCGGCTCGGCGGCCACTCCCTCCTCGGGATCCGGCTGGTGGAGATCCTGCGGGCGCAGGGCGTCTCCATCGCCGTACGGGCGCTGTTCGACGCCCCGACGGTGGCGAGGCTTGCTGAGTCGGTCGGTGCTCAGCAGGTGGCGGTGCCGGAGAACCTGATCCCGGAGGATGCGACGGAGATCACGCCGCAGATGCTTCCGCTGGTGGACCTCACGACGGAGGAGGTCGCTCGGATCGTCGCCACGGTCGAGGGCGGCGCGGCCAACATCGCGGACATCTACCCCCTCGCCCCGCTCCAGGAAGGCCTGCTCTTCCACCACCTGCTCGCCGACGGCGGCGACGACGCCTACGTCATGCGGGCCGTACTGGAGTTCGACTCGCGGGAACGAGCGGACGCCTTCGCGAGCGCCCTGCAAGCGGTCGCCGATCGCCACGACATCTACCGCACTTCGCTCGCGTGGGAGGGGCTGCGGGAGCCGGTCCAGGTGGTGTGGCGCAAGGCCGTGATGCCGGTCGCCGAGGTGACGCTGGACCCGCAGAGCGCCGATCCCGTCAACGAGTTGGTCGCACTGGTCGGCTCGTCGATGGACCTGGGCCGGGCGCCGCTGCTCGACCTCCGACTCGCAGCAGACCCCAGTGGCGAACGCTGGCTGGTGCTGATGCGGATGCATCACACCGTCCGCGACCACACGTCGCTCCAAGTGGTCCTGGACGAGGTGAAGGCCCTCCTCGGCGGCCATGGTGACGAGTTGCCCGAGCCGCTGCCGTTCCGCAACTTCGTGGCCCAGGTACGCGGCGACGCCGACCGGGCCGGTGCCGAGCGGTACTTTGGGGAACTGCTCGGTGACATCACCGAGCCGACGGCCCCGTACGGGCTGGCCGACGTCCGAGGCGACGGCGCCGACTCTGTCCACGAAGTCGTACAGTTCTCAGCTGAGTTGGACACGCGAATTCGCGAGGTCGCTCGGCGCGCCGGGATCAGCACCGCCACCGTGCTGCACGTGGCGTGGGCCCGGGTACTCGCGGTGGTCAGCGGCCGGGAGGACGTGGTCTTCGGCTCGGTGCTGTACGGCCGCCTGAACGCCGGTGCGGGCGCCGACCGGGTCCCGGGACCGTTCATGAACACGCTTCCTGTGCGCGTCCGTATGGGCGACATCGGCGCCCTCGCCGCCGTGGGCGTGATGCGCGGGCAGCTTGCCGAGCTGCTGGAGCACGAGCACACGCCGCTGGTAGTGGCCCAGCGGGCAAGCGGTGCCGTCGGCGACACTCCCCTGTTCACGTCCTTCCTCAACTACCGACGCAACCCTGGAGAGGACATCGACGAGGGGCTGGAAGGCGGTCGCGTGGCCCTCGTGCGCGAGCGCACCAACTACCCTCTGGTCATCCTGGTCGACGACAACGGCAAGGGCATCGAGATCGCGGTCGACGCGGTGGCTCCGATCGACTCGCTGGCGGTAGGCATCCTCGTCCGCACCGCCTCCGAAAACCTGGTCTCCGCACTGGAATCGGCTCTGGACGGAGGCCCGGACCTGCCGCTGAGCGCGATCGATGTCCTCGACGCCGAGGC
>NZ_FMDF01000202.1 GCF_900091955.1 Streptomyces sp. Ncost-T10-10d
GTAGCTGTTGTCGTTCCGATCTTGGGGTTTGTCGGTCGAACGGGAGTCTCGATTGGGTGGTCGCGGGGGGAGTGGTCCCAGGACGCCGTGCTCCGTCCTACCGGGCCCTGCGGCCAAGGGCTGGGGTGCGTGGTCGTAGGCGCTCTCCCTGCGGTCCGAACATGATCAGGTATTCGACCGGTCCGCCGGGTCCGGCGTTCGCGACTCCGTGGGCGGTGCGGGTGTCGAACTCGGCGACGTCCCCGGCGCTCAGGACGAGGTCCTGCTCGCCGAGTGCCAGCCACAGCCGCCCGTACAGGACGCACAGCCATTCGTACCCGTCGTGGGAGACCTGCCGCGGCCGCGCCGGCGGCGCGTCGGCGGCGGGCAGGACGTGCTTGTGGGCGTGCAGGCCCCCCACGTACCGGGTCAGCGGCAGTACCGCCTTGTCGTCGCCGGGACGCTGCGGCATCGGGGTGCGCGGTCCGGCCGCGGCGACGGGTGCGGTGCCGGCCAGCTCGTCCAGGGAGACGTCGTACGCCTTCGCGAGCTGCAGCAGCACCTCCAGGGTCGGCTTGCGCCGGCCGGTCTCGATCCGTGACAGCGTGCTCAGCGAGATGCCGGTCGCGCGGCTGACGCCGGTGAGTGTGGCGCCGCGCTGCTCGCGCGCGGTCCGCAGCCGGGGGCCCATGGCCGCCAGCGTGTCGGCTATGCCGTCGTCCGTCACCGTTGCCCCGCTCCCTCCGGCCGTGCCGCCTCCACCACCCTGTCCTGCCAGTTTGCCAGGATGGCAAGGGTGCTCGCGTCGGGCGGCCGCCGCGCCGCATGATCGGTGGGTAACCGCGGCCGCCCGCGAACCGAGGAGAAGCCATGCACCAGCCCGAGCCGTCCGCCGACCTGCGCCACCGAACGATCGAGGCCCCCGCCGGGCGCCTGCACCTGGTCGAGCAGGGCACCGGCCCGCTGGTCCTGCTCGTCCACGGTTTCCCCGAGTCCTGGTATTCCTGGCGCCGCCAGCTTCCGGCCCTCGCCGCAGCGGGGTACCGGGCCGTGGCGCTCGACGTGCGCGGCTACGGCCGCTCCTCCAAGCCGGCCGCGACGGACGCCTACAGGATGCTCGACCTGGTGGAGGACAACGTCGCCCTGGTGCGGGCCCTGGGCGAGGAGAGGGCGGTGGTCGTCGGGCACGACTGGGGCTCCAACATCGCGGCGGCCTCCGCCCTGCTCCACCTCGAGGTCTTCCGCGCCGTCGGACTGCTGAGCGTCCCCTACGCGCCGCCCGGCGGCCCCCGCCCCACCGACATCTTCGCGCAGATGGGCGGCGACCAGGAGTTCTACGTCTCGTACTTCCAGGAGCCCGGCCGGGCCGAAGCGGAGATGGAGCCCGACCTCCGGGGCTGGCTCGCGGGCTTCTACGCGGCCCTGTCCGCCGACACCATGCCCGCCCATGGCGAGCCCGACCCGCACTTCGTGGCCCGCGCCGGCGGTCGGCTGCGCGACCGCTTCCCCGGCGGCAAGCTGCCCGCCTGGCTGACCGAGGACGACCTCGACGTGTACGCCGGGGAATTCGAGCGCACCGGCATGACCGGGGCCCTCAACCGCTACCGCAACATGGACCGCGACTGGGAGGACCTCGGCCAGTACGGCGGCGCCCCGATCAAGCAGCCGTCCCTGTTCATCGGCGGCGCCCTGGACGCCTCCACGACCTGGATGGCCGACGCGATCGACGCCTACCCAGCCACCCTCCCCGGCCTGGCCTCCACCCACATCCTGGACGGCTGCGGGCACTGGATCCAGCAGGAGCGTCCCGAGGAGGTCAACCGTTTGCTGATCGCCTGGCTCGCCTCCCTCCAGGGCTGAATCGTCGGGCGTGCCGCGGCCGGGCTCCGTCGCAGGAGAACCCCGGCCGGCACATCCGAGGGCAGCGCCCATGTCGTCCACTGGTTGGCCGATCGGGCATTGGGCCGGGCAAGGGAGCAGGCGGTGCGAGGGACCGCCCGGGCGGGTCGCGCGATTCTCAGATATCGATCCTGGACCGGTCGAGCATGGCAGCGGAGCTGGTGATGAACTCGTTGCGGGGAGCCACGTCGTTGCCCATCAGCAGGTCGAACACGCCTTCCGCGGCTTCCAGGTCGGAGAGGTCGATCCGGCGCAGGGTGCGGTGGCGCGGGTCCATGGTGGTCTCGGCCGGCTGGTCGGCGTCCATCTCACCGAGGCCCTCGTAGCGCTGGATCGAGTCCTTGTACCGGATGTTCTTGCTCTGGAACTCGAGCAGCTCGTCGCGCAGCTCGCGGTCGGAGTACGTGTAGACGTATTTGTCCTGCCCCTTCTTCGGCTGGGTGAGCTGGACGCGGTGCAGCGGCGGCACGGCGGCGAAGACGCGGCCGGCCTCGACCATGGGCCGCATGTAGCGGTGGAACAGCGTCCGGATGTGGGAGCCGTCCACATCGGCGTCGGTCATCATGATGATCTTGCCGTAGCGGGCCGCGTCCAGGTCGAAGGTCCGGCCCGAACCCGCTCCTATGACCTGGATGATCGCGCCGCACTCGGCGTTCTTCAGCATGTCCGTGACGGACGACTTCTGGACGTTGAGGATCTTGCCGCGGATCGGCAACAGGGCCTGGAACTCGGAGTTCCGGGCGAGCTTCGCCGTGCCGA
Organism: Streptomyces sp. Ncost-T10-10d; assembly: GCF_900091955.1. GTDB lineage: Bacteria > Actinomycetota > Actinomycetes > Streptomycetales > Streptomycetaceae > Streptomyces. The sequence goes on from NZ_FMDF01000202.1 coordinate 2,638, forward strand.
GTGCGGAGTCTCGCCCTCGACGATGAACAGTTCGCTGCGGTCGACGTCGTCGCTGCGGCAGTCGGCGAGCTTCGCGGGTAGCGACGAGGACTCCAGTGCCGTCTTGCGGCGCTGCGCAAGGGCCCAGCGCGTTGGGGCAGCGTCCAGGTTGCCGGGCTGATCCGGCGGTGGCGGTAGTCGGTTGTGCAGGTGTGGTCGATGATCCGGTTCGCCAGGAGTTCGATCTCTCGGCCGTTGAGGAACAGGGCGATGGGCAAGCGTTGGTTGCCGGCTCGGCGCTCGAGCCATGTGCCGGGGATGCCGAGGAAGCGTGCCGCCTCCTGGACGCCCATGTCGGACACCATCTGAATGAGCCGGACGGCGGCTGCTCGGCGCTGCATCGGATGCCGGAGGCATGGGGCGAGGAGGTCGCCGTTGGGATGCTGCAGTCCCCGGGAGATCAAACGAGATGGCCAACGACCGATCGACGTCACAGTTGCCCCTGAATCATGCGCGATTGGCACGCGATTGAATGCGCGAATCGTTGAGCGATTGGGCTATGATGCCTATCGGAGGTGACCTCTGTGTCCACCGAGAACGAGCTGTTCAGTGCCGTCGATGCGCTGCTGGAGCAAGCCGCGCAGGATGATCTGCCGGCCCCTGTGGAGCGCAAGCGTCTGCGGGAGGCGGCGGGCCTGAGTCAGGCGCAGATCGCCAAAGCGCTGGACGCCCGCCGGGAAGCGGTGGGGAACTGGGAGACCGGGCGGACCGAGCCGCGGCCGCCGAAGCGCGCCGCGTACGCCCGGCTGCTGGAGGGCCTCGCCCAGCGGTTCCCCGCCCCGGCCGCCGACGCGCCTGCCGCTGCCCCGGCGCCGGTGGTCCCGACGGCCACCGTCCCGGCCCTGACGACGGCCCCGGCGCCCCCCGCCGTCCCGCCGTCCCGCCCGAAGGTGGCGAGCAGCACCACCAGGCCGTCGACGTCGTCGCGGCGCCCGGGTGCGAAGAAGGCGGTGGCGAAGAAGACCGCGGCCGCCGTCGACCCGCGCTTCGAGAACGGGCCGCTCGCGGTCGTCGACGCAGACCAGGACGGACAGGTGTCGGCGTACTGCGTCGGCGGCCTGGTCCTGGACGTGCCTGCCAGGACGATTCCGGCGCTGGTCGACTGGACGCTGGCCGAAGCCCGGCTCGGGCAGGCCCGGCTGCACCGCAACGGCCGCGACGCCGACCCGATCCTCGTCCTCACCCCGGCCGCGCTGGAGCGCTACGGCCTGCCCGCCGTCCTGTCGGATCAGGAGCGGCGTCACGGACGGCTCGCGGACAGCCACAAGGTGGTCAAGCAGATCGGCAAGGCCGGTTTCCAGCTCACCCAGCGCGGGTTCGGGCCGTGGGCCCGCGTCTACCGCGAGCCCGAGGGTTTCAAGCGCCGCTGTGTCCAGCTGTGCATCCTGCCGTGGAACGCGCTGGACGCCCGGGAGTGGGACCGCAAGGACGCCCCGATCCTGCCGACGATGCACCCGGCCGACCTCGCCCGGTACCTCGGCCTGTACGCGGAGCGGGTGATGACGCCGCGCGGCACCACCGCGACGACCGGCCTGGAGCTGATGACCGCGCTGCGCCCGCCGACCCGCGCGGAGAAGGACGAGGCGACCGGCGAGTTCAAGCGGGCCTTCAACGACGACGCGCTCACCGCCCTGTACGACGTGGTGGAGTGCGAGGTCCCCGACGAACACCCGATCCTCAAGGGGAAGTTCGCCCGGCACCACCTGCGCACCCCGGCCGAGATGCTGATGGAGGAGCCCTACGACTGGTGCCGGCCGCTGACCGACGATGAGTGCATGAACCAGTTCCTGGTCGCGCTCGACATCAACATGTCGTTCGCCGCGGCCGCCAACGGGCTCACCGTCGGGCTGAACGGGCCGACCCATCTGAAGAACAACCCGAAGTTCGATGCGTCGCTGCCCGGCTCGTGGCTGGTCGACCTCTCGCACGTGGACCTGTCCCGGGTAGAGATCAACGGCCGCACGGTCGACGGCGACCGGCTGCCGTCGCCGTTCACGCCCAAGGGCGACCGCCCGACCGGTCCGGCCTGGTACGCCACGCCCACCGTGCAGTACGCGACGGAGCTCGGCTTCGACGTCACGCCGATCGAGGCGCACGTACGTACCCGGACCGGCCGCTACCTGGACGGCTGGTACAAGCGGCTGCGCGACGCCTACGTCGCGACCATGGCCGACCTCGGCGTCACCACCGACATGGGCGGGAGCGAGTTCCTGGACGCGATGGCCCGCTCCAAGCAGGCCGACCCGACGATGGCGCTGCTGGCGACCGCGATCAAGGCGACGGCGAAGGGCGGCATCGGCAAGCTGCGCCAGCGCAGTCGGGGCCAGGTGCCGTACTACGAGGAGTACCCGGCGCTCAAGCGGGAGACGTGGCGCCCTGACATCCGGGCCGCCGTGCTGGCGAACCAGCGCGTCGGCCTGCACCGCAAGCTGATGAAGACGGCGGCCGCCGCCGACCTGTACCCGGTCGCGATCGGCACCGACGCGATCGTCTACCCCTCGCCCGGCCCGTCCCCGCTGGACGTCCTGCCGCACACCGACGAGGGCAAACCGGTTCCCGGCGGCTTCCGGCTCGGGGTCTCGCCGGGGATGGTCAAGCACCAGGGCACCCAGACCGTCCTGTGGGCGGAGGAGCAGTTCGAGGAACGCGGCGGCGTGTTCAACATCGCCAACCTCATCAAGAACGACCCGACGGCCGGAGAAGGGGAGTAACCGATGGTCGACTCGCTCGGGGACAGCCTGGACCGCGCGCTGGAAGGGGCGTTCACCCGCCGCATCCCGCAGAGCGCCCAGGCGCAGATGAAGTACCTGGTCAAGCAGCTCAAGGGCACCAGAGCCGCAGCGCAGGTGCTCGGGATCTCCCAGCGCACGGTGGAGCGGTACGTTGCGGGCACGCTCAAGCGGCCCCGCCAGGAGCTGCGCGGCCGCCTGGAGCGCGAGGTCAAGAAGCGGTGGCAGCCGCAGATCCGTGCGAAGGCCCGGAAGAAGGCGGCGTCCACGGACGGCCTGGTCGTCTCCACTCGCGCCCGCTTCGGGTTCACCGCGGCCGCGGGCACGACCGACGACGCCCGAATCCGCGACATCACCCAGGCCCTGCCGCCCCAGTGGGCCGACCGCCTGTTCACCGCCCGCGAGCAGGGCGCCAACGAGCAACAGCTCCAGCAGATCGCGGCCGACGGCCTCGCGCAGATGTACTTCCGCGCCAACAACTCCCGGGCGCACGGCCTCGGGGTGGAGTTCACCGATGTGGAGCGGGTCGACATCGAGCTGTAGCAGGACTGCAAGCCAACAAGGCCCTGAACCAGGGCTCGCGAAGGTGAGATCGGGTCAAGGGCAGCCTGGGAGCGGGGGACCCCGCCCCCAGGGGTGTCGCTCGAGGCATCTCTCTTCGATACATTCGATACAACGGCGTGAGGCAAATCGTCATTGCCGAGCAGTGGGGCCGTGCACGCCATTTACCCGTGCTTCGTCCGGCGCCCTCCTCTCCAGCTCACGCCTGTTCTTGGCCTCTTCGCGGCCCACCTTGGCGGGTGCTCAGCAGTTTCTCTCGGACGACGATCCCGACGCACACCGGGCGACATCCGTCGGCGATTCGGACTGAGTGAGCGTTTTGGGTGCTGACCGCGACGTGCCGTGGCGCCGACGGGCGGGTAGTTCTCAGGGACGGCGGAGAAGCGGAAGAAGGCGCGATCGGCCGCAGCAAGCACGCGGGTGACGAAGCGGAAGATGTTCAAGGGCATACCGCGAGGGGCGGAACCGGATGCGAAAAGAACTGCAGGACCCCTGGGCTCGCCGCCACCATCTACTGGCCCGGGGCGTCAAGGACCGTGCCGCGTCGACGGCGACCACGGCGCTCGCTGAACACCTGCGCCACGCGGCCCTGTCCGAGCCTTCCCTCCGCAACGCGCGCGGAGACCCCCGACGGACGGCGACCCTTCCACGACGGCTGAACCAAACACCGGAGGGGGTCATCTCCGTGTCCTTTCAGAGCTGGATGGACTTCGTCTCGAGGAATTCCGCCAGGCCCTGCCTGCCCATCTCCCGGCCGATGCCGGACCGCTTGTAGCCACCGAACGGAGCGAGCGGATTGAAGGCGCCGCCGTTGACGTCGATCTGCCCGGTACGGACCTGCCGCGCGAAAGCGAGTGCGCGATCCTGGTCGGCCGACCAGACCGCTCCGTGCAGGCCGAAGGCGGAGTTGTTCGCGACAGCCAGAGCTTCGTCGTCGCCTTCGAACGGGATGATCGAGAGAACGGGGCCGAAGATCTCCTCCTGGGCGATCACCGAGACCGGATCGACTCCGCCGAACACGGTCGGCCGTACGAAGTAGCCGCGCTCGAAGCCTTCGGGCGCCGCGCTGCCCCCGGTCACCAGGCGCGCGCCGGCTTCGATGCCTTGCCTGATGAATCCGTGTACCCGGTCGCGCTGGGCGCCGGACACCAGCGGTCCGAGCTTGGTCTTCGGGTCGAGCGGGTCTCCGGGCACGAAGCCCTCCGCGATACTCTTCGCCAGCTCCAGTGCCTCGTCGTGGCGCTGGGCGGGGACGAGCATGCGGGTCCAGGCGGTGCAGGTCTGCCCTCCGTTGAGGAACGCATTGGCCACGCCCACCTTCACCGCAGTACTGAGATCAGCATCGTCGAGGATCACGTTGGCGGACTTGCCGCCGAGTTCGAGCGTGACGCGCTTGATCGACCGTGCTGCGAGCTCGGCGACACGGGCACCGCCGCGAACAGAACCGGTGAACGAGACGACGTCCACCTCGGGGTGGGTCACCAGTGCCTCTCCCACGCCCGGGCCGTAGCCGCTGATCAGGTTCACCACGCCGGGCGGGAAACCAGCCTCGTGAATGGCGTCGAACAGCTGGTATACGGCAAGGGGAGCCACCTCACTCGGCTTGACCACCACGGTGCAGCCGGCGGCGAGCGCGGGCGCGATCTTGCAGGTGATCTGGTGCAGTGGGTAGTTCCACGGCGTGATCGCCGCGACGACACCCGCGGGTTCGGTGAGGACGAGCGAGTTGCCGATCCGCTCTTCGGCCTTGTCTTCCTGCAGCAGGTCGATGTAGCCGGCGATGTCGGTCAGGGGGAGTGCGGCCTGAATCCGGGTGGCGATACGCATCGGGGTGCCGACGTCGGTGGCGATCGTTTCAGCGATCTCCGCCGACCGTTTGGCGAGGCCGTGGTGCAGCTTGCGCAGGTACTCCGCCCGCTCGGCGCGGGATGTTGCGGCCCAAGAGGGGAACGCCGCGCGCGCTGCCCGCACTGCCCGTTCCGCGTCCGCAGCAGTGCCGTTGGGGACGACACCGATCACGTCCTCGGTGGCCGGGTTCTCGACGGCGATCGTTTCAGTCGCGCCCGGCGCCCACGTTCCGTCCACATAGGTCGCATTGCGATCGATCAAGGTGCCCTCCTGCTCCGACCTCGTCCGTCCTCTCGTAGAACGACGTGGTCCTTGTTTCACGGTGGGTTCGACAATCCCCGAGGCGCTGCGGATGTCGCAGGCCAACGCAGTCTCGAACCCGGCGGCGAGGGCTCATCCGTTCAGCATGGGTGTACAGCAAGTCCCCCCAATGGGCCGCTGCCGTGGGGCCTGGCTGGACTGCCCTGCTTGACCGCGGTCTCCTATCGGTGACCGCTGGCCCTTCTGGAGGTCGGCAGGCCCTCGCACATCCCGGCTCAGACCGGCGCGCCCGAGACGGCCTCGGTCGAGCGCGCCGGGTTCAGTCGGCTGCGGCCGTCCGGTCGAGGAACCGTCGCAGGCCGGTCCGTACACCGTCTGTGGGGACGGTGGCTGCAAAGCACGCCGCCTCGATTGCCAGGCCCTCGTCGATCGGCAGGTTGATGCCACGGGTGACCGCGCGCAGGCAGGCCGCCACGGCCGTCGGCGCGTGCCTGATGATCCGCGCGGCCAGGTCCCGCGCAGCGCCCATGAGCTCGTCGGCCGGTACGACGGTGTTGACTAGACCCAGCTCGGCGGCTCGGGCGGCCGGAATCGGGTCGCCGGTCAGGATCATTTCCAAGCCGCGCTTGCGGCCGACGTGCCGCGGCAGGCGCTGGGAGCCGCCGAAGGGGGGCGGAAAGCCCAGGGAGATCTCGGGCTTGGCGAAGGTCGCGTGCTCGGCGGCGATCGCGAGCGGGGCGGCCTCGGTGATCTCGCAGCCACCACCGTAGGCGAGGCCGTTGACCGCGACGATCACCGGCTTGGGGAACTCCTCGATCCGCCGGGTCAGCGCGTGGCCCCGGCGGACGATCTCGCGCAGCGCACGTTCGGGCCCGCCGGCGATGCTGGCCGCAAGCGAAGGGATGTCCGCGCCCGCACTGAACGCCCTGCGCCCGGCGCCGGTCAGGATGACCGCCCGGATGCTGTCTTCGGAGTCGATGAGTTCGAGCTGCGCGAGCAGCGTACGGATCGTCGGATAGTCCAGGGCGTTGAGCTTCTGCTCCCGGTCGATGGTGATCACTGCGACCTGGTCGTCCTGCTCGATGCGCACGGTCATGCCGGGATACTCCGTTTCGCCTGGGTTCGGAATCACCGAGGCTACGAGCCGTCATCCAGGACGATCCATTAATTGTCCTGCATACAATGGAGCTCGTCTCCCATCCTCCTCCGCGACGGACAGCAAGTGCCGCATGCGACCGTCCTCCTACAAGGCCGTCGTCCACGAGTTCGCCGCAGCCATCCGCTCCGGCGCGATCCCGGTCGGCACCCGGTTCCCGACACACCGCGCTCTCGCGCGCGAGTGGCGGATCGCGCTGGCCACGGCCACCCGCGTCTACGCCGAACTGGCCGCTTTGGGCCTGGTCGTTGGAGAGCCGGGCCGGGGACCGTTCGTCCGGGTGCGCTCCGGCTACGAAGGGCTCGAACCACCACGCACTCTGCCGGTGCCCCGGATTGACGGACCTGTCGTTCAACCAGCCCCTGGCCCCCGTGCAGGTCGACCAACTGCGGCACGCCCTGCGCACCATGGCGATGTCGGGAGACGTCGAGGGCGGTGACCTCATCCGGTACAACGATCGCGAGACGGGCTTGGCGGGTGTCCCACCAGTTCGAGCAGAACGAGGCTGTCCACGTCCAGGTCGTGCTCCAGCACGGCGCGCCCTGGCGGGCGTATTCCTCACGGGTCAGCCCGGTGGTTCAGGTCGGGGCCTCAGTGGTCACCCCGGCTGTGTCCACGCTCATCCCGCCCGTCACGCGGCGCTGCCCGTACGAGTGAGGAGGCCGGATCTGGCAGTCCGTTTCCAGCGGGCCTGTGGGCCGGGCCCGCGGCGGCCGCTCGCGTGCTTGTCGGCTCAGGCAAGCCGAACCGCTTCGCGGATTTGCCTGAGTACCGCGGTGAGTACGTCGATGCCTGGTGTGGCCAGTGCAAGACGTATCGCGTTGGGTGCGTGCCGTGTTGCTGCGAAGGCTTCGGCTGTGGAGACGAGGATCCCGTTCTCGGCGAGACGGTGGGCGACGATGTCGCTTCTGAGCTCGTCGGGCAGCGGCAGCCAACCCCAGTAGGAGCCGGGATGGCCTATGAGACCGAGATCCGTGAGCTCGCGGCGGGCGATGGCCTGGCGTTGGCGGGCGTCCTCACGTCGGGTTTTCTCCAGGCGCGCAACGGTTCCGTCGCGCAGCCATCGCGTGGTGAGGGCGGTGGCGATGCTGGGAACTCCCCAGCTGGATGCCCGAAGTGCCCGGGTGACAGTGGACAGGTGCTGTCGTGGTGTGACGATGTGTCCGGCGCGCAGTCCGGTGGAGAGGTTCTTCGACAGGCTGCCGACGTAGAAGGTGCGCTCCGGGGCCAGGACCTGGAGCGGCGGTGGTGCGTCCGGGACGAGGAAGCTGTAGGTGCCGTCCTCGACGAGGACACAGTCGTACCGGCGGGCGATTTCGACGATCCGGTTCCGGGCCGCGGTATCGAGTGTGAACCCGAGCGGGTTGTGCAGGTCCGGCATCACATAGATCGCCGAGACCGGGCGTTCCCGGCAGAGCGCCTCGAGGCTGTCGGGGTCGCTGCCGGCGGGACCGCAGGGGAGGGGGGCGAGCTCGATACGGCGGACTCCGGCAAGGAGCTTCACGCCGGGATACGTCAATGCGTCGACGGCCACGACTTCGCCGGGCGAGGCAATGCTGCTCAGGACAGTGTCGAGGGCGTGCTGGGCCCCGCCCGTCAGGAGCACCCGGGCAGGAGGGACGTCGATGCCACGATCCAGCAGGTACGTGGCCATGGCCGCCCGGTCGCCACCACGTCCGCCGGGTGGCTGCTGCGCGAGAAGCGCGCCCAGGTCGCCCTGAGTCGAGAGTTCACGCAGGGCGTGACGGAGCTGATCGCTCTGGTCCGGTGCGAGTGGCTGGTTGAACGAGAGGTCGGCCAGCCGGGCCCCGGCGGGCAGGCGACGGGGGTCGGTGCCGCCGAAGCCGCTCAGGTCGCGGACGTAGGTGCCCCTGCCCGGCTCGCCCACCACGAGGCCGGCAGCCGCCAGCTCCCGGTAAACCTTCGTGGCCGTCGCCAGCGCGATGCCGCGCTCCCGTGCGAGATCCCGGTGGGTGGGCAGCCGAGTGCCCGCCGGGATGGTCCCGGCGCGGACGGCCGTGGCGATCTCGTCCGCGATGGACCGGAAACGCTCGACCCGCACGGCCACCATCCCTGTAGTCAGGACAATTCCTTGATTGCATCACTGTACGGTCCGTACCGTCCGGGACATCCATCGAGACCCAACGAGAGTCGAGGAGTTGCGCCCGTGCCCGGATCCGACACGGCACTGCCGGTGCCGGCATACCTGCGCCGTAAACTCACGGGGACGCTGCGGCCGGGAGACCGGACCCACATGCGGTATCCGACGCCCATCTCCGACCTGCTCGGCTTCCGCAGGCAGGCTTGTTGTCACCGATGCCTGCCCGGGTGCATCAGCCATGCACCCGGGAGAGTGTCAGTGGCGTCGGCTTGGATGTCTTCATGACTGTTCATGATGCCGCCCGATCGCTTCCCGACATCCCGGTGTGGTCGTCGAGATCGGCTATCCCATCGATGCTGAGTTGTCAGCTGACACAGCCTGACGTGGGTTTCTACTGCCCTTTCCAACCCAGCGTGATGTCCTGCCATGGCCTCATGGAATCGCCTCAGCGAGCCAGAGGCCCCGATCTTCGTCACTGGTGACGGAAAGGATGCCGAATTGCCGCGTGCCTCACTGGTGACAACTAGGCTGCTTCAACCAATCCCGCCTGCGGTTCGGTGCGGCGGGCATGTCAGCCTGGTGTGCTGGCATGCAGAGTAGGGAGGCGAGGTGTTGATGGATACATTCCGATTCTCCGCGGTTGCCGGGGCTGTGTGTGTGGCCGTCATCTGCGCGGGTTGTAGCTCGCAGTCGGCGGAGCAGCCGGCGGCCGGGACGCCGGCGGGGAGGTCGGCCGCAGCGGCCAGTCCCGCCGCCAGCCCGTCGCCGGTGACGCCTGCGACCCCGACCGTGGACCCGAACGTGGTGCCGGGGTCGGTCCTGAAGACCTACCTGCCGACCAACAGCACCCTGCCTACGGGCTGGAAGCTGTCCTCCGTCTTCACGGAGGCGGACAGCGGCCCGACGCAGATGCCGCGATCCGCCGCTCCCAGCCCGACAATGCTCTCCGACTGTGACCAACTGGCCGGCCACGGAACGGGAGCGGCCGTCGGCAGCCCGGCCGCGTACGCCAGCGTGGGGGTCGTCGACTCGTCGTCCCACGAGGTCGGGGTCGCGGTGAACTCCTACCCCGCGGGTGACGCTGCGAGGGTGCTCAGCAGGCTGAAGGTGCTGGAGGGCGTCTGCGGGAGCACCTATGAGCAGAGCTCCTCGGGGCAGCTCAGCCCGGTGACGGTGACGGTCAGCGCGGTTGACGGCCCGGCGGAGGGAGGCGTGCTCGTCAAGGTCGACCGGACCATTTACGTCGGTCAGAAGTTCGTCGTGATGCAGATCGGTGACCGGGTGCTGTCCGTGAGTTCCGACAACAAGTACGGCAAATTCGCCGATGTTGTTGCACTGGCGAAGGCCATAGCCCCGCGGGTGAAGTAAAGCCGGGATGGTGGCCCTTCCTGGTCACCATCACCGGGAGCATCACGTCCCAGGGCGTTCTGCGCGACGGCCGCGGCTTCGCAGAGCTCACTCCGCCGCACCAGGACGGTCTTGTGCTCCATCGAGACCAGTGGCCGACCCTTTTGCCCCGCGGCGACCTACCGCCCGATCGCCTCGGCACGGCCTTCGTACTTCTTCAGCTTCTCCTGGTGAGCCGCCGTCTCCGCGGCCAGACGCTCCTCTGCCCGGGCCACCATCCGCTCCGCAGCCTCGACCTTGATTCTGATCTCGTTGGGTGAGGGCAGAGCGCGTTCATACAGCTTCTCCTTGGCCGAGCGGGCTCGCGTGAGCCGATCGCACGGGCGGGACAAAGAAGGCCAGTCATCGTTTGAGGCGCCGCGGTCGATTCCTTCGGAGTCGTTGGCCTCCACGCTTCGCGCGTGAGCAAGCGCATCGTCCATCAGCGCCCAGACGCCGCGCCGCAGTGATCAGCCCTCCGGAAAGAACCGCTCGACGGCCGGTCGCAGCCGGGTGGTTTCGAAGTCGTCGATGGGCAGCGCGAGTTGCTCCAAAAGCAGACCATTGATGATGGTCAGCAGATCCGCAGCGTCGGCCTCGGGGTCTGCGGATCCGGCCCCGCGCAGTTCGCCGGCGAAGGCCGCCCGCTGGGCGACTCCCCATTCGTTGAGGCTGGCCCGTAGCTGGTGGCGGCGAGCGACTTCCAGGAAGAACTCGTACCGGGCGATGCCGGAGTCCCGGTCATGGGCCAGGGATCCGGTCACGTACTGCACGATGCGGGTGATCCGCTGCGGGATATCGACGTCCGGCAGCTGGTGGAACAGTACGCGCACCTCATCGATCTGCCGGGTGGCCAGTCGTCGCAGGGCTTCGTCGAGCAACTGGTCGAGGGTGCCGAAGTGGTAGCGGGCGATGCCGTGGGTGGTGCCGGCCTCCGCCGCGATAGCCCGGTGGGTCAAGGCGCGCGCGCCTTCCCGTGCCAGCAGTCGGGTCGCGGCGTCCAGGAGAGCTTCGCGGCGGGCGGCCCCTCGGTCCGTCTGCGGCTCGCGCATGGGCGTTGTCACGGAGTTCATCGTACCGGCGTGGACGGCGAAAGTTTTTCTCCATATGGAGAACTTCTGCGCTACCGTGTGTTCATCCGACACCACCGTCAACCGCGGAGGGAAGCTATGACCAGCACGATCATCACAGGTGGGCGGGTGCGTACGCTCGATCCGAGCGCACCCGAGGCCGAGGCGCTGGTGCTGTCCGGCGGGCGCGTGCTCGCTGTGGGGGACCGGGACGCCATGGTGGAAGCGGCGGGGCCCGACGCCCGACAGATCGATGCCGAAGGCGGCGTAGTGATGCCCGGCCTGATCGACACCCATCCGCATGTCGTGCATTTCGGGACGATGGCGGGCGGGCTCGTCGACCTCGCCGACGCTGTCGATCACGCGGACATCGTGGCGCGCATCCGGGCCGAGGCCGCGAACACGCCACCGGGGAAGTGGATTATGTGCACACCGGTCGGTGAGCCGCACTACTTCATACGCCGTTCGGAACGAGACCTGGCCGAACGGCGTCTGCCCGATCGATGGACCCTCGACTCGGCGACCGACGCCCATCCGGTGCTGATCCAGGCGTGGGCGCCGCGCATGCCGAACGTGGTCGCGTTCAACAGCGCGGGCCTGCGCGCGGTCGGGCTCACCTCGTTCATCCCCGACCGGGTCTGCGACGTCGAGATCGACAAGAACGAAGCCGGTGACCTGACCGGAATCCTGCGCGGACCTGTCACCAACTACTACACCTACGACCCCTTCTGGGGACAGATCCTGACCAAGCTGCCGAAACCGAGCGTGGAGAACGCTGTCGCCGGTACGACCGCGGAGCTGGCGCGCTATGCGGCGCAGGGCGTGACCACCGTGTACGAGGGGCACGCGATGGAACCGGAACACATCGCGCTCTACCGACAGCTGCGCGCGACCGACGCCCTCCCCCTTCGCGTGATGGCGACGCTGGACGCCGAGTCGGTCATCTTCTATCCGTTCGACCCGCTGCCGCACGGCGAATTCGCCGCTCGCCTCGGGCAGCTCGTCGCCGAGATCTCGGATGATGGCGACGACATGCTGCGGGTCAGCGGGCTCACGCTCAGCCCGGGCGGCCCCTGTTTCTCGGGATTCTTCGCGACCTACGAGCCCTACGCGGACCCCTTCGGCCGACCTACCCGTGGCGTGCGATTCCTGTCCCTGGACAAGGAGGACACCTTCATCAGGTTCTGTGCCACCAACGGCATCCGCGCGAACCTGTGCCTCGGCGCGTACCGCGAGCACGACGATTTTCTCGACATCGCGGAACGCGTTGTGCGGGAACACGATTTCCGTGATCAGCGCTGGATTCTCCAGCATGCCATGACGATCACGCCGAAGCAGGCCCGCCGATACGCGGAACTCGGTTTCCAGGTCACGACCAGCGCGGGATTCGCCTGGGGCAAAGGCGCGATGTACGGCGAGCGCATGGGAACTCACGTCTGGCGCGACCTGGAGCCGCTGCGCCGTCTCACCGATATCGGGCTTGATCTGGCGGGCGGTTCGGACTGGGGGCCGAAGAATCCGTGGGAGCAGATCGAACTGGCGCAGACGCACCGCTTCGCGGGCAGCGATCACCGCAATGACGGGCCGGATCAGAAGCTTTCGCGCACCGAGGCGCTGCGCATGTGGACGACGGGGGCGGCGAGCGTGCTCGGCTGGCCCGAGATCGGTTCGCTCGCGCCGGGAAACCATGCGGACCTGGTGATCGTGGATCGCGATCCGGTGACCTGCCCGGTGGAAGACCTTCGTGGTACCAGGGTGCTGCGGACGCTCGTGGGCGGAAGGACCGTCCATGACAGCGGGGAACTCTCCTGCCCGCCCGAGGGGACGCAGGCGGCGACGTCATGACCGCCGACCCGGCGAACCGGGTGCTCGCCCGCATCGACAGCATGCGCGAGGAGATGGTGGCCACGCTCGCAGAGGCCGTCTCCATCCGAAGCGTGAACCCGACCTACCCGGATCAGGACTATGACGATCTGGTCGGTGGCGAAACGGAGGTCTCCCGGTTGCTGGCGAGGCTGTACCGGCAGGCCGGCGCGGAGACCGAGCTGTTCGGCGAGGTGCCGGGCCGGGACAACGTGGTCGGCGTGGTACGCGGCAGTGGCGGCGGGCGCTCACTGATCTTCAACGGCCATGTCGACGTCGTACCGGCGGACGACTCCGTGCAATGGGCCCACGACCCCTTCACGGCGTTCATCGACGAGACCCATGTCTGGGGCCGGGGATCGGCGGACATGAAGAGCGGACTGATCGCGCAGGCCTTCGCCGCCAGAGCACTGACCGAGACCGGGACACGACTGCGGGGTGACCTGATCCTGCAGGGAGTGGTCGGCGAGGAGAACCTCGAACACCATCTGGGGACCTCCGCCGTCCTGGGCCGTGGCTTCACCGCCGACGCGGCGATCATCGCTGAGCCCACCGGTGCCGACCGGCCATTGACAGTCATGCCGGCCACTCCCGGCGTGCTGATCATGCGCATCGCGGTGACAGGGCGCAGCGGGCACGCGTCGATGCGCTCACGCATGCGTGCCCAGATGGTGGCCGACGAACACGCCGCCGACCCCGTCGCCGCCAGCGCGATCGATGCCGCTCTGCGCATCCACGACGGGCTGCGCCGGCTCGAGGCCGAATGGGTCGAGAGCCGGACGGACCCGCTTTTCGACAAGGGCCAGTTCACCATCGGTCTGAACGTGGTCGATGGCGCCGCGCACGGCAGCCGCAACGTCGCGTTCATCCCCGACAGGACGACCCTCGAATACGCGATCTTCTACCCGCCCGCGACAGGCGTGCCCGAGATCCGGTCGGAGATCGTGCACACGGTGCGGGACATCGTGCGGCAAGATGCCTGGCTGCGCGTCAACCCTCCGCGCATCGACTGGCCGATGCACTATCCGGGCGGGCGGACCGACCGGGATCATCCGCTCTGCCGAACGGTTCGCGCCGCTCGCGAGCAAGCGGCCCTCGGTACCTCGTTCGCCGGCCCGGGCGATGTGCTGCCGTTCCCCTCGGCCTCCGATCTCACATGGTTCACCGCCGTCGGCATACCCGCCGTCGGGCTGGGGCCGGGCGCCCATGTCATGGCACACGCCGTCGATGAACGGTGCGCGATTGACGAGATGGTCGGTGCCGCGAAGGCATACGCGGTGGCGGCGATCGAGTGGTGCGGTGCGGCATGAACAACGATACGGCCGAACTCTCGCCGATCGCACCGTACATGGCGATCGGATTGTCGACCATCGTCCACGGCGTCGGAGCGCGTGACCACATCGCGCGCAATCTCGACACGATCGAGGAGACCGTCCACGCCGCGGTGTCGATCGTCGGCATCAACCTGTCCGTAAGGCTCATCGCTGTGGCCGAAGGCGCGCTCACCGGCTTCGCTGACGAGATCTCCGATCTGCCGCACGCACACTGCGCACGAGAGCTCTTCATCGACATCCCGGGCCCGGAGACCGACCGTCTACCCGCACTCGCGCGGCTGTATGACACCTACATCGTCGTTCAGTGCAAAGCCCGCCGGCCCGAGATGATCGACGATCGATTCTTCAACGTCATGGTGGTGATCTCGCCGCGAGGTGAGATCACCACCGAGCGGCGAAGAATCACGTGTGATGCCCGGAGCACTCATGTACTGCGCACGACGTCCACGACCGGTGGGTGGAACTGTTCGATGACGACATCGAGGCCTTCTCTCCGGTGCTGCGAACCCCGGACATCGGCAACAACGGCACCCTGTGCTGCAGCGACGGCGAATATCCCGAAGCCGTGCACGCATTGGCGTTCAACGGCGCGGAGGTCGTATACCGGCCCCGCGAGGCGGTTCCGATGACCACGGCCAGCTCCGACGCCGGTGGCACCTGGCTGCTCCAGAACCGGGCGCACGCGCACTCCAACGGGCTGTACACGGTGTGCCCGAACACCGGGCCCCTGGCTCGTCCAGGAGCCCGGTCGGCACGCCGAGGTCGACGACGTCCACTGCGTCAACATCGAACGGCTTGTTCAACAACGTACGTGCACCGAGTCCGTACATCACTTCCGCGGGAAATGGCGACCCGGACATCGTCGCAGCCCTTGGGCAGCAGCCATAGCTCCCACTGTGTTCGCCCATGACCGCGGTCGAAAGGAGGCGCGATGACTTCCGCGCACGGCAAGCCCCGCCCGGTCGTCGGCATTTCGGGGTCGAGCGTGCCGCAGCTCGGTATCGCGATGCTCCGGGCGCTGGCCGAAGCAGGAACTGTGGAGACCCACTTGGTCATCTCGCACGGCGCTCGACGATGCATACAGCTGGAGACCGACCTGAGCGTCGGGGATGTGGCCGCTTTCGCCGAAGTCGTCCACAATCCCGCCGACCTGGCGGCCTCGATATCCTCGGGCTCCTTCCAGACAGTGGGCATGGCCGTTGTGCCGTGCTCGGTGCGCACACTGGCTGCGGTGGCCACCGGCAACAGCGACAACCTGCTCACTCGGGCCGCTGACGTCACATCGAAGGAGCGTCGGCCCCTCGTGCTGGCCGTCCGTGAGACTCCGCTCAGCCTGATCCACATACGGAACATGAAGACGGTGACCCTGGCCGGAGCCACGGTGCTACCGCCGGTGCCGGCCTTTTACCACGGGCCACGGACCGTCGACGACATCCTGCGGCAGACCGCGGGCAAGATCCTCGACCAGTTCGGCATCGGCCAGGACCTGTTCGTCCGCTGGAAGACTCCCGAGGAGAACCGATGAACAACACAGGCAGCGATTTCCGATCGTACTTGGATAAACTGACCGCGCTGGGGTTGATGCACCACGTCGACGACTCTGTCGACTGGTATCTCGAGGCCGGAGCGATCAACCGGTATCTGCTCGAGTCCGGCCTTCCCGGGCCGGTCTACAGCCGGGTGAAGGACTCGATTCCCGGGATGCGGTTGGCGGCCAACATGTTCGCAACGTTCCCGGGCATCGCCGTCGCGCTCGGCCTGCCAGCGGATACCGACGTGTACGACATCATCGATTCGTACCTCACGAGGTTCGGCCGCACCCTCGAACCCGTCATCGCCTCAGAAGGGGTGTGCCAACAGAACGTTCTGCTCGGGGACGACGCGAACCTCAACGCGCTTCCCGCAGTCCACGGTCACCCGGGCGACGGAGGCCGGTACCTGGGTACCTTCGGCGTCAGCGTCACCAAGGACCCCGACAGCGACTGGACCAACTGGGGCCTGTACCGCGGCATGATCCACGGACCACGGGCCCTGGGCATCACCCTGCATCCGGCGATCAACCACGGTGGTCGAATCATGGCCGCCTGGCACCGCGAGGACCGACCCATGCCGTATGCCATGTTCTTCGGCGGCGACCCCCTCTACACCATTCTCGGCGGCCCCGGCGCACCACCCGGCGTCTCCGAGGCCGACATCGCGGGCGGGATGCGCGACCGCCCGGTCGAGCTCGTACGATGCGAGACCGTCGACCTGATGGTTCCAGCCGACGCCGAGATCGTGGTCGAAGGCACGGTTTCCCCGGGTGACGTGCTGCCCGAGGGGCCATTCGCCGAATATCCCGGATATCTCGTCTCCGACCCATCCCCGGCCCCGGTCGTCCGCGTCACCGCCATCACCTACCGCGACCGGGCCGTCCTGCCCACGTGCAGCATGGGCATCCCGATGGACATGGTATTTCCGCACATCCAGATGGCAGCGAACTTCAAACGCGTCCTCCTGCAGGCCAGGCTCCCCGTCGCCAAGGTCGGCGTGCCCGTAGCGGGCAACGGCATGGCCGTGGTGGTATCCACCGACACTCCCATCGCCGGTCTGCCGCAGCGCATCGCCGCCACCATCTGGTCCGACGCGACCGGTAGCAAACTCACGCCCTATGTCATCGTCGTGAACACCGACGTGGATCCGATGGACACCGGCGCCGTCATGCACGCGATCGTCGCCAAGTGCCACCCGGCTCGCGATATCCATGTCTACCCGGGCTTCTACAACGCGCCTCTCCAACCGTATCTGCCGTCCGGACCGCACAAGGCCCTGGGCGTCGGCGGCGCCAACGTGCTGCTCGACTGCACATGGCCCGTGGAGCTCGCGCCGCAGGACATTCCACTGCGCAGCGACTTCACAACCAGCTACCCGGACGACCTCAAGCGACGGGTCGAGGAACGCGTCGCCGGGTGGAACCTGCCCTCGATCACCGCAACGGGAAGCGGAACGGGAGGGACTACGCCGATTCGGGGGACCTCACGCCAACCGGGTCGGCGGTGACGTCGCGTCCGGCGCCCGGTACCCACCCAGCGGTGGGCAGCCCAAGGTGGGCACGGTGCATGGCGGATTCCTGGTCGAGCCCGCCGATACGGCGATCGGGACGGCCTGTTCGACCCTCATGGGGATCGGTGAATTGTTCACTGCACACATTGCGGAAATTCTGTTGCGACACCGGATGCGGAACCGCAGAATACGCACGCCAAAGTACGCATGATCTTTCAAGGATGAAGAGTGACTGAGAACGACGAGCAGCGCCACACACTGACCAATGGGCAGGGTGTGCCGGTCCTGACCTATCTGCAGGGTGTTCGGGAGGGGCACCCATGGGCGGACCTGGCCGAAGTGGTCGGCCCCGACCCCGTGGACACCATCGTCTCCGGCATGTCCGGATGGGCAGTCTCGGGATCCGTGGAACTCGGTGAGCAACTGCTGCGCCGTGGCGCACGGGTGATGCGGCACGCCCATGAAATGCGGAGGGACTTGGTCGCGTGTCCGCCACCGGCCGACTGGTCATCATGCGCCCTCGGAAACGGACTTCGGGCAGTCCCTTGCAACCTCGATGCCGATGCGGTGTTCCCGGCATGGCGAGCCGCCTTTTCTGCCGATCATCCCGACCACCACTCCGGCAGCGACGAAGAAGCGCTCAACGAGCTCCTGGCACCGATGCTGGCGGGCTCCGTTCTCGGACCGGTCCTTCCGTGCAGCGCCCTGGTGGTGGACGAGACGGACCGTGTTGTGGCTGGGGCGATTATCACCGACCGTGACGGACTACCGTGGATCGCGGACGTGTTCCGCCGGCCCGAAGCCCGCTACGCGGGCCTTGGCGCCGATCTGCTGCGTCGGGTGCTCAGCGCTGCTGCGGCCGACGGGCTGACCGACATTTCGCTCGTCGTGAGCGATGCGAATCCAGCCCGCCACGTGTACGAGAAGCTCGGTTTTCAGCTGATTGGTACATCACTGACTGTCGTAGTGCCGTAGGTCTCGAAACCCCGTGCAGCCAGTGAGCTGAACCGGATTTTGTAGCGGCCCTGAAGCCAGGCGTGATCGCCATCGGCGCAGGGGAGAGCACAGGTCCGATGACCGATCTTGCTCAGGGCCCATAGGCTGCTGGACCGACGGGCCCACTGTGGCCCGGGGCAGGGGCCGGGGCCTGCGGCTGGGATCCTTGTGGCGTCCGCCGCGATCGGCCCACTGCCGACCGCGGTGGGGCTGGAGGTTGAGCGGCCCGAACTCGTCCAGGCAGAAAACGACTTCGGGCTTCCCTCCCTCGGGGACGACCTCGCCGTCGACGCTCGCGTAGAGATGCTCGACGCGGGCCTTCTTGGCGGTGTAGTCGTGGTCGCATTCGATAGACAGGCCGAGCGTACGCCGAACGAAGATGCAGCCAGGGCGAACGTTGCCTGATGCGGCATAGGGGCCCTCTGGCCTGCCTTCCCGGCTCTTTATCCAGGCCGGTGCTGGCAGCAGCATCCAGATCTCCGCCCATTCTGTGTCCGTCGCGTCCGGGGGACAGCGCCTGTTCCGGTCCGCTTGGTTCGCAGCGTTCCCGTATGCATGGGCGAGGCAAACGCGTGATACGGCGGGCGAGTTGAACTTTGGGACCTCGACTTTGTACAGCTGAGACAGGCAGGGCTTCCTGGTGCTCGGTGAAACTTCAACACCTTGCAACCGGAGGGCGGAGCGGGTGCGGTGATGTCCCGCCCTCCGGTGGGGTGGGGTGCAGGGGGCGTGTCAGCCCGCCCAGACATCCTCCACGTAGCGGTCCTCGGTCGCCGGAAGACCTCGCCGGTCTCATGACGGGCGCCCACAGCGAGGAGTGAATCACCACCGTCGACGCCCCGACCGAGAATGCGGGCAATACCCTCGCCTCGCATCTCGGTCCGTTGAACGGGCGTCGCAGCCGCTGGGCGAACGACAAGCGCCGTGCGCTGCAGTACAAGACGCCGGTTGGTCGCATCGCAGAATCCAGAATCAGGTGGCGGGAGCTTCTCCTTCAAGAAAGCCAACGGCTCGCTCGGCTTCTCCGCTGGGTGATTCCCGCTGATGTTGCCGCGTCCGGTCAGTTGGTCTGGAGCTCTGTCAGCCACCTCAGGATGAGGTCGTTGAAGTCGTCGGCTCGCTCTTGGTGGAGCCAGTGTCCGGCCTCCGGCCAGTGGAGGGACCGGCTGCGGGGGTCGGCGAAGGTCGTTTCTTCCCAGGCGGCCTGTGCCGGGTGTGTGTGGACGGTGAGGACGGGGCATCGCCTTCTCCGCAGGTACTCGTCGGCGCCTGAACGTGTTGCGACGGAGCCCTCCCTCAGGAATGTCTCCAATATGGGCCGCATCACCTCGGGGCCGCGCCCAGGACTCGCCGCTGATGCCATTTTCTCAAGGCATTGGGTATTTGCTTGCCCTCTACCGCGGCGAGCGCGCCAGCAACGTGCTCTAGCCCGTTGTCGGTTCCCAGCGCATTGATGAGTGGCCGCCATCGTCCGGACGCCTCGAGGTCGGGTAGACCATAGGGCGAATCCACGACGACTGCGGCTGCGACGAGATCGGGATGTTCGACGGCGCACTGACTGGTTGGAGTTCCTGGCCGACGATGTCCGGTACGAGGTGCCGGTGCGGGTGACGTGCGAGGGACTCGCCGGCCGGGAGTTCGTACCGACGTCGCGGATCTCCGAACGACACCTGGCAGACACGTGAGGTGCGGGTCCGACGGTCGGGGACCGATTTCGCGTG
Source organism: Streptomyces sp. Ncost-T10-10d (assembly GCF_900091955.1). Classification (GTDB taxonomy): domain Bacteria; phylum Actinomycetota; class Actinomycetes; order Streptomycetales; family Streptomycetaceae; genus Streptomyces. Next base: position 22,745 of record NZ_FMDF01000202.1, read on the forward strand.
GGCCGAGCAGCCACCGTTGTGCACCCGGCACTACATCGCCAACGTCGTCGATTCGGTCGTGCCGCCGTGGGAGCACCTCATCTCCTCGAACTGCTTGGTCTGGTGCAGCCGGGGCGACGAGGCCACACTCAGCCTGTTCTCGTTGTTCCGTAAGGACACGCTCCGCCCGACCGGGCCGGATGGTGGCCGGCCCGCCGGTGGGCGGTGCTGGACCAGTCGTTGGTCAAAGCCCACAACATAGCCATTTTCATCTGATGCGGGTGCCGCGGCACCGAAGGAAAGGTGGTCATGATGGGGTCGCGCCGTAAGCCGTTGATCGAGTGTCCGCCGGTCGGCGACGTCGCCGATGTATCCGTCCGACTCGGGGGACGATGGTCCGGTCGTCGTCGCGATCGAATTCGCCGACGTCGTCGTACGGCGCGTCCGGACCCGCTACGGCATGCGGTCGGAGATCTGGTTGCCGCGCCGCGGCAGCCGGGTGCTGCTGGGAGCGGGTTCGCTGGACTGCCTGAGCTTCCAGGAGTCCGAGCTGAACACGCGGTTGCTCGCACGGAATCCGGGGCGATGACGCGGGCTCGGGTATTGGCCGCGCCGTCGTGCTCGGCTAGTGCTGTGACCGGGATGGTTCACCGTGACCGGAAGGCGGCTCACGGGACGAGCGCACGCGAAACGGTCTGGTATTACTGGGGCATGCAGGAAGAGACCGCGCGCTCCGCAATCGACACGTTCATCTCCGCGTTCAACGCCTCGGACGACAGCTATGTGACTGTCCTGCTCTCCCGGGCCCTGACCTCAGACGTGGTCTTCTGGGGGCCATTGGGTCGCAGCGAAGGGATCGAGGCGGTCGAGCGGTTTGTGCTGGACATCAGGCGCCACCCGGCAGGGACCGGTACGATGGTGCGCTGCTCAGCGGTGGACATGCCTAACGAGTGGGCCCGGTACCAGTGGGTCTTCACCACGCCGGATGGAGGCCCCCGCCTGGCGGGAACGGACGTCGTCCATCTGCGGCGGAGCCTCATCGACCAGGTCATCGTCTTCGCGGGGGAGATCGAGCCGTCCGCCTCCTAGGACATCCTTCTCCGGCGCCGTCTTTCTCCTGAACTTGCCCCGTTCGGCGCTCCGGGGCTGCGGTTCGCGGTTGATCAGGCTGCGGTGTTGAGGGGGCGTCCGCCCCAGCGGATGCCTTTTTCGCTGCGGATGCGGGCGCGTTCCTTGCGTTCAGCGGCCAGGACGTCGCGGTGGCGGACGTTGGCGTTGCGCCAGCGCAGGTAGGCGTGCAGGGCCCGGGTCTGCACGGGGTGGTTGGGGTGGTTGGAGTTGCCGATGGTGAACTGCCGCAGCGGCCCGAAGTGCGCTTCGATCGGGTTGGCCCAGAAGGCGTAGGTCGGGGTGAAGCGCAGCTCGACCTTGTTCTTCCTCGCCCAGCGGCGGATGTCGGTGCCCTTGTGGGCGACAGGTTGTCTGTGATCACGTAGATCGGTGCGCCGTCCGGGCGGGCAGCGGTGTCCTCATCGGCCTGCACCAGCTGGGCGATCACCGGCACCCGGTTCCCGCCAGCCGACGCCAAAAGCATCATCGCGCGCCGGTAGCGCACCGAGCTGGTGCTGCCGCGGCGCACGATCTGCTGCAGTTTCTGCCCTTCCTGGTCGGTCAGCCCGCACACACGGACAGGCTCGGCCACGGCGTCTTCTTGATCGGTTGCGTCGTTGATCGGGTGTGCTGGGTGAGGAGTTGGCTGCGGTTCGGTGTGATCTGGAGGACTTCGCGGCGGAGATGTTCGAGCCGTTCGCGCGGGCGGATCAGCGACGGTGGGGCGGGGTCTAGTGGGGCGGGGTCTATCTGCGGGGCCTGTTGCTGGACGGCGGGCGTAAGTCGGTGGAGCCGCTGGCCGCTCGTCCGGGCGAAGACGGGAACCGGCAGGCGCTGGCCCACTTCATCACTTCCAGCCCGTGGGATGCGGCGCATGTGCGGGCCCGTCTGGCCTGGCGTATGCAGCCGGTCGTCAAGCCCACCGCGTTGATCATCGATGACACCGGGTTCCTCAAGGACGGGGACGCGTCGGCGTGCGTGACCCGGCAGTACACCGGCACCGCGGGCAAGGTCACCAACTGCCAGGCCGGAGTCTCGCTGCACCTGGCTTCCAACGGTGCCTCCGCGGCGGTGAACTGGCGTCTGTTCCTGCCCGGGAGCTGGGATCCCGCCTCGCCGAAGGCCGATCCGGTCAAAGTGGCCCGCCGTGACAAGTGCGCCATCCCCGCCCAGGTGGGCCATGTCGAGAAGTGGCAGCTGGCCCTCGACATGGTCGACGAGACGCGGTCCTGGGGCATCGAGGTGCCCCAGGTCATCGCCGACGGCGGCTACGGGGACCGCCACCTTCCGGCTCGGCCTGGAAGAACGCGGTCTCGATTACGTGGTGGGCATCTCTACCACGACCACCGCGCAACCCGAGGACGCACAGCCGTGCACCCCGGCCTGCCCCGGCCGGGGCCGACGGCCGGTTCCTGCCTACCCCGAGCCGGCACAGACGGTGAAGAGCCTGGTCATCGCGGCCGGCAAATCTTCCGCGCGGCCGGTGCGGTGGAGGGAGGGATCGCGGCCGGGCAGTGGCCGCAGCGGGCACAAGCGCATGTACTCGCGCTTCGTGGCCCTGCGGATCCGGCCCGCCGGACGTGAGATCCGCAAGGCCACGGCCGCCACCGAGCTTCCGGTCCGCTGGCTGCTGGCCGAATGGCCCGCCGCCCAGGACGAGCCCGTGCAGTTCTGGCTCTCCAACCTGCCCGCAACCACCCCGTTGCCCGTCCTCGTGCGCGCCGCGAAGCTCCGCCGGCGCATCGAGAACGACTACCGCGAGATGAAACAGGCCCTGGGCCTGGCCCACTTCGAAGGCCGAACCTGGCCAGGCTGGCATCACCACGTCACCCTCGTCTCGGTCGCCCACGCCTTCTGCACCCTGCAGCGATTGAGCCGATCCCCGAAAGAGACGGCGTCGGCCTGAGCCTCTACCGAGTCGTCCGCGAGCTGCAGATACTCCTCGTGATCTGGACCGGCGCCTGCCCCACCTGTCACCGCGACATGCCAGACCCCGCACCAACATGACCAAGCCCTACTATCATCTCGTTCATGTCCGATAGCCCGCGTGCTGATGTGACATCCCGGCTCCGATCTACCCTGACCGGCCACGAACATGGCGTCTGGTCGCTGGCGACTGCCGTGGTGGACGGTCGGCCCGTCGCCGTCACCGGCAGCCACGACGAGGCGGTCCGCATCTGGGACCTCAGCGATGGCCGACCTGTGGGTGGACCTCTGGTCGGCCACAACGGCTTGATCTGCAACGGCGAAGTATGGGCGGTGGCGACAGCCGTGGTCGACGGTCGTCCCGTCGCCATATCCGGTGGCGGGAGCAATCTCATCCAGATGTGGGACCTGGCCACGGGCCGACATGTGAGTGAGCCGCTGGATCAAGGCATCGGCTGCATGTGCGCAGCGGCGACGACTGTAGTGGACAGGCGCCCCGTTGCCGTCACTGGTCATGCCGATGGCATGGTACGGCTATGGGACCTGGCCGGCCGGGAACAGATCGGTGAGCCCCTGGCAGGCCACACCGACTGGGTGGAGGCAGTGGCCACAGCCGTGGTGCATGGTCGGCCCGTCGCCGTCACCGGCAGCAACGACAAGACCGTACGAGTATGGGACCTGACCGACCGGATACAGATCGGTGAGCCTTTGGCCGGCCACACCAACGAGGTACGCGCCGCAGCGACAGCCGTGGTCGACGGTCGTGCCATCGCCGTCACCGGCGACTTCGACGGGACGGTACGAGTATGGGACCTGGCCACCGGTCAGCCCGCAGCCGAGCCCCTGGAAGCACACTCCGAGGTGGGCGCAGTGACGACAGCGGTGGTGGGAAGCCGTCTCATTGCCCTGGCCGGCTGCGGGGACGGGACGGTACGGATCTGGGACCCGGTCACCGGGCAGCCAATCGGTGAACCCCTTGAAGGTCACAACGGCATGATCTGGGGAGCGGCGACAGCCATGGTGGACGGCCAGCCCGTCGCCGTCACCGGCAGCAACGACAAAACCGTACGAGTATGGGACCTGACCGGGCTCGCGACGTCCGTCCGAGTTGAACACGGCCCCGTCACCGGACCGGCAATAGGGCAGCGAACTACGCCTACAGCGCCCTAACCTCGCCGTTTCGCTTGGGTTTGATGGCTGTCGAGGCGGAAACGCGAAAGTGCCTTCCTGGCCTGGGATGATGAACCTTGCTGAGGGGTACTGTCGGTCCAGGCGGAGAGCACTTTCTACGTGCAGGGTATCGGGTTGCATCCCAAGGTCTATGTCAGTGCCGATGGTCGCACGGGCATGGTGAAATCAACTCTGCGGAGACGAGGGCGGCTGGAACGGGGGAGGACGACATTGGTCCTCCTTGTGCAGGGTGTGGATTCGCTACCACCACCGATACCGAGAGGCCCGCCCTCTTTGAAGGATTCCGTCTCATTCACCGGATTCGCTACAGAACACCCGATCTTGATTACTCCCGGGCAAGGTAAGATCTCGCTGGTGAAGACATGGACCGACCGCCCGACTGAAGTCGACCTCGAAGCCGTAGTCGGCGACTACTTCAGCCTGCTGCGAGCGGGGAGTCTCAGTGCCGCCGAACAGCTCGTTGAGTATGTATCGGACGCTCGAAAGCATTCTCGACATGTGCTCAGGTCGCTGTGGCGGGGTTCGGTCGAAGCCAGTGTTGATGTGGCCGGGGACGGCCGCGCCTTCGCCGCTGACGAGTGGGAGCATGACCTGTCATGGCTCAACGAACTCGACCTCGGGCATTTCGTCTGGGCCTACGCCGATGATGGCATTCATTTCTACGTCTACGTTAACTATCGAGGGCGGAGAATGGAGGTCGCGCTGTCGTTCTGGGCTAAGCCGACCGGCGCGGGTTGGGTTCTCGTGGAACCGTCCGAACTCTGGTGAACGGCGCGGTCTGAGGCGCCCCGAAGTTCTCGGACAGCGGTCCCCATAGGATCGAAGTCCGGAACGGCGGAGAGAGCACGTGGCACAGAAGCGTAGGAAGTTCAGTCCTGAGTTTCGGGACGAGGCGGTCAAGATGGTGGTCGCGGAGTCTCGCCCGATCGCGGAGTCTCGCCCGAGAGATACAAGTGAACGAGGGAACGCTGGGCACCTGGGTCAGCCGGTACCGGCAAGAGCACGCCGGGGAGGAGCCTCCCCTGAACATCAGCGAACGCGCCCACCTGTGCGAACTTGAACGCGAGAACCGGGAACTCCGTATGAAGACCGAGTTCCTGGGAAAAGCGGCGGTCTTCTTCGCCCAGGAATACCGGTGACGGAGAAGTACGAGTTCATCGACGGCGAGGCCGACAACTTTCCCGTGCAGCAGATGTGCACCTGGGCGGGAGTATCCACGTCGGGCTTCTACCACTGGAGATCGAGGCCAGTGTCGGCCACCGCGAAGCGCCGTGCGGAACTGAGGGCCGTGATCCTCCAGGTCTTCTCTGACTCGGCCGGAGCGGAACTGGTCCGCGCGCTGATGCGCGAGCTCGGCCTGGTGCCATGCCGGCCGCGGCCCTGGCGGGCGACCACGATCGCTGATGATGTGGCGCCGGCCACGCCCGACCTGCTGGCCCGCGACTTCACCGCTGACGCTCCCGGGCGGAAACTGGTCAGCGATATCACCTACGTTCACACCTGGGCCGGGTCCTTTACCTCGCGACCGTCATCGACTGCCACACCAAAGCTGTGGTCGGTTGGGCGATGGACGACCACATGAAGACCTCTCTCATATCGAATGCACTCGATATGGCGGCCCGGAACATCGACCTCGCCGAAGGCTGCATATTTCATTCCGATCGCGGCAGTCAATACACGTCTCGGGAACTTCGTTGCAAGCTCCACTCGTTGGGCCTGCGAGCTTCGGTCGGCCGCACCGGTGTCTGTTGGGACAATGCGATGGCTGAATCATTCTTCGGCGCCCTCAAGAACGAACTCGTGCACCGAACTACGTTCCCAACACGCGCGCATGCCCGCCGGCGATCGTCCGCTACATCGAGATGTTCTACAATCGAAAACGCCTCCACTCCGGACTCGGCTACAGGACTCCCGCTGAAATTCACGCCGAGTACGAGGAGTTGCAGGCAGTGGCATAACGAGAACCCTCAACACCGCTGTCCGAGAAGCGCAGGGCCCCTCAGTCCAGAGGTGCTCCGGAACGCCGGCCGGTCCGGCCGGCCACTCCAGCATGCCTCCGCCACCACCCCGCCCGGAGCCCTGGGCCAGATGCCTTGACGCGTTCCTGGCGCGCGGGCCGGACACGCGTGGACGGGTGCTTCACGGAAGGCGGGGCAGGCCGTCGCGGCCATGCCCTTCGACACCCCGCGCCCCCTCAGAGCCCGTCGCCCGGCTGCGGCGGGTCCACCCGTACCAGGCCCGACTGGTAGGCCATGGCGACCAGTTGGGCCCGGTGCCGGGCTCCCAGCTTGCTCATCGCCCGCCCGACATGGGTGCGTACGGTCAGCGGGCTGACACGCATCCGCTCGGCGATCTCGTCGTTCGACAGCCCCTCGGCGGCCTGCGCCATGACTTCGCGCTCGCGGGCGGTCAGGACGTCCAGGGCCCCGGGCACGGCGATGCCGACCTCCGGGCGGGCGAGATAGCGGGTGATCAGGGCCCGGGTCGCGGTGGGCGACAGGAGCGTGTCGCCCGAGGCCACCGTGCGGATCGCGTCCAGGAGTTCCCCGGGGCCGACGTCCTTGCCGAGGAAGCCGCTGGCTCCCGCGCGCAGGGCCCGCGCCACGTATTCGTCGATCTCGAACGTGGTGAGGATGAGGATGCGGGTCTCCCGCAGCGCCTCGTCGCGGCAGATCTCCTCGGTCGCCGCCAGCCCGTCGAGGCCCGGCATGCGGATGTCCATCACGACCACGTCCGGCGCGGTGGCGCGGGCCTGCTCCACCGCCTCCCAGCCGTCCGCCGCGACACCGACGACCTCCATGTCGTCGTTCGATTCGATCAGCAGCCGGAAGGTTCCGGCCAGCAGCGCCTGGTCATCGGCCAGCAGTACCCGGATGGTCACCGCGCCGTCCTCTCGTGGTCGTCCTGGTGGGGTTCGGGTTCCGCCGTCTCCAGGGGAAGTTCCGTGGTCACTTCGAAACCGCCGCTCGCCCGGTGCCCGGCGGCCAGCCGGCCACCGACGGACAGGGCCCGTTCCCGCATGCCGATGAGGCCGTACCCGGGCGCGCCCTCCGTCCGCGGCTCGTGTCCGTCGTCGGTGATGGTGAGGGTGAGCAGACGGCGCGTGTAGCGGAGCCGGACCGAGGCCGTCGCGGAGCCCGCGTGCTTGGTGACGTTGGTCAGCGCTTCCTGCACGATCCGGTACGCGGTCAGGTCCGTGCCCGACGACAGCGCTCGCTTCTCACCCTCCACCGATACCGAGACGACGAGGCCCGTCCGCTCGAACGAGGCGATCAGCTCCGGGAGCTGGGCCAGCCCGGGGGAGGGTTCCAGAGGCGTCTCCGGGTCGCCCTCGCGGCGCAGCAGCCCCACGGCCGCCTTGAGTTCGCGCAGCGCGGAGGAGGTGGTTCCGGCAAGCTGGTCCATCATGTCCTGCGCCTGTTCGGGCCGGCTGCGCAGCAGGTACGCGGCGGTGGCCGCCTGCGCGTGGGCGAGGGCGATGTGATGCGCGACGATGTCGTGGAGTTCGCGGGCGATGCGGGTCCGCTCCTCGCTCACCCGGCGGCGCGCCTCCTCCTCGCGGGTGCGTTCCGCCAGTTCGGCCCGTGCCTCCACGGCGGCGACATGGTCGCGCCGGGTCCGTACCGACTCACCGACGGCGCCCGCCAGCAGGACGCAGGAGAGGGTGCCGATCTGGTCGGGCCGCAGCAGCGCGCCCTTGCCCCAGCCGACGGAGACGATGACGAGGGCGACGGCCACCCCGGCCGTGTACACCGTGGTCGTGCGCAGGTCCGTACGCAGGGCCAGGAGATAGAGGGCGACCAGGGCGGCGCCGGCGACGCTGGGGCCGGGGTCGAACCCGATGCGGCCGCCCATGACGCCCAGGACGCCACCGCACATCGTCGTCACCGCCACCACCGTGCGCGGGAATCTGCGCTGCCCCAGCAGCAGAACGGCGGACGGTACGACGGCGGCCAGGGAGAAGCCGAGCGTCGGGACGCGGACGATCCGGGCGTCGGTCAGGGTGCTGGAGAAGACCGCGAAGACCCACACCACCACGGTCACCGCCACGTCGACGGCCCGGGGGTGGCGTCGGGCCCACTGCCACCAGTCGGTGAACACGCAGTCTCTCTTCCTCTTCCGCAGGGTCTGTCCGGCCATCCATGGTCGTCGACTCGGCCGTCTGCCCGCGAAGGGCGGCCGGAGGCCCGTCCGTCATGCGCTCGACGCACGGGCCTCCGGCCGCCTCACGTCACTCACCGCGGCTCATACGCGCACGGGATCGGGGTCGGGTTCCGCCGTCGGCGCGGGCGCCGCGGGAGCGCCGCGGGTCAGCTTCTCGCCCTCGACATCCACCCGGGGCACGACCTTCCCCAGCCACCCGGGCAGCCACCACGCCCGGTCGCCGAGGAGGGCGAGCACGGCCGGGACGACTGCCATGCGGACGATGAACGCGTCGAAGAAGACGGCCGAGGCCAGACCGAGCCCCATCATCTTGATCATCGACTCGCTCATCCCGATGAACCCGGCGAACACCGCGATCATGATGACGGCCGCGGCTCCGACGACGCGCGCGCTGTGCCGGAACCCGGTGACGATCGCCTCGCCAGGCCGTTCCCCGTGGACGTACGCCTCCCGCATCCGGGTCACGAGGAAGACCTCGTAGTCCATAGCCAGACCGAAGACCACCCCGATCAGGAAGATTGGCATCATGCTCATCACGGGTCCGGTCTGCTCGACGCCGAGGGCGTCGGCCAGCCAGCCCCATTGGAAGACCGCCACGATCGTGCCGAAGGCCGCCGTCACGGACAGCAGGAAGCCGAGGGCTGCTTTGAGCGGGACCAGCAGCGAGCGGAAGACGATCATCAGGAGCAGGAAGGCCAGCCCGACAACAAGTGCGAGGTAGGGGACCAGCGCGTCGGTGACCTTCTGCGACACGTCGATGTTCACCGCGGTCGTGCCGGTGACGAGCATCGTCGCGCCGGTCTCGGACTCCAGGCCATGTGCCTCGTCGCGGATGGTGCGGACGAGGTCCGTGGTGTCCGCGGTACTCGGCCCGGTGGCGGGTACGGCGGTGAGCACGGCGGTGTCACCGGCCTTGTTGAAGGCGGGAGGTGTCACGGCCACGATGCCGTCGGTGGTGGAGAGTTCCTTGGCGGCCCGCGCCGCCGCGGCCTTCGGGTCGTCCGAGCCCTTGGCGTCGACGACCACGGTGAGCGGCCCGTTGAAGCCGGGGCCGAAGCCGTGGGCCAGGGCGTCGTAGGCGCGGCGCTGGGTGGTCGAGGTGGGCTTCGACTCGTCGCCCGGCATGCCGAGTCGGAGATCGAGCGCCGGTACGGAGATCAAGCCGAGGCCGAGGATGCCGAGCACCAGGACCGCGAGGGGCCGACGGATCACGAAGCGGGCCCAGCGGGTGCCCATGTTGGGCCGGTCGTCCTTGGCGCGCTGCCCGCCCCGTGCCTTGCGCTGGGTGCGCGGCAGGACGGCCTTCTGGAAGAAGCCGAGCAGCGCGGGCAGCAGGGTCATCGCCACCAGGACGGCGATCACGACGGTGCCGGCCGCGGCGAGGCCCATCCTGGTCAGGACGGGAATGCCGACCACGGCCAGGCCCGCCAGGGCGATGACGACGGTGAGACCGGCGAAGACGACGGCGGAGCCCGCCGTTCCCACGGCCCGTGCCGCGGCCTCCTCCGCACTGTGGCCCTCCGCGCGTTCCGTCCGGTAGCGCGAGACGATGAACAGGGCGTAGTCGATGCCGACCGCGAGCCCCAGCATCAGGGCGAGCGTGGTCGTGGTCGTGGACATCCCGATGGCGACGATCGACGCCACACCCACGCCGATGCCGACGATCGCGGTGAGCAGCGGGAGGCCCGCCGCGGCGAGCGATCCGAAGGTGATGAGCAGGACGACCGCCGCGGCGGCGACACCGATGAGTTCGGTCGTGCCGCCGAGCTCCCCCTTCGGCACCAGGGCCGAACCGCCGAGCTCCACGGTCAGGCCCGCGTCCCGCCCGTTCTCGGCGGCGTCCTCCAGCGCCTTGGTGGTGGCGTCGGTGAGGTCGGTGCTCTGTACGTCGTACGAGACGGTGGAGTACGCGGTCGTGCCGTCCTTGCTGACGGCCCCGGCCATCTCGAACGGGTTGAGGGCGCCCTTGACCTGCGAGCCGCCTGCCACGTCCGTGACGATCTTCTCGACGGCGGCCTTGTTCGGGCCCGCGGTGACCTTCTGGCCCTTGGGCGCGACGAAGACGATACGGGCGTCGGCGGCCTTGGAATTGCCGCCGGGGAAGCGCTGGTCCAGCAGGTCGAACGCCTTCTGCGACTCCGTGCCGGGCATCGAGAACCCGTCCTCGGGGGCGGTCGGCGCCTTGGCCGCGGCGAATGCGCAGGCGGCCAGGACCGCCACCCAGAGCAGGGCGACGAGCCGGCGTCTCCGGAAGGAGAAGCGGCCCAGCCGGTAGAGGAAGGTAGCCACGAAGAGGCGCTCCAGTCTGTCTGGGTCGGGCAACGGGTCGGCGGCGTGAGTGCCGCGCTCCGGCCGTGCCTGTGCCGTGCCGGGGCACGGCGGGGCCGGAGGAATGCCTCAATCCTTCGTGAACGGGGGCGTCATCGTCGTCGTCCGCCTGCATGGAGTCGTACGTACTGCCGCTGCCGTACGCGGCGGGTGCGCCGTACCTCGTGAACAGGACGGCGCCGGCGCATCGGGTCATCCCCTGGGTCCATCACCCTCCGCCGGGCACCCGGCCGTCGTCCGTGGCCTCCGTGGCCGCGCCGCGCACTGTTCCCGTCCGCCGCCGTCGGCCGGGGCCTGCTGGCCTCGCAGGCCGTCGCGGCCATGCCCTTCGACACCCCGCGCCCCCTCAGCGCCCGTCGCCCGGCTGCGGCGGGTCCAGTCACCCCACCGACAGTGTTGGTCAGGGGTTCGCCGATGTGTCTGCCCGTGGCAAGGTCCCAGACCTGCACCGTCCCGTCGCCGCTACCACTGACCACGCGGGATCGGCCCTCCACCACTGCGGTCGCTGCGGTATAAACGCTGCGGGTATGGCCGACGACAGGATTGCTGACCCGCTCACGCGCGGTGAAGTCCCACAGCCGTACTGTCCCGTCGCCGTCGCGGGTGACGGCCAGGGGGCCGTCGTCGGCCGCCACGGCCGCTACCTGCTTTGCCCGCCGTAACGGTGGGAGCGTCATCCAGCCTGAGCCGACCGGCCACACCTGACTGATGCTTTTACCGGCGGAGCCTTCCACTGGGACGACTGCTTGCTGTCGTCACCGGTGTGTCTTCTCTGCCTGTCCGGGAGGGACGGCGGTCCTTGCCATCGAACGCCGCCAGGGAGCGTGCCCCAGGCAGAAGCGCTTGTTCCAGAGGGCGTAGGAGTGTGTCCTCCAGGCCTCCCAGCGCTTCGGCGCTTGGCCTCCCTCCACCTCGGCCGGCCTCTACAGTTGTAGTGGCAGTGGTACTCTACTTCTGTAGAGGAATTGGGCGTGTGAATAGGAAGCGACTGTGACGGAGAGCTCGACACGACGGAAACAGCTGGCCGACGCGGCGATTGAGACGCTGGCCGCGGAAGGTATGCGGGGGCTGACCCACCGGGCCGTCGACCAGCGGGCGGGGCTGGCGGAAGGTTCCTGCTCCTACTACTTCAGGACCCGGCAGGCGCTGCTGCAGGCGGCCGTGGAACGGCTCGCCGAGGCGGACATCGCAGATGCCGCCGCGCTGCCGACAACAGGCACCACTTCAGCAGTGAAGCTCGCCGATCTAGCAGTGGCCTACCTGGAGCACTGGGGGACCCAGGGACGCGTGCGCACGCTCGCGCGCCACGAACTCGCCCTGGAGGCTACGCGCAGGCCCGAACTGCGGGCGGTACTGAAGACTGCGGCCGGGCACGTGCGACGGCCGGTCGTCGACCTGCTTGCTGCGGCCGGTGTCCCCGAGCCGGAGCAGCGCGCGAAAGCACTCATTGCTTCCCTCGACGGTCTGCTCTTCGAGTATCTGGCCGGCCCGGACGGACTCGACCTCGACCCGGCCGAACTCCGCACCACGCTGCTGAGCCTGCTGCACACCTTCATCGACTGACCTTCGCACTGCCGTCTACGGGGCGGAATCTGCCGCAAGACGGCTCCAGAATCTGGCAAGAACCCAAGAGGAAAACACCTTATGGACCACGTACTCATCGCCGGAGCAGGCATCGGCGGACTCACCCTCGCGGCGGGACTCGCCAACCGCGGCATCCCGGCCGTCGTCCTGGAGCAGGCCGAACAGCTCGCCCCTGTCGGGGCCGGCCTGACTGTGCAGCCCAACGCACTGATCGCGCTGCGCCGCCTGGGCCTGGCCGAGCCTTTCGAAGCCGCCGGCGCGCGGCTCTCCACGGCCGCCGTCTACGATGCCCGCGGCCGCGTGCTGCTGCAGCCCAGCCCCGCCCAGGCCAGCGCCCTGCTGGCGGAGATCGGTGCCCCCACCCTGGGCCTGCACCGCGCCACCATCCACGAGGCGCTGGTCGACCAACTCGGCACCAGCGAACTGCGGCTCGCCTCGACCGTTACTGCCGTTGACCCCAACCGGGCCGCCGTCACCCTCGCCAACGGACAGGAAGTACGCGGCTCCGTGCTGGTCGGCGCGGACGGCCTGCGCTCCACCGTCCGAACCGCATTGCTGGGCGCCCAGGCGCCCACCTACAGCGGCTACTACTGCTGGCGCGGCGTCACCGACGCCAACCCTCTGCCGAGCGACTGGATCGGAGAGATGTGGGGAGCGGGCCGTCGTTTCGGCGGATGCGTCATCGACGGTGGTCGCCTGTATTGGTTCCTGTGCGCCAACGGCCCCGCCGACGGCACGGACGGCGACACCCGTGCCGCGCTCACCCGGGCCACGGCCGAGTTCCCCGATTACGTCCGCCAGGCCGTCAAGGACACCCCCCTCAGCGCCATCCGCCGCGACGACATCCGCGACCGACCGCCGGTCACGCAGTGGGGCCGGGGCCGCACCACCCTCCTCGGCGACGCCGCCCACCCCATGACCCCCAACCTGGGCCAGGGCGCGTGCCAGGCCATCGAGGACGCTCTCGCCCTCACCGACCTGATCACCGAGCACGGCCCCACCCCCGACGCCCTGCGTCGCTACGAACGCTTCCGCAAGCCCAGGGCCAACGCCGTCGTCAAGGCCGCCCACCAGCTCGGGCGCATCGCTCACTGGAGCACCCCCACACGCACCCGGGTACGCAACACCCTTGTCCGCCTGACCCCGGCCTCCGTCCTGGTACGCCAGCTACGCGCCGCCTGGCAGCTGCCCGAGACCACGAGCTGACCCCCAGGCACCCCTCCACCCGCGCCGATTCACCGGAAGCGAGCACAAGATGCACAACACCGACACCGGCCGTATCCCCCTCTCGGTCCTCGGCCTGGGCCTGATGGGCCAGGCCCTCGCCGCGGCCTTCCTGGGCCACGGCCACCCCACCACCGTGTGGAACCGCACCCACACCAAGGCCGAACCCCTCACCGCGCAGGGCGCCCAGCACGCCTGGACCGTCCGTGACGCCGTCACGGCCAGCCCGCTCGTGGTCATTTGTGTCTCCGACTACAACAACGTGCGTGACATCCTCGAACCCGTGAGCCGGGACCTGGCCGGCCGCACCCTGGTCAACCTGACCTCGGGCACCTCACAAGAGGTACGCGAGACGGCCAAGTGGGCGGTACACCAAGGCGCCTCCTACCTCGACGGCGCGATCATGGCCGTACCCCCAGCCATCGGCACCGCGAACGCCACCATCCTCTACGGCGGCCCAACCACCGCATTCAGCCAGCATCAACAGGCACTCAGCAGCCTCGGCGACCCCGTGTACGTCGGCGCAGACCATGGCCTGCCGTCCCTGTTCGACGCGGCCGCACTCAGTTTGGTGTGGAGCACTCTCAACGGCTTCCTGCACGGCGCCGCCCTGCTCGGCAAGGCAGGAATCCCCGCGACCGCATTCGCCCGCATGGCCAAGACCGGCATCGAAACCGTAGCCGACTGGCTGCCCGGCTATGCACAGCAGATCGACGACGGCACCTACCCGGCCACCGAATCCACCGTCAACACGAACCTGACCGGAATGAAACACCTCCTCCACGAAAGCCACGCCGCCGACGTCAACGCCGAACTACCCGAACTCCTCACGACCCTGGCCGAACGGGCAGTAGCCAAGGGACACGGCAGCAACAGCTACGCAGCGATCATCGAACAGCTCCGCCACCCCACGCCGTAACCGACAGCCACCAGCTGCTCCTGACCGGTGGTGATGCGTCGATCGCTTGAGCGCGCCTTCGTTTGCCGGCCGGGCCATGGACCTCCGTCCAGGCGTGCCGAAGCCCGCGCGAGCGCGGCGGCCGGTCCGTCGCCGCCTTTTTACCGTTGCTCGTGGCGTGGAGGCCCGAATACCGGGCTGAGATCACACACTTCAGATGGGCCGTCAAGCAACGGCCATGTGATGGTCCGCGGTACTCGCTGACCAGCCGGACGGCGTAGCGGTCGCCGCGACGCACTTCCTGCGGATTACCACCGGGACTGCATCGATGGTTGTGACCGGAAGGTCTTGGTTTTGAGCCTCGCTCATGGGGCCGCCGCGCCGACGTCGACGAATGGCTGTGACGCGGGTTCGTTTCAGCCTCGAGCCACCACGTGAGCGCGACAGGCACGCGGACGTCCGCGTGCTGTGTGGGATCAGGCCAGAGGCCACGAACCCAAGCAGCGGCACGGGGATCGATGTGCTTGCGGCCGAGCTCCGTGACGGTCGGCATGAGGCTCGCGCGGACCCCGGAAGTCTGCTCCGTGGCCAGGCGGGCACGGAGGGCTTCTGCGATGCGGTGGGTCTCGCCCGACGCAGCGGCCAAGGCGTAGCAGGCGGCGGTATGGACTTCGGGGCTCGAGTTGTTGAGAAGTGGAAGGAGCAGGCCGACGTCACCGGTGACGGCGTTGCGTGACGCCTCGATGGTCCTGCCCGGCGGCGAGGAGAGCCGGGGGCATTGTCAGTGGGGCCGTCTACTGTGCCAGCCATGTCTGATGATCTGCGGAGCGGTGGCCTGCGGAGTGAACCTACGACTGCGGACGAGTGGTCGCCGGGTGCAGGGCTGCCGATTGTGCCGTTGGAGCCCGGGATCTGGAGAGGGGCGGCCATGAACGAGGCCACCAACTCCCCATTCACCCACCATTCCGCCAACGGACTCGACACCAGAACCAAAGAGAAGCCTTTCACCGGGGACTTCGAGACCCACCTGACGGTGCGTCTGTGCGGGCGGGAAGAAGCGTCGTTGCTTCGCTTCGCGGAGTGCAACGGGTTGAAGTACTCCCGAATTGTCCTGGATCGGGGGAGGACGCCGGACCAACCGATGCTCACCGTCTCCGGCCGTGGGACTCTGGCCCTACAAAAAGCTGTTGCCGGAAGGCACGTGGAACAACTGCGTGGTGAGGGCGTCGAGGTCACACGCGTGAAAATCGAGGCCGCGCCATGGAACAAGGACGTGCCGCAGACAACCTGGGAGGCTGCGCAGCTCCCGCCACAATGCTACTTCGAGCACCATGTGAAGCTGGCGCTGACCGATGTCGATCAGGTGGCAGAGGTGCGGGCGCTGTGCGAGCCCCACGCGGCGCACGTCTCCCGCAATGCCCGCCGCCGACTCAGCGGGGGCCACCACGAGCGCTTTGTCACGCAGCGCTGCCGACTGGTCGGCCGTCCTGCTGCTCGCGCGCGACTGGACGCCCTGCTGGCATCCCTCGCCAACGCGGGGTTCGCGGTTGCGGAGGTCGAGGAGGAGTTCGTGGTGCACGATGACAACCTCGTTATGGACGCAGGCTGGATAGTCGTGGACGGGAGCGGTGCCGTATGACGAAGAGCGATCAAAACCGTCCAACTCCCCCGGCATCGAAGGAGGCGATCGAGGGCTGGGAACCTCCGCTGGAGGAGTTCGACCGTCGGTCGCGCGCCGGGGAGCCGGAGTTCGCGGACCTGGCACAGGCCGTGCACTGGCGGGCCGCGCGCCGGGCGGCAATTGGTCACGTGCTCGCTCTGATCGCCGGATCCTGGTGGAGCGACAGTCTGGTGCTGCGGGGCAGTCTGCCGCTACAGGCATGGGCCGGTGAGCGGGCCCGGGAGCCGGCTGATCTCGACTGGGTGGTTGTTCAAGACGTGTTCAATGGGGGGTGGCAGTATGGAAACCTCATTGACCTGACCCGCACCTGGCCCGCTGTGGTGGACGCGCTGGAGCCCGCAGACAATGGGCACGGCATTCATGGGACCTGGGATGTGAGGCGCCCGTTGGCGGACCTGGACCGGCTGCTGGAGGCCGCCTCAGTGGACGAGGAAGCCGAATCCCTGTACATGGACCTGCTTGACCAGATCAGGCAACAACCCGAGGCACCGGGCCGCGTGATGCTCGACGTCGATCAGGCATACGTGGAGTGGAGCGACGGAGGATGGTTCTACCACGGGCCGGGGGTGCGGTTGGAAGTGCCCTGGCGGGCACCCGGGTTGCCGCCCGGCCGGATACGCGTGGACTTCGCCACCGACGAAATGTTCTCCGAACCGCCGGAAATGGCGGCCTTGCCGGTCGGCGGCGGCAAACCACCCGTCGTGGTCCAGACGGCAAGCCGGGAACTGTCGCTTGCCTGGAAGATCCTCTGGCTGCAAGTTGAGTCCGAGGAGGACAATGGTGGCCAGGGCAAGGACCTCTACGATGCCGTCCTCCTGGCCGAGGACCGCCGTACCAGCCTGTCCAGGAGCCTCCTTGAAGACGTCCTGTCCGGCGGTTACGGCCACACCGACGCGAATGGGTTTGACCCGGACCTGGTACACCAATGGCCCATGGCATGGGGGAAGTTCCAAACCGAGTACCCCTGGGTGCAGGGGAGCGCGGCGGAATGGTTATCGCGATTGTCCGCGGCACTCACTTCGATGTTCGCAACGGCGGTACCCACAATGGCCGATCTTGAGGTCGGCGACTCGGTGACCATCAGCAGTGGCCCCTTCGCTACTCTCCAGGCGACTGTCAACGAGGTCAGTCCCCACTCGAAAAGGGCCAGAGTTCTGGTCCATGTGTTCCACCGGGAGACCACGGTCGACCTCTCCTTCGACCAGGTGCAGAAGAACTGAAGAGCAGGTGGGTGAGCGGGGGCCGAGTATGCCCGCGCGGGAGCCGCTGAAGTTCAACACACCCAGGGACCCGGCACAGCTGGAGCGGAACGTGAAGCTGCGGGAAGCCGAGTCCGGAGAGGCCGACACGGGCCGGGAGTCGCTCAGATTGGCGGGTGAACGTTCTCAGCGCGCTGCAGGCGGCGTATCCGGAGTTCGCGCGGGCGCGCGGATCCGTCACCCTCACCTCTCGGAGTCCGCGTTCCACCCGGCGGGCGGCGGTGTGCTCTACGGCGCCGCCAAATGAGTGTTGCGCGGCACCGTCGCCCATCTGGCGGTGGATTTGGCCCCCCGCGGTGCGGGTGAACGGCGTTGCCTGCCTCTGTCTCACCGACCGGTGGAGGTGCGGATCACCACGGGCATCGTGATCAACATCGGGGAGAGGCAGCTGTGACAGGCCGCCCCTACCCGGACGGGCGTCCCGAGGTCCAGATCAGCTGGACGAGCTCGGCCCGATTGCTCACGTCGGTCTTTGCGAACACCCGCTTGAGGTGCTGCTTGACCGTGTTCTCGCTGATGAATGCCCGCGCCGCGATCTGTTTGGTGGTCAGGCCCTCGCTGACCAGTTGCGCGATCTCCTGCTCGCGCTGCGTCAACACCTCCCAGATGGGCAGCCGCTGCGCGGCGGTCTCCTCCGCGCATGGGAACACGACCGTGACTGCGGTGTCGCCGCGTGAGGACGGCCGGTAGGTCTTCACGATCGCTCTGCGACTGCCGTCGTGGACGCTACGGGTGAAGACGCACCTGCCGCTGTCCCGGAGCGCCGCGAGACCCTCGCCGATGCAGGCCACGATGGACCCGGGACGCAGCACGCCGTCCGGAACGACCTCGAAGTCCCAGTCCCGCCGGGCGATCCGGTTCTGGAACAGCAACTGTCCGTCGAGGTCAGTGACCACCACCGCCTGCGCCATCCGGTCCAGTGCGTGCTCCAGCGCCGTCGCCCTGCGCACCGTCGCCTCATAGCGGAGCGCACGCTCGGTGGCGAGTCCCAGCTCCTCGCCGACGATCCGCGCGGAGGCGAGATCCTGCTCGCCGAACACAGCGAGCGACCACGGCCGGCGCGCGAAGCTGATCGTTCCGTACATCACTCCGGACGCGATCAACGGCGCCTCCATCGAGTGGGCGAGCCCTTCCGTCCGGAGCGCCTGCCGCGCGCCGCAGGCTTCCCAGGCCTCGGGGACGACCACCCGCGAGGAGTCGATCGGACTCCGGCGCTTGGCGACGAACCTGAGCACAGGGTCGTCGGGCCGCCCGTATTCCTCGTACTGGTTGAGCATCTCACCGCCGACGGTGGCGCGTACGTCCACGACCGTCCCCGCGGGGATGTCGAGCAGGTAGAGGCCAAGGCCGTCCGCCTGACACTGTGTTCCTGTTCGCTCCCTGGCCGTCAACCGCGTTGCGCTGCACTGGACTTTCGCCTCCGGCGTCGGTGTCCGACCACACGGTCATTTCCTCGCCGAATCCGCTGCCTGGCGGGCCCTGGACGGCCTGGTCGCCGTCATCGTGATCACGCTCGGGACCACGCTCCTGGCCCGATCCTGAGACAACCGGTTCGAACAGCCATGGAAGCTGCTGAGAAAGTGCGGCTCTAGTCGAAAGATGTAGCAACGATTGGATCCCGTGACCAGGAGCGAGAGCACCAGTACCCCGTCCGTCACCGCCCCCCAGACCGACGGCCAGCCGCCCAGGCGCGGCTGGCGGCGCTGGGCGATGGACACCCGCCCCCTGGGCCATCCCGCCTACCGGCGGCTGTGGTCGTCGACCATCGTCACCACTGTCGGCAGCCAACTCACCGCCGTGGCCGTACCCAAGCAGATCTACGACATCACGCACTCCTCGGCCTGGGTCGGCTACGCCAGCCTCGCTGGTCTGCTGCCATTGATCGTGTTCGCGCTGTGGGGCGGGGCAGTCGCGGACACCGTGGACCGCCGCAAGCTGCTGTTGGTCACCAACATCGGCATCGCCGTGACCTCGCTGCTGTTCTGGGCTCAGGCAGTCACCGGACTTCACTCCGTCGTCGCCCTGATGGTGCTGCTCGGCGTACAGCAGGCGTTCTTCGGCCTCAACTCACCGGCCCGCAGCGCCTCCATCGCCCGGCTGGTGTCGGCCGAGGAACTGCCCGCCGCCAACGCCCTCGGCTCAACGGTCAACCAGGCCGGCCTGGTGGCGGGCCCACTGCTGGCCGGCGCGCTGATCCCGATAATCGGCCTGCCCGAGCTGTATCTGATCGACGCAATAGCCCTGTGCGTCACCGTGTGGGCCGTCTTCCAGCTTCCCGCGCTGCCGCCACTGGGCATGCAGTCCACCCACCGGGCCGGAATACGGGAGGTCGCAGCCGGATTCCGCTACATCTCCGGGCACAAGGTGCTGCTGCTGTCCTTCCTCGTCGACATCATCGCGATGGTCGCCGGTATGCCCCGCGCCCTGTTCCCACAGCTGGCCAACCAGACGTACGCCACCTACGGCGAGGGGCTGGCGCTCGGTGTGCTGTTCGCAGGTATCCCGGTCGGCACGGTGGTCGGCGGTCTGCTTTCCGGCACGTTCTCGCGGGTACGCTGGCACGGCTGGATGGTGATCGGATCTGTCGTCGGCTGGGGCGTGGCCATCACCGGGGCCGGGCTGAGCCGCAACCTGTGGGTGACCGTGGCCTTCCTCGCCGCCGCCGGGGTCGCGGACATGGTCTCCATGGTGTTCCGCGAGGCGATCCTGCTCTCCGCCGCGACCGACGAGATGCGCGGCCGTATGCAGGGCGTGTTCACGGTGGTGGTCGCAGGCGGTCCGCGCCTCGCCGACGTGCTGCACGGCACCACAGGCTCCGCATTCGGCCCCCAGGCCGCCGTCGCGGGCGGAGGAGCGCTGGTCGTAGTGATGATGCTGGCTCTGGCTGTGGCAGCCCCGGCCCTGCGCCGCTACCGCATTTGAACACTTACGGCGGGGACTCCGGCAGAACGCGTACTGGTCCATCAGCTTGCCCCGTGTCGTCTCTGTGCGGTGGGCGCCGATCTCGGCATGACCCGTCGGCTCACCGGCACGACCGCCCCCAACTGGCGCGATCCACAGGCGGTGCCCGCATGAACATCCAGCCACTGCTCGACGCGCTCGACATCCAAGAAGAAGCCGCCCGCGCCCTGGCCGACGACCTCCGCACCCGGGCAATCTGCCTAGATCAAATGCCCTCTCAGGTCGACGGAGGGTCGGCTGTCGCCCGCGCCGTTCCAGTCCACGGCGAACCCGGCGGCGCGGAACGCCCGGACGACGAGTTCACCGGCGTGTTCCGTCTTTCGGGTGCTGCCGTCCGGGGCGCCCCAGAACGCCAGGGAAAGGTGTCCCGTCTCCCGGGCGCGTTCGGCGTCCTGGCGCGTGTAGTAGCAGAAGCCCACGAGGTCGTCCGTGCCGTGGTCCCGTTCCCTTGCGGCCTCGGAGCAGTCGTCGAAACCGTCGGACTGGGTGGTGCCCGCGTCGGCGAGCGCGACGAACCCGGCCGCGTCCAGCCCGTGCAGCACCTCACCGATCTGTTTCCTCGCCGCGCGCCATTGCGTCCGCGACAACTTCCGCTCCACCAGGGACGGCTCCTCGGCCGGTGCCGACGGCTCGACTCCGGCGGCGGCCGCGAGGAGCGCGGCGACCTCCGGAACCCAGGCGTTCACGGTGACATGGTTGCCGTGGCTGTCGGTGACGTCGGGATCCGCCCCGCGGGCGATCAGCAGCTCGACGGCTTCGGGCGACCGCGAGAACTCGGCGGCGAGGTAGAGGGCGGTGCGCCCGTCACCGCCCGGATGCTCGACGGGTGCTCCGGCGTCCAGCAGCGCGGCGAGGACGGCGGCCGCGCGGGCCGGGTCCGCCTCCGCTCCCATCGCGGCCCGGTGCAGGAGGCTCCACCCGTACTCGTCGACCGCGGCGGCGTCGAATCCGGCGTCCAGGGCGGCCCGTACCGCGGCGAGGTCACCGTCGCGTGCGGCTTCGAAGGCGTCCATCGGCGGCATCCCTACAACACCCGCCCCGTCACGGCCCGTACTCCCTGATCAGCGCCTCCACCCCGGCCCAGGAAGGCCGAGCAGCGCTCGTACTCCTCCTGCTCGCCGATCGCCTGGGCGGCCCGCGCCAGGGCATGCAGGGCGCGCAGGAAGCCGCGGTTCGGCTCGTGCTCGAACGGTACGGGGCCGTGGCCCTTCCAGCCGGCCCTGCGCAGCGCGTCGAGGCCGCGGTGGTAGCCGGTGCGGGCGTAGGCGTACGACTCGATGACGCGGCCGCCCTCGAACGCCTCGTCGGCGAGCTGTGCCCAGGCCAGGGAGGAGGTCGGGTACTTCGCGGCGACGTCGGCGGGGGCCGTGCCGTTCGCGAGCAGCTCGCGCGGCTCCGGGTCGTCGGGCAGGTGGGTCGGGGGAGGACCCCCGAGCAGGTTCTCGTGGATCGACATGGGTTCAAGTGTGCCTGGTACATGCGTGCCGGGGCAGCCGGGCGCCGGGCGTACGGTCAGCTGGTGCCCGGGTTCTCCGGTTCCTCGTGCGCGGGTTCCAGCGGCGGGGCGGTGATGCCGCAGCGCACCGTGCACTCGGGCCGGGCCTGTTCCTTCTCGTCGGCCGCGACCAGCGGTCTGCGTACCGTCGCCCAGGCGATCGCCGCCCCCAGGAGCGCGGCCTCGTGGATGCGGCTGCCGCCCTGTGCTTCCAGGTCGCGCAGCAGCGACGTGCGCAGCGCAAGCCCGGCGAGAGCGTCCTCGGCGGTGCCCCACTCGGCGTCGTAGGCGAAGTCGACGGGCAGCGCGAGGCGGTCGCTGTGCTCCTGGAGCTTGCTCATCTGCCACGACAGCGGCACGGGCCCGCCCGCCTCGGTACGGACGTCGGCGGGGGTGCTGACGGCGAGCGCGGCCCAGCGCTCGTACTCAGGCGTACTCACAGAAGGCTTCTCGGGTTTGGCCGGGCCGGAGCGGCGCGGCGTCCGATGAACACCCTAGTTCGCCTCGCGCTTCCACGAAGCGGGCTGTTCACGCCGTAACGGCGCTGGTGGTCGGCGACGAACTGGAAGCGGCTGCGCACCAGTTGGTCTCGCCCGCGAAATACTTCGCGGCCCTGCGCAGGATTTCCCGCTCCTGCCGCAGCTCGGTGTTCTACGCCCGATGACGAAGAGTCGCTGGATTTCGTTGCAGGTGAGCGGTATGAGCGCGTGGGGTGCGGGGT
>NZ_FMDF01000156.1 GCF_900091955.1 Streptomyces sp. Ncost-T10-10d
TGATCATGGGCATTGTCGGAGTGGCGCTCGTGGGCGTGCTGACCGGTGCCGTCTGGCTGGGCCTGCGGCGCCGGGCCCAGGAGCTGCCCCCGCCCCGGCCCGAGGAGCAGCCGCTGCGGCCCGACCACCGGAGCCATATCGAGGAACGCGATGTCCACGGAGACGACAGCTTCCCGCCCGACGGCCGGGGCCTGTCCCCCTATGAGCTCGGTGACCACGGAAACGAGATCATCCGTCGCGACAGCGACGAGCAGCGTGACCGGCCCCCGGAGGACCGGGGGACGCAGACGCCTCACTGAGCGCTGCCGCGAGGCGGGCGGCGGTGCCGCGTGTTGCGGGAGCGACCGCTCGCGGAGAGGCTGGTGAGGCCCGACGGCCGCCGTCACGCGCGGGCCGCAGAACCGATGAAGGCAGTAGGACCATGACCGGAAGCCATCCTGGGACGGCGTCGATGCCGGCGCCGCTGACCGGATCCGCAGCGCCCTGCTGGGTCAACCTCATGACCCGCGACCTGGAATCCGCGCAGAAGTTCTACGCCGCAGTGCTGGGCTGGACGTTCCGGCCGGGCAAGCTGGGGCAGGAGTTCTCCGTCGCACGCCGTGGGGACGTGCCGGTCGCCGGCATCGGTGCGGTGGCGACCGCCTACCGGGTGGCCGTGGCCTGGACCCCGTACTTCGCCGTCCCCGACGCCGACGCGGCGGCCTCACGCATCCGTGAGCGCAGCGGCACGGTCGCGGTGGGACCGATGGCGCTCGGCAAGGGGCGCGGGGCCCTGGCGGCGGACCTCGACGGTGCGGTGTTCGGCATCTGGGAGCGGACCGAGCCCGCGACCTCGCCCTCCGCGCCGGACGACCGCTCGCACGCATGGCTGCGCCTGCACACCAGGAACGCCTTCGACGCGGCGATCTTCTACGGCGGGGTGCTCGACTGGGCGAGCGGGCGGCCCGGGTGCTGCGAGGTGTCGTACGAGAAGGACGAGGTCATCGTCGAGTGCGAGGGGCGTCAGCTCGCCCGGATCAGCTCCGGTGCCGTGGAGGCGGCACCCGATCCGCTGGTCCGCCCGCACTGGCAGGTCCACTTCCCCGTCGCCGATCTGGCGGCCACGGTCGAGGCGGCGCGGCAGCACGGCGGCAGTCTGGTCGAGCAGCGTCCGCTGGGGCAGGGCAGCGAGGCGACCCTGCTGGACCCGGACGGCGGGCTCTTCACGGTCACGGACGTCCGCGGCCCCGTTGCGGGCGATTCCGGCTGAACGGACCGCCCTCGCACAGCGGTCACTTCTCGCGTCCGGGTGAGGGTGAGGAGCGTGCCAGCGCCCAGGCCGGGAACACGAACCAGCAGACCAGGAACCACAGCGCCATCGCGCCGACCAGCCACAGGGCGAGAGGGTTGTGCAGTGCCACCCGCAGGATGAGCAGCAGCGCGGAACACATGGTGCACAGCAGCAGGACCAGCCCGAGCACCGTCAGCCGTGACGCCCAGGTGACCGTCTGCGGCTTGAGCCGTCGCCCGGTGAGCAGCCGGTGGTACGACACGGGCCCGATGAGGGCGGCGACGGTGGCGGAGCCCAGCATCACGGTGACCACGTAGATGGTGCGGTCGGTGTCCGACAGTTCGGTGAAACGTGGTTGGAAGACCACGGCGAGCAGGAAGCCGAACAGGATCTGGACGCCCGTCTGAGCCACCCGCAGTTCCTGGAGCAGTTCGTTCCACTGCCGGTCCGCCCGCTCCTCCGGCGTCTCGTGGCGGCCTGTGTCGCGGCCCGGGCCGCCGGGGAGGTGGGATGTCGAGGTCACCGTGAGCCTCCGTCCGAATGCGCGGAGTACTTCGCCTTCCCCTCCTCCCCCACCGTAGACCTCGCGGCGGGCGCTCCGGGCCTCGACGACCGGCACGACCCCGCCTAGGATCTTGAGTACGGCATCGCGCGTCGGTCACCGGCCGGGTGAGGCGTGGAGGTGCCCGTGAGATGCCCGTTGGAGGCATTCCACAGTGTCAGTCGAGTTGAATCACACCATCATTCACGCCCGGGACAACCGGGAATCCGCCGAGTTCCTGGCGAACATACTGGGTCTGGAAGTCGGCGGCGAATGGGGCCCGTTCATACCGGTCGCCACCGCGAACGGGGTCACCCTGGACTTCGCGACCATTCCCGAGGCGTCGATCGTCATGCAGCACTACGCCTTCCTCGTCTCGGAGGCGGAGTTCGACACGGCGTACGCCCGCATCAAGGAGCTCGGGATCACGTACTACGCGGATCCGCATCAGAAGCATCCGGGCGAGATCAACCACAACGACGGCGGCCGAGGCGTCTACTTCCTCGATCCCGCCGGTCACGCCATGGAGATCATCACGCGTCCGTACGGGGGCTGAACCTCGTAACACGACGTGCTGGAAAGGGGGTTCGGCCGGGGTCCGTGCGCGGGTTCCGGCCGGGCCCCTCCGCGTCGGGTCAGGCGACCGGCAGTACCAGTTCGGGCCGGTCCCACATCACCGCGGGCGGGTTGGCCGCACAGGTGCCGGTCCGCCGGGCCCCGACACTGCGGTAGAAGCCCTCGGCGGGCGGGTGCGAGACGATGCGGACGCCGGTCAGGCCGGCGCGCTGCGCCTCGTCGCGCAGATGCCCGATGAGCAGCCGCCCGATGCCCCGCCCCTGCGCATCGTCGGCGACGAACATGAGGTCGAGTTCCGACGGGGCGAGGACCAACGAGTAGAAGCCGAGGAGTCGGTCGGTGCCGGGCTCGACAGCAGCGAAGACCTGGTGGGTCTCGATGTAGTCGGGCCCCACCCGGTATCCGGCGACCATGGCGGCGTAGGGCCCCTCATAGGCGCGGGAGGTCCTGACCAGCCGGGTGAGCCGCTTCGCGTCCCGTGCGGTCGCCCGCCTGATCCGTATGGTCTCGCTGCGCGTCCCGCGACCGGAACGCGTAATGCTCGATGTCATGGAGCGAGTATTACGCATCCGGTTGCGGGGCACACACTTCCGGGGCCGCGGACTCCCCACCGCTATGACGGTCCGCGCGCCGCGCGCCACTCCTCGACCATGGCGTCGATGTCGAACGGCTTGAGGTTCAACAGGGGACCCGGCGGCGGCCGCCTGATGGCTGCCCGGATCTTCTCGTTGACGTCCGTCAGCATGCGCCGCACCTCGGCCTCCGTCCGCGCCCCGGGCACGGCGTCGCACACCTCCTCCGCCTCTTTGCGCAGCGCCAGTGTCGGCGGGAGCACCGACACCCCTTCCCGCTGCATCTTCTGCTTGATCCACCAGGTCTCGTCGTAGGGAGCGTCGAGGCCGTCGAGCGGCTTGCCGAATCCCGGCAACTGCGAGAAGTCGCCGCGCTGCTCGGACTCGCGGATCTGCTTGTCGACCCATGATTCGAAGCTGACGCCCGCAGGCTTGCGTTCGGTCAACGTACGCCCCTCTCGGAGGATTCATGATCCGGGTCCTTTCACCATACCGAGGGGCCACAGGAGCACCCGCTGTGCCCATGTCGTCACCTCGTGACGGGCGTCGGCGCAGCGCCGCTTCGGGTTCCGGGGGGCGGCACCCTCGCGCCCGCTTCAGTGCGCGTGCCCGCCGGTTGCCCCAGCCCCGCTCTCCTCATGGCCGGCGACGCCCTTCCCCGATGCCGCCACCGGGACGGTGAACGCCGCGGTGCGGACCTTCCCGTCGTGCCGGAAGTCGAGGAAGAGCCGGTACGTACCAGCACTGGGCGCCGTCGCCGTGAAGGACACCACGGGCCCCGGTCCGCCCTCGTTCGGGTGGACGTGCAGATAGGCCAGGTCGCCCGAGCGCAGTGCGACCAGGTGCCCGTACGCGCCGAGGTAGGGCTGCAGATCGGTGACGGGCCGGCCGTTCCTGCTGACGGTCAGCTTCAGCTCTCCGCCCTGGCCGGCGCGGAGTTCGCCGTCGAGTGCGACGTGGTAGCCGTCCACCTCGGCGATGGCGCGCGGGGCCGGCAGAGCCGTGGGGCGGTAGGTACCTGCAACGGCCAGATCCGCACCCAGCGTGAGGTTCCCGGCGCCCTCGGCAGCCGGCGTGAAGTCGGCGAACGCCCGGTAGCCACCGGCCTTGGGCAGGTCGACGGGGGTCGACCAGGTGCCGTCGGCCGCGCGGACGGGATGCAGGTGCCGGAATTCGGTGAGATCGCTCGACGCAAGGATGAAGTGCAGT
The DNA here is from genome assembly GCF_900091955.1 of Streptomyces sp. Ncost-T10-10d. Classification (GTDB taxonomy): domain Bacteria; phylum Actinomycetota; class Actinomycetes; order Streptomycetales; family Streptomycetaceae; genus Streptomyces. Next base: position 4,169 of record NZ_FMDF01000156.1, read on the forward strand.
TCCTTGCCGTGCTCGCGTTGATAGGCGGTGACCTTGCGGCCGTTTTCGTCCGTGATGGCGAACCTGACCTCGGTCCGGGCCCCTGCCCGTATCGCGGGTGTTTCGAGGGCCAGCGTGTAACCGCCGTCGGAGATCTGCAGTCCGCCGGCCACTTGCTCCGCCGCCCCCTTCGTCCCGCCCTCCTCTCCCGCGCCGTGGCCGGCGTGCTGCTGCGCGGGGCGGTCCTCGGCGGCCACGAGCGGGGCGGCGCTCCTGCCCACGCCGTACGCGGTCCCGAAGGTCGTGGCGAGCGCGGCAGCGAAGGCCGTGATCCTCAGTGCGTTGTTCATGACGGTGTCCTCCATCGGGTTCGTCGGGAGGCGACGCTTCCCGACGAAGTTCAACATACCCCCTGGGGGTATCAAGTCAACCCGGGAGTGCGTCATTGCTTCCCGATTGCCTCACGCTTCCGAGAGAGACCGGCCGACGACGCCGGGGCCGGGGCCTCGGCGTCCGGCTCAGGCGGACACCACGAGCCCGCTGCGCAGCCGCTCCACCGCGACCTCCGGAATCCTCAGACCGTCGCGCACATACCCGTCGAGCCCGCCCCACCTCTCGTCCATGGCGTCCAGCGCCATGTCGAGATAGCGAGGGCGGACCTCGATGATCGCGGATGCGATTTCCGGGTCACCGCCCGCGTCGAGGAAGCCCTGTACGTACGGGGCGTAGGCGACCCGAACGACCGGGTTCACCGCGAGGAACTCGGCCCGCACCACATCCCGTGACGCCCCGACCAGCATCAGCAGCAACGCGGCGGCCCAGCCGGTTCGGTCCTTGCCTGCCGTGCAGTGAAAGAGCACCGGGCGGGCCAGATCGTCGGCGGCCGTCTCCACGAAGGCCCGGTAAGCAGCGGCGGCTCCCGGCGAGAGCACCATCTGCCGGTAGGTCTCGGCGAACATCTCCTCGGCCTTCCCGCTCCCCAGCAACTGCTCCGCCGCGACCGGATCGGCGAGCAGCGCACGCAGCCGGGCGGGCGCCACGCCCGGGTTGTCGCCGAGCACATCGGCGACGAAGAGCCGCGCACCGGGCGGCAGCCGGTCGGGGGCCGCCGCACGCTCGTCGGCAGTGCGCAGATCGACGACGGTACGGATTCCGAGCGCGGCCACCGCCATGTCCTGCGCCGCATCCAGACCGCTGAGCTGGCCGGAGCGCAGCACGGCGCCCGGCCGGACCCGATGGTCAGGACCCAGAGCGATGCCGCCCAGGTCGCGAAGATTGACGACGGTGGATGCCGGGACGGCCCTGGCGGTTTGCACGATGAACTTCCCCTTTTCCCGGCACGTATCCGAATTGATTCGACCTGGCCGGATCAAACGTCGCACGCGGTCGGGAGATCGACAAAGTAAAACGCCGGAGGAGCACCGATCGACGACACCTGAGGAGATAAAGGAAATGTGAAATCTCAACCGCCCCCTCCGGGTCAGGGGCACAGCTCAATTGACGAGCCACGCTTCCACGCCAACTCGCTCGGTATGGAACAGTTGTCGGCGCGTAAGCGGGGCCGGTAACCGTTGATTTTCCGACCGCACGATTCCCCGACGCGGTACGAGCGGATCAGTCCGCCAGGATCTTCCCCTTCTGGGTCTCGAACTCGGCATCGGTTGCCCTGCTTCTTCAGCTCGGCCGGCCGCTCCAACCGGCTGATGAGATCGTCCGACCGCCCGAGGCGCGGACGGCCGCCGTGAGCGGCACCGCCCACAGGTCCTCCCACACGATCGGCGCCGCGGAGCTGCCCGGCGGCACCTGCTCACCCAGCGCTCGGATGTCTTCACTGTTCAGCAGGTCAGTGATCACGCCTTCGACCGGCTCGAACGACACGAGCTCATCGGGGTCGAGGTCTTCCGGTTCGATCACGTCGAGGGTGCCGTCCTCGGCCCGGTGCACAAAGGTCGTCACCGCACGGCCTTCGACGCGACCGCTTCGGCCGGCGCCGGTGCGATGGCGCCCCTGAACCGGCTGCCCGGGAAAGCGATGACAAGGTATTCCACAGGTCCCACAGCCACGGGCGTGTCCTCTCCCGATGGATGGATTGCCGGCAGCATAACTTCGGTCATTTGGCCCTGCATCATGTCCAATCATGGATAACCGATGGATACACGGCCTATTCAGTCACAGGGTGACGACGGTGGTCTCGGTTGCCTTCACGTCGGTCCGGACGGCGCCTCCCGTCGCCGGGACCCAGCTCGGTCACTGAAGGCCTGCCGCCTGCGGCCTGTCGGAGGAAGCACCAAGTCACCGCAGCCGCGCCGGCTACGCGACGGTGTGTGAAGGATCAAGTGCGCTCGGAGAGGGCAAGGTCACAGACGGAGCCCCTGCTGCTCGTCTGAGACCTGACCTAGCATCTGGGCATGACGGTCCTGCCTGCCGACGGGCTTTCGTTGGCCGCCGAATTCCCTCACGCCGCCCATGAGCAGTGGCAAGGCCTTGTCGAAGGCGTGCTGCGCAAATCGGGCAAGGATGTTGCGGGTTCGGCCGCCGAGGAAGCGCTGTCCACCACAGTGGAGGACGGGCTCATCACCCGCCCCCTCTACACCTCGCGCGACAGCGCGCCCGATGCCGGATATCCGGGCTTCGCCCCCTTCACCCGCGGCGGCAAGGCCGAGGGCAACGCGGCGGGCGGCTGGGACGTACGGCAGCGACACACCCTGTCCGATCCTGCGCGTCTCAACGAGGCGGTGCTCGCCGATCTGGAGAACGGTGTCACCTCGCTGTGGGTGACCGTAGGCGGTACCGGCGGCGTTCCGGTGTCCGCCCTGACGAGGGCGCTGGACGGCGTATATCTCGATCTGGCTCCCGTGGTGCTGGACGCCGGAAGCGAATTCGACGCCGCGGCGGCGGAGTTGCTGCGGCTCTACGCGGAGCGGGGCGTCGGTGCGCAGACCGCGCGCGGCAACCTCGGCGCCGACCCGCTCGGGCAGGCCGCCCGCAGCGGCGCCGAACCCGCCCTGACGGCGGCGGTCCACTGGGCACAGCGGTGCGCGCAGGAGTATCCCGGACTGCGGGCCCTGACCGTCGACGCCCTGCCGTACCACGAGGCCGGCGGCTCGGCAGCCGAGGAGCTGGGCGCTTCGCTGGCGACGGGTGTCGCCTATCTGCGGGCGCTGACGGAGGCCGGGCTCCGCGTCGAAGAGGCCTGCGCGCAGATGGAGTTCCGGTACGCGGCGACGGCCGATCAGTTCCTGACCATCGCCAAGCTGCGGGCCGCTCGACGGCTGTGGGCCCGGGTGGCCGAGGTGTGCGGGGCCGCCGACGCCGGGGCGCAGCGCCAGCACGCGGTGACGTCCTCGGTGATGATGACGCGGCGCGATCCCTGGGTGAACATGCTGCGGACGACACTGGCATGTCTGGGCGCGGGCGTCGGCGGGGCCGACTCCGTCACCGTGCTGCCGTTCGATCACGCCCTGGGTCTGCCGGACGCGTTCGCCCGGCGCATCGCCCGCAATACGTCGACGATCCTGCTGGAGGAGTCGCATCTGGCCCGGGTGATCGACCCGGCCGGCGGTTCCTGGTACGTGGAGCGTCTCACCGCCGAACTCGCCGACGCCGCGTGGGCGTTCTTCCAGGAGATCGAGCGGTCGGGCGGCCAGGAGGCCGCCCTGCGCTCGGGGATGATCGGTGAACGTCTCGCGGCCACCTGGGCGGCGCGCAGCAAGGATCTTGCGCGGCGCAAGGAGCCGGTCACCGGGGTCAGCGAGTTCCCGCAGCTGGCGGAGCGCGCGGTGGAGCGCGAGGCGGCCCCCGCCGAGGTGTCCGCCACGGGGTCGGGCGGTCTGCCCAGGGTCCGCCGTGACGAGGCGTTCGAGGTGCTGCGCGCCCGGTCGGACGCCCATCTGGCGGCGACCGGGCAGCGGCCGCGGGTGTTCCTCGCCGCGCTCGGACCGGCCGCGGCCCACACCGCGCGGGCGTCGTTCGCCTCGAACCTGTTCCAGGCGGGCGGGATCGAACCGGTCCACGACCCGGTCTCGGTCGACGCGGCAACGGCCGCCGACGCGTTCCGGGCCAGCGGGGCCGGCGTGGCGTGCCTCTGCTCCAGCGACACCCTGTACGCCGAGCAGGCCGGGGCGGTCGCCGAGGCACTGGGCTCGGCCGGCGCTCAGCGGGTGTTCCTCGCGGGCCGACCCGGCGAGTACACCGGTGTCGACGAGTACGTCTTCGCGGGCTCCGATGTGGTGGCCGTGCTCTCTTCCCTTCTCGACCGCATGGGTGTGGCGTAATGCGTATCCCTGACTTCTCCGACATCGAGCTCGGACCGGGCGGCGCCGCCGAGGTGTCCGAAGACCATTGGCGCGCCTCGGTGAAGGAGTCCTCCGGCAGTTCCGACGGCGACCTGCTGTGGGAGACCCCGGAAGGCATCACGGTCAAGCCGCTGTACACCGGGCGCGACCTGGAGGGGCTCGACTTCCTCGGTACATATCCGGGCATGGCTCCCTATCTGCGGGGCCCGTATCCGACGATGTACGTCAACCAGCCCTGGACGATCCGGCAGTACGCCGGGTTCTCCACCGCCGAGGAGTCCAACGCCTTCTACCGCCGCAACCTCGCGGCCGGGCAGAAGGGCCTCTCCGTCGCCTTCGACCTGCCGACCCACCGCGGTTACGACAGCGACCACCCGCGGGTGACCGGCGACGTCGGCATGGCCGGCGTGGCGATCGACTCGATCTACGACATGCGTCAGCTCTTCGACGGCATTCCGCTGGACAGGATGTCGGTTTCCATGACGATGAACGGCGCGGTGCTCCCCGTACTCGCGCTGTACATCGTGGCCGCCGAGGAACAGGGTGTTGGGCCCGAAAAGCTGGCCGGAACCATTCAGAACGACATTCTGAAAGAGTTCATGGTCCGCAACACGTACATCTATCCGCCGAAGCCCTCGATGCGGATCATCTCCGATATTTTCGCGTACACCTCGCAGAAGATGCCGCGCTACAACTCGATCTCCATTTCCGGCTATCACATCCAGGAGGCGGGTGCGACAGCCGATCTGGAGCTGGCGTACACCCTCGCGGACGGGGTGGAGTACCTGCGGGCCGGGCGGGACGCCGGTCTCGACGTGGACGCGTTCGCACCGCGGCTGTCGTTCTTCTGGGCGATCGGTATGAACTTCTTCATGGAGATCGCGAAGCTGCGGGCGGCCCGGCTTCTCTGGGCCAAGCTGGTCAGGGAGTTCGAGCCCCAGAACGCCAAGTCACTGTCTCTGCGCACCCATTCGCAGACGTCGGGGTGGTCGCTGACCGCGCAGGACGTGTTCAACAACGTCACCCGGACCTGTGTGGAGGCGATGGCCGCCACCCAGGGGCACACCCAGTCGCTGCACACCAACGCGCTCGACGAGGCCCTCGCCCTGCCGACGGACTTCTCGGCGCGGATCGCCCGGAACACCCAGCTGCTGCTTCAACAGGAGTCGGGCACCGGCCGGGTCATCGACCCGTGGGGCGGCAGCGCGTACGTGGAGCGGCTGACGTACGACCTGGCGCGCCGGGCCTGGCAGCACATCCAGGAGGTCGAGGCGGCAGGCGGCATGGCGCAGGCCATCGATGCCGGCATCCCGAAGCTCAGGGTCGAGGAAGCCGCGGCCCGTACCCAGGCGCGCATCGACTCCGGGCGCCAGCCGGTGATCGGGGTCAACAAGTACCGGGTGGAGACCGACGAGCAGATCGATGTGCTCAAGGTCGACAACTCCTCGGTGCGCACCCAGCAGATCGAGAAGCTGCGCCGACTGCGCGAGGAGCGCGACGAGCCGGCGTGCCAGGCCGCGCTGCGGGCGCTGACGGCGGCGGCCGAGCGGGCCCCCGGACCCGGTCTCGAAGGCAATCTGCTGGCACTCGCCGTCGACGCGGCACGCGCGATGGCGACCGTGGGCGAGATCTCGGACGCCCTGGAGAAGGTGTACGGGAGGCATGCGGGCCAGATCCGTACGATCTCCGGTGTGTACCGCAACGAGGCAGGTGAATCCCCTTCCGTGGACGGGACCCGGGAACTGGTGGACCGGTTCGAGCAGGCCGAGGGGCGCCGTCCGCGCATCCTGGTCGCCAAGATGGGGCAGGACGGCCACGACCGCGGACAGAAAGTGATCTCGACGGCCTTTGCCGACCTGGGCTTCGACGTCGACGTCGGCCCGCTGTTCCAGACGCCGGCCGAGGTGGCACGACAGGCGGTGGAGGCGGACGTGCACATCGTGGGCGTCTCCTCGCTGGCCGCCGGGCACCTCACGCTCGTACCGGCGCTCCGCGAGGAGCTGGCCGCCGAGGGCCGCGACGACATCATGATCGTGGTGGGCGGGGTGATTCCGCCGCAGGACGTCGAGGCATTGCACGAGGCGGGGGCGACGGCGGTGTTCCCGCCCGGCACCGTGATTCCGGATGCCGCGTACGACCTGGTGACGCGGCTCGGTGCCGCGCTCGGCCACGAGCTGTGAGCCGCTGACCCGATGCCTGCGAAGATCGACATCGACAGCTATGTGAAGGGGGTGCTCGACGGGAAGCGGGCGTACATCGCGCGCGCGATCACTCTCGTCGAGTCCACCCGCCCCGATCACCGGGCGCTGGCCCAGCAGTTGCTGCGCGAGCTGCTGCCGCGCTCCGGGAACGCCCGGCGCATCGGCATCAGCGGCGTGCCGGGGGTCGGGAAGTCCACCTTCATCGACGCGCTCGGCACGATGCTCACGGGGCTCGGTCACCGGGTCGCGGTGCTGGCCGTCGATCCTTCCTCCAGCCGTACCGGCGGCTCCATCCTGGGCGACAAGACCAGGATGGAGCGCCTCGCGGTGGACCGAGCGGCGTTCGTACGTCCCTCTCCGACCGCCGGGACGCTCGGCGGGGTGGCCAGGGCGACCCGGGAGTCCATCGTGGTGATGGAGGCCGCGGGGTACGACGTGGTGCTGGTGGAGACGGTCGGCGTCGGCCAGTCGGAGACGGCGGTGGCCAATATGGTCGACACGTTTCTGCTGCTGAGCCTGGCCCGTACCGGCGATCAGCTCCAGGGGATCAAGAAGGGCGTCCTGGAGCTGGCGGATGCCATCGCGGTCAACAAGGCGGACGGCCCACATGAACGCGACGCACGAGCTGCAGCGCGCGAACTGGCGGGCGCACTGCGGCTGATGCACCCGGTCGACGCGGCCTGGACGCCTCCGGTCCTCACCTGCAGCGCCCGGGAGTCAACCGGTCTCGATACGCTGTGGGAGCGGCTGGAGCAGCACCGTGCGCTGCTCGAATCGACCGGTCGGCTCGCCGCGAAACGCCGTGACCAGCAGGTCGACTGGACCTGGACGATGGTGCGGGACGAGCTGTTGGAGAGCCTGCGCGGCCATCCGGAGGTGCGCGCGCTCACCCCGGAACTCGAACAGCGGGTACGGGACGGCGAGTTGACGGCCACACTGGCGGCCGAGCAGATCCTGGGGGCGTTCCGGCGCACGGCCCCGGCGGCGGAGGGCGGTGACCCTGCGGGATGACGGAGGCCGCGCTGCGCGGCCCCCCGTCGTGGAAGGCTCCTGCGACCGGCCCCGCACCCTCTCCGGGGTCGTACGGGTCAACGGCCGCTCTCCGCAGGCGCTGCGCGACTCACCGAGGAGGGCGGCTCCCTCACCATCCTGGCCACCGCGCTGGCGGAGACCGGCTCCCGCGCCGACGACTACTTCTTCGAAGAGCTGAAGAGCACCGGCAACATGGAACTCGGGCTCGACCGTACCCTGGCGGACAGGCGCACCTACCCGGCCGTCAACATCCAGGCGTCCGGCACCCGACGCGATGAACTCCTCGTTCCGGAGGCCGAGTTGCGGGTGGTACACGGACTGCGCCGCGCGCTGCACTCCCGGGACCCGCAGACCGCGCTCGAAACACTGCTGGACCGGATCCGGCACGCTCCGGACAACGCGGCATTCCTCCGTACGGTCCACCGCACCCTCCCGGACACCTGAGCCTGCTCGAGCCGCGCCGGACGGCGCAATAACATGGACCGCCCTTGCACGATCCGTCCCTCACGAGCACAGGGAGAGCAGGCACATGGAATTCCGCCGACTCGGCCGCAGCGGTCTGACCATCAGTGAGATCGCCTACGGGAATTGGCTCACCCACGGCTCCCAGGTGGAGGAGGACGCAGCGGTCGCCTGTATCCGCGCCGCCCTCGACGCCGGGATCACCACCTTCGACACGGCGGACGTCTACGCCGAGACGCGGGCCGAAGCCGTCCTGGGCCGGGCGCTCAAGGACGAGCGCCGCGAGGGACTCGAGGTGTTCACCAAGGTCTACTTCCCGACCGGTCCCGGGCACAACGACCGGGGTCTCGGCCGCAAGCACATCATGGAGTCCATCGACAACTCGCTGCGCCGCCTGCAGACGGATTACGTGGACCTGTACCAGGCGCACCGCTACGACCACTCGACCCCGCTGGAAGAGACCATGGAGGCGTTCGCCGACGTCGTCCGCTCCGGCAAGGCCCTCTACATCGGCGTTTCGGAATGGACGGCCGACCAGCTCCGCGCCGCACATGGGTTGGCCCGCGAACTGCAGGTACCGCTGATCTCCAACCAGCCGCAGTACTCGGCGTTGTGGCGGGTCATCGAAAGCGAAGTAGTTCCCGCTTCCGAGGAATTGGGCATCGGTCAGATCGTCTGGTCACCGATCGCTCAGGGCGCCCTCACGGGCAAGTACAAGCCCGGTGCGCCGCTCCCGGCCGGCTCTCGGGCGACGGACGACAAGGGTGGCGCGAGCATGGTCGCCGGCTGGCTCCGTGACGACGTGCTGGAGCGTGTCCAGCGGCTGCGGCCGCTCGCCGACCAGGCCGGTCTGAGTCTTGCCCAGCTCGCGGTCGCCTGGGTGCTGCAGAACTCCAATGTCTCCGCCGCGATCATCGGCGCCTCCCGGCCCGAGCAGGTGACGGAGAACGCCGGGGCGGCGGGTGTGACACTCGACGCGGAGCTGCTGAAGGGCATCGACGACATCCTGGACCCGGTGGTGGAACGGGACCCGGGGCTGACGGCCGGGCACGAGAGCAACAGCTGATTCGACCGGCCCGCACTTGTGGGGCAAGGGCCTCCGGCACAGCGGCCTCTGCCCCACACCTCGTACGCCCGCGGCGAACCGGGGCCCCTCGCCGCCCGGCATCGGTCAGGCGCCGGTGTGCAGCGAGGCGGTGTGCTCGCGGACCTGTGCCGGTGTGAGGTAGGAGTCCGTGAACTCGAAGTCGCGCAGCTTGGCCGGGTTCCGGGACTGGAAGCCGGTGCGTACGAAGTCGTCGCCCGCGATGGCGTTGAGCATCCAATTGGTCATGACCCGGACCTTGGCCACGTTGGTCCGCAGCGCGGACCAGTGGTAGCCGCGGGCGACGGCCTGCGCGATGATTCCGCGCATTTCGATGCCGATCGGCTTGGAGACCGCGTCCTTGCCGCCGAGGTCCACGACGAGGCCGAGATCCTTGTGGACGTACGGTTTCAACGGCTGGTGCCGCAGCGTGGCGATGAGGTTGTCGGCGAGCCTGCGGCCCTGGCGCATGGCATGCTGCGCGGTGGGCGGGCAGACCGCCCCGTCGCCCTTGCTCAGGTCCGGTACGGCCGCGGCGTCGCCGAGCGCGAAGACGCCGTCGAAACCGGGCAGCCTCATCTCGGGCGTCACCGCCAGCCGGCCGCGTACGGTCTCCGCGTCGAATGTGGCGACCAGCGGGCTCGCGGTGACTCCCGCCGTCCAGATCAGCGTGCGGCAGGGCACCACCCGGCCATCGGTGAAGGTCACCTTCTCCCGGCCCGCCTCGGCGACCGAGACTCCGAGCGACACCTCGATGCCACGTGCGCGCAGCACTTCCAGGGCGCTCCGGCCGAGCTTGTCCCCCAGTTCGGGCATCAGCTTCGGGGCGATGTCGATGAGATGCCACTTGATCAGCTTCGGGTCGAGCCGTGGGTAGTGCCTGACCGCGTTGGTGGTGAGGCGCTGCAGACAGGCAGCCGTCTCGGTGCCCGCGTACCCGCCGCCGACCACCACGAACTGCAGGCGGGAAGCCCGCTCGTTCTCGTCGTGGCTGGCGTCCGCGAGATCGAGCTGAGCGATCACGTGGTCACGCACGTACGCCGCCTCGGCCAGCGTCTTCATACCCCGGGCGTTTTCGAGCAGGCCGGGGATGTCGAAGGTACGGGTGACGCTCCCGGGGCTGAGCACGATGTAGTCGTAGGGCTCGTAGACGACCTCGTCGGTGATCTTGCGAACGACGCAGATCTTCGCCTTGGGGTCCACTCCGATGGCCCCGCCCGGGATGATCCGGGTGCGGTGCTTGCGACTGCGGCGCAGCGACACCGCGACCGACTGCGGGGTGAGCACACCTGCCGCCACCTGCGGCAGCAGGGGCAGGTAGAGCTGGTACGAGAACGGGGCGACGAGCGCGATCTGAGCCTCGCCCGGGATCAGCCCGCGCTCCAGACGGCGTACGCACTCCACCCCGGCGAATCCGGCGCCGACAACGAGAATCCTGGGTCGTGCCACAGTGTTCGTCCCTTCTCGGGCCTGCACGGTCGTCCGTTCGCCTGCCCCGTCGCACGCGCCGGTCACGTCACATCTTTACGAGCCGCATCCGACTTCGCCTGCTGGGGGCGGCGGACGGACGACACCACCGGGTCAGCGGGCCAGCAGGGTGACGGCCGTGCAGGTGCCGCCGACCGCGCTCACGAACACGACACCGGCGGCCACGCAGCGTGCCTTGAGCCGGCGGTAGCGTGCCTCGTATTCGCCGCGCAGTCCGGTGGCGCGGGCGGAAACACGGCAGAGCATGGCCCGGGACGTGGCGAGGCGGTCCGCGGTGTAGACCCGTTCCACGTCCTCGCGCTGTGCCGATGTGAGCCAGGGCAGCTCGTCGGTGAAGCGACCGGCCTGTCGTCGCGCCTCCTCGACCTCGGCGTTCCACAGCAGATAGCCCTCCAGTTGTGCCAGACCGCGGGCACTGTCCTTGTCGGGGTCCACTCGCTCCTCCTCTCCCGGGGCCGCCGTGCTCACGCCTGCCTGTCCCCCGGGGTCCACGTCGTCCCGGTGCCGGGATGGTTGAGGCCTTCGTCGAGGGAGCGCACCGAGGGGTGGTGCAGGTCGAACGCCGGGGATTCGGAGCGGATCCGCGGCATCGTGAGGAAGTTGTGCCGCGGCGGCGGGCAGGAGGTTGCCCACTCCAGCGAACGGCCGTAGCCCCACGGGTCGTCGACCCCTACGTTCTTGCCGTACTTCGCGGTCTTCCACACGTTGTAGAGGAACGGCAGCATCGACAGGCCGAGCAGGAACGAGGAGATCGTCGAGATCGTGTTGAGCGCGGTGAAGCCGTCTGCGGCGAGGTAGTCCGCGTATCGACGCGGCATGCCCTCGGCACCCAGCCAGTGCTGCACCAGGAACGTGCCGTGGAAACCCACGAACAGCGTCCAGAACGTGATCGTGCCGAGCCGCTCGTCCAGCATCTTGCCGGTGAACTTCGGCCACCAGAAGTGGAATCCGGCGAACATCGCGAAGACCACGGTGCCGAAGACGACGTAGTGGAAGTGCGCGACGACGAAATAGGAGTCCGAGACGTGGAAGTCCAACGGGGGCGACGCCAGGATCACACCGGTCAGACCACCGAAGAGGAAGGTGACCAGGAAGCCGATCGACCAGAGCATCGGCGTCTCGAAGGACAGCGATCCCTTCCACATCGTGCCGATCCAGTTGAAGAACTTCACACCGGTCGGTACCGCGATGAGGAAGGTCATGAACGAGAAGAACGGCAACAGCACACCGCCGGTGACGTACATGTGGTGCGCCCACACGGTCGCCGACAGCCCGGCGATCGCGATCGTCGCACTGATCAGACCGATGTAGCCGAAGATCGGTTTGCGGCTGAAGACCGGAATGATCTCAGTGACGATCCCGAAGAACGGCAGTGCGATGATGTACACCTCCGGGTGACCGAAGAACCAGAAGAGGTGCTGCCAGAGCAGGGCGCCACCATTGGCCGGGTCGAAGACGTGTGCACCGAACTTGCGGTCCGCCTCCAGCACCAGCAGGGCCGCCGCGAGGACCGGGAAGGCCAGCAGGACCAGCACAGCGGTCAGCAGGACGTTCCAGACGAAGATCGGCATGCGGAACATCGTCATGCCGGGAGCGCGCAGGCAGATGATCGTGGTGATGAAGTTGACCGAACCGAGGATCGTGCCGAAGCCGGAGAAGGCCAGACCCATGATCCACATGTCGCTGCCGATGCCCGGCGAGCGGACCGCGTCGGTCAGCGGGGAATAGGCGAACCAACCGAAGTCGGCCGCACCGCTCGGGGTGAGGAAGCCGGCCACCACGATGATCGAGCCGAAGAGGTACAGCCAGTACGCGAACATGTTCAGCCGCGGGAACGCCACATCGGGCGCGCCGATCTGCAGCGGCATGATCCAGTTCGTGAATCCGGCGAAGAGCGGCGTCGCGAACATCAGCAGCATGATCGTGCCGTGGATCGTGAACGCCTGGTTGAACTGCTCGGGCGAGACGATCTGGATTCCGGGACGGGCCAACTCGGCGCGCATGACCAGGGCCAGCACGCCGCCGACGATGAAGAAGGCGAACGAGGTGACCAGGTACAGCGTGCCGATCGTCTTGTGGTCGGTGGTGGTCAGCCACTTGATGACGACGTTTCCCGGTTCCTTGGCCCGGACCGGAAGCTCGTTCGCGTACGCCTCCTCTTCCTCGGCTGCCCCTGTTGTACCCGTCGTCGTCACCGGGACGCTCCTTCGATTGTCGTTCGCGAGTGGACTGAGCACCCGGCAGGGGCGCCGCCTCCACCGGCCGGCCGACAGGCCGAACCCGCGCGCGTCACGCCAGATTCCAGGTGCAGCAAATCAGTCGCAGGGCCACTATGTGCGGCCCTGCGCCCGCCGTCGCGTGACTTTCACTCGTCAGGGCGTCCTGAGGTCCGGGCCTCGGCCCGCTCGCACAGGGCCGAGGCCGGTGCGGACCTGCGCATCGGTGCGGACGTCTTGCAGCAGTCCGAACTCCCGCACGGTCCAACGCTGTTACCGCAGAATCCCGTGAACGCCCGGACCGGTGACCGGTCCCGGGCGACCCGGCTGTCGCTCAGGCCAGCCCGCCCGTCGCGCGCACGTTCTGGCCCGTGATCCACCGACCGTCGTGGCCGGCCAGGAAGGCCACCACATCGGCCACATCGGAGGGTTCGCCCAATCGGCCGAGGGGGGTCATACCGGCGACTGCCTCAAGGGCCTGCGGCTGGTTGGTTCCGCGCAGCAGATCGGTGTCGGTCGCGCCGGGCGAGACGGTGTTGACCGTGATCCCGCGCGCTCCGAGTTCATGTGCGGCAATGGTGGTGAGTTGCTCGACCGCACCCTTGCTGGCGGCGTATGCGGAGATGCCAGGACCCGGCCGCACGGTGTTCGCCGTGGAGATGTTCACGATGCGGCCGCCGTCGCGCATCCGCCGGGCCGCATGGCGGATCGTCATGAAGACCGCTCTGGTGTTGACCGTCATCACCTTGTCGAACACCGCCGGGTCGGTGTCCGCGATGAGGGACGGGGTGAGGCACAGTGCGGCGTTGTTCACCAGGATGTCCAGGCCGCCCAGCTGTGTCTCGGCGGCTTCCATCAGCTGTTCCGGCGCATCCGGGTCCGCGAGATCGAGCCGGACGGCCCAGGCCTTGCCTCCGTTGTCCTGCACCGTGCGGACGACCTCTTCGGCCGCGTCGTCGCTGGTGGCGTAGTTGAAGACCACATGGGCCCCGTCTCGGCACAGTCGCTCGACGATCGCGCGGCCGATGCCCCGCGACCCTCCGGTGACCACCGCATTCCTGCCTGTCAGCACGGTCTCTCCCCCTCCAGGAGCAGTTGATCCGGGTCATTCGAACCTACCGGCACAGCTGCTCCCTGTAAGCGATTGCGCGCAGAACCGTCGGCGCCGGCCGAGCGTCTTCGCTGCAGGCTCGGGACACGGAACCGCCCCGGCCGGGCAAAGTGCCGACCGGGGCGGGAGGGGTGAGGGGGGTGCCGGGATGCGCCCCCTTCCGCGACTGTCTCGTCAGCCGATCGTGGCGATGGCCTGGGTGAACGTCGACGACGGGCGCATGACAGCCGAGGCATTGGCCGGGTCGGGCTGGTAGTAGCCGCCGATGTCGGCCGGCGAGCCCTGCACCGCGATCAGCTCGTCGACGATGGTCTGCTCCTGCTCTCCCAGCGTCTTCGCGAGCCCGGCGAACGCCTGCGCAAGCTGCGTGTCATCGGTCTGCCGCGCCAGCTCCTGGGCCCAGTAGAGGGCCAGGTAGAAGTGGCTGCCGCGGTTGTCGATGCCACCCAGCTTGCGGCTCGGCGACTTGTCCTCGTTGAGGAAGGTGCCGGTCGCACGGTCGAGGGTGTCCGCGAGGACCTGGGCACGCGAGTTGCCCGTGGTCGTCGCCAGGTGCTCGAAGCTGGCCGCGAGCGCGAAGAACTCACCCAGGCTGTCCCAGCGGAGGTAGTTCTCCTTGACGAGCTGCTGGACGTGCTTGGGTGCGGAGCCGCCGGCACCGGTCTCGAACAGTCCGCCGCCGTTCATGAGCGGGACGATGGAGAGCATCTTCGCGCTCGTGCCCAGCTCGAGGATCGGGAACAGGTCGGTCAGGTAGTCACGCAGCACATTGCCCGTGACCGAGATGGTGTCCTCGCCGCGGCGGATGCGCTCCAGCGAGAACGCGGTCGCCTTCACCGGCGACATGATCTCGATCTGCAGGCCGTCGGTGTCGTGGTCGGCGAGGTACGTCTTGACCTTGGCGATCAGCTGCGCGTCGTGGGCGCGGTCCTCGTCGAGCCAGAACACGGCCGGGACGCCGGTGGCGCGAGCGCGGGTGACGGCGAGCTTCACCCAGTCCTGGATCGGCAGGTCCTTGGCCTGGCACATGCGGAAGATGTCGCCCGCGCCCACGACCTGCTCCAGCACGACGTTGCCGCTGCCGTCGACGACCCGCACCGTACCGGTGGTGGGGATCTCGAAGGTCTTGTCGTGGCTGCCGTACTCCTCGGCCTTCTGCGCCATCAGGCCGACGTTCGGCACCGAGCCCATGGTCGACGGGTCGAAGGCGCCATTGGCGCGGCAGTCGTCGATGACGACCTGGTAGACACCCGCGTAGCTGCTGTCGGGGAGCACCGCGATGGTGTCGGCCTCCTTGCCGTCCGGGCCCCACATGTGACCGGAGGTGCGAATCATGGCCGGCATGGAGGCGTCGACGATGACATCGCTCGGTACGTGCAGGTTGGTGATGCCCTTGTCGGAGTCGACCATGGCCAGCGCGGGGCCTTCGGCGAGCTCGGCCTCGAAGGATGCCTTGATCTCGGCGCCCACGTGCGGCACCGAGTCCAGACCCTTGAGGATGCCGCCGAGGCCGTCGTTCGGGGAGAGACCGGCCGCGGCGAGCACCTGGCCGTACTTGGCAAAGGTGTTCGGGAAGAAGGCGCGGACCACATGGCCGAAGATGATCGGGTCGGAGACCTTCATCATGGTGGCCTTGAGGTGGACGGAGAACAGCACGCCCTCGGCCTTGGCGCGGGCGACCTGCGCGGTGAAGAACTCGCGCAGGGCCGCGACACGCATGACCGCCGCATCGACGACCTCACCCGCGAGCACCGGCACCGACTCACGCAGAACGGTGGTGCTGCCGTCGTCGCCCGCGAGCTCGATGCGCAGCGAACCGGCCTCGGCGATGACCGTGGACTTCTCGGTGGAGCGGAAGTCGTCGACGCCCATGGTGGCGACGTTCGTCTTCGAGTCGGCCGACCAGGCGCCCATCCGGTGCGGGTGCGCCTTGGCGTAGTTCTTGACCGAGGCGGGGGCGCGGCGGTCGGAGTTGCCCTCGCGCAGCACGGGGTTCACCGCGCTGCCCTTGACCTTGTCGTAACGCGCGCGGACGTCCTTGTCCTCGTCGGTCTGCGGGTCGTCCGGGTAGTCCGGAAGGGCGTAGCCCTGTGCCTGCAGCTCGGCGATGGCAGCCTTCAGCTGTGGGATCGAAGCCGAGATGTTCGGCAGCTTGATGATGTTGGCCTCGGGCTTCTTGGCCAGCGCACCGAGCTCGGCGAGCGCGTCGTCGATGCGCTGGCTCTCCTCGAGGTACTCGGGGAAGCCGGCGATGATGCGCCCGGCCAGCGAGATGTCACGGCTCTCGACATTGACCCCGGCCGTCGAGGCGTAGGCCTGGACCACGGGCAAGAACGAATACGTCGCCAGGGCCGGGGCCTCGTCGGTGTGTGTATAGATGATGGTCGAGTCAGTCACCCTGTGCTCCGCTCCACGTCTGCAACATTGCTTGACATCAAGATATCTCGTGATCGCGGCCGACTCGACAGGGCCCTGCCCCCTGCTTCGGCAGGAGCCGCCACGGGCGCCGGGTTCAGGGACGCCCCGACGGCGGGACTTCCTCCCCGGGCGGCACCGGACCGGGCGGGGTGCCGTCGCCGAACGGGCGTCCGCCCAGCTCAGCCCGGTGGTGCGGGGTCAGCCAGCCCGACAGATCGGGGCCGACGGGCACGATGCCGGTGGGGTTGATGCCCGTGTGGACCCGGTAGTAGTGCTGCTTGATGTGGCGAAAATCGACCGTGTCGCCGAAACCCGGGGTCTGGTACAGGTCTCTGGCGTACGCCCACAGGACACGGTCCTCGGCCAGCTTCGAACGGTTGCACTTGAAGTGTCCGTGGTAGACGGCGTCGAAGCGCACCAGTGTGGTGAACAGCCTGATGTCGGCTTCGGTGAGGGATTCGCCGACGAGATAGCGCCGGTCCGCGAGACGCTCGGACACCAGGTCCAGGCGGCCGAACACATCCTGGTAGGCGGCCTCGTATTCGGACTGCTGCGCCGCGAAGCCCGCGCGGTACACGCCGTTGTTGAC
Organism: Streptomyces sp. Ncost-T10-10d; assembly: GCF_900091955.1. GTDB lineage: Bacteria > Actinomycetota > Actinomycetes > Streptomycetales > Streptomycetaceae > Streptomyces. Next base: position 21,044 of record NZ_FMDF01000156.1, read on the forward strand.
ATCGTGATAGATGCCCTGCATGACCTCGTCGATCTCGTCACGCAGGGCCTCGGGATACAGGTCGGGGGCGCCCTGCCGGTGCAGCGCGGTCCACTCGGTCGCGAAGTCCGGCGTGATCTGCTGGAAGTCGTTGGTGACGAGTCTGCCGCTGGGTACGTCGACGATCGCGGGCACGCTGACCCCGCCGGGGTGGTCCCGCTCCCGTGCGTCGTACGCCTCGCTCAGATAGCTGATGCCGAGCACCGGGTCCCTGCCGCCCTCGTCCAGGGTGAAGCGCCAGCTGCGGTCGTCCTGAATCGGATCGGCGACGGCCAGCGAGAGGGCGCTCTCCAGGCCGAGGAGCCGCCGGGACACGAGTGCGCGGCTCGCCCACGGGCAGGCGCGGCTGACAACCAGCCGGTAGCGGCCGGCCTCGACGGGCCAGCCGTCCCGGCCGTCGGCGGTGATGCGGTCGGCGAAATGACTCCTGGACCGTTTGAAGGCCTTGTGCCCGTACGCCGCGTTGCTATCGGTCCCTGCGCTGGTGGTCGCGCTCCTCTCGCTCTCCTTCATGGCGTTCTCCCTACGGACGGACTGCGGACGGACCGGTGTGTACGACTCCTGCTGCGACGCTCCCCGCGCACATCTGCCAGCCCGATGAGCAGAGCGACCAGGACGAAGGCGACCGCGACGAGGAGCCCGTGGTCGTACGCGACGGCCCACCCGCCGCCGCCCAGTTGGGCGAAGAACATCGAGCCGACCGCGGCGATCCCGATCGCCGACCCGACGCGCTGGCCGGTCTGGAGAGTTCCGCCGGCGCTCCCCGCCCTGGCCACCGGGACTCGGGAGAGGGTCAGTGTCTGGTTCGGGGCGATGACCAGGCCGCTGCCCAGACCCCCCAGCAGCAGCGGGGCCACCATCGCCCACCCCGCGCCCCGCCCCGGCACCAGATGCACAGCCAGCGCCGTGGCCGCCAGCCCCACGGCCACCGTGGTCAGCCCGGCTACGACGAGGGGGCGCCCGAATCGGCCGACCATTCGGCCGCCGGGGCTCGCCGCGACGGCCGCGCCCAGTGCGAAGGGTGTGATGGCGAGTCCCGCCTGCAGGGCGGAGTAGTGCAGTCCGCTCTGCAGGTAGAGCGTGGTGATGAAGAAGATCGAGGTGAATCCGGCGAAGTACATCAGGCTCAGCAGACAGCCCAGCCAGTAGGAGCGGACCCGGAAGAGCGACAGGTCGACGACCGGTTGCGTGCCGCGTCTGCCGCAGCGGGATTCCCAGCCGACAAAGAGGGCGAGCAGCGCCGCGGCCACAGCGATCAGCAGCCACTTCCGGTTGCCGGGCCACTGCTGCGACTGCACGAAGGGCAGCAGCAGAGCCAGTACACCCGTGCCGAGCAGCAGCACGCCGAGGGGGTCGAGGTCACGCAGGCGCACCCGGCCGGCCGAGGGGGTGTCCGGAAGCAGGCGCCGGGCAAGCAGAAGGCAGACGGCGCCGAGCGGCAGATTGACGTAGAACACCCAGCGCCACCCCTCCTCGGAACCGGCCGCCTGGATCAGCAGGCCACCGGCGAGCGGGCCGACAGCGGTGGAGATGGCGACCACGGTGCCGAACATGCCGAAGGCCCGGCCGCGCTCCTGGCCGGAGAACATCTGCTGGATCAACGCGGAGATCTGTGGCGAGATCAGTCCCCCGGCGAGGCCCTGCACCAGACGGGCGACCACCAGCCAGAGGCTGGACTGAGCGGCTCCGCAGGCTGCTGATGCCAGGGTGAACAGGGCGAGCCCGGCCATGAACACCGCGCGGCGTCCCCGCGCGTCACCGAGCCGTCCCGCGGGGATCAGGAACAGGCCGAAGGCGAGCGAGTACCCGGAGAGGACCCACTGCAGGTCGGACTCCGGGGTGTGGAGCCCTTCCCGGATCGACGGCAGGGCGACATTGACGATGGATACGTCCAGCAGGGTCATGAACCCCGCGATCAGACACACCGCGAGCGCCTGCCACCGGCGCGGGTCGGGGGTGCCGGGGCCGGGGGCCGAGTGAGCATCCCACCCCGCAGCGCCCCAGTGAGCTGCACTCTCTGCCATGGCTCGCACCCTAGGACCAAGGGCCCCGATACTCATCCCGGCAGGGCCGCGACGGCGGTTTTCCGGCATCCGTTTCAGTGGACGGGAGGCATCGCACGCAGGCCACGGCCGTGCCCCGGGGGAGGACACGGCCGTCGACGGTCCGCACGGGCTCCGGGCCGTGGCGTTCGAGAGCCGGTCGGCCGGACGCGCCGTTCGCAGCGGTGGTGCGGTCACACCCCCGGCAGGCGGTGCGCGGACCGTCGCAGGTAGAAGGCCCAGGTCACCACCAGACAGAGGCCGTAGTACCCGAGGAACGCCAGATAGGCGGCCTGTCCGTTGTGTGTCTCCAGGAAGGACTGCCGGAAGGCCAGATTGACCAGCACTCCGCCGAAGGCGCCGATCGCCCCGGCCACCCCGATCAGTGCCGTGGTCTGCCGCCGCGACCTCCGCTCGGCCTCGGCCGGCGACGTGCCGCCCGCGATTTCGGCCCGCGCCCTGGCCCGGAAGATCGCCGGGATCATCTTGTACGTCGACCCGTTGCCCGCCCCGCTGAGCACGAAGAGGGCGACGAACCCGCACAGGAAGAGCGCCAGCGAGTGCTGCCGGGACGCCGCCAGCACCGTGCCCGCGCCCAGCGCCATCGCCGCGAAGGTCCAGAAGGTCACCCGGGCGCCGCCGAACCGGTCCGCCAGCAGCCCGCCCGCCGGGCGGGAGAGCGAGCCGAGCAGTGGACCGAGGAAGGTGAGGGAGGCCGCCTTCACCGGGGTGTCGAACTGCTCATGGAACTGCACCTGGAGGACCTGACCGAAGGCGAAGCCGAAGCCGATGAACGAGCCGAAGGTACCGATGTAGAGCACCGACATCACCCAGCTGTGCGCGTCTCCCAGCACCTCGCGCATCGCTCCGCGTTCGTTGCGCGCGCCTGCGAGGTTGTCCATCCGCAGCGCCGCGCCGAGCGCAGCCAGTACGATCAGCGGCAGATAGACCAGCACCAGCAGGCGTGGGTGGCCGGCGCCCGCGGTGGCCAGCACCAGCAGGCCGAGCAGCTGCACCACCGGTACCCCGAGGTTGCCGCCGCCCGCGTTCACACCCAGGGCCCAGCCCTTGAGGCGCTGCGGGTAGAAGGCGTTGATGTTGGCCATCGAGGAGGCGAAGTTGCCGCCGCCCACCCCGGCCACGGCGGCCACCGCGAGCAGCGTGCCGTACGAGACGCCGGGCCGCAGCACGATTCCGGCCAGCACGGTCGGCACGAGCAGCAGCAGGGCGCTGAAGACGGTCCAGTTGCGCCCGCCGAAGCGCGCCACCGCAAAGGTGTACGGGATGCGCAGCACCGAGCCGAGTGCGGTGGGCACGGCGGTGAGCATGAACTTGCCGGCCGCGTCGATGTGGTACTCCGGGCCGAGGAAGAGCACCAGCACCGACCACAGGCTCCAAATGGAGAAGCCGATGTGCTCGCTGAGGACCGAGTAGACCAGGTTGCGCCGGGCGATCCGGGCGCCCGCCAGGCTCCAGAAGTCGGTGTCCTCGGGATCCCAGTCCTTGATCCGGCGGGTGCCGGCATCGGCGGCGGTCGCGGTGACGCTGCTCATCAGCACGCCTCCGCAAGCCTTGCCGCGACCACGCGCACCGGCCAGACCCTGAGGTGGGCCGTGGCGCCGTCGGGGGCGTGGTCCTCGTCCAGGCAGCGTCCGGTGCGCAGGTCGAAAGCCTGCTTGAGCATAGGCGAGATCACCACCGGTACGCTCCCCCGGCTGCCGAGCAGGCCGCGCGAGATGACGTGGGCGCCGCTGAACGGGTCGCGGTTCGCCAGCGCGTGCACCGCGCCACCGCGTTCGCTGAAGACCGCCACTTGTTCGCCCTGCGGGCCGACGAGCACCGCGATACCGCGCCCCGGGAGCAGGTCCTGGTACCGGCAGACCGGTGTCCATGCCCGGCCGTCGTCGATCTCCACCGTGTACTCGGCGTTCTCGGGCGGATTGGCCTCGCTCATCGTGTACGTACCTCCAGGGCAGGGCCGGCGATCAGGGCCGGCGCGAGGGGGAACCCGTCCTCTTCGGGACGGGCGGGGCGGATCCCGTCGCGCTCGTGGACGAAGCGCACGGTGGGGTCGGGAGTTCCCGGGGCGTTGGCGAAGGAGACGAAGCGGCGTACCCGCTCGGGGTCGGCGAGAGTGGCCGCCCATTCGTCCTCGTAGGTCTCGACGTGGCGGGCCATCAGTTCGTCCAACTCCGCGCAGATGCCCAGCGAGTCGTCCATGACGACCGCGCGCAGGTGGTCGAGTCCGCCCTCCAGGCGGCCCAGCCAGGGAGCGGTGCGCTCCAGGCGGTCGGCGGTGCGGACGTAGAACATCAGGAACCGGTCGATGGTGCGGATCAGGGTGTCGTGGTCCAGGTCCGCCGCCAGCAGATCGGCATGACGCGGCGTCATTCCGCCGTTGCCGCCGACGTAGAGGTTCCAGCCTTCCGAGGTGGCGATCACCCCGAAGTCCTTGCTCTGCGCCTCCGCGCACTCCCGGGCGCAGCCGGAGACCGCGGACTTGAGCTTGTGCGGTGCCCGCAGACCCCGGTAGCGCAGCTCCAGTTCGATCGCCAGGGCCACCGAGTCCTGTACGCCGTAGCGGCACCACGTCCGTCCGACACAGGACTTGACCGTGCGCAGCGCCTTTCCGTAGGCATGGCCGGACTCGAAACCGGCGTCCACCAGGCGGCGCCAGATGCCCGGCAGCTGGTCGACGGTGGCGCCGAACAGGTCGATCCGTTGCCCGCCAGTGATTTTGGTGTAGAGGCCGTAGTCCCGTGCGATCTCACCGATGGTGATGAGGCCGGCGGGGGTGATCTCGCCGCCCGGGACCCGGGGCACCACCGAGTACGAGCCGTTGCGTTGCAGGTTGGCCAGGAAGTGGTCGTTGGTGTCCTGCAGGGCGGCCTGTTCCCCGTCCAGCACGTGGCCGTTGCCGAGAGCGGCCAGGATCGAGGCCACGGCCGGTTTGCAGATGTCGCAGCCCTCGCCGCTCCCGTGCTCGTCGATCAGACGGGAGAAGCCTGTGATGCCCTTGACCCGAACGATCTCGTAGAGCTCGGCGCGGGTGTGGGTGAAGTGCTCGCAGAGGCCGCGGGCCACCTCGATCCCGCCCGCCTCCAGCTCCTCGGCCACGACGGATCCCAGCAGCTTGACGCAACTCCCGCAGCCGGTACCGGCCTTGGTGCACTTCTTGACCTCGGGAACGGTGCGCATGCCCCGCTCGGACACGGCCGCCCGGATCGCTGCCTTGCTGACGTGGTGGCAGGAGCAGACCACCGCTTCGTCCGGCAGCACCAGCGGGCCCTGCCGTCCGGCCGCGGCGGGCACGAGCAACTGTTCCGCAGGTCCCGGCAGTTGAGATTTTCCGATAGCGAGCGGTCGGAGCGTGGCATAGGACTCGGCGTCACCGACCAGGATTCCGCCGAGAAGCCGGCCGTCCGCGCTGACCACCAGCTTCTTGTAGATTCCGGCCCGGCTGTTGGCGTACAGCACCTCCAGGGCGCCCTCGGTGGTACCCAATGCGTCACCGAAGCTGGCCACGTCCACGCCCAGCAGCTTGAGCTTGGTGGAGGTGTCCGCGCCGGTGAATTCGGCTCCGGTACCGGCGAGTTCACGGGCCACCGTGTCGGCCATCGCGTAGCCGGGGGCGACCAGGCCGTAGACCCGGCCGTCGACGGCGAGGGCGCACTCGCCGATCGCCCAGATGTGCGGGTCCGGGGTGCGGCAGTGCTCGTCCACCGCGATACCGCCTCGCTCGCCGACCGGCAGACCGCAGTCGCGGGCGAGCTGGTCGCGCGGGCGCACACCCGCCGAGAAGACCACCAGGTCGACGGCCAGGCCGGTGCCGTCGGAGAGCGCCATGGTCCGGGCCCGGCCGTTCTCGTCGGCGTCGATCCGCCGGGTGCCTGCGCCGGTGTGCACGTGAACGCCGAGATCCTCGATCTTGCGCCGGAGCACCGCTCCGCCGCCGTCGTCGACCTGCAGGGCCATGAGCCGGGGCGCGAACTCCACCACATGGGTCTCAAGACCCATGGCCCGCAGCGCTCCGGCTGCTTCCAGGCCGAGCAGGCCGCCGCCGACCACCGCGCCGACCGTGGCGTGCCGAGCGCTCGCGGTGATCGCCTCCAGGTCCTCGATGGTCCGGTAGACATGACAGCCTGCGGCGTCGTGGCCGGGCACCGGCGGCACGAACGGGTAGGAGCCGGTGGCCAGCACCAGGGCGTCGTAGCGCAGCTCGGCGCCGCTGCGCGTGGTGACGGTGCGGGCCCGGCGGTCGATCGCGGTGGCCGGGTCGCCGAGTCGCAGGTCGATGCCGTGCTGTTCGATGAACCCGGGCGGGCACAGGGTCAGTTCTTCTGCCGATGTGCCGGAGAACCAGCTGGTCAGGTGTACTCGGTCGTAGGCGGGACGGGGTTCCTCGGCGAGTACGGTGACTCGCCAGCGGTGTGGTTGTCCGGCGGCCGGCTGTTCGGACAGGGCTTCCAGGAAGCGCTGTCCGACCATGCCGTGGCCGACCAGGACCAGGGACTTCTCGATCACGGGCGGGCTCCTCGGGTGGCGGTACAGACGGTCATGGGGTGGAGGTGAGCAGATCGAGGGGATCCGGCGGCAGCGGATCGTCGCGCTCGTAGGCCCGGGCCAGGGTGCCGACCGCGGCCAGGTCGCCCAGCAGGATGCCGCCGACGAGCCGGTCACCGCGCAGCACGAGCTTCTTGTACGAGCCGCGGGTCGGGTCGACCAGGCGAAGTACGTCGGTGCCGGGGAGGTTCTCGCCTACTTCACCGAAGGCCGCGTACTCCACGGGCCCTGCACTGAGCCGGGTCAGCGGGCGTGAGCCGGTGTATCGGGCATCGTCGTCGGCGCCCGCCAGCCGGACCGCCAGCAGATCGGCCTGGTCCCAGGCCGGGCTGGTCAGCCCGTGGACGATCCCACGGTGTTCGGCGCAGTCGCCGATCGCATATACCCCGGGGGCGGAGGCCGCCAGCCGGTCGTCCACCACGACTCCCGAGCGCACCGTGAGCCCGGCCGCGACGGCGAGCCCGGTGCGCGGGCGGACCCCGCAGGCGAGCACCACCAGGTCTGCTTCCAGCACGTAGCCGCCGGCCAGTTCGACTCCGGTCACGCGTGCTTCCCCGTGCAGGGCACGGGCCCGGTTGTCCGGGTAGGTCTCCACACCCAGCGCGGCAAGGGATCCGCGCAGCGCGTGCCCGGCCTGCTCGTCGAGATGGCGATCGATCAGATGCGGTGCCTGGTGGACGATCTCCACCGGGAGGCCGAGCGCGGCCAGTGCCCGGGCCGCACTCACCCCGAGCACCCCGCCGCCGATCACCACGGCACGCTCGGCAGCGGCGGCGTCCTCGGCGAGCCGGGCGCAATCGGCCAGTGTGCGGAACGCGTGCACCCCGGCTCTCAGACCGTCCGGCCCATGCAGTCCGCGCAGCGGCGGGAGGAGGGGGTTGGCGCCGGTGGCCAGGACCAGCTCGTCGTAGCGGGCCGACTCACCACCGGCCAGCCGCAGTTCGCGCTCCGCCGGATCCAGAGCGACCACTTCGCAGCCGCCGCGCATGAGCGTCCCGGCGCCGTAGGGCAGTGCGATGGCCTCCGGGTCATAGCGGCCTGTCAGGACTTCGGCCAGCAATACCCGGTTGTAGGGGCCACGCGGCTCGGCGCCGTACAGCACCACTTCCCCGTCCCCGCCCAGTGCCCGGTATTGCTGCGCGAAACGGGCGCCCGCCATGCCTGCGCCGACCACCGCGATGCGCCGGCTCATCGGACCCGCTCCACACGCACGGCGCACACCTTGAACTCGGGCATCCGGGACACCGGATCGAGTGCTGGATTGGTGAGCGTGTTGGCCCGCCCGGCACCGGCCCAGTGGAAGGGCATGAAGACGGTGTCGGGCCGGATCGTGTCGGTCACCCGGGCGGGGGCCACCGCGCGGCCGCGCCGGCTGGTGACCGCAAGCGCCTCCCCGTCGGCCACGCCGAGCCGCGTGGCCAGCCGAGGGTGCAGCTCCACGAACGGCCCGGGCTCGGCACGGTTCAGCTCGGGCACCCGGCGGGTCTGGGCACCGCTCTGGTAGTGCGAGAGCACCCGGCCGGTCGTCAGGTAGAGCGGGTACTCGTGGTCCGGCTCCTCGGCGGCCGGACGGTGTGTGACGGGGGCGAAGCGGGCCCGGCCGTCCGGGGTGGCGAAGCGTTCCAGAAACAGCCGGGGGGTGCCGGGGTGCTCCTCTCCGGGGCAGGGCCAGAAGACCCCGTCCTCGGCCCGGATCCGCCGGTAGCTGATTCCGGCGTAGTCGGCCGGGCCGCCGGCCGAGGCACGGCGCAGCTCCTCGAACGCCTCCTCGGCCTCTTCCGGGAAGCCCTTGTCCACGCCGAGCCGCGCGGCCAGTTCCCGCAGCACATGCAGGTCGGTGCGTACGCCCTGTGGAGGAGTGAGTGCGCGCCGGCGCAGGATCACCCTGCCTTCCAGGTTGGTCAGCGTGCCGGTCTCCTCCGCCCACTGCGTGGCGGGCAGCACCACGTCGGCGAGGTGCGCGGTCTCGGAGAGCACGAGGTCGCTGACGGCCAGGAAGTCCAGGGCGCGCAGACGTCCGGTGATGTGTGCGGCGTTCGGCGCGGAGACCACCGGGTTGGAGCCCATCAGCAGCAGCGCCCGCGCGCCGCCCTCGGTCCCCAGGGTGTCGAGCAGTTCGTAGGCCGAGCGGCCCGCACCCGGCAGATCGTCGGCCTCGACCTCCCAGACGTGGGCGATGTGTGCGCGGGCGGCCGGGTCCTCGATCGAGCGGTAGCCGGGCAGCTGGTCGGCCTTCTGGCCGTGCTCGCGTCCGCCCTGGCCGTTGCCCTGGCCGGTGAGGCAGCCGTAGCCGGAACCCGGCCGGCCGGCCTTGCCCAGTGCGAGACAGAGGTTGATCCAGGCTCCGACGGTGTCGGTCCCCTTGCTCTGCTGTTCGGGGCCGCGGGCGGTGAGCACGATGCCGGTGGCTGCGTCCGCGAAGAGCCGCAGGGCCTCGCGCAGTTGGTGCACGGGGACGCCGGTCAGCCCCTCCACCCGCTCCGGCCAGTGCGCCATCGCCGCGGTACGGGCGGCTTCGAAGCCGGTGGTGCGCTCGGCGACGAACGCCTGGTCCACCCTGCCGTCGGCGATCGCCAGGTGCAGCAGGCCGAGCGCGAGCGCCAGGTCGGTGCCGGGGACCGGCTGCAGGTGCAGGTCGGCCTGTTCGGCGGTGCGGGTGCGACGTGGGTCCACCACGATCAGGGTGCCGCCGTTCGACCTGAGTTCGCGGAAGTAGCGCAGCGCGGGCGGCATGGTCTCGGCCGGGTTGCCGCCGACCAGGATCACGCAGCCGGCCTTCGCGATGTCCTCCAGCGGAAAGGGCAGTCCGCGGTCCAGGCCGAAGGCGATCTTGTGTGCGGCGGCTGCCGAGGACATGCAGAACCGGCCATTGTAGTCGATGTTCGGGGTGCGCAGCGCCACCCGGGCGAACTTGCCGAGCAGGTACGCCTTCTCGTTGGTCAGGCCGCCTCCGCCGAAGACCGCGACGGACTCCCGCCCATGGCGCTGCCCGGCCGCCGCCAGACCGGCGGCCACCCGGTCGAGCGCCTCGGTCCAGGACGCCTCGCGCAACTCGCCGCCCCGCTTGTCGCGGATCAGCGGCGTGGTCAGCCGGGCACCTGCGCCGAGCACCGCGGTGGCCGACTGGCCCTTCCCGCAGAGTGCGCCGCGGTTGACCGGGAAGCCGGGGCGCGCCAGCACGTGCGCCTCGCCGCCGTCGTGCGGCACCTGCAGGCGCATGCCGCACTGCAGTGAGCAGTACGGGCAGTGGGTGTCGGTCGTCGTCATGCCCCTGAGCGTCGGTCCGCACCATTACGCGGCCGGGTCGCACTTGTTGCGCCGGAGGTACGGCTTCTTCACCTGCCGCCGGGCCCAAGGTGACACGGCGGAAATCTTGCGTAACGCCGGGGCGGCCTCCGCTTACCCGGGTGTGATCGGCGCGCAACGAGGACGAAACAGCGTCGGCGGAGCCTGCACGGCATGGACAGCACGCAGCCCTCGGGCCCTTTGGTCGGCTTCACCGTCGGAGTCACCGCCGCGCGCCGCCGTGAGGAACTCGTCGCGCTGCTGCGCCGACGGGGCGCCAGGGTGGTCGAGGCGCCGGCGCTGCGGATCCTCCCGCTGGAGGACGACGCGGCGCTGCGCCGGGCCACCGCGCGCTGCCTGACCGGGCCGCTCGACTACGTGGTGGCGACCACCGGGGTCGGCTGGCGCGGCTGGCTGAGTGCCGCCGACGGCTGGGGGTACGGCGCACGGCTGGCCGAGGTGTGCCGGGAGGCCGTGGTACTCACCCGTGGTCCGAAGGCGACCGGTGCGGTGCGCGCCGGAGGCCTGAGCGAGACCTTCTCCCCGGTCAGCGAGGCCACCGACGAGCTGCTGACCTGGCTGCTCGCGCGCGACCTGCCCGGCAGACGGATCGCCGTGCAGGAGCACGGTGTGCCGCTGGACACGTTCACCGCCGCGCTGAGCGAACGCGGAGCCGAAGTGATCCCGATACCGGTCTACCGCTGGGGCCCGCCCGACGATCCATCGGCGCTTCGCCGACTGGTCGAGCAGACGGTCCGCCGCGAACTGCACGCGCTCACCTTCACCAGCGCACCCGCGATCACCGCGTTCCTCTCCACCGCGGACGAACTCGATCTCCGCGAAGAGGTGCTGGCCAGTCTTCGGAAGGATGTGCTGTCGGTCTGCGTCGGCCCTATCTGTGCCCGGCCGCTGGAGGAGGCCGGAATCGCCGTGCTCTGCCCGGAGCGGGGCCGGCTCGGGGCCATGGTGCGGACCATCGAGGCCGCACTGCCTGCCCGTGGCAGGCGTGAGTTCCGCTCCGGCGCCAGCGTGTTGGTGCTTCAGGGGAACGCCGTACTGATCGACGGCGGGCCGGCCGTGCAACTGCCTCCCCTGCTCGCGGCGGTATTGCGCGCGCTGGCCGAGCAGCCGGGGCGAGTGCTCAGCCGGGCCGAACTGCTGCGCCGCGTCTGGGTCACCGGCCAGGCCGACCAGCACGCCGTGGAGGCGGCCGTCGCCCGGCTGCGCGCGGCGCTCGGCGGGCACTCCCGGCTGGTGCGTACGGTGCCCAAGCGCGGCTACAGCCTGGCGGCCGCGCTATGACGGACGCGCCCGCGACCCCCACCCTGCTGGCCGTCGCACATGGCACCCGCGACCGGGTGGGCATCGCCACCTACCACGCGCTGCTCGACGAGATCCGCGCCCAGCGGCCCGGTCTGGCGGCCCGTCTCGCCTTCCTCGACCTCGCCCTGCCCACCCCGGCCCAGGTACTGGCCGATTCGTGCGGCACGGTGGTGCTGGTCCCCCTGCTGCTGAACACCGGCTACCACATCCGGGTCGACCTCCCCGCCGTCCGGGCCACCGCACCGCACCTCGATGTCCGGATGGCCGCGGCGCTCGGTCCCGACCCGCTGCTCGCCGCCGCTCTCGGCGACAAACTCGCCGAGGCGGGCTGGTCCCCGACACGTTCCGGTGCCGATGCCGTCGTGCTCACGGCCGCGGGGTCCACCGACCCTGCGGCCGTCGCGGACACCGAGCTGATGGCCGGCCTGCTCCGGCAACGGCTCGGCCGGCCGGTCGTCCCGGCCTACCTCGGCGCGTGCACGCCGACCCCGGCCGAGGCGGTGGGAGCCCTGCGCGCCGCGGGCCATCGCCGGGTGGCGGTGGCCCGCTATCTGATGGCTCCCGGCCACTTCGCCCTCCGCGCGCAGAGAGCCGGTGGCTGCTTCGTGTCCGCCCCGCTCGGCGCGCACCCCGATGTGGCGCGGCTGGTGCTGAAACGCTTCGACGAAGCGTCCGGGCAGACGGCGTAGCAGCGAAGTACCGCTTGCGTGTGGTGGCCGACGCCGTCGGCGAGGATCTGCTGCGTCGTGTCCTGCCGCGGCTTCCCCCGGCTACGACCTGCTCTTCGGCCGCCCCATGTCCGGCTGAGAAGCCGGCAGTGACGGCGCACCCCATCCGGGTCCTGGCCGATGCAGTCGGCCTCGCTGTGGCACTGTGGACGGTGCTGCAGGCCATCGGAGGCTGACGTGACCGTGCTTGTCTGGATCAATGAGGGCACCTGGCGGGCCGCGGTGGACGCCGCCCGCTCCCACGCCCGAGCCGGGGACGAGATCACCTTGCTGCACGTCACCGGCGACGACGTCGCCGAAGCAGCCCACGGCGCATTCGTCGGTCTGCTGGGCCGTGGCCACCGCGAGCGCGACCCCGGCGACCGAGTGGCGGCCCTGTCCGCGAGCGCGGCCGCCGAACTCATGGATGCCGCCGCCGACCGCCTGGGTCGGCCCGCGGTGCGCCTACAGGCCCACGGCCGCGCCGAAAGGGAGGTCGTCCGCGCTGCCGAGGGCGCGGGCCTGCTCATCTGCGCTCGCGACGGCGACCGGCACCGCCTGGGGCCCCGCAGCCTGGGCCCTGCGACGCGCTTCGTCGTCGACCACGCCCCTTGCCCGGTCCTGTTGGTCTGGCCGGAACCGCCGCCCGGCATCGATTCACTGCCACAGCAGCCCCACCCTTGACGGCTCGGCCTTCTCGTCCAGTGATCAGCCGACGAGACCTTGTCCACTGCCGAGGGCTTCATCCGGCTGCCCGGTTCACCGGGTGAGTCTCCCGCCGGAGCGCGGGCTCCGGTCACGGTCGGCAGTGCGGGATCGGGGGCGCACGCAGTGGTGCTGAGGTGCGGTGCAGCCCTGTCGGGTACAGGGTGAGGGCATGAGCCCGACCCCGCCGTTCGTGAGACACAGGTCTCGAAGACCCGGGGGCGATCGTCGACAACCCTATGGGGTGGGATGACGAGGAGCCGATGCCCAGCCATACGAGCTGAAAGCCCAACAGGCCCCAGGAATGCAGGGTCCGCTCCGACGTGTCCGGGGGCAACGGAACCGAGGAAGTGATCGTCATGGGACACGGTGGCAACGTGATCGCGGAACTGACGGCCGATCACCGTGAGGTGGAGGAGCTGTTCCAGCAGATCGAAGCACAGCCCGTCGGCCATCCGCAGCGACGGGACCTGGCCGACCGGCTGACCGCGGAACTGGTGCAGCACTCAGTGGCCGAGGAGATGCACCTGTACCCGACCGTACGCAAACGCGTCCGCAGCGGTGCGGAGCTGGCGGACAAAGAACTCGCCGAACACACCAGGATCGAGCGCATGCTCAAGGACCTCGAAGACCTGAACGCCGACGATCCGCAGTTCAACGACATCGTCGCGAAGCTGAAGCTCGAGTTCGCCGCCCACCTTCGCGAGGAGGAGAACGACCTCTTCCCGAAACTCGCAGCCACCTGCTCACCCGAGAAGCTGGACGAGCTGGGGCAACTGGTCCGCCGAGCCAAGGAAACCGCACCCACCCGCCCGCACCCCGCACTCCCCCACACCCCGCCCGCCAACAAGTTGATCGCGCCCGGCGCAGGGCTCGTGGACCGCGTACGGGACCTGCTGAGCGGCCGCAGGACCACGGGCTGAAGTCCCGTACTCACTGCGTTCCGACGACACGTACGGCCCGCTCGAAATAGTCGCGATCACATGCGCAGACCCTCCTGACCCGACCTCATCACCGTGAGCCCCTGGCCCCCATCAGTTCAGATGCGGCTGCCGGAGGCGGTGTCCGACGAGAGCCGTTGGGCGAGGTAGATCGGTATGACGGACAGCAGGACGAGCACGGCGGCGACGACGTTGACGACAGGAGCCTGTTGGGGGCGGGCCATGTTGGAGAAGATCCAGACGGGGAGGGTCTGGACGCCGGGTCCGGCGGTGAAGGTCGTCACGACGATCTCGTCGAAGGACAGAGCGAAGGCGAGCAGTCCGCCCGCTACCAGCGCGGAGCGCACCAGCGGGAAGGTGATGTCGAGGAACGTACGGAAGGTGTGGGCCCCGAGGTCCATGGCTGCCTCTTCGTACGATCCGGGCATCCGGCGCAGCCGGGCGATCACGTTGTTGAAGACGACCACGATGCAGAAGGTGGCGTGGCCGACGACCACCGTGAACATTCCGAGGCCCACGCCGAGCGGTTCGAGGACCGTTCGGAAGGCGGTGTTGAGCGCGACGCCGGTGACGATGCCCGGCAGTGCGATCGGCAGGACGACGACGAAGGAGATGGCCTCGCGTCCGAAGAACTTGTAGCGCTGGCAGGCGAAGGCGATGAGAGTGCCGAGGACCAGGGCGATCGCGGTCGCGCCGAGACCGGCCCTGACCGAGGTCCAGAGTGCGTCACGGGCGCCTGAGCTGTGCCAGGCGGCCACCCACCAGTCGAAGGTGAGACCGGGTGGCGGCCAGCCCGAACTTCTGTCCGGGTTGAGGGAGTTGACGAGGACCAGGAGCAGCGGGACGTAGATCACCGCGAAACCGAGCCCGGCGGCGATGCGCAGTGTGACGCGCGCGGGACGGGAGAGATTCATCGGGGGCCTTCGCTGTGCGTGATGCGGAGGAGAGGGAGAGGGGTCAGAGGCTGCTGAGGGCTCCGGTGCGGCGAACCGCGAGCAGATAGAGCACGATGATCACGACGGGCACGGTGCCGAGTGCGGCGGCCAGCGGCAGGTCCAGGGTGATGTTGGAGTAGATGAGGTTGCCGATGAGCTGCGTCTTGCCGCCGACGATCTGTACGGCGATGTAGTCGCCGAGGCTGAGCGAGAAGGTGAAGACCGAGCCGGCCGCGATGGACGGCAGAATCATCGGCAGCACCACGGAGCGGAAGGTCCGGCCGGTGCGGGCGCCGAGGTCTGCGGAGGCGTCCAGGAGGCCGGCCGGGAGTTGTTCGAGTCCGGCGTGGATGGGCAGGATCATGTACGGCAGCCACAGGTAGGTCAGCACCAGGACGGTCGCGGTCAGCCCGTAGCCGGGCCCCTCGAGTCCCAGTGGCTTCAGCGCCCAGTCGAGCAGGCCGCCCTGGGCGAGGATCAGCCGCCAGGCATAAGCCTTGACCAGGTAGCTGGCCCACAGCGGAGTGAGGATCGCCACGACGAGGAGCGGTCGCCACTTGGGGTTCGCGATGCGGGCGGTGTAGAACGCGATCGGGAAGGCGATCAGTGCACACAGCGCGGTGACTGCGAGGGCGACGCCGATGCTGCGCAGGGCGACCTGACGGTAGACGTCGGTGGTGAACAGTGCGGTGAAGTTGTCCGTGTTCCAGATCTTCACCACGTTGGAGGTGAAGGAGTCCGTGGTCCAGAAGGCGGAGAGGAACAGCACGGAGAGCGAGCCGAGGTAGGCCAGGACGAGCCAGGCCAGCGGTGCGGAGAGCAGCAGGGACAGCCGCAGCCGGGGGCGGCGGTGCAGGGTCCCGGCGAGCCGCCGGACGGGTCCGGCGGCAGGCGCGGTGGTGGTCATCGACAGGTAACCCTCAGCCCTTGATCCCGGTCCAGGCCTGGACCCACTTGGCGTACGGCACGCACTTGGTGTCCGTACGTCCGTCCACGCACTGCACGATGGGTGTGGTCCAGAAGTGGACGTTCCTCCAGTACGACTCGTCAGCGGCGTGATAGGTGGTGCAGTGGCTCTTGTCCGCGGTCAGCGTGCATGCCTTCGCATTGGACGGGGCCTCACCGAAGTACTCGGCGACCTGGGCGTTCACCTTCGGCGAGACGATCCAATTCATCCAGCTGTAGGCGCAGTTGGGATGCTTCGCCTTGGCGGAGATCATCCATGTGTCGGACCAGCCGGTGGCACCCTCCCGGGGAAGGACGGCTTCGACCGGGACCTTCTCGGCCTGGGCGGTGTTCAGGATCACCTGCCAGCTGGTGCCGACCACCGAGTCACCGCTCTTGAAGGCGGAGACCTCCTTCAGGTAGTCGCTCCAGTACTCGCCGACGTTGGCGTTCTGCTTCTTGAGCAGGTCGACGGCGGCGTCGAACTGCTCCTGGTCCAGGGCGTACGGGTCCTTGATGCCGAGGGACGGCTGGGTCTTCATCAGATACAGGGCGGCGTCCGCGATGTAGATCGGCGAGTCGTACGCCGTGACCTTCCCCTTGTACGCCGAGGACTTGTCGAAGACCACGGACCACGAGTCGGGCGCCGGGGAGACCGTCTTCGTGTTGTACATCAGCAGATTGGCACCGCGGCCGTGCGGGATGCCGTAGGAGACGCCCTTGACCGAGTTCCACTGCTGGTCCTTCAGCCCGGAGAAGACATCCTTGTAGTTGGGCACCAAATCGGTGTTGACGGGGGCGGCGTCACCGGAGGCGATCAGCCGCAGCGCCGCGTCACCGGAGGCGGAGACCGCGTCGTACTGACCGGTCTTCATCAGGCTGACCATCTCGTCGGAGGTGCCCGCGGTCTTGGTGTTGACCTGACAGCCGGTCTGCTTCTCGAAGTCGGTGACCCAGTCGACCTTCGGGTCGTTGGAGCCGTCCTCTGCGTATCCGGCCCACGCGATCAGGTTCACCTGCCCCTCCGTCTTGCCGAGGGTCTTCTGTGCGACGAGCTCGGGCGGAGTGAAGCCACTGCCGCCGGGTGACGTACCGGCGGTGTCCGACGAACCGCAGGCAGTGGCGAGGAGCAGGGCACCGAGCGCGGCCGCTGCTCGGGACGTTCGGTTCAGACGCACAGGGATCTCCACGGAAGAGGGGTAGGGCGGGGACGGGTCGTGCGGGTGGGCGCTCACCGGGCCTCAGGGACCCGGAAGTTGTGTCGTCGGTGCCACTGGAGCGTGACCCGGGAGCCACGGAAGGCGGCGACGTCCTCGGAGGAGGTCTCCAGGTTCTGCTGGAGGGCGGTGAGCCGGCCGCCTGCGTCGAGGTCCACCAGGAAACGGGTGGCGTCCCCCAGGTAGACGACCTCCGCCACGGTGCCGGTGGCAGTGGAGTGCTGTGCCTCGTCGGCGAGGGCGGACGCCCCCAGCACGCGGATCTTCTCCGGCCGGATGCTGTACGTTCCCCGGTCGCCCACGACCTGCTCCGCGGCGTCGTCGGTCAGCAGGTTCGACGTACCGACGAAGCCCGCGACGAACGGGGTGGCGGGACGTTCGTATATCTGGGCGGGGGTACCGATCTGTTCGACGCGGCCCTGGTTGAAGACCGCGATCCGGTCGCTCAGCGTCAGCGCTTCCTCCTGGTCGTGCGTGACGAAGACGAAGGTGATGCCGACCTCGCGCTGGATCGCCTTGAGTTCCACCTGCATCTGCTCACGCAGCTTGAGATCGAGGGCGCCCAGCGGCTCGTCGAGCAGCAGCACCTTCGGACGGCCGACCAGGGCGCGGGCCAGTGCCACGCGCTGGCGCTGGCCTCCGGAGAGCTGGGACGGGCGACGCGTGCCGAAGTCTGCCAGCCGCACGCCCGCCAGAGCCTCCCTGGCCTGTGCCATACGCTCGGCCTTGGGCACCTTGCGGACCTTGAGGCCGTAGGCGACGTTCTGCTCCAGGGTCATGTGCGGGAAGAGCGCATAGTCCTGGAAGACGGTGTGCACGTCGCGTTCGAAGGGTGCCAGACCGGTGACATCGGCCCCTGCGAGCTCGATGGTTCCGCTGGTGGGAGCCTCGAAGCCGGCGATCATCCGAAGCACCGTGGTCTTGCCGGAACCGGACGGCCCCAGCATCGAGAAGAACTCGCCGTCCGCTATCTCCAGGTCGACTCCGGCCACAGCCTCCGTCCGGCCGAAGGACTTGCGCAGGTTCTGCAGCCGGATGGCCATTCCCTCCATGGGCGGGAACCTTTCTGGTGCTGTCGGGAGTTGGCCGTAAACATATGAAGTCATAGTTCTAATTTCAATACCCCGCTAAGGTAAAGGCTGGGTCAACTGGCAAGGTGGTGAACGTGAACCGAGACAAATCCGGCGCCCGCAGAGCCGTCTTCACGCCCGTCGACACCCTGGCCCGCGTGGAGGCCGTCGTGCGGCGGCTCGGTGACGCCATCGACCTCGGGCTGCTCGCCGACGGAGAGCAACTGCCCGGCGAGACCGACCTCGCCGCCCAGCTCGGCGTCTCCACCGTGACCCTGCGGGAAGCTCTGATGGCACTGCGGCAGAGGGGTCTGGTCACCACCCGCAGGGGCCGTGGCGGTGGCACCTTCGTCACCGTGCCCGACGGTCCTGCGGAGGATCGGCTCCTTGCCCGCCTCTGCGACTGGAGCACCGAGGAACTCCGCGATCTCGCCGACCACTGGGCAGCCGTCTCAGGTGCCGCCGCCCGGCTCGCGGCCCAGCGCACCGAGCCCGGAGATCTGCAGCCACTGCACAGATCTCTGGGAGAGTTGGTGGACGCCGAGGACTCGGGGGCACGCAGCCGCATCTTCGGGCGCTTCCATGTCGAGCTGGCCGCGGCTGCCCAGTCCACCCGGCTGACCAGGGAGGAGGTCGCTCTCCAGACCGAGGTGGGGGCGCTTCTGCGCCTCGTACTCTGCGAGGACGGGCACCTCAAGGACATGGCGGATCGTCACCGCGCCGTAATCTCCGCCGTGCATGATGGGGCGGATGACCGTGCCAGGGCCCTGGCCGAACAATGCGTACAGGCATCCATGGCGCGCCTGATCGAACTCCGCCTCGGCTCTGGTGACGGTGCGCGCGGTCCCTGTCCGAAGGAGGGCCCCGATGGGCAGCAGTCCCCGTCTCGCAAGCGCCGGATCGGCAGTACTTGACGAGATGTCGGTCGCCGACGTGGCCGCCCGTGTGCGCGACGCGCTCGAAGGAGTCTTCGACGCTGTGGGCAGGACCGCCACGGACACGGGGGCGGTGCTCTCCTCGGCCGTCGCAGCCGGCCGTCGGCCGGTGTCGGCCGATCTGGCCGCGCTCCGCCCCGGCCTGAACGCCTGTCTCACCCGGTACGACCTGGTCTCGGGGCTCGGCTTCGTCGCGGCGCCAGGACTGCTCGACGACGTACCGGCGTGGCTGGAGTGGTGGCAGACCACCATGGACGGTTCCGTGCATCCGCTGTTGCTCGATCTGGACCCGGAGCACTCGGCGTACTCCGACTACACCCACTGGGACTGGTTCACCCTGCCCCGCGACACCGGACAACGCGCGGTCGCGGGACCGTACGTCGACTACCTCTGCTCCGACGAGTACAGCCTCACCCTCTCCGCACCGGTGACGATCGGGGGACGCTTCATGGGAGTGGCCGCTGCCGACGTCTACCTGCGGCACTTCGAAGCAGCCGTCATGCCCCTGCTCCAACGCCTGCCGGGAGCCGCCCGCCTGGTCAATGCGCGCGGCCGGGTCGCCGCCTCCACCGACCCCCATCACCTGGTCGGATCACTCACCAAGGACCCGGACTTCGCGGCGGTACTGGCCGGACCGCCATGCGGCGCCGAACACGGCGGGCGGCACCTGCGGCCCTGCGACGGCGTCCCCCTCATCCTGGTGACGGCGGAAACCCCGGCAAAACACCCCTGAGCCCCGATCTGCCGGAGGCCACGGATGCGCGCTCCGGCCCAGGCGCGGGCGGCCTGCGGGTCGGGGGCCCGGCGCCCGTCCGTCTTGCTGTCGGGGCCGGTTCTTCGGGTACGTACCGGCGGCTCGGCTCGACGATGGTGACGTCGCGGCCGGGAAGGCCGTCGCCGGCCTACGTAATTCGCTCCCGACGAAGCGGCTGCTACTGCTGTCGCAATCACGATGGCGGTCGAGCCCGGTCGGCGGGTACGGCATGCGGAGCCTGTACTACGACAGTCCTCAACTCCGGTTCTACTGGGAGAAGATCGAGGGTCTGAAGTTCCGCCGCAAGCTGGGCGTCCGGCACTACGGCAACCTCGACGGCGTCACCGACGAGTCGCCGGTGTGCGTGGAGATCAAGCAGCGCGTCAACCGGGTCACGCAGAAGCGCCGCATCACCCTTCCCTACTGCGTGGCACGGCAGTTGTGTAACGACCGGGTGATGGTAGGCCACTCGGCGAAGGAGAGCGCCTTCATCCAGGAGGTCCTCGAACTGGTCGTGCGACTCGACCCGCAGCCCACCGCCATCACCGGCTACCAGCGCGAGGCGCTTGCCGCGACCGGGACTTTCACTTCGGCACCCCCACTCCGGAGAACCGGTTCACGATCCCGCCGCACCTCTCCGTGATGGAGATCAAGGTGAACGAGCACACCCCGCACTGGATCACCGACCTGGCCGCGCGGCGCAGCCTCAGCCTCGTCCGGATCTCGAAGTACGTGCAGTCCATCGAGGCGTTCGGCCTGGCCCCGCGTTCGGTCTTCCACGTCAACGAGGCGGATTATCCGCCACCCACCCCCAATGAAGAGCAGCCTCTCCAGCAGCGGCCGACGCAGCACGATGCGTCGTTGACGGCATGAGCGAAGTGTCTTCGGTCTGCAGGAACTCAGCGGCACGTTCATCAGCGTCGCCGACGTCGTGGCGGCGACGGCGCTGTCGTTCATCCTGTCCACGCTGATCGGTTACGTGTACCGGTACACGCACCGCAACGTCCCCCACAGCCAGTCCTACGTGCAGACCCTGGTCATCGTCGGCATGATCGTCGCCTTGATCATGCTGGTGGTCGGCTCGAACCTGGCCCGCGCATTCTCGCTGGCCGGCGCCTTGGCCGTGGTCCGCTTCCGTAACGCGGTCAAGGAGACCAGGGACGTCGTTGCCATCCTGACGCTCGTCGGGCGCGGGGGCGCGTCGAGGCCGTCGGGTGCCCGCTCAATCCCGCACAGCTCGCAGCACGGCGACGCTGGACAGCTAGGCACGACAGGCACACCGCAGGCGGCAGCAGCAAGCTGGGACGCCAGAAGGCGTACCCGGACATCACCTGCAGGTGGCACAGTGGACCCACGTCGCGGCCACCCGCCTCACCCGCTTCCAGGCATCCGCCGGCGTGGTCAACGGCAACGTCGAGGGCTGGGCCCTGTACGCGGAACGCCTCATGGACGAACTCGGTTTCTTCCACGACCCGGCGCACCGCCTGGGCCACCTCCAGGCACAGATGCTGCGGACCATGCGACTCGTCGTCGACATCGGCGTCCACCTGCGCCTGCCCATCCCCGCCGACGCCCCGTACGGCCCAGGACAGCGCTGGACACCCGAAGTCGCCGGGAGCTTCCTTCGCGACAACCACCCCCGTCCGGGGGCCTTCGTCGACTCCGAAGTCGTCCGCTACCTGAGCCTCCCGGGCCAGGCGATCGGCTACAAACTCGGCGAACGCGCATGGCTCAGGGGCCGCGAGGCCGCCCGCGCCCGGCGGGGCGCGGGCTTCGACGCCAAGTCCTGGCACATGGCGGCCCTGTCCCAGGGCTCCCTCGGCCTGGACGACCTGGTGGAGGAACTGGCCCGCCTGTAGATCGCCCTGCTGCCCCTGGCAAGTGCCCAGGCCTCACTGATGCGTCCGCGGTGCGGGCGCTCGGGGGCTCCGTTGTCGCTGTGGAAGATCGCCCCGTGCAGGCCGTCGGCGCCGCGGGCCGCTGCGGCGGCCCTGAGTGCGTCGGTGACCAGCTCCGTGCGCATGTAGCCGGCGATCGACCAGCCCGCCAGCCGCTTCGAGTGCAGATCCAACACCGTTGCCAGACAGCGGAATTGGCCGCCTCCGATCGGGATACAGGTTATGTCGCCCACGTACTTGGTGTTCGGCGACCGGGCGGTGAAGTCGCGCCGCAGCAGGTCTGACACGCGAGCAAGCGCCAGGCGATCGCAGGCGCTGTGGCTGCGCGCTGGGCGAGGGGTCGAGGGCCGCGGTTCAAGAGCCTTTGGCCGCGAGCTGCGGAGGTGGATCGCCGCCGAGCAGGGCGATCAGTTGGGCGAGCAGCATGTCCAGTTCTCGGCCGACGTCGGCGATCTGCGGGTTGTCGTAGCTGGCGAACAGCAGACTGGGCTGGTCGACGGCGAGTTTGGTGTCGCCGTCCGGGTCGGCGTAGAGCAGGGTCCGCAGTGGTGCGTGCAGCATGACCGACGGGTCCCTGCAGAACATGCGTTCGGCGATGGTGTGGTTGCCCATCAGGTACTGCGTGGCCTTCCACACGGACGGCGACCCGGCCATGACGGCGGTGATGTCACTGCGGTAGTAGCGCATGAAGCCGTGCGGGGCGTTGATCTCCGCCAGCTCGAGCGTGGCCTGCCACGATGCCATTTGGAAGAAGCGGGCGAGATCGACCTCTGGTACGAGGGTTTCGTAGTGCTCGCGGGTGGCGTCGTACGGGTGCGGGAGTGCCACGACGAGCCGCCGGGCGGGGTGATCGATGGTGGCGTCATGAGTGGTCATGGCTGCGCCTGTTCGTCGCCGGAGCGAACCTGTTCGACGTCGTGGATGTCGAGGGTGATGGACGGCAGGTTGAGGTTGACGCTGTTGTCGGGGTTGCGGCGGAATACTCGGCGGCGCGTGGCCAGGAGCAATCCGCCGAACGTCTGGTAGCGGCTGGTGTAGTGGCCTACGAGGGTGCTGCCGTTGACTTCGGTGATGTAGTCCATGCGGCGTTGCATTCCGAAGGTATCGAAGTAGAACACCTGGTCCGGGTTGTGCGTGGCGATCCGGGGTGGGAGGCGCACCTGCAGGCGTCGCCAGGTCTGGCCGGCTGCGCCACGGTTCGATTTCCCGGGCCCGCACATCTGGACAGGTGAACAGGAACGGCGTTGTGAAGTAGTTCCAGCACGCGTAGCCGAGGAAGTAGCCGAGGTGAAGGGCGTCCCAGGGAGTGTTGCGCAGCATTCCTTTGAAGCATGCACGTGCGGGGGTGAGGGTCTCGACCGGTTCGCCGTCGAGTGTCTGCATGGTGACGCTGTCGGTGGCGGCGTCGAAGACCATCCGCTGGTCGGGGCGGGTGAACGGGCTGAACACGATGTGCTCCCTGACCGTGTCCAGTGTCAGGATCTGGTCGAACGTCCTGTCCGGGGGCCAGCCCTTCATCGCCCAGATCGGGCCGCCGATGGAGATGTCGATTTTCAGGCCACGCAGGGTGTTCCAGAGTTCTTGGCCGCCGGTTGTGGCGATTGCCAGATCGAGGAGTCCGTCACTCATGGCAGGTCCTTTCCGCGGCCGTTTCCGCGTGGGAACTCGATCTGGTGCCCGGAGCCCGTTGGCGGCGGGACCCGCAGACCGTGGCCGGTGCCCGCGGTGGCCAACCCACGACGTAGGACGCTTCACGACGCTTCGGACGAAATGGTTTCAGCGAGTGAACAGGTCCTCGTTCTTACGGACGAAGTCGGCTATCCCTGACGGGGGCCGCCCGGTGACCTGCTCCACACCGTCCGCCTTGCGGTCGTAACGATTCTCCGCGTGAAGGCGGGCCATGGTGGAGATGTGCTGGAAGACGTGGTCCGGCAGCCCCATCGGCGTGAGGTCGTTGTCTATCCATTCCTGCAGTGGGACGTCGGTGTAGCTGACCGGTCGGCCCAGGGCTGAAGAAAACTCCGCGGCCATGGCGGTCATGTCCTGTGAGCGGGGGCCGGTCAGTTCGTAGGTCCGGCCGATGTGTGCGGCCGGGTCGGCCAGGATCTCCTCCACGACCGCGGCGACATCACCGGCCGCCACCGGTGAGGTCTTCGCCTGACCGAGGGGCAGTCTGATGGTGCCGTCCTTGGCGATCGAGGAGAAGCCGACGCGGAAGAGCGGGTTCTCCATGAACACCGTGGGCCTGATCTGGACCACGGGCAGCCCTGACCAGTCGAGAACCTGCTCGACCAGCCACTGCTGTCGCTGCTGATTCGATTCGAAGGTGCTGGTGAGGTCCATCTGGGCAACAGTCAGCTGCGACATATTGACGAACACTTCCAGGTGCCCGTACACGCGCCCGACGGCCGCTGCCGTCACGGCAGCCTCCAGATACTGCGCCGACACTCCCATACCGAAGTACATGCGCCCGCAGCCGGTCAGGGCGTCGGCGACGTCGCCCGCATGCGTCAGGTCTCCGACGACGACCTCGGCGCCCGTCGCGCGCAGCGCCTGCGCGCGTTCGTCATCGCTACGCACCATGGCCCGGACGGGCAGGCCCCGTCGCCGAAGGCCTTCGACCACGGATCGCCCGACGGCGCCGACTCTGCCCGCAGCGCCGGTCACCAAAATGGGCAGCACGCTGGCTTCTGGGGTGCGGTCCATAGGGGCAGCGTGCAGCGCCCACGACCATGGTGCAACCGGAGCCTGTCGCCCCTGGGCGACAGCGGAATGCGGGGCATGTGGTCATCGGTCGGTCGGTCGGCGCAGTGCGTAGGCTTCGCTCTCGGACACGGTTCAGCTCGTCCAGGAAGGGGCCCGCCACCTGGTGGTCGCCGGTCACGGTCGCCAGGGCACTCGGGCCGTGGCCGAGGCCGTGAAGTCATGCACCGTCGACTCCACTGTGGCAGCCGGCCGGGAACCGTCGGTTGCCGGTGTCACGGTGATCTGTCCCTGCTCGCGGTCGGGCATCCACCCGCCACCGCCGGGTCCGGTCAGCGTCAGCCGGATGGGCTTGGCCCGGCGGGCGACGAAGCCCGGCTGCATGTTCGGCAGGCCGGTCGGGAGCCATCCCACGGCGGGACGCAACCGGGTCGCGTCCGGTTGGGGCAGCTGACGCCGCAGTGGGCCGCGGGGAGCCTGAATCTCGTCGAGACAGGCATCCCGGGCCCTGATCGGCGCGATGTTCGGCAAGCGCGAGGGAGAGACTCGTCTCCCACGACGACCGGCACACCACTCCGGCCGACCGCCGTAGATAAAGCGTCCTGGTCCTAATCCACGCGGCCTCTGACCGCCACTGGCGCACCCCACACATCACCCGCCACCTCGGCGACATCACCCTGGGCACCATGCACCCACAACTCTCCCGATGGGCCCACCAAGGACTCGTCGCAACGCCGGCCCCGCCACCTGCACCAGGGTGAACACCCCACCAAACCCCTTGTCACCAGCCTGCGCTCCTCGTGGACGGCTTGGCGTAGGCAACAGACATGATGAATAGTAACTTTATGGACATATGGGGCACATTGGACGATATACTCGTACACCAGACCGAGCCGTACAACGCCGAATCGCCTCCCGGCGCCCTCGCAAGTCAGATCACCCCCCTGGACAGCTTCTACAGTCGCAACCACGCGCCGATTCCCCGCATCGCCCCGGAGGGCTGGCGGCTGCGAGTGGACGGTCTGGTCGATCGCCCACTTGACCTGTCGATGGACGAACTGCGGCGTCACTTCCCCGAGCGGAGCGTGGTGGCAACACTGCAATGCGCGGGCAATCGCCGCGCGGACCTCATCGAGATCCGCGACATACCCGGCCAGGTCTCCTGGGGCCCCGGAGCCATCTCCACCGCGTGCTGGAGTGGGGCAAGCCTGGCGGATGTGCTGGCCGAGGCCGGAGTGCAGCCGGAGGCGGCCCACATCGCCTTCACCGGTGCCGACGTGTCACAGCAGGCCAAGCCACCGCAACCCTTCGGCGGCTCGATACCAGTGGCGAAGGCAACCTCCAGCGAGGTGCTGCTGGCCTGGGCCATGAACGGTCAGACACTGCCCACCGCGCACGGCGCGCCGCTGCGCGTGGTCGTCCCCGGCTGGATCGGCGCCCGCAGTGTCAAGTGGCTCAAGCGCATCACCGCTCAGGCCGAACCGTCCGACAACTACTTCCAGATCGAATACAGCATCCTGCCCGCCGAAGCCGACCCTCACCAGGTCAAGCAGGCGGACGGCATCACCCTCGGCCCGATCGCCATCCACTGCGCCATCCTGCACCCCGGCAAAGACGCCCAGTTGCCGTCCGGGCCGACCGAGGTCACCGGCTTCGCCTTCGCCGGGGACGACAGAACCGTGGAACGCGTGGATGTCTCCGCTGACCACGGCGTCACCTGGACCCACGCCGACCTGGACCCGCCGGAGAACCCCTGGACGTGGCAGCACTGGCGCACCACGCTTACCCTGCCCCCGGGCGAGGCCGAGCTCATCGCCCGTGCCTGGGACTCCACGGCAGCCGTGCAGCCTGAGTCCCCGGCGACCGTCTGGAACCCCAGGGGGTACGCCAACAACGCCGCGGCCCGCCTGCACGTCACATGCCGTCCCTGAACCGGACGCTTGGGTCGAAGGATTCGGCGTTGACACAGCGCCACATCCAAACTGACGTGGATGCCGACGAGTTGGACGGCCTGACGGCGCCGTCACCGCCTGCTCGACCGTGGCGTTCTGCCGGTGCTGGAGCTCGGCGTGGTGCATTTCGAAGGGGCCGTCGATGACGACCGGGTGGAAGCGCCAGGCGGTGAACAGCTCGCCCCGAGCGGAGGCGACTTCTGCGTTGAGGCGGGCGGATGCCACCGGGGGCCGGATCGCGCCTGCACGGTCAACTCAGCTCGGTCATGCTGAGATTCTGAGGGACACCAGCGGACACTCGTGAGCTCAGTGGCCGCCCATGCCATCGGCCTGACTGCTTGCCCCGCTGTCTGCTGAGTCCCTTTCCCCCTGATCGGCGGTGCCGAAGACGTAGACGTCTTTGTACGCGCAGAGAATGAGTCGTCCGTCGGGCGCGAACTCCAGGGCGTTGATCCCAACCTGGTCGGGCACGGTGAACATATCGACAGCGGGGTCGGGGGAAGCCGGCGGCCACACCTTGCCATCCGTCTCCCAGACCGTCACCTGTCCAGCGCTGTTGCCGGTCGCCAGCAGCAGGCGACCCTTGACGATCCGCCCCGTGAGTGTCCTGATCCCAGGCTCCTGCTCACCGAGGACAATGTCCGTGAGACCGTCCCAGGCTCTGACAGTGCCGTCATCGCATGCAATCAGAGCGACGGAACGCTCGCCGGGGCGGACGCAGGCCACTGCCGTCGCCGTCCACATGCCGCGCAAGGTCTTGCCGGGGTCGTTCGTGCCGAGACGCCACAGTCCTACGGATCCGTCCGATCGGACGGCGGCTACGTCCAGCGGGCCCCCTTGGGGCGCGCAGGCCAAGGCCGTCACCGGACCGACGGCTCTGGTCAGGTCGTGCAGCGAAGTGCCGCTGATCATGTCCCATACCTGGAGGCGGTGCGCGTAGTCCACCATCACTGCGACGGGACGGCCTTTGTCGTGACCGACCGCAACCGCCATACCCCAACGAGGTCGCTGCCGGTCCATTGTGGTGCCGCTCGTCAGGTCCCACACTTCGGCCGGCCGGTTAGCTGCACGGGTCAGAGCTAGGGTACGGCCGTCGACCGTAGCGGAGACGACTCCCGTGAAACCTGAGACTTCATCGGTAATGGGGGGCAGGGCGAGAGCCCCGGTATCCATCCGCCAGATCCGTATGGTCGTGTCGCTCCCTGCTGTCACCACGACCGGCTGGCTCCGGTGACTTGCGCAGGCAGCGGCGACAGCGGCCCGGGTGTGGCCGTCGTTCGACGTCCCAGGCGGCGGGGTGAGGTCACATACCTGTACGGATCCGTCGGTCGTGCCAAGGACGGCGGTGGCGGCGCCGTCACGGGAGACGTAGGTGTGCAGTGAGGTGAACGACCGCTGCAGACCGGAAGGGCTTGAGGTCGTGGCCTCGGCCGGTTGCCGGGGCGCTGATGAGGCGACGAGACGGCGGCTCTCCAGATCGAGCATGTGCACTGAGCCGTCCACGCAGGCCAGAACGGCGGTGGGTCGACCGCCCGGCGTGGTGCAGGAGACGGCGGTCGCTGGAGACGGCAGGACGAGCGCGTCCACTTCGCGTGGCGCGCGCAGACGTCGCAGGGACCAGATGCGAACGGCGTTTCGGTCGGCGGTGACGGCAACTGGAACCCCGTGCAGGACAGCACAGCCGACTGCATCCAGTGGCGGAAGGCGCGGATCGGCCGGGGAGGCCGCGGTCTTCCCACGGGCCAGGTCCCAGATGTGCAGGGAGCCGTGGTGGCCGCCGGCGACGACCACTTCCCGGCCCCGTCGCCCGACCTTGTCGGCTGCGTCAAGGTCCGCGTCCACGGTGACCGTCGCCAGGCCGCCGGGGCAGCCGTCCGGCAGGAGAAGCCGGTGCGGCAGTGCGGTCGCGTTCGCGAGATCCCATACCTGCTGGACGCCGTCCTCGGTAGCGCTCACCGCGATCCTGCGGCCCCCCAGGTCGAGCGTGACGAGGTGTGTCACCGGCGAGGAATCTACGGGGGCAAGGCGGCTGGCTTCCCTTGTGCGTGCGGTGGTGAGGTCGTGGACGTGCACGGCACCGGTAGCGGTGCCAGTTATGAGGAGGTCGTGACCAGCGGAGGTAGTAGTGGTCAGCGAGGTGAAGGCTGTGCTGCAGGCGGGGGTGGGCAGGTCGACCGGGCGCCCGGTCGCCATGGCCCATGCGCGGAGCATTCCGCCGTCGACTGCGACGACAATGTCTCCTCCGATGCGGCTGGCTGCGGTGATCGGTCCCAGGCCGTCGGCGAGGCGTTGCACGGAGAGGGTGGAACGGGAGCTGCCTGCCGCTGCCCACAGGGGACGCCATCGGCCTGCCCGGCCCCCGGTGTTCAGCTGGTCGAGCAGGGCGGTGTGCCGGTGCCGGGCGGCATCGCAGGCGAGGATGTGACGGCGGTCCTCGGGGCTCGTCCGCCGGTGCAGGTCCAGATGGTCACGGTAGACGCCGGCGGCCGACCGGGCTTCGTCGGTGCGCAGCCCGTGCAGCAGGGGCGCCAGTCCTGAGGGGTGCGCATGGATCAGGAACTCGCCGTCGGTGACCAGTTCGTCGAGGCGTCCGGCCGCGGCGGCCTTGGCGGGCAGGTGACGCAGGACGTACGCGTCGGCCTCACGCCACGACAGGGTTCCGTCGGTCGCACGGGGGACGGTGCCCCGAAGTCGCCGGTACCAGCGGTCCTCGGCCTCCCGAGGTGAGTCGTGGCGGCGCAGGTCGTCGGCGAGTGCCTGGTGGTAGAGCCGGTAGACCGAGCGCCCGTCCTCATCGAGGGTTTCGACGAGATAGGGGCCTACGGCGTCGTTGCGCAGGAGGTTGAGGAGCCGCTCGGCAGTAGGTCCGGTCTGGTGCGGGTGGGGTGCCGCGAGAGCTGCCCAGATATGTGGGAGAGGCATGCCCTGACCCTCGGCATACGCCAGAGGCAGCAGTAGCGACCTGACCTCCGCCGCCTCCGAGAGGGTGAGCTGCTGTGTGAGGGCCCAGCGGAAGGCCCGGCCGATCGCGGTCGCGGGGCTGTCCGATGGGTCGGGTGCAGGAAGGCTGAGCGGCGAAGTGCTGAGGCCGGCCGTGGCATTGGCCGTGGCGCGGGCAACGAGACGAGCCACCAGATAGAGGGGGTGAGCAGCTAGGGCGATCTCGCCGGCGGCGCGGGCGACGAAGAAGTCGGGCAGGTTCCTGCCGCTGTTGGGGCCGAGCGGCGCTCGCAGCAGGTGCTCGGAGTAGGTTACGAGGTCTTCGATATCGGTCCAGTCAGGTTCCGCGAGATCCATGATTCGTGCCTGCGGTGCCCTCCATGCGAGGGCGCCCACGATATGAGGCCTGGTGCCGATCAGGAGGCGCAGCCGGGGGAATGCGTCCGCCAGGTCGGCGAGGAACCGGGCGATGTGGCGCTCTTCGTCATGGGCGACACCCGACTCGTCGAGCGCGTCGACCACGAAGGTGGCGAAGGAGTCCAGAGAGGCGAGACGTTCCCGTAGGCCGGACACGGTCGGCTCCGGGGCTCCGACTGCGGCGGCGAGGGCGGCGACGACCTGGTCCAGGGTCAGGGCCCGCGCATGTAGGGCGACCGTGATGGCTCCGGTCGGCGGTTGCGTACCCGGTGCGACGGTGCCGGCGGGGATGGTGTCACGTGTGCCCTCGTCGGACAGGGCGACGAGTCGGCCAAGAACTGCTGACTTGCCTACGCCGGGCGGGCCGGTCACGACGAAGACTCGGGCGTCGTGGTCGTTCTGGCCTCGAAGCCAGCCGGCGAGCCGGCGCAGGGCTCGGGCCCGGCCTGTGAAGTAGTGGCCAATCTCCGTGGCTGTCTGCCGGCCAGTGCCCCGTGGGGAGAAGTGCTCACTCAGGTCGGCGTAGCGGCGGCGCTGTTCAGCGATCTCGAAGGCAGAGGCGGCGCCCAGGCTGCGTACGAAGTGGCGCTGTTCGGCGATATCGAGTTCGCGTCCGGCCAGGCGTAGTTCGGGTACGTAGTAGGGGTTGGGGAAGAACCCGGTCGCCGGGTCGCCTTGGATGGTGTCGTCGAACAGCTGCGCCCAGTCCGCCTTCTGGTCGACTTCACGCCGCCGGAACTCCGCGTTGAGCGCGGCAACGAGTTCGGGCAGCGAGATGTGGCTGGCGTGATGGCCGAGCCGGGCCTCGTCAGTGAGGACGTGGGCGAGTGCAGCGCTGAACGCGCCGTCGTGTGCCTCCTCGGTGATCCGTGCGGCGCTGAGTACCCCGAAGGACTTCAGGAAGCGATGATCTGCGCCTGGTGCGTGGGCGAGCGTGAGCTTGGCTCGTACAGCCTGGTCCATTGCGTCCACCGCGCCGCGGCCGGCATAGCAAGCGTCGATGACGAGCAGCAGGCGTTGGACACCCTTGAGGGCTGGGAGTTCCACGAGTTGGTGGGCGGCTAGCGCGCTGAGGCGGACCTCGGCCGGCCCCGGCTCGGAGTCGGAGCACATCAGGTAGTGGGCCGGGCCCTCCTCC
Source organism: Streptomyces sp. Ncost-T10-10d (assembly GCF_900091955.1). Classification (GTDB taxonomy): domain Bacteria; phylum Actinomycetota; class Actinomycetes; order Streptomycetales; family Streptomycetaceae; genus Streptomyces. The sequence continues at coordinate 51,553 of NZ_FMDF01000156.1, forward strand.
TGGCCGTGGCCGCTGTAGTAGACGAGAAGCGTGTCGCCGTCCTGGAAGTCGTTGGTGAGCCAGCGCAGCAAAGGCCGCAGGACGTCGTCGGGGGCAGGGGGGTCCAGCTTTCCGTCGGGGAAGACGGGCATCGGTTCGTATCCGATGCCGGCGAGGGATCTGAGGATGCTCGGCAGGTCCTCGGCCACGCCGGGCAACGTGGTCAGTTCCTCGTGCGTGTAGTGCGCGGCGCCGAAGGCCAGCGCGTACCGTTTCGGCGTCGCCTCTCCCATTAGCCCGCCGCGAGCCCCTCGCCGATCGCCGCTCCGGACTCCCTGGCGGTCAGATGGCGCAGCAGGTCGTGGACCTTCCATCCGTTGTCGACAGGCACGTCCCGGAGCACGGGACGGCCGGCGCCGACGGCGGCGTCGGTAGCCTGGCCCGCTGCGGTCGCGTGGCTGGTGGGGAGAGGGCTGGGGGGCCGAGGACTGAACAGGTCGGCCAGCTCCTTCACCGACGCAACCACATCGTGCCGGTCGGCGAGATTGGTCCAGCGTTCCAGGCCGCCCGGCCACTGCCCGCGCCCTGCGGCCGGCGCCGGGCGCAGCCGGTCGAAAACGAGCGAGGGCATGCCGAGCGGAGAGCCCATGGTCACCAAGGTGCGGACAGGCCACTCGGGGTGCGTGCACAGGGTTTCGTACGCGATGACCGAGCCGAGCGAGTGGCCGACGAGCACGGTCGTGTCGGGGCCGATGCGGGCACCGATGGCCTCGGCGGCACGGGCCCGCACAGCGTCCTCGGTGAAGTAGCGGCGCACCTGGCGCAGGACACCCAGAAGGAACCGCTCAGCCACCGGCCCGGGCAGGAACGGCGAACGCAGCAGGGCGTTCATGGCGCGCTGGAGCGTGCGCGGGGTGGGGGCCTTCGTCGGGTCGGAATCCGCTTTCGTGGGGTCCGGTGCGGCAGCCGCTGCCCAGGCTTCGAGAAGGGCCTTCTCGTACGGGTCGGCAAGGTCGGCGGCGCTACGTGGCGCGGGTTGCGCGCCTTTGGTGCCGGGGGTACGGAAGACGTCTCCGTAGAAAGCTACGTCGACGTCTTCCGGCGCCGGGGCGGGGCCACCGATGTCCCCGGCGGCAACGGCAATCTCTACTCCGTCGGCGAGTGCGGCGCCGATGGGGTCCCGCAAGGACCGTCGCCCCAGGTACTCCTGTCCGATTCCGTGCACCACCACGACACGCGCCATGCGGCCCCCTCGATCGTCTTCGGTCGATGACAGCATGATCCCCCAAGCGCGTTGCGTGGAACGCCTTTTGAGACATTGCGCAGATCGCTCTGACCGAGCACCAGTGCAGGACGTGCTCTGCGTCGCGCCGGGGCTGTGGCAGGACGAGTAGCCGCAGCAGCAGCCATGGGCCGATCCCGCAGAGCCTGGGCAACCGTCGCTTCCATCGACATGGCCCTTTCGCTCGGAACGCCACGCGCCCGACGTCCTGCGACGCGGGCGCGTGCCTGGGCCGGATCGCTCCAGGACAGGTCAGTTGAGGATCTCCAGCATCCGGTTCCCGAGGACCGCGGCCGAGGCCGGGTTCTGTCCGGTCACCAGGTTGCGGTCCTCGACCATGTAGGGCTCCCAGATCGGACCACGGCTGAAGTTGACCCCGACCTTCGCCTTCACATCGGTCTCCAGCAGCCACGGCGCCCTGGAGGCCAGCCCGACGCCGTCCTCCTCCTCGTCGGTGAAGCAGGTGATGTTGTAGCCCCTGAACGGCGACTCACCGTGGATCCTGGTGGCCAGCATCGCGGCGGGACCGTGACAGACGATGAACAGCGGGTTGCCCGAGGCCAACTGCTGGGTCAGCAGCCGCCCCACGTCGGCGTCCCACGCCAGGTCCGCCATCGGACCGTGACCGCCCGGCAGGTAGACCGCGTCGTAGTCCTCCAGGCGCACGTCCGACAGCTGCAGCGGTCGACGCATCACCTCCGCGGAACGGATGACGGACTCCAGCTCCAGGGCGCTGTCGTTTCCACCGACCATCTCGGGGCGCAGGCTCATCATGTCGACGGTCGGCGTCACACCGTTCGGCGTCGCGACGACGACCTCGTGACCGGCGTCCGTGAGGATCTTGTACGGGTTCGCGAACTCCTCGGCCCAGTAGCCGGTCGCGTGCCGCGTGCCGTCCTCCAACATCCAGTAGGCGGCTCCGCTGACGATGAAAAGCACCTTTGCCATGGGAGAAATCCCCTCTCGGACGCATGCGCAGGAACGGGTTCGGCGGGATGCCCCACGAAACCGACCCGACCCGCCGGCTTTCTCTCCCTTTCCCACGCAACCACGCTAGGCAGCTGCGCCGGCCGCGCGCAACCCGGTGCTCGGTCGGCGGCCTTGGACGCGTATCGCGCCGTCGGCGGTGGCGCCCCCCGGCCACGGACGCATCCGGTCACATGTCCAGGACCACGTCGGCCGGGGGTGTCGAACAGCAGATGAGCGCGCTTCCTCCGGCGGGGAGCTCCAGGGGCTGCGGGGCGTACTCGACGTGGCCGGAGAGAAGCGCGGTCTCGCAGGTGTGACAGATTCCGGTGCGGCAGGACCAGCGCACGGGCACGTCGCACGCCTCGGCAAGTCCGAGCAGCGTCCCGTAGTCAGGGTGCCAGGGGACGATCAGCCCGCTGCGCGCGAAGGCTACGGACGGCCCCGGGCGGCCGCCGGGAGGAGCGGCCGGCTGGTGCGGTGCGCGGGCAGACCCGGTCACCACACCGGGGGTGACGGCGGACGTGGCCCCGAAGACCTCGGTGTGGATCCGGGAGGACGGCAGGCCGCAGGCCTCCAGGGCTCCGGTCATGTCCCGCATGAACGCGCTCGGCCCGCAGATGTAGGCGTCGGCGTCCGGAGGCGGCTCCAGGCTGCGGATCCGCTCGGGACTGAACCGCCCACTGACCGTGTAGTCGACACCTGAGCGGTCGACGCCGGACGGACGGCTGTAGGAGACGAACGACCGGCCTGCGGGCAGCTGGGAGAGCAGTGCGCGCACTTCGCCGGCGAACGGGTGGTTCTCGCCGTCCCGGGCCGCGTGCAGCCACCACACCGCGCGCTGCGAGCGCTCCGCGGCCAGAGCGTGCAGCATGGCCAGGACCGGGGTGGCACCGACACCGGCGGACAGCAGCAGGACCGGAGTGTCCGCGTCCGCGAGCAGGAACGTGCCGCGCGGAGCGGCGACATCGAGAACGTCACCCACCTTCACGTGCTGACGCAGGTAGGTGCTGGCGACGCCGTGTGGCTCCTGCTTGACACTGATGCGGTACGTCTCGGCGCCCGGTCGGCCGGAGAGCGAGTAGTTGCGGATGACCGGGGAGGCCTGTCGGTCCGGCCGCAGACGGACCGTGAGGAACTGCCCCGGCAGAGCGGCTGGGAGCGGCTCACCGTCAACTGCCGCCAGAGTGAGCGAGAAGATGCTCGCGCTCTCCGGCTCGATGCGGGCGACTTCGAGCCGGCGGAACCCGGGCCAGGCCGGTGGCGGGCTGCTGGTGGTCAGCCCGCGGTTTCCACCCACGACGCCGGAGCCGCGATCCGCATCGTCGAGCAGGGCTCGCAGCGACGTCTTCCAACCGGGGCTCAACGCGGGGATGCGCAGGGCCCGTTCGAGGTGCGGCCGGGCGTGACCGGGCAGGTAGAGCAGCGCGTCGATCTCCGCGACGGTCATCTCCTCGGGGCCCGAGGCGATCTTCACGATCTCGTCCCCGGCCCGCACCCGCCCTTCAGTCAGCACCCGCATGTAGAAGCCCGGGCGGCGATGGGACACCAGCAGGGCGGCCATCTGCGGCTCGCCGAGCCGCAACCCCACGCGGTAGCACGTCACGCGGGGCTGGGTGACCTCGAAGACCGCACCGCCGATCTTGTAGCGGTCACCGATGCACACCTCGTCGTCGGCGAGTCCGTCCACAGTGAGGTTCTCGCCGAACTGGCCGTACGTGAAGTCGTCCCGCTTCAGGTACTCCTGCCAATGGCGATAGGAGCTCAACTGGTAGACCAGCACGGCACGCTGCTCGCCGCCGTGCCCGGCGAGGTCACCCTGCCCGTCGCCGTCCAGGTTGAGGCGGCGCGCCATCACGGGCCCGTCGACGGCGTGCTTCCAGATGCCGGTGTGGGTGGTCCTGCCGTGCCAGGGGACGTCCTTGGGCATGCCGACGTTCACGGCGATCAGAGCGGCCATGACCTGTGCTCCTCCCGCGCTCGACAGGCCGGTGTCTCCAGCGTCGTACGGTCGGCCGCCGACCGCACCCGAAGAGCTCTACGCGGCGCCGGGGCTCGGCGACACGTAGAGTGAGAGCCGGTGGGCGCCGTCGCCGCGTGTGGCCCGCCGTGAGCCGGAGACTTCCAGGGCGAGAACCTCAGCTTGGACATGCCCATGAGCTCGGAGAAGAAGGTGGCAATCGTCACCGGTGCTTCACAAGGCATCGGCGCGGCCGTCGCCGACGCGTACCGCAGGCGCGGGTACGCCGTCGTCGTGACCGCCCGGTCCATCCCCTCGTCGCACGATCCGGACGTACTCGCCGTGCCCGGCGACCTGAGCCGGCCCGGTACCGGTGCGCAGATCGTCGAGCAGGCGCTGGACCGCTTCGGCCGGATCGACACGCTGGTGAACAACGCCGGCGTCTACCGGGAGAAACCATTCACCGACTACACCGACGCCGACTACGACCTGGTGACCGGCGTCAACCTGCGCGGCTTCTTCGACCTCACGCGCAGCGCCATCCCCGCGATGCTCGCGGGCGGCGACGGCGGGCACGTCCTGTGCGTGTCGACGTCGCTGGTCGACCGCGCCAACGCGCGCATACCCGCGGCGCTCGCCTCGCTGACCAAAGGCGGCCTGGTCGCGGCGACGAAGGAGCTGGCCATCGAATACGCGGCGCGCCGCATCCGAGCCAATGCCGTCTCACTCGGCGTCATCCGCACTCCCATGCACCCGGACGACCCGGGCGGCACGCTCGCCGCGCTGCACCCGCTCGGGCGGATGGGCGAGATCGACGACGTCGTCGAGGCGATCATGTACCTCGAACAGGCCTCGTTCGTCACCGGCGAGATCCTGCACGTCGACGGCGGCCAGAGCGCCGGCTTCTGAAAGTACCGGGATCGGGAGTGATCGACCTGCGCGCACTCGCAAGCAACTGGCTCCGCTCGGCGCTGTCGGTGCGGGTCCGGCGGCGGGAGTGATGGGCACCGTCTGCATGGGCACCGTGCGGTTCCTGCGCCAGCGCCGGGCCGGCGGCGAACACAACGCCGTGCACTGGGAGTTCGCCCCGGTCCGCACCTGGCAGAAGGCGCCGGATCCCGGGCGGGTCGGAAAGCGCCTGGCCGAAGCCTTCACCTTGCGCGAGCTGCCGGACAGTGCGGCGTTCCCCGTCAGCACGTTCATGCACTGGGCCTATGGAGTGGGCAACGCGGTTCTACGGCGTCGTCAGCGCCTCGCTGCGCAAGCCCCACGTCCTCTGCGCGCTCCCCTACGGTGTGCTCGTGTGGCTCAGCAGATACGTGTTGCTTCCGATCGCGGGACTCTGCAAACCCATCTGGACATACGACGCCAAGACGCTGGGCGATGATCTGACCGCCCACCTCGCCTACAGCGCCGGCACGAGCAGCGCTTTCTGGTTGCTGAGCAGAGAGGACCCGCCCCGGACCTGTGTGCCTACCCGAGGTGGACGATGCCGTCCTCGTCGAGGCGTGGGTGGAGGACTTCGGGGGCGTGGGTGGAGGTGTCGGACGGGCGTGGGCCTTCCGGACCGTCAGGCCCCAGCGCAGCAGGCGGCGGGGTCGGACGATCCGAGAGACGGTGCCGTTGACCTCGATCTGGTTGAGACGGCCCATTTGGAGTCGGTCCGCGGCCTCGGCGTGCACCGCCAGCTCCGCGGTCGCGGAACTGGCGCCCTTGGCGACGGCGGTGTGTGCGCCGATATGTGCCGCAGCTGTCAGCGAAGGGCAGCTCAACTGAACCCCGTTCCCCGCCTGATCCCGGCCCGGAAACAGGCCGCGACCGAGCCCGCCGCGCGCTGACCTCACACACGCCGGCAACAGGAGCATCCGGACGGGTCCCCACCACCAGCCCCATGCCCCATGCCTCCGGGCCTCCATCGACGGCGGCCGTGGCGATGCCGAAGGCAGCGCGAGCGACGCAGACAGCGGACAGTCGCCGACGAGAGCGCTCAGACTGGTCAACCACAGCGCTCAGCCACACTCCCGGCCCCACCCGGGAGACGCTCAGCCCACGACCCGCTGCAACATGACTCAAACCAGTTCGGGCTGCGGTTCGCGTCGCGGTTCCGGCAGATACGCCGACGCGGCCTTCCGGTCCCACAGCTTGGTGGTCCGTACGTAGCCGTAGACCACTGAGGTCATCGCCAGAATGAGCAGCGGCCCGAACACCCACGGATGTCCGGCCATCTCCACCGACAGATAGCGATACGACGCCAAGAGCCCGGCGAAGACCGCGGCGCCGTAGACGACCAGCTGGATTCCCGACCGGTCCCAGCCGCGGTCGAGCGAGCGCAGCGCTGTCTCGATCGTGAGCGTGAACACCACACCGGCGACGATGTCCGCGCCGTAGTGGTAGCCGAAACCCAGCGTTGCACCGAGCGTGGCGATCAGCCAGAACGCGCCTGCGAATCGCAGAGCCCACGGGCCCTTGCGGGAATGAATGAAGATCGCGGTAGCCCACGCCGTGTGCAGACTGGGCATGCAATTGCGCGGGGTGATCTCGTCGAAGAACATCGGGTGCGGGGTACTGACCGGCGGCGGCGTGTCCGGCCACAGGTCGGCCACCGCCCAGTGCCCCCCGTCCGCGCCGTAGGCGAAGATCGGTCCGACCACCGGGAAGATCATGTAGATGCCCGGCCCGAGCAGGCCGATGACCAGAAAGGTACGCACCAGATGATGGCCCGGGAAGCGGCGCTCGACCGCCACGTTGCGCAGCTGGTACAGCGCGACGACGACCGCGGCCACCGCGAGCTGAATGTAGACCCAGTCGAGAACGTGGGCGCCGACCGTGCCGGTAGCCGCGACAATCCGGCCTACCAGCCACGACGGGTTACCCAACGCATGATCGGCGGTTGCCACGTACTGGTCGAGCACCGCCGGGCGGGTCTTCGACGTGATCAGCAGCCAGGTGTAGCCGGTCTTGCGGCCGGCCACCAGCAGCAGGGCCAGTCCGACGCCTTTCAGCAGCAGGACACGGTCCCGGTCGGTGCGGCGCGTGACAGCGATGACGGCACAGGCCAGAGTCACCCACAACGCACCGTTGCCGAACATCATCTCGGCGTCGACCGCCCGCCGCACGAGCCAGAAGACGACGTCGATGCCGATCGCGGCGCCGGCCGCGATGAACCGCTGGCGCCAGGTGAGCACCACCATCATCAACGCCATACTGACGTACAACACCGTCCCAGATTTGGGAGCGAATATCACCTCTCGCGCCTGGTCGGTGATCGGCCCCGGCTCGCCGTACCGACGCGCGGCGACCTCCAGTGCAATGAGGAATCCGAGGGCCGCCACACTCACCGCGACCCACAGCATGACGCGTGGTTGACGCCATGCAGCGAACCTGGTTCTGCCGTCTATTCGCGAAAATATTCGCTTTAGCGTAGTTATCAATTTTCAGCTGCTTTGCCATATTTCAATGTGATCGTTGCGAGCTCGAACATGCTAACGGAGCGGGTGGGTTTCGCTGGTCACAGGTACGCCGAATACAGCGATCGGCTCCCCTTTTCCCGCGGCCACGGCGGACATGAAACGCCGCGCGCCCCGCACGGTCCCGGATTAGGGCGGCGCGGGCGGCTCGGTGGACGGGAGGGCGGGTGTCGGGGCGACCTCGACGGCGACAGTGGCGGTCGGGGGCAACCCGGGCATGCGATCACACTGCGACCACCACGCCCCCGGACGCACGAAAAGGCCGCCTTCCGATTCCCGAGTGGGCGTTTAGGGATGGATTGCGACGCCAAGTCGCTCCTGCGGCCAACGATCTTCGGGTTGATTCACACCTTACGTGCGCCTTCACGGCCTTCCGGGCGCCGACCTGTGTGCCCGTTCCATCCGCTTCTCGGCATTGGATTCCGCCTGGTTTAGCAATGGGCCGGAAGATTCCCGCCGGTGCGGAGCTTCCAGCATTTCAGGCTGTGCACGTTGGCGATGAATACGACAAAGCGGGCCGAAATACCCGTCACGAATCAACATCAAACACCCACTCAGAACTCGGCAACATTTGAGCGTCCTGGACAAAGCGGCCGCTCTCCGTATCTGCCGACAAACGCTCTCCGTTGTCATCTGCACAGCCAACCACCAGTGGCGCTGATATTCGGCGGCGCCCGGGGCAGATGTCCGCGACACTGGGCCGGTGATCGTCATACGCCCCGTGCTGGAGACCGGCGCGCTCCCCGGCTTCGAGTTCTGGCCGGTCGCCGGGCAACCGCCGCACCACCTCACCCCACTGAACGGCACGCTGAGCGGTGAGCAGGTCGGCACGGCAATAGCCACCATGGCCGGCTACAACTCCAGCCGGGCCGAAGACCACCTGACCGACCCGGCCGACGCCTTCCTGAGCTCACTGCTGCACGAGGAGGGGTTCGTCGCCCCTGGAGGGCTCCGCGTCCAGGACACGGGCACCGGCACGACGCTGACACCCGGTTGCTGCTGCGGACTGGAGGACTGGCGCGGATGGCTGGAGATCGCCGAGGGAAGCGAGCTGTGGCTCGGCCACGACCCGACACCGTGGGCCGAACAACTCGGCGACACCGTCCGGCTCCACCCGAACGGCGAGCACCCGGGCCCCGTGATCGAGGTCGCCCGGGCCGAGCTCCCCCGGCTGCTCGCCGGGGTCCAGCAGGACCTCGCGGACTTCCTCCTCCTGGTCGCAGCATGGGCCGAGCAGCACGCGCCCCGGCCGGCGCAGGCACTGGTCAGTGCGGTCGACCGGTCGCTCGCAATCACCGCACCACTGCGAAGGCTGAGCTGATGGCGAGCTTCCTGACGCACCGCCGGCTCGTGCTTGACTGCACGCTTCCGGTGCGGCGCCGCCACGCGGCACTGCGGGCCTGCCTCACTCTGTACGCCCCATACGGCTTCCGCGCCACGTACCACCACCTGACGGTCAGCGCCGCGATACCACGCGACCTCGACGCCGATCTCGAGTCCCTGGAACGTGCGGTGAACGAGCTCCACGAGGCCCGCCTGCTCCGGCCGGCCGAGGACGCCCGGTACGCCGAGCGGCGGCGACGCGAGAAGCATGCCGGTCAGCGGGCCCCCGACGCCCGGGCACGTGGTGGCACCGCCACAGGCAGCAGAGCTGCATCCAGCTCGATCCGCTCGGCCATCCTGCCCTGGCCCTGCCCGAGTTCGTCCGCCGCCAAATCAGCCTGGCGAATGGCGAAGCACTGCCCGGCTGCGCGGACTGCGGCAGCGGCCTGCCGGCGGTGTCCCGTTCAACCGGCCACGGGTTCATCGACCTGTGCCGCAGCTGCGGAACGGTACAGCGCTCCTGCGCCTGCGGCCGGCCGCACTACCTCCACCCTCGCGAACGGGACCTGTGGCCGCGCCTGTGGCGCAGGGAGCACATGACCCACGACGGCCTGCCCAACCCGCACTGGCCCGGTACCGTCGAGGACCGAATCGCCGGCCTGCAGCTGAGGAACCCGTCACAGCCACGGAACGGGCGGCTCGGATGAGCGAACTCGCCTTCTTCGCCCTGGTGGTGGCCCGGAGCACGGTCCGCGGCCTGGCCTGCAGCTCCACGCCCGACCACGTTCCACAGGGTGGAGCAGCCGAGCTGCCCGTCTCAGAACGGGAAGGCCACCACCCCGAGCAATTGACCTCCGAGGAGTTCGAGGAAGCCTGGGGTCCTGCCCGTCGACAGATCGCATCCCGGCGTGGCCGGCCTCTCGGCCCTCGGGGGCCTTTTGGCATCATCTCGACATGGCACCGACCCTTCCCCGCACCGTCCGAGCCGTCGACACCGCTCACCTCCTGGACCTGGAACGGGAGGCCGCCACATGCGGCTTCAGCCAGCGACTCCCGGTCGACCGGCTCCAAGAGCACCTCGCTGCGGAAGCTACGCACTACCTGTTCCCGACACTCGTGCACCGGCTTCGCCACCGTCCGGAAGTGTCGCCACAGTGGAGGTGCCAGCTGCTGCTCACCGTCAGCACAGGCGAACAGATCTGGGGTCTGCTCGACGTCCTTCCCGACACCTTCGACCAGATCCCGGAGACTCTGGACGCGGCGTCCAAGAAGAACATCGTCAGCCGCATAGAACATGCCGTGACCGTGCGCGAGTGGGCAGAACGGATGGCTGCCGACGCTGCACCTGAAAAAATGCGGCGTCTCACCGACCCAAACCGGCGGCTTTGATCGCGCGTTGCGCGAAGACGTCCTCACGGCGGTCTTCCATCTGGTGCAGCGCCTCCTTACGGTCCCGCTTGGAGAGCCGGTCGAGATACGTGTGGCCGAAGAGGTGATCGGTCTCGTGCTGCAGACACCGGGCGAAGTAACCCGTTCCTTCGATGACGATGGCTTTGCCGTCCTTGTCGAGCCCGCGAGCGACGGCACGATCGGTGCGGGGAACCGCCATGCCTGCACCGGGCACGGACAGGCAGCCCTCGAAGTCGTCAACGAGCTGGCGGCTACCGGGATTGGGCAGGTCCAGAACCGGGTTGATGATGTGGCCGACATGCCGGATCCCGTAGTCGTCCGGGCAGTCGTACACGAACAGCCGCAGGTCGACGTCTACCTGGTTGGCAGCCAGGCCGGCACCGTCGGCCACATACATCGTCAAG
>NZ_FMDF01000157.1 GCF_900091955.1 Streptomyces sp. Ncost-T10-10d
TTGGGGGAGGCGGGCGAGGGTGGTGTCGAGGTCCGGCGGGGTGGTGGCGGCCTGGAGGGTGTCGATGTTCAGGGTGTGCCAGGGGCCGTGGGGGACGGTGTCGTGGGTGGGTTGGTGGGTGAGGACGAGGGTGGCGCCGACTTCGGTGAGCATGTGGTGCATGCGGTCGGTGGGGAAGGCGGTGTCGAGGGGGACGTAGACGCCGTGGGCCATGAGGACGGCGAGAGTGGCGATCACGGTGTCGAGGGACCGTTCGACACAGACTCCGACGCAGACCTCGGGCCCCACGCCGTGCTTGATCAGCAGTGTGGCGATCTGTGCGGCGCGGGTGACGAGTTCGGCGTAGGTGAGGGTGTTGTCGTCGCAGACGACGGCCACGGCGTCGGGGGTCTCCAGCGCCCGGCGTATGACCAGTTCGTGGATCGCACCGACCGGGAGTTGTCCGCCGTCACCCGCCCACGACTCCACCGACTGCCGCTCGGCAGGCGGCATGAGCGGCAGTCGGCTCACCGGAAGGTCGGGAGTGGCGAGGATCTGACCGAGCAGGACCTGCCAGTGATCCACCAGGGTGCGGATGGTGCCGGCGTCGAACAGGTCCGTCGCGTACTCGACCTGGAGACGGAGCCCGTCCGGGCGCCGGTACACCGACCAGGTGAGGTCGAACTTCGCCGTCCCCGTGGCCACCATGGAACGCTCGACGCTCAGCCCCTCAGCGAAGGGCTCCGGCGGCTCCTCCTCATGGAAGGCGAAAAGCGTCTGCACAATCGGGTTGTGACTCAGTGACCGTTCGGGGTGCAGCTCCTTCACGGCGAGATCGAACGGGGCCCTGCTGCGGGAGAGCGCGCTCAGCAGCGACGCGCGGGAGCGCGCCACGAGCTCCCGGAAGCCGGGGTCGTCCCCCAGGTCCACCCGGAGGACGAGCGTGTCGACGAAGAAGCCGACCAGATCGTTGAGCTTGGCGTTGTCCCGGCCCGCCACCGGCGAACCGACGACGACATCACTGCTCCCCGAGTGACGCGCGGCGAGCACCTGGAAGGCGGCGAGCATCACCGTGTACAGACTGACGTTCTCCTCGGCGGCGAACGCCTCCAGCGCCACCGAGGACACTTCGGTGAGTGGGAAGTCCGTAGTCTCGCCCCGATAACTCATCTCAGCCGGACGGGGGCGGTCCGTGCCGAGGTCCAGTACGGCCGGAGCATCGGCGAGCGCGTCCGTCCAGGCCGCCAGCGCCTTCTCCGTACGAGGACCGCGCAGCGTCTCGCGCTGCCACAACGCGTAGTCGGCGTACTGGACCGGCAGCGGCCCGACCGACCCGCCGCCGGAGCGATACGCCTCGTTCAGCCGACGCTGGAACACATCGAGCGACCAGCCGTCGCAGGCGATGTGGTGGAAGGTCAGCTGCAACCAGTGCTCGTCCTCGGACAGCCGGTACAGCGACGCACGCAGCATCGGATCCCGGGCCAGGTCGAACGGCCTGCGGGCATCCGCCTCGACGCCCTCCCGCGCGCTGCGGACGCGGTCGGCGGGTGCGAGGCCGGTGAGGTCGACGAGCGGGCAGTCCGTTTCACGAATGTCCAGCAACCGCTGGCGCGGCTCCCCGTTCCCGTCCGCCTCGAAGACGGTGAACAGGGCATCATGACCGGCCGCGACCGTAGTGACGGCGGCCGTCAGACGGGTGGCGTCCAAGGGGCCGGTGAAGCGAAGAACGACCGGAATGTTGTAGACGGCGTTGTCCCCGAGCCAGCGGTCGAGGAACCAGAGCCGCTGCTGGCCGAAAGAGAGCGGACCGCGCTCATCCGGCCTGGCGCGGAGCCGGCCGGCCGCGGACGGTCTTGTTCCGCCTTCCGCACGCGCGTCTACTCCCGCGTTCACGTCGGTCGTGGGGATGCCGTCCATGATGACGCCCTTCTCACCGGTCCACTAAAGGTCCAATAAAAACGAAACGCGGCCGCGGTTTCTTGAAGAGCACACAGAGCAGTGCGTACGTGCATCGCCGAAGAGAACCTGTGAACGCTGCGAAGAACTGCGGGATTATTTGCATGGGACATGGAGGAGCGCTGTCACATTAGAGAGCCGCATCAGCGCCGGTCAACCCTCGCGATTAGCGCCTGACCTGCGCCTTTTAGTGATCGGGAGGGTTTTGGATCACATCCTTAGCGCAAATTTAGGGAAGTAATAGAGCCACATAGGCGCACGTGTGTCTTGTATTTGAACGGAAGATTGAATCGCGTCCGGGTGCGGCGTTCCCCGGAGCCCGTCGAGGTTCGTGGGGGAGTGGTGCGGGACCGCCGGAGAGGCTGTCAGCAGGACAGCCGTGACGGGATGCGTGCCGATATCGGGCAGGCAGAAGGGAATCGGTGCCCACGGCCGAACCGCCGCGATGCCTCCCCGGGGGAATCACTTCCCGGCCAGCACCGTCGAACTGCTCGCCAGGCGACAGGAAATGGTCCACAGGCCGATTTCGGCCGCCTGCCGGCCCGCCGCCTCCACCTGGGCGCGCTCCTGCTGGTACCAGGCGAACGGGTCCGCCAGCAGACGGTCGATCAGGCTCCGCGGCATCGCATGGCAGCGGATGGGCTCATCCGGTACGGGCGGGTCCCCATGTCCGCTGCGGCGCTGCGCTTCTCCGGTGAGATACGCCAAGGTGTCGAGAACGCGCCATAACGCCGCCCGCTGCTCCTCCGGCGACTCCTCCGCCGCAAGGCGCTCCAGGGCGAAGGCCCGTACGAACGCGGGGAAGCGGTATCGGACGGCTCTGGACGCCTGGTCCACCACTGCGTCGAGCAGGTAGGACTCGGTGAGCTCGTCCAGCAGGTCCTGGGCGCGGTGCGGTTCGCATGCGAGGAGGGGGGCGCCGACCCAGGGGGCGAAGTCGGGTATCTCCAACTGGGCGAGGCGGCGCAGAGCCCGCTGGGCCTCCGGGCTGAGTGCCGCGTAAGCCGGGGTCATGCACGTACGGACGGTCTGTTCCACGTGGCGCAGTTCGTCAGGGCGGCGGGCCGCGTCGGCGCATCCGTCCACCGCCTCGGCCTGGGCGACGGCGTCCGCCACGGCCCGGTGCGGCCGGGCGGCCAGGCGTGCGGCGGCCGCGCGCAGTACGAGCGGCAGATCGTCGCAGGCACGGCAGAGCTCCTCGACGGCCAGCGGTTCGGCGGCGACCCGTCGCCGTCCGATGATCTTCATCAGCATTTCCACGGAGCTTTCCCGCTGGAACCTGGAGAGTTCGATACGGGTGTCCGCGGGCAGCCCGGTGAAGCGTCGCCACGAGGTGATCAGCACCCGCGATCCGGACGACCCGGGGAGCAGCGGGGCGACCTGGCACTCGGACGCCGCACCATCCAGTACGACGAGCACCCGGCGCTCCGCCAGCAGGTCACGATACATTTCGGCGCGCTCCTCGACGCTGCTGGGGACGGCTTCGTCGCTCACCCCGAGCGCGCGCAGGAAGCGGCGGAGCACCTCGGCGGCGCTCGTCGGGTGGCCCGGGGCGCCGGACAGTTTCGCGAAGAGCTGCCCGTCGGGGTAGTCCGGAGCGAGCCGATGGGCGACATGCACGGCCAGGGTCGTCTTGCCGGAGCCGCCGCGTCCGGTTATCACGGTGACGGGGACGACGGTTCGGGGTGCGTCGGTGCGGGTGGGGGCGGCCAGAATGCGCTGGATCGCTCGCGTGCGGCCGGTGAAGTCGGCGATATCGGCGGGCAGCAGCCGCGGAATCTTGTGCGCCGGAACCGCAGCAGTTGCCGGCACTGCCGGAAGGGCCGGAACCGCCGGGCCGCTGCCGGGTCCGCCCGGCGCGGCGGCGGGCGCCGTCACTTTGATGAAGGGCTGGACCCGGGGCGGCGCGCCCCACTCCTCTTCCCCCGCCAGGATCATGCGGTGCAGTCGCTGCAGTTCTGCGCCGGGCTCGATGCCGAGCCTCTCGACGAGGGCCGCCCGCGCCTGGCGGTAGGCGTCCAGGGCCTCGGCCTGCCGTCCCGCGCGGTGGAGCGCGGTCATCAGGAGCACCCGCAGGCGTTCCCGCAGGGGGTGGGCGGTGACCAGGGCCCCGAGTTCACTCACGGCGCGGTGGTGATTGCCGAGCCGTAGTTCGAGTTCAAGACATTGTTCCTGTACGGCTAGACGCCGCTCGTCGAGTTGGACGGCACTCGCCCGTACCGGCTTGCTGCTGATATCGGTCAGGGCATGACCCTGCCACAGCCCCAACGCCGCCCGTAACTCCTTTACCGCTTGCTGGGGTTGATGGGCCGCAGCGGCTCTTCGGCCTGCGGCGACCCGTTCCTCGAACGCGTGGAGGTCGAGTTGCCCCTCGGTCATCCGCAAGAGATAACCGGGCGAGCGGGTCACGATGGGGCCGGGATGGGGCTCCGCGGGGAGCATGCGCCGCAGCGCGCAGATGCCGATCTGTACCTGGGTGCGGCTCGTCGCCGGTGGCTTCCGCTCCCATATGGCCTCCACCAGGCGGTCATTGGAGACGACACGTCCCGATTCGAGGAGCAGCATCGCCAGAACCGTGCGCTGACGCTGCCCGCTGACATCTATGTGCCTGCCGTCGTCCACGACTTCGAGCGGGCCCAGAATCCTGAACTGCATGGGCCCCCTTCGCGGCGGTGACGGCTCGTAGAGGGCGATGGCGACCGGCCTGACGCGCCGGCCCGCCGACCTCCACCGTGCCTGGCGTGTTCGAATACTGGTGCAGGGTGTACGAAAAGCGGATACAGGATGTGCATTCGAATGATTACATGATCGAAAGGAGTCAGTCAACGACTCACTTCCCTGGCCTCGTCCGTCAACTCATTTTCTTTTCGGATGCGTTATGAGGCGCCACTATCCGTGAGTTCCGGAAAAAGAACGTCCGAAATTCCATGTTTGAAGTGCGGATGCTCAGGTTCTCACCTGGTGCGATTCCCTCGGAGATGCTCTGTCATCGACAGGTGATATGTCCGGTACGCTCGCCGAGTTCGCCACTCGGGGACGCTGTCCCCGTGAGTCGCTCGAAAACCTGCCGGGGTCCCTTGATGTACGGCCGGCGGGTCGGCGCCGGCCCGGGCGCCGCTGCTGTGGTCGAGCAGCATTCGGTGGCACCGATGCCGTGAATCGCTCGCGACGTCGAAGGACCTCGTACGTAAAATGCCGTCGAAGGAACTGGGCAAGTCGGCCAACGCAGTGATGAATCATCCCGCCGTCATCGACCGCGACGGCGGGGACCACGGGGACGCCGACTCGCGCGGATGGCCGCACATCTGTGCCTTTGGTTGCCGCGGCCCGACAGCAAGCCTTCGCGGGCCGCAGCGTCCCCGAACGGGTCGGCAGCTGTCCCCGTTCGACCTGCACCGGTACGCGGACAACGCAGGGCCGAGTTCCTGGCCGCCCCTGCTTCGGATGCCGCGAAAGCCCTCAGGAGTCCTCGGGCTGCTGCTCGATCGGCAGGCAGACCTGGAAGCGGGTGTCGCCGGGCTGCGAAGAGACGCGGATGTCCCCATGATGCTTGTTGACGACGATGCGGTAGGAGATGTCGAGCCCCAGCCCGGTGCCCTCACCGACCGGCTTCGTGGTGAAGAACGGCTCGAAGATCCGGGGTCTGATCTCAGCCGGAATGCCTGTGCCCGTGTCGGCCACCTCCACGAGCAGCCGCGCGTCCTCCCGCCACGTCCGAATCGTCAGCGTGCCCCCGTCAGGCATGGCATCGACGGCGTTCACGATCAGGTTGGTCCACACCTGGTTGAGCTCGGCTCCGAAGGCCGGAATCGGCGGCAGCGCATGGGCGTACTCCTTGACCACCTGGACACCGGAGGGGATCTTCGCCTGCAACATCGTCAGTGTGGCGTCGAGCAATGTGTGCACATCCACGGTCTGCTGTGGCGCCCGGTCCAGCTGCGCGTACTGCTTGGCGGCACCGACCAGCCCGGAGATGCGGGTCACGGCGTCTTCGATCTCGCCCATCAGAAGTTCCGTATCGACGGTGTACGCCAGCCAGCGCACCGTGGGGCCGAGGTTCTCCTCACCGATGGTGTCGGCTGCCGAGGTCAGCCACGGCACGTCGATGTCCGCGGCGACCAGTGTCGGCGCCAGCTCCCATGCTTCTGTCACCCCGTGCTCGTCGAGCCAGTCGCCGACGGCATCCTCGGCATCGGCAGCAGCCAGCGCGGGCAGACCGGTAGCCGTTGAGGCCTGTTGCACCGCATCGTCCTGCAGCTCCACGAGACGGTGCAGTTCGGTACCGTCCAGCCGACCGTCAGCGATCAGGGCGAGTTTGTGGCGCATGCCGGCCACTCGCTCCCGCAGAGCCGCAGTGGCCCGCACAGCGGCTGCCGCAGGATTGTTCAGCTCGTGGGTCAGGCCTGCCGACAGCGACGCCAGGGCCAGCAGCCGCTCCCGCTCACTGACGATCGCGTTGGCCGCCCGAGTACCGAAGAAGAGTCCCTCCAGCAGGTGCAGCGCCATCGGGAACCAGGTGCGTACAGCGTGGGCGAAATCATCGGCGGGCAGCACGAAGAACTCGGTATCGGTGACAGCCCGCAGCGTGTGGGGATACCGCTGCTCGACGCGGTCCCCGAGGTACGCACGGGTCGCCCCGCTGTACACACCGCGCTGATCGGTGCGATTGACCTCCACATCGTCGCCGTGCAGCACACGGCTGAGCGCGATGGCCCCGCTGAGCAGCACGAAGAAGCACGTGGCCGGTTCGCCCTCCCCGTACACCACGCTTCCGGCCGGCCGTTGCTCAGCACGGCCGCGCTCCGCCAGCCAATTGAGCTGCTCGTCGCTGAGCTTCTCGAACAGGAACAGCGTCCGCAACTGCTCCGGTGACAGATGTGCTGACGTGGTCACTGTGCCTCCAGATAGCGATGCACCAAGGAGACGGCCATGGCTCCCTCGCCGACGGCCGACGCGACTCGTTTGACCGAGGAGGAACGCACGTCTCCCGCGGCGAAGACACCGGGCACGCTCGATTCCAGGTGGTACGGATCTCTCGGCAGCCGCCAGCCCGCCGGACGCTGCCCTCCGGCCACCAGGTCCGGGCCGGTCAGCACGAACCCGCGTTCATCACGGGAGACCACTCCCTCCAGCCACTGCGTATGCGGCTCGGCCCCGATGAAGACGAACAGCCAGGACGCAGCAACGGTGCGCACGGCGCCGGACCGGCTCTCGCGAAGGGTCAGTCGCTGTAGGTGTCCCTCGCCCTCACCGCCGAGGACTTCGGTCCACGCGTGGATCTCGATGTTGTCGATGCCGTTGATCTGGTCGATGAGATAGCTGGACATCGAACGGGTCAGATCACCTTGGCGGATGAGTACGTGGACGCGCCGCGCGTAGCGCGAGAAATAGACCGCTGCCTGTCCCGCGGAGTTGGCTCCGCCGACGATGTACACATCCTCCCCGGAACAGCTGGGGGCCTCGGTGACGGCGGACCCGTAGAAGACGCCCGCACCCGTGAACTCCTGCAGCCCGGTGGCGGCCAGCCGCCGGTAAGCCACTCCGGTGGCCAGGACCACGGTGTGGGCGGCAATGGAGCCCTCCGGCCCCAGATGCAGCACCCGCCCCGATCCTGCTGCCTCCAGCGCGACGGCCCGTTGCGCACTCAGAATCTCCGCCCCGAACTTCAGCGCCTGGCGGCGAGCACGTTCGGTCAGCTGGGAGCCGGAGACGCCGTCGGGAAAACCGAGGTAGTTCTCGATGCGGCTGCTCTGTCCGGCCTGCCCGCCGGTCGCCTGCTGTTCCACCAGGACCGTGCGCAAACCCTCCGAAGCCCCGTAGACGGCAGCTCCCAGACCGGCCGGCCCGCCACCGACCACCACCAGGTCGTAGAAATCCGAGGCCGGAACCGTGCTCAGTCCTACCTTTGCGGCGAGCTCCCGCTCGGTGGGGGAGACCAGGGGTTCGCCGTCCGGGGTGATGACCAGCGGTACATCGGCCGCCGACATCCCTGCGGCGGCCAGCAGGCGTTGCCCTTCCGGCTCGTCGGACAGCAGCCACCGGTAGGGCACGAGGTTGCGGGTGAGGAAGTCACGGACAGCGAAGGACGGTGCGGACCAGCGGTGCCCGACCACGCGGGTTTCCATGATCCCCGGATCAGGCGTGGCTTGCCACAGCTCCAGCAGTGTGTCGATCACCGGGTAGAGGTGCTGTTCCGGCGGGCTCCAGGGTTTGATGAGGTAGTGGTCGAGGTCCACGACGTTGATGGCGTCGATCGCCGCTTCCGTGTCGGCGTAGGCGGTCAGCAGCACACGACGGGCGAGCGGGAAGAGATCCATGGCCGCCTCGAGGAACTCGATGCCGTTCATGTGCGGCATGCGGTAGTCGGCCAGCATGAGCGCGAGCTGATCGCCGCGCAGCTTGATCTCGCGCAGTGCGTCCAGGGCATCGCGGCCGGAGAGGGCGCGCACGATGCGGTAACGGTCGCCGTACTGGCGCCGGATGTCGCGGGCGACCGCCCGGGAGACCGCCGGGTCGTCGTCGACAGTCAGGATTGTCGGGTTCGCCATGGCTCCATCATTCCCGCCACGATGCGGAAACGACGGGTGAGGATCCGATCGGAGGCTCCGGCAGCACACGGCATCGTCATCCCGCCCGCGACGCCGCCCCCCGTCGTCATAGCAGTCCGCCGGGCTCGGGCCCTCGCCCGAACCGACGAGCTCAGCAACGAGATCAGGACGACGTGTCTCGATGATCTGCCAGCCCTTGGCGTCGGTCGGCGACGTGCTCCTTCAAAAAGGCGCCCGCGTGGCCGGCAGCCTCTTCCTTCGTTGCGTAGCAAGAAGTGCTGTCTGCCTCATCGCGTGTTCCATCGGCTCCCTTTCCGGCCCACCGCCAGCCACCTGATGACGGGTCCCGGGACAATTCGGCGCTGCCGCCGAACAGTTCGATGAGGCTCGCCTCCGCTTCCGCAGGGGCTGATCTGTCGATGGCGTCGGGCCATTTCTTGCGGGCGCCCTGCCGGGTGATACCCCAAGCAGCGCCCAACCGCTCGTAACTCGCACCGTAGGAGCCGGCGGTCTTTGCTGCGATTGCCGTCAACCGCTTGACCTCCGCGTCCACCACCTTCCAGGTGGTGAGGATCGACAGTGTCACTTCGATGGGGTCGGCATCCCACATGCGTTCCTCGGCGAGTCCGGTCGCTCGGGCGCGCATGGCCGAGGCGAGTGGGTTCAGGGCGTCGAGGAGGGCTTTGTCGAGGGCGGTCTGTTCCGCAGCGGTGATCTCAGGCGGTGTCATGTTGACAACTTTAGTTACCACATACGGAATCGGCAACTAAAGTTACCGAATCTGACTGTGTCCGATCTGGGGCCATGGCACCGACCTCACCACGCCAGGTAAGAGACTGCTCGGCAGAGCGCTGCCCGACAGCGAGCCGAGGCTGTGCGAGCTGTTCGCGGCGCGGTGCTTATGGTCGTGGAGCGCCCGGCCTCGATCGGCGCGCCGTCAGTGGCCGTGGCTCGCGATGCGGCCTTACGCGGTGCCTGTCTGTCGGGTGGGTGACGAGGTCTGCCGGACGCGGGCGCGGCAGCCATGAGCGGTTGGGGTAATGGGCGGGCTCCGCGTGGGGCCGGGGTGCGTCGATGAACACGCCCCTCCCGCCGGGGTCCGAATTCCTGGTGCGTCGCTCAGGGTGCAGGCGGTCGAGGAGTCGACGGGTGCGATCCCGACGGGATCGCTCGCGCGGCCTGGCTCGGAATGGCGGCGGGTGTGCCGCTGAGGAGTGCCTGCCGGGTGAACCGGATGGCGTACGGCAGGGCGGCCCGGGTGAGCGCATCCGCGCCGGAAGCGCGGGCTGCGGCTCCTAGGACCGGCTCCGCGCATGCGATGGCGCGCCGAAGGGCGGCAGGAGTCCGCAACCGGCTCGCGTGCCGCAGGGTCGGGCCCAGCAGGTCCGTGGGGAGGCCGGGGAGGGGCAGGGTCAGGGTCCGGTCCTCGGTGCCAGGGCGCGGCCAGGTCAGTTCGATGCGCATGAAACGGCGGCCTCCAGTGGAGGTAGGGGGTCTGACGCCGGTCCGGCCGGTCGGACGGAGAGCGGTGTGTGGCTGGTCGGTCGACGAGCGCAGGGGACGTGGTCGGGTGGTGACGGCGTCGGTGGGCGAACGGAATTGCCGGAGCCGGGAAGGTCCGTGGCCCTGAGATGCCCACCGCCTGTTACCTCGCATGGCGGTACGTAGGTATGTCCAGGCTTGCCGGAGTTGCGCGATCTTGTCAAGGTTACTGAAACGTGAGAGGCGTCACGGCCATGTGCCGCCCGCCACCCCTGCCCCACGGAGAGAGAGCGACCATGACTGACAGTTCCCATGCGTCTGACTCAGGGGACACAAAGGTGAAGCATCCCGTCCAGCAGACACTGGCGCACCCCATGCAGAGGGTGACGACAGCAGTGGAGAGGGTCCCCGGGGCGGACCGGGTCAAGGGGATCGCCAACGGTGTCCTGGACTCCGTCGGGATCGTCTCGCCGCATGCACGGCGTGTCGCAGCGTACACCGGTGCCGGACTGCTCGGCGTAGCCGGTGTGCTCGAGTGGCCCGTGGCCATGGCGGGTGCCGCGGTGGTGTGGCTCACGCAGCCGCGTCCGACGGATGCCGAGGCGGCCCCCGCCGCCGGTGAGGCCCGCACCGAAGGATTGCGGGCGAAGCAGGCCGCCAGGTCGGCCAAGGCGCACACCACGGCGAAGCCGGCGAAGACCCGCTCGGCCAAAGCATCGACCACCTCGAAAACGGCAAAGAAGCGTCCGGCCAAGTCATCGACCGCCCCCAAGACGGCGAAGACCCGCCCGGCCAAGTCATCGGCCGCCTCCGGGACGGCGAAGACCCGCCCGGCCAAGGCGTCGACCGGCTCCGGCACGGCGAAGGCCCGCGCGTCCAAGCGCGCAGCCACGAGCGCCACGGGCACCTCGGGCGCCAAAGCACGTGGGCGGAAGAAGCCCTGAGGTCGCCTCCCATCCGCTGATACGACCGTTCCGTGCCCGGCATCTGTGACGACCGTTCCCCCGGCCGCGTGCGGCAAGCCCGCGAAGGTGAGACATGCTGCTCCGCTTCCTGACCGGGCTGCCCGCCGTGGCCCTCCAGAGCGCCTTGGCTGTGCCGGTCGAGGCCACCCGCCGGATCGCCACGCCGACCGCAGATGCGGCGCGGTTGGCCGCTGAGCTCGTGAACGCCGGTGCACGTGGCGCGGTGGACGGGGCGGCGGCGGTGTCGGCGACCGCGCTGCGGGTCGGCAGGGTCGCCCGCAACGCGATGACTCCTCAGGTCCGTTACTGGCGCGCCGGAACCCGGATGCACCTTGCACTGGAGCATCACCCGGACGCGCCCGATCGAACCCTGGAACGACTTGAGGCCGCCGCCAGAAAGGTGGCCGTCGAGCTGGCCGAGCACCCTGACGTGCTGATCGCCTACTGGGACGGCGGCCTGGGGAGGCTGGTCGTGCAGACCACCGACGACGCGGTCGGCGAGCAGGTGGTGGACCAGGTGTCAGAACTGGCCGCCCAACACGGGCTGGTGCACGTCGGCGATCAGACGCTGGAACACGTGCACCCGGGTGCCGCCGGGGGCGTACGCGCCAACGCTGTCGCCCTGGCGTGCGACGCGGCGGGCATCGGCGTCGCGTTCGCCGCACGGGCAGCCTTTGTGAAGCGCGCGCCGGAGGCCATGGTGGCCGCGGTCGTCATGATGCGTGAGGACTCGCGGGTACGCGTGGTGCTGAGCCGTGCGCTGAACCCGGACGCAGCCGATCTGGTGTTGGCGGCGGCCCATGCGGCCGTCTGCGGGATCGGGCAGTCGCCGAGTCCGCTGTTGCTCGACGCGGCACTGCGGGCCGCCCAGTTGGTGGAATCGCTGGCTCAGCTCGCGACGTTCGACGCCGTACACGACACGCTGTGCGCCCCGGACCGGCTGACTCTGGCCAACACCGACGTCGTACGTCCGCCGCTGCGTTCCTGCCCGGGCGAGGAATACGCCGCCGCCGCGATCAACGGGATGCTGGGCGGCGCCGCCACCACTCTCCTTTTCACCCGCAGCCTCGACGAGGCGGCCGAGACCGTACTGGCCGGTTCGCCCAAGGCCGCACGCTACGGCCCGGCGGCCTTCACCGCGGCTCTCGGCAGTGCCCTGGCGCGCGAGGACGTACTGGTCCGCGACCCCGAGCGGTTGCGTCAACTGGAGCTCGTGGACACCGTCGTCCTGCATCCCGAAGCACTGCGCAGTACGCGGCGCACTGTGCTCAAGGTCCACCCCAGCGCGACCGACTGGGATCACCACCGGTTGTGGCAGGAAGCCACTGCGGCCCTGAGCGCGCCCGAGGACGCGGCAACGCCGTCCGAGGAGTCATGCATCGCCCTTCGCCCAGTGCCCGATGAGACGGCGCCGGACGCGGGACTGTTGATCGCGACGGTTCGCGGAACGGACGTCGGCACCGTCCTCGTCGGCTGGGAGGTCGACCCCATGGCCGAAGCCGCGCTGAACGCAGCGCGCCGAGCCGGTCTGCACGTCGTGGTGGTGGACGACTACTCGCTCGGCGAGTTCGGGACCCTGGCGGACCAACTCGTCTCCGCCGATACCCCGTTGACCGAGGTGGTGGCTGCCCTCCAGAACGAGGGCCGAACGGTCCTCACGGTGGCGCGCGTCCCGCACGACCGGGCGGCAGCCGAACGGGAGTTGACTGCCGCCGCCCACGACGTACTCGACGGACTGCTCCGCAGCGACATCGCCGTCGCCGTCACCGACGAGCGCAGCGCCATCGTCTGGGGCGCCGACCTTCTGCCCCTGCGCGGACTGGAGGGAGTGTGGCGGCTGCTGTCCGGCGTCCCCGCAGCGCGGGCGGTCAGCCGGCGTGCCAAGTTCTGCGCCGAGGCGGGCGCCACGCTCTCCGAGCTCCTGGTACTCACCCGGGGGGTCCGGTCGCAGCGGGTTCCCTTCCCCCTCGAAGTGCGGCTCAGCCCCGTCACTGTCGCCACTGCCGCGGCCCTGGTCATGGGCTGGTGCGCCGCACTCGGTGTGGCCGCCGGTACGACCCCCCACCCCAGTCCGCGGGTGCCCTGGCACGCCCTGCAGCCCGAGCAGGTCATGGTCCGGCTGACGAAGGCGTCACGCGCCGCGCCCACCGCCCTGACGGTGGTGCGGGCCCGGGTCGGCCACATCGCGGGCACCGCTGCCACGCACCCGGCCTTCGCGCCTGCACGGGTGAGCGCACGTCTGGCCGGCGCCGTCTGGGCCGAACTGGACGACCCGTTCACCCCGGTCCTGGTGGTCGGTGCCACGGCGCAGGCACTGCTGGGGTCCTCGGTGGACGCATTCCTGGTCATCGCCGCCGTGGCGGTGAACGCCCTGGTCGGCGGGGTACAGCGATTGCGCGCGGAGCAGGCGCTGTCCGCACTGGTGACCGGGCAGCGGCGAACCGCCCGGCGACTCGCTCACCCGTCAGCAGGGGAGACATCCGTCGTCGAGGCCGTGCGGCTGAAGCCCGGCGAGGTGATCGAGCTGCGCACCAACGATGTGGTGCCGGCCGACGCGCGGCTGCTGGAGGTCAGTGGCTTCGAGGTGGACGAGTCCTCGCTGACGGGCGAGTCACTGCCCACCCGCAAACAAGTGGCCGCCGTACCGCAGGCGTCCGTCGCCGACCGCAGCTGCATGGTGTTCGAAGGCACCACGGTGGTGGCCGGCCACGCCCGGGCAGTGGTGGTGGGCACGGGTGACCAGACTGAAGCCGGCCGCGCGGCGTCCCTCGCCGCGCGGGTCCCCACCTCGGCGGGGGTTCAGGCACGACTGCACCGGCTGACCCGCCGGGTCCTGCCCCTCACCCTCGTCGGCGGCGCCGCGGTGGCCGGCCTGTCCATGCTGCGTGGCCGCCCCGTGCGCACAGCCCTCCAGGGCGGACTGGCAGTCGCAGTGGCCGCCGTGCCCGAGGGGATGCCTCTCGTGGCGACCGTCGCGCAGATGGCCGCGGCACGACGGCTGAGCAAGCTCGGCGTCCTGGTACGCACGCCACGCAGCCTGGAGGCGCTCGGACGTGTGGACACCATCTGCTTCGACAAGACCGGGACCCTCACGGAGAACCGGTTGCGGGTCGTCCGCCTGATCGCCGGCACAGGCGTCGAGCACCCGGCCGACGCCGTCGAGGGGGAACGCATCCTGCGCATTGCCGCCCGGGCCTGCCCCCGCGTTGCCGGGCAGCCGGGCGTCCACGCCCATGCCACCGACGAGGCGGTGCTGGCAGTAGCCCCGACCGAGGCAGGGTGGACCACCGCGCAGGCCCAGCCCTTCGAGGCGAGCCGGGGTTACGCCGCCGCCGCCGGAAGGGACGCGGACGGCGCGAGCATGCTGGTCGTCAAGGGCGCGCCGGAAGTCGTGCTGCCCTGCTGCCCGGATACGGATCCGGCAGCCGTAGAAGAGGCACACTCGCTCGCCGGTCAGGGCCTGCGGCTCCTGGCCGTCGCCCAGCGCCGTCTCGCGACGGACGACGAGGCGAGGGAGGCACTGGACAAGCCCCTCGAACTGCTGGAGCTCATCGGGTTCGTGGCACTTGCCGACACCCCCCGCGCCAGCTCCGCACCGCTTGTGGCCGGTCTCGGAGAGGTCGGCGTGCGAGCCGTCATGCTCACCGGCGACCACCCACAGACCGCCCGCTCCGTGGCAGTCGCCCTGGGCTGGCCCCCTGATGTCACGGTCGTCACCGGTAACGAGTTGGCTTCACAGGACCGGGCGGGACGGGCCCGCCTGCTCCGGGACTGCGGCGTCGTGGCCCGGGTCGCACCCGAGCAGAAGCTCCAGGTCGTCGAGGCGCTCCGGGAGGCGGGTCGCGTCGTCGCCATGGTCGGCGACGGCGCCAACGACGCCGCTGCCATCCGCGCCGCCGACGTCGGGGTCGGTATCGCCGCGCGCGGATCGGCGGCCGCACGCAACGCCGCAGACCTCGTGATCACCAACGACGAACTGTCGGTTCTCATCGACGCCATCGGCGAAGGCCGAGCCCTGTGGCGCAGCGTGGCCGACGCGATCAGCATCCTGCTCGGCGGGAACGCCGGCGAGGTCGGCTTCTCCGTACTGGGCACACTGCTGTCCGGCACGTCGCCGCTGTCGACACGTCAGCTGCTGCTGGTCAACCTGCTCACCGACATGTTCCCGGCGATGGCGGTCGCGGTTACCCCCCAGGACCCGGAACCCACCGGTGAGTCCATCGCAGCCGACGCCGTACCCGTGGGCCTCGCCGTCCTCGGGCAACCGCTGACACGCCAGATCCGCCATCGTGGTCTGATCACCGGTATCGGTGCGGCCATCGCTTGGCTCATCGGCACCCTCACTCCCGGCTCAGCGCGACGTACCAGCACCATGGCTCTGTGTGGTGTGGTCGGCGCCCAACTCACGCAGACCGTCGTCGGACGCCGCCGCAGCCCGTTGGTCCTGACCACGGTTCTCGGCACCGCGGCCGTGCTCATCGCCCTGGTCCAGACACCCGTCGTCAGCCATTTCTTCGGGTGCACACCGCTGGGCCCACTGGCCTGGACCGGAGTGGCAGTCGCCGTCGGCACCGCCTCCCTCGGACCCCACGTACTGCCACAGGCCGAACAGCTGCTGGCCGACCTCACGTCACGACTGCGTCCCGTGGTCCGGCTCGTCCGCTGACACTCTGTATGAACAACGGTCACATGCCCCTCCGCCGGCTCGCGGAGCCTTCTTCGCGAGGCGAGCCAGGCAATACCCGGCTCGGCATACGGGTCATTCCGTACGGCCGACGCCGCGGCGGGCGAGCTCTGGCCGGCGCGGAGATCGACCCCACCGAACTCGTCGCCGCGGAGCAGCGTGCCTACCTTCTCCTGGAGCGGCTCGTCCGGTGGCGGTGATGGTGCGCGGAGCCCCGCCCGTGAGCGCTCCCTGCTCAGGCGGCGGGGCCGATGGTGACCTTGACGTGCTTCATGATCGGCTGGTCACTCTGGGTGCTGTAGTCGCTGAGCGCGCACAGCACGTTCATCTCAGGCATGTAGCCGGCTGCGCAGCCGCGGGGGATGTCGTAAGGGATGGCGAGGTAGCCGTTGAGGGACCGCTGACTGCCGTCCTTCGCGGTGCTCGTGATGTCGACGGGGCCGAGGTCTGCGATGGCGCGTTCGCGCATGTCGGCCCTGTTCATGAAGACGAGCGTGCGCAGGTTCTTGATGCCGCGGTAGCGGTCGTTGTCGGAGTAGATGGTGGTGTTCCACTGATCGTGGGACCGCATGGTGCCCAGCGCCAGGGTGCCGGGGGCGGGAACGACGTCGGGCAGGACGGCGGTGGAGAACTCGGCGCGTCCGGACGGGGTGAGGAACACCAGCTCACGGGCGGGCTGCTTGATGCGGAAGCCGAGGGGCAGGCGCACGCGGCGGTTGAAGTCCTCGAAACCGTCCAGGGCCTGGGCCATGGTGTCCCGGATACGGTCGTAGTCCTCGATGTACCAGTCCCAAGGCGTGGCGCTGTCGGGTAGGGCGGCCCTGGCCAGGCCGGCGATGATGGCCGGCTCGGACAGCAGGTGTGGTGAGGCGGGGCGTTTCATGCCGATCGACAGGTGGACCATGCTCATCGAGTCCTCGACGGACATGCTCTGGATGCCCTTGCGCTGATGGTCCTTCTCGGTACGGCCGAGACACGGCAGGATGAGGGCCTGGCGGCCGTGGACGACGTGGCTGCGGTTCAGCTTGGTGCTCACCTGGACGGTGAGGTCGCAGTTGCGCAGCGCCGCGTAGGTGTACGGGGTGTCGGGCGCCGCGAGGGCGAAGTTGCCACCCATACCGACGAACACCTTCACATCACCGCTGTGCATCGCCTTGACCGTGTGGACGGTGTCCAGACCGTGCTCACGGGGCGGCTCGATATTGCAGACCTCGGCGAGGCGGTCCAGGAACTCGTCCGCGGGGCGGTGGTCGATGCCGCAGGTGCGGTTGCCCTGGACGTTGCTGTGCCCTCGTACGGGGGAGGGGCCCGCTCCTTCGCGTCCCAGATTGCCGCGGAGCAGAAGCACATTGACGATCTCCCGGACGGTGTCGACGCCGTGCTCGTGCTGACTGATGCCCAGGCACCAGCTGACGATGCTGCGGTCGGCCTCGCCGTACACGCGCGCGGCTTCGAGGACGTCGGCGCGGCTCAGCCCGGACTGGTTCTCGATTTCCGCCCACGACGTGGCTTCGCACAGCGCGCGGTATTCCTCGAAGCCGGTGGTGTGGCGGTCGATGAACTCCCGGTCCAGAGCCTTGGGGTCGGTTGCGGACTGCTCCAGGACCGCCTTGGCCATGCCGCGCAGAAGAGCCATGTCGCCGCCGATGCGCGGCTGCAGGTTCAGGGTGCTGGTCCGGGTCGTCTTGAAGAGGGCCATGTCCATGAAGTCGTGGGGGACGATGGTGCGTGTGGCGGCTGCTTCGACCAGCGGATTGATGTGCACGATCTGGGCGCCACGGTGGTGAGCCTCGGAGAGGGCGGTGAGCATCCGGGGCGCGTTGGAGGCGGCATTGACTCCCAGGATGAACAGCGCGTCGGCGGTTTCCCAGTCCTTGAGGTCGACGGTCCCCTTGCCGGTGCCCAGGGACGCCTGGAGGGCGCGACCGCTGGCCTCGTGACACATGTTGGAGCAGTCCGGCAGGTTGTTCGTGCCCAGTTCACGGGCCATCAACTGGTAGAGGAAGGTGGCCTCGTTGCCGAGTCGGCCGGATGTGTAGAACGATGCCTGATTCGGGTTGTCCAGTCCGCGCAGAGCACGGCCGGTCACCTCGAACGCGTCCTTCCAGCTGATCGGGACGTAGTGGTCCGAATCGGGGTCGTAGACCATGGGTTCGGTCAACCGCCCCTGGTTCTCGAGGTCGTGGTCGCTCCACCCGGACAGCTCGGTCACCGAGTGGGTGGCGAAGAACTCGCGCCCGACCCGCTTGCGGGTCATCTCCCAGGTGACGTGCTTGATTCCGTTCTCGCAGATGTCCAGGTGCAGCCCCTTGGTGTCGTCCGGCCACGCGCATCCGGGGCAGTCGAACCCGGTGTTCTCATGGTTCATCCGCGTGATTGCCCGAGGGCCGTCCACCAGCGCGCCCTCGCGCACCAGGAAACGGCTCACGCTCTTGGCCGCGCCCCAGCCTGCAGCAGGGTGGTGGTAGGGGTGGAACTCAGGATCCCCCTCGGTGGCGGGCCCCACTCCGGGCTCCAGGGGTTCCTGCTCGACATTACGGGCGCTCAAGACTCTCAACCCTTCCACCATTCGGGCACACGGTGAAAAATCGATACTCCCGGGCAGGTTATGTCCGTTGATCAACGCACGCCATCCGGCTCGTGCGGCGGCTGCTGCACCTGTGGCGGAGCGCGTCGTTCCGCAGGCCGGAATCCCGGTCCTCGTACGGTCATGCCGGGGCCTCGACCCGAGCCGGTGCGCGGCGAGAGAGACGGCACGGACATCGAAGCCGGCGTCGAGGCACTCGGGCGCATGCCGGGCCCCTCGCACGCGCCCGGCACCCGATTGTCGTCCATGTGACCGGTCCGACGGCTGTCCTCGAACTCGTAGGCGGGCTGGTTGGAGAAGACCTGCACGACATCGGTGCGACAGCGCCTCCGATCCTGACCACAGGCCCCGGGTGACGGAAAAGGTCGGCTCGGCGCCGTTGGCGCCGAGCCGGCCTTTCCGGTGGTGCATCCCCCGCGGGGGTGCCGAGCCTTCCGCTCGACGGGGCTGGTCAGTCCGTGCCGAACTCCATCGCGGCGCGGTCCAGCATCTCGTCGTCACCGGAGACCTCGCCGCGGGAGGCGATGGCCTCGGCGCCGCCCTCCGGCATCGTGCCGATCAGTCCGGTCGCGGCCGCTTGGGCGGCACCGATGGCGGGGCTGCCGGTGCCGATCAGACCGAGCCCGGCGTACTGCTCCAGCTTGGCGCGCGAGTCGGCGATGTCGAGGTTGCGCATGGTGAGCTGGCCGATGCGGTCCACCGGGCCGAACGCCGAGTCCTCGGTGCGCTCCATGGACAGCTTGTCCGGGTGGTAGCTGAACGCCGGGCCCGTGGTGTCGAGGATCGAGTAGTCCTCACCGCGCCGCAGCCGCAGCATCACCTCGCCGGTGACGGCCGCGCCGACCCAGCGCTGCAGCGACTCGCGCACCATCAGCGCCTGCGGGTCCAGCCAGCGGCCCTCGTACATCAGCCGGCCGAGGCGCCGTCCCTCGTTGTGGTACTGGGCGAGCGTGTCCTCGTTGTGGATCGCGTTGACCAGACGCTCGTACGCCGCGTGCAGCAGGGCCATGCCGGGCGCCTCGTAGATGCCGCGGCTCTTGGCCTCGATGATCCGGTTCTCGATCTGGTCGGACATGCCCATGCCGTGGCGGCCGCCGATGGCGTTCGCCTCCATCACCAGGTCGACGGGGGAGGCGAACTCCTTGCCGTTGATCGTCACCGGGCGGCCCTGGTCGAAGCCGATCGTCACGTCCTCGGTGGCGATCTCGACGGAGGGGTCCCAGAACCGCACGCCCATGATCGGCTCCACGGTCTCGACGCCGGTGTCGAGGTGCTCCAGGGTCTTGGCCTCGTGGGTGGCGCCCCAGATGTTGGCGTCGGTGGAGTAGGCCTTCTCGGTGCTGTCGCGGTACGGGAGGTCATGGGCGAGCAGCCACTCCGACATTTCCTTGCGGCCGCCGAGCTCGGTCACGAAGTCCGCGTCGAGCCACGGCTTGTAGATGCGCAGGTGCGGGTTGGCGAGCAGGCCGTACCGGTAGAACCGCTCGATGTCGTTGCCCTTGAAGGTCGAGCCGTCGCCCCAGATCTGTACGTCGTCCTCGAGCATCGCCCGGACCAGGAGGGTGCCCGTGACGGCGCGGCCGAGCGGCGTGGTGTTGAAGTAGGCACGCCCGCCCGAGCGGATATGGAACGCCCCGCAGGTGAGCGCGGCCAGACCCTCCTCGACCAGCGCCGCGCGGCAGTCGACCAGGCGCGCGATCTCGGCACCGTAGGTCTTCGCGCGGCCCGGCACCGAGGCGATGTCGGGCTCGTCGTACTGGCCGATGTCGGCGGTGTAGGTGCATGGGATGGCGCCCTTGTCGCGCATCCACGCGACCGCGACCGAGGTGTCGAGGCCGCCCGAGAAGGCGATACCGACGCGCTCGCCGGCGGGAAGGGAGGTGAGGACCTTAGACATAGGAAGAGTATGCATAATCTCGCATGATCATGCAAAGTCTGTCGGTGCGCCCCTGCCACGCCAGACGATGCCCGATGCGGCCGTCGACCCTACCGTGGTGACCATGGCGGTCATCAGCGGTTGGAAACGGGGGCCGCGGCCCCGGATCGGTGTGGTGGAGGCACTGGGCGTGGCGCTGCTGTTCGTGCTGTCGGTCGCGGCTGCCTCGGTCGTACGGCATGGGCACCAGTTCGCCCTGCGGTGGCCTGTCGTGGTGCTGGCGGGTATCGGCTGCGCCGCGTTGGTATGGCGGCGCCGTTACCCCTTCGGCGTACTGGCCGTCGCAGTTGCCTGCGGGGTGGCCTTTCAGATACTCGGGATTCGGGAGAGCCCGTTGGTGATCAGCCCGGTCCTGGTGTCGGTCTACAACGTGGCCGCGCTGACCGACCGGCGTGCCACCTGGGCTGCGGCATCGTTCTCGGCCGTCGTACTGGTGGGCGCCGCCGTGCTGTGCGACCCGCACTCATGGCTGGCCCCCGACAACGCGGCGATGCTGGCGTGGACGGCGCTGCCGGCTGCTGTCGGGGACGGGGTGCGCTCACGTCGCGCCTATGTGGCGGCCGTGGAGGAGCGGGCGGAACACGCGGAGCGCACGCGTGAGCAGGAGGCGCAGCAGCGGGTGGCGGCCGAACGGGTGCGGATCGCGCGCGAGCTGCATGACATCGTCGCGCACCACATCGCCTTGATCAACGCTCAGGCAGGCGTCGCCGTCCACCTGGTGGAACGGCGACCGGAACAGATCCTGGCCGCTCTGGAGGACATCCGGGACACCAGCCGGTCCGCGCTGGACGAACTACGGGTGACCGTGGGACTGCTGCGGCAGTCCGGCGATCCGGTGGCGCCGCGTGATCCGATGCCGGGCCTGGCGCGCGTACCGGCGCTTCTGGCGTCGTTCGAACGCGCCGGCCTGACCGTGAGCCATACCCGGCGGGGCATCGTCGAACCACTGGCGCCGACGGTCGACCTGGCCGCGTACCGGATCGTGCAGGAGGCTCTGACCAATGTGCACAAGCATGCCGGCGCCGACCACGCCCGGTTGTTCCTGCACTACCGCCCAGAGCGGCTGACGATCACCGTCGAGGACGACGGACGGGCCGGAGGGAACCGCGCCCAACCGGGGACGGGCCACGGGCTGATCGGAATGCGTGAGCGCGCTTCCACGGTCGGGGGCTGGCTGTACGCGGGAGAGCGTCCGGAGGGCGGCTTCACCGTGACGGCCGAACTGCCGCTGCGTCCGGGCCTGGTAATGGGCAAACCACCGAGGAGAGACGGGCATGACGATTCGCGTACTGCTTGCGGATGACCAGGCCCTGCTGCGGGGCACCTTCAGGATGCTGTTCGACTCCACGGACGACATGGAGACGGTGGGAGAGGCGTCCAATGGGCAGGAGGCGCTGGAACTGGCGCGTGCGGAGCGTCCGCATGTGGTCCTGATGGATATCCGCATGCCGGAGATGGACGGCCTCGACGCCACACGGCTCATCAGCGAGTCCGAGGACCTCTCAGCAGTGAAGGTGCTCATCCTGACCACCTTCGAGGACGACGAGCACGTCGCCGAGGCTCTGCGCGCCGGTGCGAGCGGTTTTCTCGGCAAGGGGGCCCGGCCCGAGGAACTTCTCGACGCCGTCCGCACGATCGCCGCCGGCGAGGCACTGCTGTCCCCGTCGGCGACGCGTGCGCTGATCAAGCGTTTTCTCGCGCAGCCGGACCCGTGCCCGGCGGACGTGCACGAGCGGCTGGAGTGCCTGACGCGGCGGGAACGCGATGTCGTGGGGTTGGCGGCCCTGGGGCTGTCGAACGACGAGATTGCAGAACAATTGTTCGTGAGTCCACTGACTGCCAAGACCCACGTCAACCGGGCCATGACCAAGCTGGCGGCTCGTGACCGGGCCCAGCTCGTCGTCATCGCCTATCAGTGCGGCCTGGTCAGTCCAGCAACGGAATCTGTCGGCCCGGCTACGGAGCCCGGGCGTTCACAGGCGTCCGAGTAACCGTCGGTGCGGTATGTGCATGTCGGTTCAGTCGTAGGCAGGCGCGGCGGATACCGCAGCCGTGGTAGCCGGGAATCGCTGCGGGGGGACGACGCGCGAGAGGCCGTTCCTGGGCGAAAGTGAGAAGGCGAACGGAGGTTTCGCCATGATCGAAGCCCACTGCCCGACCAAGCGGTACAACGCCGAACCGATCAAGCCGCGCACCGCGCGCCGATCACACTGCGTGCTCGCATCCTTGACCGCGGCCTGCGTCGCCGCTCTCTTCGGTGGCCGGACGGTCCCGTCCTCGCATCACCGGACCACACACTCTCCACTCCCGGCGTCACCCGTGTGATCTGCGGTACCGCCCCCCACCTCACCACCGCCGGACTGCTCGGCGCCGCCCTCGACGCCATCATCCGCAGTTCCGCCGGAACCCTTGCAGCCCCGGTGGGCCTCCCTCTCGTTCTGCCCGGTCCGGCAGCCCTGCTGCCGAGCGACTGGGCCCAGCTCACCACGCCCCACGCGGCCGCGACGACCGCGCAGGGCGAACCCCAGCACAGGAAGGACCCCCTCTCATGCTCACGGCATCCGAGAAGCACCGCGCAATCAGTGAACGACCGGCGACCTGCCCCCCCTGCCGGGACGAGGACGACTTCCGTGCAGCCCTGCCCGTACACCTGTCCCTGCTCCGCGACGCCCTGGCCGACAGCACCGGCCGATACCAGGGGACGTCCAGGGAGAGCCAGGCCGAACGCCGCCATGTGGCACCCACGCAGCTCACCCTGTCCCAGTGGGTCAGCAGGACCGCGAGGATCGGGGACCAGAGCTGACGTGGCAGCAACGACGAGCCCGGGGCGGCCCGGCACAACGGCCGCCCGGGCCGAGCGGTCCCACCGCATGTCGGGGCAGGGCGCAGAGCCCAGTAGTGGCTTGGAACGACTGGCCGCCTGGCATCCTGCGACGACTCGACCACTCACGGGATGCGCGCGACAGGTTCGCTCGGCGAGGACATGCCGGCGAAGCTGTCGCAGCGAGCGGCCGGCGACGAGGCCGCACTGCCCGATCCGACAGTGACGTCCTCGCACAGAGCCAGAGCGAGCGGGTGACCTGGGCGATCGATCACGACGTCAGCGTGGTGCGGACGCGTATACGTCCCGCACGTTGTCCCTGGGCTTCGGCCTGCTCCGGCCGCACGGGCCCGCCGCGAACGCGTGGAGCAGGTTCTCCGTCGCGCGGGTGACGAAAGCTCCCGCACGGGCGTCCATGCCGTGGTTGCGTCCGTTCTCGCGGGTCCCCGCCATCAGAGCCTCGACCCACCGCATCGTTCCGGAGGCGAAGACGCCCGCTCCGCTCGGCACGATGTAGTAGGCGGAGTCGGAATAACTGTGTCTGCCCTCGCAGACGAGAGGGGAATGGGCGATGATCTCGAGCGGCGCCGGGGCGGGCATGTCCGGAGAGACCCGGTCGTACTCCACCCCCACCAGGTGCTCGAAGGAGTCTCCTCGCTTCACGCCCGTCCCCTCGAAGAGCCAGTGGTCGCTCCGCTGGACGACATACGGGGCGTCCACCGGATAGCCCTCGTAGAGGACGCCCGTCAGGGACGACTCGGGGGAGGCGCCGGGTGGCAGGCGGAAGTCGTTGGTCGGCATGTCCGGGTGGTCGGCGAGGTACGGGTCGTTCCGGTAATCGGTCTTGTAGCAGACGACAATGCGGTCGGCGCCGGTGGAGTCCGGCTCCAGCCTGACCCTGCGGAAGCAGGCGTTGGCGCCGAGGAAGGCCACGTTGGTGCCCGCGTCACGTGCCCGGGTGACGTGAACCCGTTGCTGGGGCGTCC
The DNA here is from genome assembly GCF_900091955.1 of Streptomyces sp. Ncost-T10-10d. Classification (GTDB taxonomy): domain Bacteria; phylum Actinomycetota; class Actinomycetes; order Streptomycetales; family Streptomycetaceae; genus Streptomyces. The sequence continues at coordinate 23,945 of NZ_FMDF01000157.1, forward strand.
AGTACTCGTCGTGTCCCAGTGAGAGAGCTCCGGCGGCGTTTTCGAGAATGCTGGGGTCGCGATGGATGTCCGTGCCTGTGGTGTAGGCGAGCGGGAGGCCCAGCTTCTCTGCCAGGACCACCGCCGCCCGTTCGTACACCATGAACTTCTCGGCGCCATTGCGGTCATAGGGGCGGTCGAAACTGACGGCGAGCGACCGCGTGCTGTATGCGCCGTTTTCGCCCTGGTAAAGGCTGTAGCCGCCCCACGTGTTGTACGCCTGCCATGTTGCTACGGCGTGCATCAGCACGATTCTGCCCGCCGCGCTCGCCGAGCGGACGATGAGCGGCACATAACGCTGATGGCCGTTGTCCGAGTCCAGCCGGAGCAGATACGCGCCCTCCGGCCAGCCGCTGGTGCGGACACGGAGTGTGCGTCGCCAGTCCGCACGTACGGTCCGGGTGACCTGGAGCAGGCCGGGGGTGGGCCTGGACCGACCCGGAAACACGGTGCGAACGCCAGATCAGTCGTGCCTGCGCCCCGTCGTACCAGCCGACGCGGTAGGCCGAGACCCGGAACGCTGGGGCGGTGGTGGAGACGTACATGCCGAACTCCTCACCCGGCAGCACGCTCACCTTGTCGGCATAGCCCTCGATGGCTTCGGGCGGGCCCACCGAACGGATACGCCAGTCGGAGTCCGCGGCCCGAGCCCTGTCCGCTTCCTCGGTGCGGTGGGAGGCGCCGGGCGGAGTGGACCCGTTTCCGGTCCCCCCGGCCCCGGACGAGTGGCAACCGGCCACCGCCACGCCGCCGACCACCGCCCCGCCCGCTGCGGCAAGGAAGAGCCTGCGGTCCAGCCGGCCGGAGATCCCGGCGTCCTGCCCCTCACCATGCTTCATGTCGCCCGCCGAACCCGTTCCGCAGCGCTGTCACCAGCCATCGTCACCCGCCACCGGCTCGGGCACGATCCGGGAAGGGCCGAATCGGGGACGGGCCGCGTCGCGCGCGACCAGCCGGCTCCGATCTCCTCGCACCACCCCGCCCTGCCGTCGGTCGAAGAAGTGCGAGCTCCGCTGTGACGAGACGGCGGCCCGCCGCGTCGGAGGCGGGCGCGTCGGGCGATGCGCCGCATGCCTTGTCAGCGCCGGGGACCGTCCTTGTCGCCTCGCCGGATCCAGTGCGCCCGGCGCTGGTAGCGGGCGACTGGCGGGGGACCGCAGGAGCGGGCGACGGCGCAGCCTCGCCGGCCGGGGGCGCGGTCGGGGCGGGCGTGTCGCTGGGCGGGCGGAGCCCTTCCGCCGAGTACCGCGTCGTCGCGATGCTCTCCACGAGCTGCTCTTCGGTGAAGCTCTCCGAACCGGACACATGAGGTACGAAGCCGATGAGCACTCCGTCGCTGACGATCTCCGCGTCGAGCCCCGAGGCCCCGTCGACGTCCCACAGCGCCTCGATCCCCTCGTCGAGGACGACCCGGATCCCGAACTCGTAGACGCCCGCCTCTACGAGATGGGCCATCACGCCACGGGCACGAAGCGCCGACACCAAACGGCCTGCACGTTCCGAATCCATACCGGGCGCACCTCCTTCGAGTACGGACGCGTGAGGTGGACGACCGAACGTGGGGCTCGTCGCGAGTGCCTCGGAACCGTCCTGGCGAACGGCGGCCTCGCCGGTCGTGGTCGCCAGTCCGGGCGGGCCCCCGGGCGGCGTGGTGCCGATGACTGTCGCGCAGTGCGGCACCCCTCTTCCGGGGCCACTGGCTCCTAGGGCTTCGGCCGAGGCGGAGCGGGGAAAAGGGGCGGCGCATAGAGCCCTTTGCAGAGCGAACCGGCAACGCGTGCCTACAAAATGAGCCTAACGCGTCGCCCGGTCGGCGGCCCGACCTGCGCGCACCGCCGCGCAGGTCGGGCCCGGACAGCAGTTGCCGGGCGAGTTCGAACCCGTCGTCGGCCCGCCCGCACCGCGAGAGACGGCCACCGTCGGCGCGCCACCGGCGGACCCGCCGATCGGCGGCGATGCGACCGGCCGCTGCATGCCGAACGACTTCGCGAACGTCGTCGACAACGCCATGGCCTCAGCCGGCGCCCTCGTCGGCGCACAGGGTTGTCAGACCGGTGAATCGGGCGCCGACGCCCTGACTTTCCGCGACGGCGTGACGCCTGCACAGCGCAGCTCCGCCCGGAACGCCACTGGAGTCGTCCCGGTGTGCTGATGGAAGAACTTCGAGAAGTTGGCCGCGTCGGGAAAGCCCACCGAGGCGCCGATGCGGCCGATCGGCATGTCCGTGTGGGCCAGTAGGCGTCGGGCCTCGAGGACGACGCGTGTGTCGATGAACCCCTTGGGGGTCTTGCCGGTGGCCGCGCGCACCGCGCGGACGAGGGTGCGGCGGGAGTAGCCGAGGGCGTCCGCATACGCGCTGACGCTGTGATTGGTGGCGAAGCCCTTCTCGACCGCGTCCCGGAAGCGGGTGAAGGTGGTGCCGGTCTGTTCGCGTGCCGTCTCGGCGGAGCTCGCTGCGAGGTGGGCCAGGCGGAGCAGGAACGCGGTCAGGGAGTGCCGGAGCACCGCGGTGTGGAGGCTCAGCGGCAGCGTGGTCGTGTCGACGTACTCGCGCTCCAACTGGGCGAGGGAGTGTTCGAGGGCGGTCAGCTGATCCGCGTCGGGGCGCAGCAGCGGGGGCTGGTCATAGCGGTAGAGGCCCGTCGCCTCGACGGTCGCCCGGGGCAGGAAGCCGGGCTGCATGGTCAGGACGGTCCCGCGGTACCCGGCCGTGGGGGAGAAGCGGTGCACCTGGCCTGGGCGGATCCAGAGGAGATCGCCGGCGGAGACCTCGTACTCGGCGAAGTCGATCATGTGTCTGACGGGCTCGCCGTGGAACAGCATCACCACGTGGAAGTCGACGCGGTGCACGCGCTCCAAAGGCGCGTCCGCATGCCAGGTCCGGCCGGGATCCATGGGGCCGACCTGCATACCTACGCCGGAGACGCTCAGATTCGTGGGGAAGGGAAAGGTCTTGATCCCCTCGCCCTCTTGGCCCGTTCTGTCTGCCATGTCCCTCTCGCGTCGGCTCGGTACGGCACTCGCTGTCCCACTTTCACCGAAGGCTGACACTGGGGCACCTTCCCCGGCAAAAGTCATACTTTTAGATTTGAACGCATCAGAGCAGTTTCCCCGCTCCAATCGAGGACTTCTTGAAGATGAGCACGCAGATACCCGACAGCTTCCCTGACGGATTCGAGTGGACCGGACTCGACCGGCGTGCCGTCGACACAGCCCGCCTGCTGGCGGCCGATGCCGTACAGAAGGTCGGAAACGGCCATCCGGGCACCGCGATGAGCCTGGCGCCCGCCGCGTACACCCTCTTTCAGAAGGTGATGCGGCATGACCCGGCCGACCCGGAGTGGACCGGCCGCGACCGCTTCGTCCTCTCCCCGGGCCACACCTCGCTGACCCTGTACACCCAGCTGTTCCTCTCCGGGTACGAGCTGGACCTGGACGATCTGAAGGCGTTCCGTACGCACGGTTCGAAGACGCCCGGTCACCCTGAGTACGGGCACACCGCGGGCGTCGAGACGACCACCGGTCCGCTCGGCCAGGGTGTCGCGAACGCCGTGGGCATGGCGATGGCCGCCCGCTACGAGCGCGGCCTGTTCGACCCCGAGGCGCCGGAGGGTGAGTCCCCCTTCGACCACACCATCTGGGCGATCGTCTCGGACGGCGACCTGGAGGAGGGCATCTCCGCCGAGGCCTCGTCCCTCGCGGGGCACCAGAAGCTCGGCAACCTCGTCTTCGTCTACGACGACAACCACATCTCCATCGAGGGCGACACGGCAACCGCCTTCTCCGAGGACGTCCTGAAGCGGTACGAGGCGTACGGCTGGCACGTCCAGCGGATCGAACCCTCGGCCGACGGCGACATCGACGTCCGAGCGCTGTACGGAGCGCTGACCGCCGCCCGTGCGGAGACCGGGCGCCCCTCGATCATCGCGATGCGCACGATCATCGCCTGGCCCGCCCCGAACGCGCAGAACACCGAGGCTTCGCACGGTGCGGCGCTCGGCGCCGACGAGATCGCGGCCACCAAGCGGGTCCTGGGCTTCGACCCGGAGCAGACCTTCCAGGTGGAGCCCGAGGTACTGGCCCACGCCCGCGAGGCCCTCGACCGCGGCGCCGAGGCGCACGCCGCCTGGGACAAGCAGATCGCCGAGTGGCGCACCGCCGACCCCGAGCACGCCAAGCTGTTCGACCGCGTCGTCGCCGGTCGGCTGCCCGAGGGCTGGGAGGCTGCTCTGCCGCAGTTCGAGGCGGGCACATCCGTCGCGACCCGTGCCGCGTCCGGCAAGGTGCTGCAGGTGCTCGGCGGTGTGATCCCCGAGCTCTGGGGCGGCTCGGCCGACCTCGCCGGCTCGAACAACACCACGATCGACAAGACCAGCTCCTTCCTGCCGAAGGGCAATCCGCTGCCGGAGGCCGACCTGTACGGCCGCACGGTCCACTTCGGTATCCGCGAGCACTCGATGGCCGCCGAGATGAACGGCATCGCGCTGCACGGCAACACCCGCATCTACGGAGGCACCTTCCTGGTCTTCTCGGACTACATGCGCAACGCCGTGCGCCTGTCCGCGCTGATGCAGCTCCCGGTGACGTACGTGTGGACGCACGACTCGATCGGTCTCGGCGAGGACGGTCCGACCCACCAGCCGGTCGAGCACCTGGCCTCGCTGCGCGCCATCCCGGGCCTGAACATCGTCCGTCCGGCCGACGCCAACGAGACCGCGCTCGCCTGGTCCGAGATCCTCAAGCGGCACGCCACGAACCCGGCTCCGCACGGCCTCGCGCTCACGCGCCAGGGTGTGCCGACGTACGAGGCGAACCCCGAGGCGGTCAAGGGTGGTTACGTCCTGCGCGACTCCTCTGCCGAGAACCCTGACGTCATCCTCATCGCCACCGGTTCCGAGGTGCAGCTCGCCGTCGCGGCGCGTGAACTGCTCGAGGCCGAGGGGGTCGGTACGCGTGTCGTGTCGATGCCGTCCGTCGAGTGGTTCGAGGAGCAGTCCGCGGAGTACCGCGCGAGTGTGCTTCCGGCGTCCGTGAAGGCCCGCGTGGCCGTCGAGGCGGGGATCGGCCTGACCTGGTACCGGTACGTCGGTGACGCCGGACGCGTCGTCTCCCTCGAGCACTTCGGCGCGTCCGCCGACGCCAGGACCCTGTTCGCCGAGTACGGCTTCACCGCCGAGAACGTCGCCTCCGCCGCGCGGGAATCTCTTGCCGCAGCGCGTGGTTGATCAGACCGCCAGAAAGAAGATGATCACTGTGAGCAACACCGCCGAACCCCTCAAGGCCCTTTCCGAGGAAGGTGTTTCCGTCTGGCTGGACGATCTGTCCCGCAAGCGGATCACATCCGGCAACCTCGCCGAACTCGTCGAGCGGAAGCACGTGGTGGGCGTCACCACCAACCCCTCGATCTTCCAGGCCGCCATCGGTTCCGGAGAGGGGTACGAGGAGCAGCTGGCCGACCTCGCCGTGCGCGGCGTCACGGTCGACGAGGCCGTCCGCATGATGACCACCGCCGACGTCCGTGCCGCCGCCGACATCCTGCGGCCGGTGTACGACGCGACCGGCGGCCGCGACGGCCGGGTCTCCATCGAGGTGGACCCGCGCTTCGCCCACGACACCGCGGCGACTGTCGCCGAGGCCAAGCAGCTCGGATGGCTGGTCGACCGCCCGAACGTGATGATCAAGATACCGGCGACAAAGGCAGGTCTCCCGGCGATCACCGAGGCCATCGGCCTCGGCATCAGCGTCAACGTCACGCTGATCTTCTCGCTGGAGCGCTACCGCGAGGTCATGGACGCGTACCTGTCGGGCCTGGAGAAGGCGCAGGCGGCGGGCATGGACCTGTCCACCATCCACTCGGTCGCCTCGTTCTTCGTCTCCCGCGTCGACAGCGAGATCGACAAGCGCCTTGCGAAGGTCGGCACGGACGAGGCGCTCGCGCTCAAGGGCAAGGCCGCGCTCGCCAACGCCCGTCTCGCGTACGAGGAGTACGAGGACGTCTTCGCTGCCGACCGCTGGACCGCCCTTGCCACCGCGAGCGCCAACAAGCAGCGCCCCCTGTGGGCGTCGACGGGCGTCAAGGACCCCGCGTACAAGGACACCCTGTACGTCGACGAGCTGGTCGCGCCCGGCACGGTCAACACCATGCCGGAGGCGACCCTTGACGCCACAGCCGACCACGGCGGCGTCCACGGGGACTCGGTGACCGGCGCTACGCCCAGGCCCGCGCCGACCTCGCAGCCGTCGAGCGGCTCGGGATCTCGTACGACGAGGTCGTGAAGCAGCTGGAGGACGAGGGCGTATCGAAGTTCGAGGCAGCCTGGGAGGACCTGCTGGGCGCGGTTGCGACCCCGCTGAGCAGCAAGGGAGTTGAGGGGGAATGAGCGAGCGCGAGACGCTTCCCGACGGTGCCGCGCAGGATGCGCACACCGCGGCGGAGGCATCCGGTGACGAGGCCGTGGAACCGGGCGGCATGATCGCCGCATCCGGCGACGCGACGGCCGACGGGAGCGCCACCGTCCCGGCCCTCGAATGGAGCAACCCGCTCCGCGACCCCCGCGACCGCCGCCTCCCTCGAATCGCGGGCCCCTCCGGCCTCGTCATCTTCGGCGTCACCGGCGACCTCTCCCGCAAGAAGCTGATGCCCGCCGTCTACGACCTCGCCAACCGGGGCCTGCTCCCGCCGGGCTTCTCGCTCCTCGGATTCGCCCGGCGCGAGTGGGAGGACCAGGACTTCGCGCAGGTGGTGCACGACTCGGTACGCGAGCATTCCCGCACGGAGTTCCGCGAGGAGGTCTGGCAGCAGCTGGCCGAGGGCATGCGGTTCATCCCGGGCGACTTCGACGACGACACGGCGTTCAAGCAACTTCGCGCCGAGGTCGATGAGCTGGACGCGTCTCGGGGCACCAGTGGCAACTACGCCTTCTACCTCTCCGTACCGCCGAAGTTCTTCCCCAAGGTCGTCCAGCAGCTCAAGAAGCACGGCCTCGCGGACGCGCCGGAGGGTTCCTGGCGGCGCGCGGTCATCGAGAAGCCGTTCGGCCACGACCTGGCCAGCGCGCGCGAGCTGAACACGATCGTGCACGAGGTGTTCGACCCGGACCAGGTGTTCCGTATCGACCATTACCTCGGCAAGGAGACGGTCCAGAACATCCTGGCGCTTCGCTTCGCCAACCAGATGTACGAACCCGTCTGGAACCGCAGCTACGTCGACCACGTGCAGATCACGATGGCCGAGGACATCGGCATCGGCGGTCGCGCCGGATATTACGACGGCATCGGCTCGGCCCGTGACGTCATCCAGAACCACCTCCTCCAGCTCATGGCGCTGACCGCCATGGAGGAGCCGGCCGCCTTCGACGCGGAGTCGCTGCTCACCGAGAAGCTGAAGGTCCTCAAGGCCGTGAAGCTGCCGGAGAACCTGGGCGAGCACACGGTGCGCGGGCAGTACGCGGCGAGCTGGCAGGGTGGCGAGAAGGTGCGCGGCTACCTGCAGGAGGACGGCATCGACCCCGGGTCGACGACCGACACCTACGCGGCCGTCAAGCTGGAGGTCGACAACCGCCGCTGGGCGGGCGTCCCCTTCTATCTGCGCACCGGAAAGCGCCTCGGCCGCCGCGTCACCGAGATCGCGGTCGTCTTCCAGCGCGCGCCCCACTCCCCCTTCGACTCGACCGCCACCGAGGAGCTCGGCGCGAACGCGATCGTCATCCGTGTCCAGCCCGACGAGGGCATGACGGTGCGCTTCGGATCGAAGGTGCCGGGTACGTCGATGGAGATCCGGGACGTCACGATGGACTTCGCGTACGGCGAATCCTTCACCGAGTCCAGCCCGGAGGCGTACGAACGCCTCATCCTGGATGTGCTGCTCGGCGACGCCAATCTCTTTCCCCGTCACCAGGAGGTGGAAGAGTCCTGGAAGATCCTCGACCCGATCGAGGGGTACTGGGACGCGCACGGCAAACCCGCGCCGTATGCCTCGGGCAGCTGGGGTCCCGAAGAAGCCCACGAGATGCTCGCACGAGACGGACGGAGCTGGCGCAGGCCATGAAGATCGATCTGACCGACACCACGGCAAGCAAGATCAACAAGGCGCTCGTGCAGGGGCGCCGTGCCATCGGCACTCCCGCCGTGGGCATGGTCCTCACGATGGTCATCGTGACCGACGAGGAGAACGCCTACGACTCGATCAAGGCGGCCGAGGAGGCCTCGCGCGAGCATCCCTCGCGCACCCTTGTCGTCATCAAACGCGTCGCACGCACCCCGCGCGACCGCACGAACTCCCGCCTGGACGCAGAGGTGCGGGTCGGCTCGGACGCGGGCACCGGCGAGACGGTCGTCCTGCGGACGTACGGTGAGGTCTCCGACCACGCCGACTCGGTGGTCCTGCCGCTGCTGCTGCCGGACGCGCCGGTCGTCGTCTGGTGGCCGGTGGACGCCCCCGACGTCCCGGCCAAGGACTCGTTGGGCGCCCTGGCACAGCGGCGGATCACCGACATGTACGCCGTCGAGGCCCCACTCGTGGCCCTGGAGGCCCGCGTCTCCTCGTACGCGCCCGGCGACACCGACCTGGCGTGGACCCGGCTGACACCGTGGCGCTCGATGTTGGCAGCGGCGCTGGACCAGGCCCGCAAGAAGGTCGTGTCGGCCGCCGTGGAGAGCGAGGCCGAGAACCCGAGCGCCGAGCTGCTGGCCCGCTGGCTGGAGGCCCGGCTCCAGGTCCCGGTCGAGCGCATCGTCACCGCCGGGCCGGTCGTGACGGCCGTACGGCTCGGTACAGAGAGCGGCGAGATCGTGATCGACCGCCCCGACGGTCCACTGGCCACCCTGTCCCTGCCGGGCCAGCCCTCGCGCACCCTGGCCCTGAAGGTGCGCAGCACCTCCGAGCTGATCGCCGAGGAGCTGCGCCGCCTCGACGCGGACGAGATGTACGCCGTCGCCCTGCGCGGGGACGCCACCGAGGAGAACCCCCGTCATGTCTGACCCGTCCCAGCTCACGCACCGCCCGCAGTGGACGGCCCTTGAGGACCACCGCGCAAAGGAGCTGCAGCACTTGCAGCCCAGGCGCGTGGAACCCGCGCTCACCGAAGGGACGGACGTCCCCGGCCTCGACCCCTCCACCGCCGCCCTCGTGGCTGCGTACCGCACTCTCCGGAAGAAGTGAAAGACGCTTACGGCGTACAGGCCCGGCGCACGGGCACGGTCCAGGCCACTGAAGACATCCTGAAGGGATCCTATGGCCTGGGAGCCGACCCGTCGGCCCCGCCACCTGCGCCAACCGCGCGGCCATCACCATGCCCGGTCGCACGCCCGTCGCGGCGATCAAGGGCTCAGGCGCTTCGGAAGCGGGGGATGAACAGGTACATCTCGCCACCGGGGCAGTAGCCGAAGGCCGCGTTGAGAATGGCCGCAGCAAGGGCGAGCGCGGCCGAGGCCGGGCCGAGCGGTGCGGCGCCGTCGAGGTAGCCGACGCGCCCACCGGGCCGAAGCCCAACAACTCCTCGGGTACCCCCACTCTCCCGGCCCCGAGGCCCCTGCCGACAGCGGCCTCGATCATCCAGCCGGTCTCCCGTGGCAGGCCTCCTCGCCTGCGGCGAAAATGGTGATCGGAAGGCAAATGAGGAGGCTGGCATCCGGTGTGAAGCTCTTCCGTAGCCGTGCTGCGTCCGGCTCGCGGCTCGCGCTCGGCTCAGGCGCGGGTAGGAAAGGGCTCAAATCCGGTGCCCTGGGACCGTGGTCCTCCGTTGCCATCGGCCTGGCGTCCACCGCCCCGGCATACAGCCTCGCGGCCACGCTCGGCCTCATCGTGGCGGCCGTCGGCCTGCAGGCCCCGGTCATCACGATGCTGGCGTTCGTCCCGATGCTGCTGATCGCGTACGCCTACAAGGAACTCAACGCGAGCAACGCCGACTGCGGGACCACCTTCACCTGGGCGACCCGTGCCTTCGGCCCGCGCACGGGCTGGATGGGCGGCTGGGGCATCATCGTCGCCGACATCATCGTCATGGCGAACCTCGCCGAGATCGCCGGCATCTACAGTTTTCGGCTCCTGGGCTACGACTCACTCACCCAGAGCAGGGTGTGGACCACCATCGCGGGCGTCGCCTGGATCATCCTGATGACCGCGATCTGTTACGTCGGCATCAAGATCTCGGCTGCCGTTCAGTGCTGGCTGCTGTTCATCGAGGTGGCCGTACTGGTGCTGTTCGCCGTCACCGCCCTGGTCAGGGTCTACACCAGCTCCCCCGAGACGGCGATCCATGTCTCCGCCGCCTGGTTCAACCCCTTTTACGTGCCATCGGCCGAAGCGCTGACCTCGGGCGTCCTCGCGGCCGTCTTCATCTACTGGGGCTGGGACACCGCCGTCACGGTCAACGAGGAGACCGCGGACAGCACGCGCATTCCCGGGCGCGCCGCCGTCATCTCCGTTGTGCTCCTGCTGCTCCTCTACGCCCTGGTCGCCACCTCGGCGCAGGCTTTTGCCGGGATCGGCTCCGCCGGCATCGGACTGGGCAACAAGGCGAACGAGGGCGATGTGCTCTCGGGCCTGGGCAACGCAGTCTTCGGCAGTCAGGGCCCCGGGCCCGCCCTGTCCAAACTGCTGATCCTCATGGTGCTGACCTCTGCAGCGGCCTCCACCCAGACCACCATCCTCCCGATGGCCCGAACCGTCTTCTCCATGGCCGCGCACAAGGCCATCCCCTCCCGATTCGCCCGCGTGCACCGCAGATACCTCACCCCGACATGGTCGACCGTCAGCTTGGGCCTGGCCTCCGTCGGCTTTTTCGTCCTCCTGACGACATTCAGCCGCAACGTCCTGGCCGACTCCATCGGGTCGGTCGGCCTCGCGATCGCGTTCTACTACGGCCTCACCGGCTTCGCCTGTGTCTGGTACTTCCGCAAGGTGCTCACCCGCAGCCGCCGGGACTTCCTGTTCAAGGGCCTGCTGCCGGGTCTGGGCGGGCTCACGATGCTCTTTCTCTTCTGCTACGCGGCCTTCGGCGTCTACGCCGCCCCCGACTACGGCGAGACCTCCATCAATCTGCCGTTCATCGGGCAGACGGGCGGGGTGACCGTCGTGGGCCTCGGCGCCCTGCTGCTCGGCGTCGTGCTGATGCTGATCGTCACACGCGAACACACCGCGGCCCTCAGGCTTCAACGCATCCTGCTGCCTCACCGGCTGCCGCAGCGGACCGCCGTCGAGATGGCGAGCCGCTATGTGCCCGCCGACAGCCGGTCCGGGGTGGGCGGTGACTGGTTCGACGTCATCCCGCTGTCGGGCACCCGTGTCGGCCTGGTCGTCGGAGAGGTGATCGGCCACGGACTGCTCGCCGCAGCCACCATGGGGCGCCTGCGTACCGGCGTACGCGTCCTCGCCCGCCTGGACCTCGCCCCGGACGAACTCCTGTCGCGCCTGGGCGACCTGGTCGGCCAGACCGCCAAGGAGCAGGCGGCCGCTCAGGGCGCAGGCGGCACGCGGCCCGGGGATGACGAAGCCCTGGGGGTGACATGCCTGTACGCGGTGTACGACCCGGTGTCGGGACAGTGCAGCATGGCACGTGCCGGCCATGCGCTCGTTGCGGTCGTCCTGCCGGACAGTGGCGCCACCACCTACCCGGAGCTCCCGCTGGGCCCTCCGCTGGGACTGAGTGGCCTGCCTTATGAGACCGCGGAATTCCAGCTGCCGCGGGGCAGCCTTGTCGCCCTCTTCACCGACGGCCTCGTCCAGACGGCCGCCGACGACCTCGACGTCGGACTCGGCCTGCTTGCCGAAGTCCTCGCCCGGTCCGGGCGTCCCTTGGAAGAGCTCTGTGACCGTGCAGTCGCGACCCTGGTGCCGGGGCCGGCGAACGACGACGCGGTCCTGCTCCTCGTACGCACACGGATGCTCGACGATCACCGGGTGGCTGTGTGGGAACTGGCCGCAGAGCCGGCGATGGTCGGCAACGCCCGCACCATGGCCACGGGACAACTCGGAGCGTGGGGATTGGACGAGCTGTCGTTCACCACCGAACTCATCGTCAGTGAGTTGGTCACCAACGCCATCCGCTACGCCGCCGGGCCGATCCACGTCCGGCTCATCCGCGACCAAACCCTCATTTGCGAGGTCGACGACACAGGGCACACCTCACCCCATCTGCGCCATGCCGCGGCTGACGACGAGAGCGGCCGCGGCCTGTTCATCGTCGCCCAGGTCGCGCAGCAATGGGGCACGCGCTACACGCCCACCGGCAAGACCATCTGGGTGGAGCAGGCCCTGCCGACAGCCCCTGCCGTCGGTGAAGCGCCTTGACAGAGCGGTTCGCCCCGGGACCCCCACGGCGGCGGCATGGTGCGGGGCGCCGGAGCGGCGGCAGGCGTCCGGCACAGGCGTCGCGGGGTCCAGGCGCTGCGCGCAGGTGTGCCGTGCGCAGATCCGGCGGCGAAGTCCTCGGCCCGGTCGCCCATCCACGCCGTCGAGTCGACCAGCACGAAGGCGAGGATCCCGCGGTCGAGCGCTGCGGGGTCGACGTCGACCGTCGTGGCCCGAATGACCCCCTGTTCGCGCAGCTTGCGCCGCGCCTCCAGCGCTGCGGCGTGTTTCGCTATTTCCCCTGTTCGCAGGGGTGTTGTCGGCATGTGAGGAGGCGGCGTACAACCCTTGGCGCCCTGTGCGGGTCTTGTTGGTTGCCGAGCGCGTGAGAAGCGCGGCCAACTGCTCACCATTCCAAGGGGTTTGATATGTCCTCCCGGAGATTCCGTATGGCCGCCACCGCTGTTGCCGCGGTCATCGCCGTGACGGGGGCGGCCCCTGCGGTGTCCTACGCCGAAGACACCCCTGCGGGCGCCCTCGTCGTCGATGCCGCGGCGTCCGTGCGGGCCGACTTCGACGGTGACGGATACACCGACGTGGCGGTCGCCGCCCCAGGCGGTACTGTCAACGGCAGGCCCGGCGCCGGGTACTTCGCTGTCGTCTACGGCATGGCCGACGGCCCCAACGGCGTCAAGCGCCAGGTGATCAGCCAGGACCGCTACGGGATACCCGGCACGGCGGAAGCGGGTGACCGCTTCGGCAGCCACCTGACGGCGGCCGACCTGGACGGAGACGGTTTCACCGACCTGGTGGTCGGAGCCCCGGGCGAGGACATCGGCAGTGCGCGTGACGTCGGGCTGCACACCGTCCTGTGGGGAGGTTCGGGCGGGCTCGCCACAGCTACCACCGTCGGCCAGGGCCGGGGGAGACCCAGGCCGGTGACTTCGACGGGGACGGACACCTGGACCTGGCGACGGCCTATCAGATGCGGTACGGGCCCTTCAGCCGGACCGGTGGAGCGGCCCGCACCGGGCCCCTCGTCGACCTGGATGTCCGTGTCCACGCGATGGAAGCGGGCGATGTGGACGGTGACGGCACGACCGACCTGGTGGTCAGCAGCGGTCCGTGGGACTCGGACGACGGAGGGACGATCCCGCCGCCCCATCTGCAACTGCTGAAGGGCACTGAGAACGGCCTGGTGGCAGGGCCATTCATCGCTTACCCCGACACCGTTTCCGCGGACAGCATCGGATTCGGAGACATTGACGACGACGGCCGGCAGGATGTCGTCTTCGGCCGCAGCACGGCGGCAGGCGGCGGTCTCGTGGGCGTGGTGCGGGGCACGGCGCACGGCCTCGCGCCGCGGGCCACACTGATCGGCCAGAACACCCCCGGCGTCCCCGGGACGGGGGAGAGCGGCGACCGCTTCGGCACCGACGTCTCCGTCGGCGACGTCACCGGCGACGGTTACGCGGACGTCGTCACCGGTGTCCCTGGCGAGGACCTCGCCGGCCGGACCGACGTCGGCACCTTCGCCGTCCTCAAGGGGAGCGCGTCGGGTCTCGCCGGCGCCGGGGCCCAGGTCCTCAGTCAGAACACGGCCGGGGTTCCCGGCACGGCCGAGAACGGTGACCGGTTCGGCAGCCGCACCGCCGTCGTCGGCGGGCACGTTGCCGTCTCGGCTCCGGAGGAGAACAACGGTTCCGGGGCCGTGTGGGTCTTCCCCGGCACGTCCTCCGGTGTCACCGCGACCAGGTCGGTGAGCTTCGGACCGCGCACGCTCGCCGCGCCCGTGCCCGGCGCACGTCTTGGCTCCGCCTTCCATCGCTGACGCCCGCGTCGCGTCGCGCTGTCGTCCGCGTCGCGCCACGTCCGCGCACCACGACGGGAGAGGGTCCGGACCAGCCGCTCAGCGGTGCACCTCATCAGCCGTGACGTCCGTATCGAACCCTGCGGCCGGCGGGCTCGGTGCGCCCGCCCCGACGTGGAGCTGCCCGCTGCGCACGTGGCCGGGCTCTGCCGTCATCTGGACGGTCTGCCGCCGGCCGTGGAGCCCGCCGCTGCCTGGGTGAGGGTGCTGCCCGTGGCGGACATCAGCCGCCAACTGCGGGACCGCTTCGCTCTGCTGCGTGGCGGGGCACGGGACATACCGGAGCGGCATCGCATCCTGCATGCCGTCGTCGAGCGGAGCTGGAACCTGCTGCAGTCCGAAGGGCGTCGGTGCAGGTCCGCCATGAGGAGCACGTTCTCCTCGCCGCTGATCAGGTTGTCCACCGCGAAGAACTGCCCGGTGACGCCGATCGCGGGGCGCACCGCCTGGGGCTCGACGACAGGACCGTGACCGCCCCCGCAGGGACCGACGGCTCCTGCCCGGCGTCGGGGATGGGCGTCCGGCCGGGCGGGAGTTCGGTGGTCAGGTTCGGTGTCGGTGTCGGTGTCGGTGTCGGTCAGTCGAGCGCTCGGTGCCCCGACACCGTGCGGCTCGAATCCCAGCCGCGTCGGGGCACGGAGTCGAGGAGCAGACGCGTGTAGGGGTGTTCCGGCAAAGGAGTTTCCCTCCGCCGTCGCGCCAGCCAGGCTCCCGACGAGGGCACTCGACCGCCCGAATGGCGGGGTCACCCCTTCAGGGAGGGGTGACCCCGCCACGCGTACACGCGCTGCTCCTTCCACACAGCCGCGGCCTGCTCAGCCGTCCGTACCCGGAACCGGAGCGCTCGGTCCAGCAGGTCGTCCGGAGACCGCCGCCGATACGTCCCGATCGCGGGCGTCAGCCTTCAAGCTTCCGGCACAGAAGAGCATCCGGGGTCTTCCCCTTGGCCCAGGCGGAGGTGAAGGCGACACCCGCCGCATACTCATCGGTACGGCACTGGCCCTTGAAGTTGCCCTGGGCGAACTCGCCGCCAGGCTCCCCGGCAGGGCGGTTGTCTCCACGGTCGAACCAGACGGTTCGACCGCTCATCCCGAGCGTGCGGCCCGCGGGAGTGCACAGGACCGCCGACACCTCCTGGCCGCGGACGCTGTACCCGGAGACGAACTGGTTTATTCCGCACTGGTACTTGGTGTATCCACCGGCCCAGTCGCCCTGCTGGACGTGACGTTCGTCGCGCACCACTGTGGACTGCGCAGTGGCAGGTACGGTCAGGGAGGTTCCGGCGTCGGTGCACAGACCCCGACCACCCCTGTGGGCCAGGCCGGCCAGACGCTGGCCGTCGGGGCACGCTCCCTTACGGGCTCCCGGATCCCACTCTCCCAGGGCACGTGTCCGAAGGGACTGGACCGCGTCCGCGTGATCGAGGTTGAGCATGTCCCACGTATCGGTGACCGCGACCGGGCCGCTCTTCTGCGGTGCGCCGACGAGGCGGCTCCAGTGGGCCGCGCGCCAGTCACTGCCGCCGAGAATCCCCGACCGGCGCCCCTGCGCGTCGTAGTTCAGGATCGACCAGGTGCCGTGCCCGGTCCATCCGACCAGCGGCCAGTAGGCGAAGTCGGCGTCCCGGCCGATCAGATAGTCCACGAAATTGCCGAACCATGCGCGAGCCTGCGGGTTCGTCTCGTCACTGCCGATACCGAACTCGCTGATCCACAGCGGCGCGGTGAAGTGACGGCCGGTCTCGCCGGTGACGAAGAACGCCTGGCGGTCCAGCGTCGCGAACAGTTCTTCGCGCGACAGCTCCTGATACCGCGGATCGTGGGTCTCGCCGAGCCCGCTGGCGCCGGTGTGGTTCGGACCCGTGTACCCGTAGAAGTGCGCCGAGTACACGAGCTTGTTCGAAGCCACCAGGGTGTGCGACACGGTTCGCACCGGCTCCAGCGTGGGGCGCCAGTGGGAGAACCCGTCGAGGGGGATGCCCTGCCAGTTGATGCCTTCGACGATCACCAGCAGGTCGGGGTTGGCCTCGGTCAGGAGCCGGTCACCGAGGCGTTGGGAAGCGGTCCACCAATCGTGGTCGTTGCCCCAGTTCCAGTTGGCGTCGTCGGTGACGGTACGGCGGACCTCGTTGTAGAGGTCGGCTCCGACGACGCGCTTGTTGTCCTTGTAGCGGCGGGCGAGGGCGATCCAGTCGTTCTCCCACTGCGCGGTGGACTGACTCGTGTTCCAGCGCTCGTTGCCGTCCAGACCGCAGCAGAAGCGCGAGGTGTTGGTGTGGTTGTTGAGGACCACCGCGAAGCCTTCCGCTGTCGTGGCGGCGATGACGGCGTCGAAGACCTGGAGCGGCGTCTTGTCCCGCAGCTGCGGATTGGCCGCGACCGAGTCGTCGGAGACCGGCCTCTCATCGTGCAGCATCTCGTTCGAGAACGGCAGGCGGATGCTGTTGATGCCCAGCTCGTGGAAATCGGCGAGGATCGCCTGGATCGGCGCGCGATCCAGGCCGAGCGGCATCTGGTCGGCCTTCTCGCCGTCATGATGGTTCGCCGGGTCGTTGATGTCTCCGGACCCGTTCCAGGACCCTTGTGCGCCATGCCAGTTCGCGGACTTGAGCTTGAAGCGGTTGCCGGAGGCATCGACGATGTACCGGCCGCGGGTACTCAGGGGCGCGGTCCACGCATCGGCCAGGCCGGCCGCGTCGTCCGCGGCCGGTATCCGGGTCATGGGCGGCGCGCCCGTGGAAGCAGTCGCCGTGGCGGCTCCGAGCGCTCCGAGGAGCAGCGCCCCTGACAGCAGTGCCGGGAACGGGGTCGGTCTCACTGTGTCCTCCAGGGGACAGGGAACAGATACGAGGGGACAACGCACCCCGGCCTTCTCCCGCAGGGCGGCGAGCCGGGCCAGGATGATCCGGTGACCGGTGTCGGCCGCCTGACGGATCGTGTGCTCAGCGTTCTCCTGATTCCCGTTTCGCTCGGTCAGCATGGCACGAGCGACCACGACCATGCAGTTCCCCGCAGCGGCGGTCTTGCGGAGCAGACGCTGCGGCCCGACGTAGAGGGGAGCCGGCCATGAACGGGTCGGACGAGCTCGGCCAGAGCCTGTTCGCCCCAGTCGTCGGACAAGGCGTCGTAGTCGTGATCAGGGCCGGGGCGTCGACCAGGTAAACAGCCAATGGCGACAACCCGACAGAGGGATAGGGTTCGGTTGAGAAGAGAATCCGCTCGGTGCACGGGAGCTGCGCCAGGGCCGGACACGGTGGCCGCCCGAGGGGGAACTGGATGCTGCAGGCATTGGGATTGGGACCGGCTGAAGAGGCCATCTACACGGCACTGCTGGCCCGCCCTACAGCCTCCGCGCAGGACCTCGCCCGGCAGACCGGACTCGAGAAGGCCGAGACCACCCGCATCCTGCTCGACCTGACGACACGTGGCCTGGTGGCGGTCGCCGGCGAGGCCGGGAGCGGGACACCTGACTCGGCTGACTGTGGGGCCGGTCGCCGGCCCGCCCGCTACCGGCTCACGCCCCCCTCCGTGGCCCTGGCCCCGTTCCTCGTCGAGCAGCGCAACGCACTGCACCGGGCCGAGACCGCGTTCTCGATGCTGACCGAGCAGTACCGCAGTACCGCCGCACACCCTGCCGGCAGCGTCGTGGAGGTGGTCGTCGGCGTGGAGCAGGTGGCGCACCGCTTCCACCAACTGCAGCGCGGCGCCCAGCGGGAGTTGCTGGTCTTCCTCGTCGGCGAGCCCATAGCGGTGCCGCGCGAGGATGCCGACATGTCGGAGAGTTCCGCGCTGGACCGCGGAGTCGACTTCCGGGTCGTGGCTGCCAAGGACTATCTCGACGGTCCCGGCATGGCGAAGGATGCACGGGCGGGCATCACGGCGGGCATTGAGCTTCGCCTGGTCGAGTCGCTGCCGCTGAAGATGGTCGTGTCGGACCGGGAGCGCGCCATGGTGCCACTGGACATGGCGGACTCAGGCGGCGAGCCGAGCGCGATCGTGGTGCACCGCAGCGGCCTGCTGACGGCCCTGGTCCATCTGTTCGAGAAGGAATGGGCCCAGGCCCGGCCGCTGTACACCACTGCCACGGGTGTGCGCGCGGAGCCGGCAGCCGATCAGCAGCCGACCGAGGGGGAACTGGAGGTTCTTGCTTTGCTGCTGGCAGGCATCTCCGACCGGCGGGCGGCCTCCCAACTCGGCCTGTCCATACGTACCGTGGAGCGGCGTACGCGCCGTCTGATGGATCTGGCCGGAGCGGATTCGCGCCTGCAACTCGGATGGCACGCCGCACGCGCGGGCTGGCTTTGACCTCCTCATCGGCCCGAGGGCCGAGGAGCCTCCGTCACTTGATGGTCGCCGAGCGAGGGCGGCCGCCAACTTCTGGAGGGTTACTGCCTCACCGCCGGTGGGACCGTGCTCCTGGTGAAGGCATGCACCGGTGCGGCGGCGCGCGTACGACGATGGCGAGCCCGCTGACGACGCCGGCGACCGGTTGGCGGTGGCTTCGACGGGGTGCAGGGCGTGGTGGGCCGGCCGTCCCGGACCGGGATCGCCGTCCCGGCCGGGCTGACCCCACCGGTCAGGTCCGAAGTCCCACCGAGCCGATGGATGTGACCGTGTGGCGGAAATCCGCCATGCGGGAAACCCGTCACGCGCGGCATCCCCACTCAATCCACACGTCTGCCAGGCTGCAGCCGCAGTTTGGCAGACGTTCATGGCTCAAATAGGGAGATTCATGCGTTCCATAACGCGTATGGCCTTGGGCACGGCGACCGCCGCCGTCCTGGCCGTCACGGCGGTCACGCCTTCCGGGGCGGCGGACACACCGCCTGACAGTGCCTCGGGGAAGCCCATTGTCGGCGGGACCGCAACAACGGGTGGCAAGCAGGCGACGGTCACGCTCATCACCGGCGACAAGGTGCTGGTGACCACGGACACGTCGGGTCACAACTCTGCGGCCGTGCTGCCCCGCGAGGACGGCACGCAGCCGATAGTCCAGACCTATCAGATGGGCAAGGACCTCTACGTCTACCCTGAAGACGCCTCCCAGGCGATCGCCGAGGGGAAGGTCGACGAGCAACTGTTCAATGTCACTGGACTCATCCGCCAGGGATACGACGACGCACACACCGACGCGCTGCCGCTCATCGCCACCTACCGGAACAGTGTCAACGTTGCCGACAGCGCGCCCGCGGCCCCTCGTGGGGCCGAGCGGGGCCTGAGCCTCCCGGCTGTGGACGGCATCGCCCTCAAGGCCGACAAGGACACTGCCGCCACCTTCTGGCAGGACGTCACCAACCCCCGCTCACGTTCCGCCTCCACGCTGAAGAAGCTGTGGCTGGACGGCAAGGTCAAGACCACGCTGGAGCAGTCCACCAAGCAGGTGCACGCGCCGGAGGCCTGGGCGGCCGGTTACGACGGCAAGGGCACCAAGGTCGCCGTGCTGGACACGGGCGTGGACGCCGAGCACCCGGACCTGGTGAACCGGGTCGCCGGTGCCAAGAACTTCACGGACTCCAAGACCACCGACGACCGGCAGGGCCACGGCACCCACACCGCTTCCACGGTCGGCGGGTCCGGAGCGGCCAGTGACGGCCGCAAGAAGGGCGTCGCCCCTGGTACCTCCCTGCTCATCGGCAAGGTCCTCAGCGACCAGGGCTACGGCCTGGACTCCTGGATCATCGCGGGCATGCAGTGGGCCGTCGACCAACAGGCCGACGTCGTCTCCATGAGCCTGGGCAATCCCACGATCCGGGACTGCAACGACCCGATGGCCCAGGCCACGAAGCAGCTCTCGCAGAACACCCACACCCTGTTCGTCATCGCCGCCGGCAACGCCGGCCCGGGCACCGAGACAGTCTCCTCGCCCGGTTGCGTGCCCAGCGTGCTGACCGTCGGTGCCATCGACCGCGATGACACCACGGCGCAGTTCTCCAGCCGCGGTCCGGTGGCCGTCACCCACACCCTCAAGCCCGAGATCGCCGCCCCCGGCGTCGGTATCTCGGCGGCCAACGCGGGCGGCCGCGGGGTCTACGCCTACCGGACGATGTCCGGCACCTCCATGGCGACCCCGCATGTCGCGGGCGCCGCGGCCATCGTCCGCCAGGCCCACCCGGACTGGACCGCGCAGCAGGTCAAGGAAGCCCTGGTCTCCTCCGCCCGCACCGGCGGCAAGGTCGCCGGCGCCGACGAGACCGGGGCCGGTGTCCTGGACGTGTTCGGCGCGGTGAACCAGAAGGTGCTCTCCGCCCCCGCCGTCCAGGCCGGCAGCTACAACTGGCCGCAGGACGCCTCGGACCGCACCACCGTGAAGGTGCCCTTCACCAACACCAGCGGCAGCGACCTGACCCTGAGTCTGAAGGTCAGTGGCGTGCACGGCAACGACGGCAGCGACGTCAACTCCGGCATCATCAAGCTGGAGGAGGGCAAGGTGACCGTCCCCGCGGGGGCCACCGCTCAGGTGCCGCTGCGGATCGACCCCACCGCCCGCCTCAAGGCCGACCAGTACGGTGCGATCACCGGCCGGATTCTGGCCACCGGCGGTGATGTGCACGTCTCCGTGCCCGTCACGCTCTACGTCCAGCCCGAAACGGTCACCCTCCGGGTCAAGGTCATCGACCGCAACGGCAAGCCCGCGACCGGCGCCTCCTCCCTGGACCTGGTCAGCCTCGACACCGACAAGGGCGAGCGCCGCAACAACGCGGGTGCGACCGACCAGACGTACAGCGTGCGCCCGGGCGACTATGCCCTGAGCAGCTTCGTGGCAACGTACGACGCGAACAACGCGCCCGAATCGGTCAGTTACCTCGCGCACCCGCAGCTGCGGATCACCCATGACGCCACTGTCGTCCTCGACGCCCGCAGGGCCCACCAGCTGAGCCTGCACACCGACCGCCCCTCGAAGGTGAACAACACCACGCTCAGCTACTCCCGCACGTGGGACGACACCTGGCAGATATCCGGATCGCTCATGTCCGGCAGCGCCGTCCAGAAGTTCTACGCAGACGTCGACGAGCGTGCCAAGAACGGCACCTTCGAGTTCCGGCCCACCTGGCGCGCGACCGGCTCCGAGGACGGCTCGCCCTACGTCTACAACCTGTCGTTCCCGACCCAGGGGCCGCTGCACTCCGACCAGGTCTACCAGCCCGAGGACTCCAAGCTGGCCCAGGTCACCGAAACGTGGAAGGCCATGGGCAAGGAGGCCGACTACATCGACGCCATGTTCATCCGCCCCACCGGCAGCAACAGCGGCGCCTACACCCCCGTGAGCCCGTTCGGCCAGGTCCACGTACCCGGCACCCGCACCGCCTACTACACGACCGGCGACGACGCCTGGTACCACGGCGCGATGACCAGCTTCCCGTTCGCCGCGTTCATGGGCGACCAGGAGCGCACCTACCGGACCGGACAGCGGAGCACCGAGGAGTGGTACGGCGGCCCCCTGCGCCCGGCCGCGCCGCGTGACGCCGACGGCAAGCTGATGCTGTCCGCCGAGCGGCAGGGAGACCTGATCGGCTTCCAGAACGCGCTCTGGCTCGACGGCTCCGGCGACCACTGGTCCTACGGCGGGTCGTTCGGCGACCTCGGCAACCTGCTGCTGAAGCGCAACGGTGAGCAGATCGCCAGGAGCAGCTACCCGTACGACGTGTTCCAGGTGCCGGACGAGGACTCCGCGTACGAGCTCACCCAGAACCTGGAGAAGATCGACACTTCGGACCGGAACTGGCTGCGCTCCACCGCCGTCACCACCACGTGGAGCTTCCGCTCCCACCGGGAGGCGGACGTCTACTCGCGCGGCCTGCCGATCCTCGCCCCGGCGTACGACCTGCCGCTGGACGGCATGAACACCCTGCCGGCGCGGAGCGGCATCGAGGTCGGCCTGTCGGTCGAGGGTCACGCCGGGTACACCCCGGGCGCGATCAAGGCGGCCTCGCTGTCCTACTCCTACGACGGCGGCACCACCTGGACCCAGGCGCCCACCGAGCAGCAGGACGGCAAGTGGACGGCCGTCCTCGACCACACCGGAGCCTCCGGCAAGCAGGTCATGACGAAGGCCACCTTCACCGACGCCAACGGCAACGCGGTCACCCAGACCATCACCCGCGCCTACGACGTCCGGTAGCCACACAGTCCGGCCGGGCGGTCTCCCGCAACAGGGGGCCCGCCCGGCCACCCACCTGCTGCCCCACCCGTGATCACCACGGGTGGGGCAACCGCGCTCGAAGAGCTGGGACGCGCGGTAACGAACGACCCTCGCCTGCGACTACCCGGTCGGCCCGGACCTGCGCAC
Source organism: Streptomyces sp. Ncost-T10-10d (assembly GCF_900091955.1). Classification (GTDB taxonomy): domain Bacteria; phylum Actinomycetota; class Actinomycetes; order Streptomycetales; family Streptomycetaceae; genus Streptomyces. Next base: position 46,429 of record NZ_FMDF01000157.1, read on the forward strand.
GGAGACCCACGGCGGGCTCCCGGTCGTGGAGGACTGGCACGGTGTGAACACCGTGCCGCACCACGGAAAAGGAGCATGCCGAGACCGGCATGCCGACTCCCCTCTTTTCCCAAGTGCCCTGGCCACATGCACACGGTGATGCAGCAGCAGGTCCTCGCCGAACCGGCTTCGGCGAAGAAGCTGTCCATGTGGACCGGCGGGGACTGACCGTCCTGTTCTGATCGCACATCAATCCGCACGGCACCTTCCGTCTCGATATGGACAAGCTTCTCGAATCCTCCCTCGACCACTTCTGCAGCAGGCTGCCGACGGTGCCGCCCGCACGTGCGACCGGGGTGATCCCAGTGCCGTTCATGAGGCGGATGGAGCTGCTGCATGGGACGATTGGGGGGATTGTTCCCGGCCGGCAGGTGGCGGGAGGAGCGGACATGGAGATCAAGCCGCAGGCGGCCGTCATCCCCGAGATCGACCAACTCGAGCAGGGGAAATACGGCCCCGTGTTTCCGAAGACACCGGCGTGTTACGGGTTCACCATCGTCGCGAAGGTCAAGCCGGGCCGGGCCGACGCGATGCGTGCCTACGGCCACACTCTGGCCGAGGCTCTGGAGGAAGACCCCCATCTCCTCGCGCCACTGAAGTTGCACTACCTGCGCTGGGTGCTCTTCGACGACGACACGCGCTTCATGTATCAGGGGATCTTCGACACCGACTTCGACAAGTACACCGAGGACGCCATCGCGCTGTTCGGCAGGGCGGGGGTGAACACGGCCTTCGAGAACCTCGAAGGATTCCCCGAGGACTGGCGGACAGACCCTGAGGCGTTCGTCAGGTTTGTACGCGAACACCACTGTCCGAGCTTCATCGAATACGGGGAGTACCCGTACGTGTCCGCTGATGAGATCAAGAAGGCTCTGCGGATCAAGGGTGCGCTGTCGGAGATGCTCGACCAGCTGCAGTGAGAGCGGGCTGTCGTGTGCTTGTCCCATTGTGGATCGGAGACGAGATGAGCGAGGTCAGGACCGCGCGCACCTACAACCAGAACCACGTCCCGCGCGAATACACTCCTGGTCGGCGACGGGTGAGCATCTACGTCTCGTGGAGCTATCCCGCCGAGGCGGGCAGAAATCCGGCCGAGCTGGACAATCGGTTCTCCACGATGACGGAGGTCAGGCGGGTGGCGTGGCCTGCCTACGAGGATCCGAAGTGGTCCGACCCATTGCAATTCCAGCAGGGCATCGCCGGGTCGCTGGAATTGTTCTTCTGGGCCTGGGTGCCGTTCCAGCAGTTCGTCGAGGAGGTCACCGGGCACCCCGTCCCCGTGTATCAGCGCATCGACCAGGCCGGATTCCGGACCCCGCTCGACGAACGCGTACTGGCCGACACCGACACTCTCTTCGTGTTCGGGCTGGACCACGTGGTCACCGGGCAGGAGGCCCGGCCCGAGGAGGTTGAGGCACTGCGGGCCTTCCTCGGCCGGGAGGACGCCTGTCTGGTCCTGGGGCCTCACCATGACGTCGGGGCATCGGACGATCTGGCCGTACGGGACGTGGAATACCACCATCACGGAGATCGCTTGGTCCCCCGCCAGCAGCGATTCGCCACCCACGTCCGGGGCTTGATGCAGGGCCTCGCGGTGCCGGTCGAGAACCGTTACGGACTGCGCCCCGCGGTGCGGGAGAAGAACGAGATCGCCCCGCTCTCCACGGTGAGGGACTTGGATGCGAAAGGGTGGCTGGAAGGGGTGACCAACTTCAACTTCCATATGCACCTGCCGCATTACGCCGTGACGACCGACGAGCCGGATGTCATCCACGTGCTGGCCAGGCAGCCGATCGACACCTCAAGGCCGCATCCGTTCACCGAGGCCGGCAACACCGAGTTCAACATGTTCCTGTGGATGCCTCCGAGCGGCGAGCGGGCCGGAGACGTGCTGCTGGCGGACTCCACGATCTTCAGTTCGCTGTTCGGCGGCGACGAAAGTCTGCGGAGATTCTGGCGGAACCTCGTTACGAGATAGCGCCGCAGGGAGGCGACCGTGAGCGGGCCCAAGCAAGTCGCGTTGGAACTCGACGATATTCAGCGCGGGGTTCTCAGCCCTCGGCCGACTCCCTACGCGGCGGCCTACCTTGTGTTCCGTGTCGATGACCGGGCGGCCGGGCGGGAGCTGATGCGGCGTGCGAGCGCGGTGGTGACCTCCGCCGCCGACTCGGTCAGCCCCCGGGGGGACACCTGGGTCAGTGTCGCAGTCTCCTGCCGGGGTCTGGAGGCCCTGGGTGTGCCGCGCGCATCACTGGACACGTTCGCCTGGGAGTTCCGGCAGGGGATGGCCGCCCGGGCCAGAACACTGGGCGATGTCGGTGAGAGCAGCCCCGAGAACTGGGAAGCACCGCTGGGCACGCCGGATGTCCATGTGGTGCTCACGGCAGTCGCGCCTGACCCCCAACGGCTGGAGGCGGCCCTCGATCGGGCCCGCCCCGCGTACGACCACCTTTCCGGTGTGACCGCGATCTGGCGGCAGGACTGTTACGCGCTGCCCACCGAGACCGAGCATTTCGGCTATCGCGACGGCGTCAGCCATCCAGCCGTCGAAGGAAGCGGCATCGCCGGGTCGAACCGGCTGGAGCTGCCGCTGAAGGCCGGGGAGTTCGTGCTCGGCTACCGGGACGAGATCGGCGGTCTCCAGACCCCACGGCCGGAGGTGCTGGGGCGCAACGGCAGCTACGCGGTCTTCCGTAAGCTCCACCAGGACGTCGCCGCGTTCCGGCGCTATCTGCGGGACAACGCCACTTCTCCCGAAGACGAGGAACTGCTCGCGGCCAAGATCATGGGACGCTGGCGCAGCGGAGCCCCCCTCGCGCTCAGTCCGCAGCACGACGACCCCGCTCTCGGTACCGACCAGGATCGCCGCAACACGTTCCTGTACGAGCGGGACGATCCGGCGGGATTCATCACGCCCGGCGGCTGCCACATCCGCCGGGCCAACCCCCGCGACGCTTCGGTGGCGGGAGAAGTGCGACTGCACCGCATGATCAGACGCGGCGCCGTCTACGGCCCGCCGCTGCCCGAGGGGGGTCCTGGAGGACGACGGCGCCGATCGCGGCCTGATGTTCGCGTTCATCGGAGCCCACCTCGGGAGGCAGTTCGAGTTCGTCCAGTCGGAATGGATGAACGACGGCGTCTTCTTCGGCGCGGGCAACTCCAAAGACCCCGTCACCGGATCGCACGACGGAGTCACCGGCCTCACCATTCCCCGGCGGCCGCTGCGACGGCGCCTCACCCCACTGCCGCGCTTCGTCGTCACCCGCGGCGGAGAGTACTGCTTCCTGCCGAGCCGGAGCGCGCTGCGCTGGCTCGGGGAACTCCAGAACTGACAGGGCGGCCGTGCCACGCCGTGGCACCCCCCGAGGTGCTCCGCCTCCGGAGGGTGCGTCCCTCGGCGTGGCACGACTGCCACCGGTATCCCGGCACGTGCCGTCCATCGTGGGCAGCCCGCAGCCCGCAGCCCGCAGCCCGCAGCCCGCAGCCCGCAGCCCGCGCCACATCGCTCCCGTCGTCTGCGCCGGCGCCGGGCGGTGGCAGCGTACAGCGCCAAGAGCGGCTCCGAATCCGGCCGTCGCCAGGCCGGAACAGCGAGGACTTGGCAGGCATCAGCCACGATTCTTACGCCCGGCTTCCGCGGACCGTCGACCACAAGCCCCACCGTGCCGCGCACGCAGCGTGTTTCTGCGGTTGCCGCAGTCGGACCAGATCGGTTCAGCCCGCGGAAGCCTTCTGCTGGACGACGATCTCCCGCTTGAGGATCTTGCCCGTTGCTCCCTTGGGGAGTGCGTCGGTGAATGTGACGATCCGTGGATACTTGTACGCCGCCACGCGCTGTTTGACATGGTCGCGTATCTCATCGGCCGTGATCTGTGCACCGTCCCGGAGGGTCACGACGGCGGCTATCTCCTCTCCGTGGGTCTCGTGCGGCACGCCGACCACCGCGGCCTCGGCGACGGCCGGGTGTTCATAGAGCACCTCCTCGATCTCACGTGGGTAGACGTTGTATCCGCCGCGGATGATGAGGTCCTTCTTCCGGTCGACGATGAAGTAGTAGCCGTCCTCGTCGACACGGGCCAGGTCGCCGCTGTGGAACCATCCGTCCCGGATGGCATCCGCGGTCGCATCCGGACGATTCCAGTAGCCCTTCATCACGTTGTCGCCGCGGATCGCGATCTCACCCACTTCGCCCGGGCCCACCGAGGTGCCGTCGTCCGCCACGACCTTGAGCTCGACCCCGCGGATCGGGAGGCCGATCGAGCCGGCCTTGCGTGGCCTGTCCGGGGGGTTGAACGACGCGACAGGCGAAGTCTCTGACAACCCATAGCCCTCGAGTACCGTGACTCCGAATGCTTGTTCGAAATCGTGCAGTACCTCGACCGGCAAGGAAGCGCCGCCGGAAACGGCCAGGCGCAGTCGTGAGAGGTCGTAGCCGTCGGGGATCGTGGTGTGGAGCAGGGCTGTGTACATCGTTGGGACGCCCAGGAAGATGGTGGCCCCGTCGTGATGCATGATCTCCAGCGCCCTGTCCGGTTCGAACCGCGGCAGCAAGGTCAGAGTGGCGCCCGCGGCGACGGCGGTGTTGAGAGCGCAGGTCTGCCCGAAGGCGTGGAACAGCGGCAGGCCCCCGAACAGTACGTCGCCCGGCCTGACGTGGAGCAGCGTCTCGGTCGTGGTGGCCGCGTTGGTCATCAGGTTGCGATGGGTCAGCTCGGAGCCCTTCGGGGTTCCTGTCGTGCCGGATGTGTAGAGGATCACGGCAGTGTCGTCCTCGGCCCGGTCGGCGACGCGGGGCATCGGTTCGGTGGCCCGCACCTGGGTGTCGAATGCCGTCGAGTCGGTGACCAGACAGTCGGCCCCGACTTCCGCCGCGGCCAGGGCGACCTGGTCCGCGCACCGCAGGAGTGTCACCGCGATCCGCGATCCGGAATCCCGGAGAGTGAAGGCTATTTCACGGGCCTTCAACAGCGGATTCATCGGTACCACCACGCCACCGCAGCGGAGGATGCCGTAGTACGCGACCGGGAAACAGGTGACGTTGGGCATGATCAACGCGACGCGGTCGCCCGGCCGGACGCCCTTGGCCTGCAACAGTGTGGCGAACCGGGCACTTGCGGCGTTCAGTTGGGCATAGGTGAGGGCGATCTCGTCCTGGCGAACGGCGACGCGGTCGCCGTCGGCTCTGGCGGATTCGGTCAGGAGCGTGGCGAGGTTGTTCATTCGGATTTCTCCTCGATCTGGGTTGGCGGCGGTCACCGTTGGTGCCGGCAGCCGCCGAGGCCCACGGAGTTCTGTGCCGCGATCACGTCGCGGGGGGCAACCCCGCCGCGGCCGGGACCGCCGCCGGTGCTGCGCGGATGTCCCCAGAAGCCGGGCGGCAGGCCGCGTCCCTGCCGCATGGCCAGCCACAGCCGCAGGACGTGGCGCTTCAGTTCGGGCTCGGTGAAGTCCTCATATTCCGTGCGGGAATGAAGAACCGCATGGTTGTTGAGGAACAGCAGGTCGCCGACCTCGAAGTCGACTTCGAGCCGGAGCTCCGGTGACTCTGCCAGTGCGTCGACGAGGTCGAACAGTTCCACGTCCGTCGGCTCCAAGGGGGGAGTATCAGGAAAGCGCTGTGCGGATTCGAGGTAGCAGCGGTTGTAGCGCATGCTGAGCTTGCCCTCGCTCCTTGTTTGCGATGGTGTTCTCCGCTCGATTTCCGATCGCCGGGACGCCGCATTCAGGCGGAGAGACCCACCGCGGTGGTGCAACGCTAGGTCACGACGTGGCCGCCGGCTTGACGTGACGTGACATCTCACTTATCACTTGGGGACATAGCCCCCTGGAGCGCGCCCATGAAGCCTCTTGTCCGCAATGCAGCGCTGAACAACTATGTCGAGGTCAGCCAGTCGCTCGGCATCGATGCGCGGGCCCTGATGAAGCGCGTGGGCCTGGACCCTGTCGGCCTCGCGGTCCAGGACAGATGGATCCCCGGCACGGCGGTCACCCAGCTGCTCGAACTCTCCGCGGCGGCCGCACGGCGTGGAGACTTCGGCCTGCTCCTCGCCGAGCGACGCAGCTTCTCCAATCTCGGCCCCATCAGTCTGGTCCTGCGCGACGAGCCCGATGTCCGCAGCGCCCTCGAACTTCTCGTCCGCCATGAGCACATGTACAACGAGATGCTCCGCAGCCGACTCTCCGCGGCGAACGGCCTGGCCACCCTCAAGGTGAGCCTCGAACTGGGTGAGGCATTGGCCGCCCGCCAGGCCACGGAGCTGGCCGTGGGCGCCTTCCACGGGGTCCTGCGCAGCTTTCTCGGTGCTCGGTGGCAGCCGTTGTCCGTGTGTTTCACGCACGACGCGCCGGCGGATCCCGGTACCCACCGACGACTCTTCGGCCCTGTGGTGGAATTCGACCGGGAGTTCAACGGGATCGTTTTCTACGCCAGCGATCTCAAGGCGCCCAACCCCATGTCGGACCCGCTGCTGCGGACCTACGCCCGGCAGTATTTCGAGTCCATCGCGGTCTCGAAGGACACCACCGTGCTGGATCGCGTGCGTGAGCTGATCGAAGTCCTGCTGCCCACCGGGCGCTGTTCGATCGAGCAGGTCGCAGACAGCTTCGGCATCGACCGGCGGACGATCCACCGGCACCTCGCGGCCTCGGGCGAGACATTCTCCGCCGTTCTCAACGCCACACGTACCCAGCTCGCGGAGCAGCTCGTGGCGAACCCACGCCGCTCGTTCACGGAAATTTCCGGGCTCCTGGGATTCTCGGCACCGAGTGCCTTCTCGCGGTGGTTCCGCGAGCGGTTCGGCTGCAGCCCGAGGGAGTGGCGGGTCCGCAGTACCAGGCAGCAGCCTTCCGGCGAGGAGTGACCACCAAGGTTTCTGGGGCGTGGAACGGCAGGCCACGCCGCATCCCGGCATGACCCTGCCTGGGTCCGGGGACGACGGCCGCGAGGCAGGGCATGTCCCCAAGCGGTAAGTCTTCTGTCCCCTTCGGTCAAGCGCGCGCCGTAACCCGCCCTTAACGTTGCCTCACCGCAAGGGACAGGACCGACACCACGAGGACGGGCAGAAACCCTGCTCGCAGCCACATGTCCCCTCCCGGGCCCGCTGATCTTACTCCGATACCCCGGCGAGCCCGGGAACCCCGTCTGCATTCCCGCGTCCGCTCCTCGCAAGCCCTTTGGGCCTCGCATCGAAGGCAGTGATGCGTGCGGCGAGTGAAGACCCATCCGACAAAGGAGATGGACCATGCACTTCTTCGACGACTCCCTGTACCCGGAGAACCAGGAGAGGCTGGTCATCCAGGCCGCGCCCTACGGGCCGGAGTGGCTGCCCGGTGACGCCGACGACCTGCCGCTCACCATGGACGAGCACGTGCAGGCGGCCGTCGACTGCTACAACGCCGGCGCCACGGTGCTCCACATACACGTGCGCGAGCTGGACGGCCACGGATCCAAGCGCATCTCCATGTTCAACGAGCTGATGGCCCGCCTGCGCGAGGCCGTGCCGGACATGGTCCTGCAGATCGGCGGGTCGATCTCCTTCGCCCCCGAGGACGAGGGTGGCGACGCCAAGTGGCTCAGCTACGACACTCGCCACATGCTGGCCGAGATCACGCCCAGGCCCGACCAGGTGACGATCGCGATCAACACCAACCAGATGAACATCGTCGAGCTCTTCGACGACGAGGACATCGAGGGCACCTCGATCGCCAAGTCCGGCTACTACAAGGCCTATCGGGACATGGTGGTCGAGGCAGGGCCGGACTTCTACCTCGAGCACCTCAAGCGGCTCCGTGCCAACGGCATCCAGCCGCACTTCCAGCTCGCCAACATGGCGCAGCTGGAGACCGTGGAGCGGCTGATCCGCAAGGGCATCTACAGCGGGCCGCTGGTGCTCAACTACGTTGCCATCGGCGGCGGGTTCGCCGGCCGGCACCCGGCCGACCTGATCGAGTTCATCCGCCGCGTCCCGGACGGCGCCGTGCTCACCATCGAGGCATCCATGCGTGCGGTGGCGCCGATGAACGCGATCGGCATCGCACTCGGCACGCACGTGCGGGTGGGCAACGAGGACAACCTGTGGCGGCACAAGGGCGAGCGGATGTCCTCCGTGGAACAGGTGGAGCAGATGGTCAAGATCGCCCGTGCGCTCGGGCGTGAGATCGCCACCGGGCAGGAGGCGAAGAAGATCTACAAGATCGGCGAAGTGTACTCGGACGCCGACGAGACCCTGGCCCAGCTCGGCATGGTGCCCAACCGCCGCCCCGGCCGGCGCGGTTCCATGCTGCGCGACCTCAAGAGCTGACCCGACCCCACTGGCGGCGGCACGGATTCCCGCCGCCGCCCCCACACGGCCCCACAACACGAGTAAACGGAGCACGCCTTGGTACACGCCATTCGATTCCACGAAACCGGTGGCCCTGACGTCATGCGGTGGGAAGAGGTCACCGTCGGCGACCCGGGTCCGGGCGAGGTACGGATCCGGCACGTCGCCGTCGGACTCAACTTCGCCGACACCTATTTCCGTACCGGCCTGTACCCGGCTCCACTGCCTGCGGGGCTCGGCGTGGAGGCCTCGGGCGTGATCGAGGCCGTGGGCGAGGGCGTGACGCATGTCGCCGAGGGCGACCGTGTGACCTACACCGGCAGTCCGCTGGGTGCCTACAGCACGGAGCGGGTCATGCCCGCGGATTCACTGATCAAGCTGCCGGACGAGATCGGCTGCGAGACTGCCGCGGCGATGACCATGCGCGGACTCACCTCGGCGTACCTGCTGCGCCGGATCCATCCGCTGAAGTCCGGCGATACCGTGCTGCTCCACGCGGCGGCCGGCGGCGTCGGTCTGATCGTCTCCCAGTGGGCGAAGCTGCTCGGCATCACGGTGATCGGCACGGTCTCCAGCGAGGAGAAGGCCGAGGTCGCCCGCGCCCACGGCTGCGAGCACATCATCTACTACCGGCGCGAGAACGTGGCCGAGCGGGTGCGTGAACTGACCGACGGCAAGGGCGTCCCGGTCGTCTTCGACAGTATCGGCAAGGACACCGTCGCCGGATCCATGGCCTCGCTGCAACGCCGCGGCCTGTTGGTGTGTTTCGGCACGGCCTCCGGAGTCCCGCCGCTCGACGCCATGCAACTGGCCATCCACGGCTCGCTGTTCGTGACCCGCCCCGCGCTGGCCGACTACATCGCCGAGCCGGCGGAGCGGGACGCCCTGGCCGGGGAGCTGTTCGGGCACGTCGCGGCCGGTCGCATCAAGATCGAGACCAACCAGCGCTACGCCCTTCAGGAGGCGGTACAGGCCCATCGTGACCTGGAAGCGGGACGGACCACGGGATCTTCCGTCTTCGTCCTCTGAGCTCGCCGTGCCCCGCACGTGACCCCCAGGAGTGAGCACATGCCCCAGACCGTCCGCCCGAAGGAAGACACGCCCGCCCTGGTGCGTCCGGGCGTTCTCCGTCCCTCGATCAAGGTTGAGCCGCTGACCTGCACCATCGGCGCCGAACTGTCCGGTGTGAACCTCGGCGATGCCGCACGCGACGGCGATCTGTTCTCCGAGATCAAGGCGCTGCTGCTGCAGTACAAGGTCCTGTTCCTGCGTGACCAGGACATCACGCGTGCCGAACACATCGCCTTCGCCGGGCGCTTCGGCCCGCTGGAGGACCATCCGGTGGTCGGCAGCGACCCCGACCACCCGGGGCTGGTCCGCATCTACAAGGATCTGGACAGCAAACCCGAGCACTACGAGAACGCGCTGCACTGCGACGCAACCTGGCGCGCGTGCCCGCCCATGGGCGCCGTGCTGCGCTGCGTGGAAACACCAGAGGTGGGTGGTGACACGATCTGGGTCAACATGGCCGAGGCCTATCGTAGGCTGCCGGAGCACATCAAGACGCAGATCGCGGGGCTGCGCGCACGGCACAGCATCGAGGCGACCTTCGGTGCCGTGATGCCGACGGAGCAACGCCATCAGCTGAAGGCCCGCTTCCCGGACCCGGAGCACCCGGTGGTGCGTGCCCACCCGGAGACCGGCGAGCAGATTCTCTTCGTCAACGCCTTCACCACGCACTTCGTCAATTACCACACACCCGAGAACGTGCGCTTCGGCCAGGACTACGCGCCCGGAGCGGGCAGGCTCCTGAACTACCTGATCAGCCAGGCGGCCGTCCCCGAGTACCAGGTGCGCTGGCGCTGGCAGAAGAACAGCGTGGCCATCTGGGACAACCGCTCCACACAGCATTACGCCGTCCAGGACTACTGGCCCGCCGTCCGCAAGATGGAGCGCGCGGGGATTGTCGGCGACGAACCTTTCTGAGCCCTGACCAGAGACGAAGAGGTGATGCCAATGGGACTGCACACTGCCGGCACAAAGGTGCCAGGGACGTCTCCCGCCGCACCGGCTGTATCCCGTAGCTATGCCTGGCTGGTGTTCGCCCTCGGTTTTGGGCTTCTGCTGTCCGACTACATGTCGCGACAGGTCCTCAACGCGGTTTTTCCCCTGCTGAAGGCGCAATGGCTGCTCTCCGATGCCGAGCTGGGTTCCCTCAGCGGCATCGTGGCCCTGATGGTCGGTGTGCTCACCTTCCCCCTGTCGCTCCTGGCGGACCGCTGGGGCCGGGTCAGGACCTTGGTCATCGCCGCGACGGCCTGGAGCCTGGCGACGCTGGGCTGCGCCATTTCCGCGAGCTACGGCCAGATGTTCCTGGGCCGGTTCATGGTGGGCGTCGGTGAGGCGGCTTACGGGAGCGTCGGTATCGCGGTGGTCCTCAGCGTGTTCCCCATCGGTTTGCGGGCCACGCTCTCCGGAGCCTTCATGGCGGGGGGTTCGTTCGGCTCCGTGCTGGGTGTGTCGGTCGGCGGTGTGATCGCCCAGGAGCATGGCTGGCGCTGGGCGTTCGGCGCGATGGGAATCCTCGGGCTGGTCCTGGCCGCGGTCTACGGCCTCGTGGTCACCGAGAAGAGGCTGGGCCCGGCGTCCATCCGTAACAGCGCCATGTCCGGCGAACGCGCCTCCATCCGGACCCAGCTGCCGCGACTGTTCTCCTCGGTCTCCGTGGTCTGCGCCTATATCGGCAGCGGGCTGCAGATGTTCATCGCGATGGCCCTGCTCGCGTGGATACCCAGTTTCCTCAACCGGTACTACGCCATGCCTCCTGCGAAGGCCGGCCTGGCCGCCGGGGCCTTCGCGCTGATCAGCGGCATTGGCATGATCCTCTGCGGGATCGTCGCGGACCGCCTCAGCCGGAAGGCCGCGGCCCGGAAGTGGATCGTTGCGATCGTCTGCGCTCTCGGGTCGTTCGTGCTGCTGACGGCGGGATTCCACCTGCCGGCCGGCCCGCTGCAGCTCGTGCTGATCGCGGCCGGGACCCTGGTGGCCGGCGGTACAGCCGGTCCGGCGGCCGCCATGGTGGCCAATCTGACCCCAGCCGCCATCGCGGCGACGGCTTTCGCCACCCTTACGCTGGCCAACAGCCTGCTCGGGCTGGCTCCCGGACCCGCGGTGACGGGCATGCTCGCGGACCACCTGGGCCTGCTCGGCGCACTGCGGCTGATCCCGCTCGTCGCGCTCGCGGGCGGCGTGGCCTTCACCATCGGGAAGTTCTCCTACGAAAAAGATCTGCGCCGCCTGGGGCTGCTCCCCGACCTGGCGCTCAGGATTCCGGAGTTGCAGTCATGAGTCTCAGCACACTGCCGACGGTCGTCATCGTCCCCGGGCTGCGCGATCACGTGCCGGACCACTGGCAGACGGTCCTCGCCGACAGGATCGCCGACGCCCGAACCGTTCCCCCGCTGGAGAAGGACAGGCTGAGCCGCGACGCCCAGGTTGCCGCACTGGACGAGGCGCTGTCGGACATTTCCGGCCCCGTCCTACTGGTCGCCCACAGTGCAGGGGTGATGACCACCGTGCACTGGGCGCAGCGACACCGGCGTCCGGTCAAGGGGGCGCTGCTGGCGACGCCGCCCGACTTCGTCACCCCGCTGCCGGACGGCTATCCCACCCCGGAAGTCCTGCGCGAAAACGGCTGGATGCCGACGCCACGGACACCCCTGCCCTTCCCCAGCATCGTCGCGGCGAGCACGAACGACCCCCTGGCCGATGTCGATCACGTCGCCGGTCTCGCCCGGGCGTGGGGGAGCCGCCTCGTGGACCTCGGCCCGGTCGGACACCTCAACCCTGCCTCCGGCTACGGTGAATGGTCCCGGGCGCAGGAGTTCGTCCGCGAACTCGGCCGAGCCTCGTCCGACATGTCCGCCTGACCGGCGATGGCAAATGATCTCCATGCCCCTTCTGGGACAGACCGCGTCACCGGATGGCGCGACATCGTCGCGGGGACGGGAACACGTCCTGACCCGGACCGAGCTTGCTTCCGGCTTGGAGTGGGATCGTGTCAGCCGAGCCGAAGCACGTGAGGGGTGAGCCGGGTTCTGCTCCGTGACTGCCGGTCAGGAACGGTTTGGCGGTGGGAGAGAAGGGGAGTCACAACATGATTCCGGCTCTGCTGTCGACGGCTCCAGCGAAAGGCGCCTGACGAACGAGAGCCCAGGGCGGGCGCCTTTTTGATGCCGCTGGAAGAAGCCGGGCACGGCCTTCCGGCGCCGGCCCTGTCGCGTCGCCGTCGGGGTCGTACCCCACGGCACGGATCGTCTTCCTTCCCGTACAGGCCCGGCCCCGCGGAGCGGCGTGGCCCCGACGCGAGTGCCGGGGCCCGAGGTTTCACAGTGCGGCCGCGCCGATCACGATCGCCGCTGTTCCGGTGAGCAGGAGGGCGACGATGAAGGCGATGCTCCTCGCTCCGGAGCGACGGTCGGCTGCGGGGTCGGGTGTGTAGACGGCCGGGTCCGTGGGGGCGTAGTGGATGGTGAGGTCGCGGCCGAGGGACAGGCGCGGGTCGGGGATGCCGTCGCGGGACAGGACAGTGACGTGCGTGCCCTGACGGGTGGTGAAGGTGACGACGGGGGCGTGGCTGACGATCTCGCCGCCCTCACCGTCGGTGTGGACGTCCTTGGTGACGGCCACGACACGGGCCGGGACGGCGACGGCCGAGGCCAGCAGGGCGTTGCGGGCGCGCGCCAGGCGGATGTCGGGGCTGATCGCCCCGACGGCGGTCAGCAGGGCACCGAAGCCGAGCAGTGCCCACGGGTAGCCCCGGACGACGGTCGCATGGATCACCAGCCCGATGAAGAGCAGGACGACCGCGCAGTTGGGGCCGTTGCGTCCGCTCTTCTCGCCCACGGTGTCGAACACGACGAGGAACCGGTGCGGTTGCCCGGGGGGTAGCGCACGTCAACTTCCCGGCCCACCCAGGCTTCCCGGATCGCGTCGCCGTGCCTGCCTGCGTTCGGCAGGGTGAACTCCTGCCCGGTGGCCGGGTCCTGGAACGCGAATGTCACCGGTATCCCGGGCTTCTCGGAGTCGCCGTGGGCCGGCTGCCCCACTTCCACGATCCGCGCCTTCACCCATACCGCTCGCTGGGCCCGGGTCACTCCGGCGAGCGAGCGCCCGTAGCCGAGCAGCGCCAGCCCCGCGGGCACCACCCACCACAGCGCCAGTACCTCGTCACTGCTCATCCGAGCCCCTGCCCCTTCTCCGCGGAAGGCAGCCCGCGGGACGCTTCGGCCGCGCACCCAGCACACCGGCCGCGCACGCATGGGTGAACCCCGCTGTCCGGATGCGGGGAAGGCGGTTGAGGGGGAACCGCGGATGCTCGACGCCGTACGCTCCGATGACGACGGCCATGACCTCGCGGAACCTTTGGAGCCGGTGCTGCGCCGACCCCCACCGACCGACCGGGGCCCCTGAGCCGACTTCGCCGCCGCGCCGTCCCCGCCGCCCATCTCCTCCGCAGGCGTGCCCGCTCAGAACTCGACACGGAACCGGCCGCCCGACGGGTCGACGACGGCTGTGAGCCGAAGACCCACGCGCAGGGCGGGATGGTGCGTGCGCTTCCAGGTCGTCTCGAACGTCCGCAACCCCGGCCCGCTGACCCGTAGACCGACCGCGACGCCGGATTCCTCCCCGCTCCAGTCGAAGTCGGTCAGGTCGGTGATCTCCGCGGTCGCCGGAACACCCACGGCGTCGAGCCGCCGGTTGTGCTCTCTGTCGACGACAGTGTTGCCCCAGAACGCCAGGCCCAGGGGAACAAAGACCACCGTGAACACGATGCCCATGACCGTGAGCTCCGCGCCGGCGAGGAGGGCGAAGCCCAGCATGACCGGACCGCACAGGCACATCACCGCGGCAATGATGTAGAGGGACGTTGGCTTCCCACAGGCCGATCTGCGATATCTGTGTCATCTGCGGCTTGGGGCCGATCCCGCCGTTGTCCCCGTCATCGACCATGTCAGCGCTCCGAGCCCTCGGGTCGGCTCCGCGCCAGCCGGTCCGCCAGGGCCTGCAGGCCGACGAGCCGGTGCGGGTCGTACAGGATGGAGTGGCGTCTGCCGTGCTTGGTGGTGATCGTCAGTCTGCGGCTCCGGCCGGGACGGAACTCCAGACGAGGCTCCTCCCAGATGTGGTACCGGGCGGCGTCGACATAGCCGAACACCTCCAGCACCCGGCCGTCGAAGGAGAGCAGGACGGAATCGGTCGCCGGCGCTTCGTGCAACGGCGTCGGGATCACGGTGCGACGCCGTCCCCGGCATAGAGGTAACCGCCGGGCCGGGCGGGGTCGGACACCAGTAGCACCTGGTCGCCGGTGCGAGGGATCCGCAGTTTGGAGACGATGGTCTGGAGGGTGATCCGGTCGGTGGTCCCGGACGGCTGCAGGATCAGGTCGACGACCGGGTCGTAGTTGACCAGCTTGCCGGTGTCGCTGATCGATACGACGACGGCGGGTATGGTCGGCGCTCCCATGGCGACCAACTGCCGGGCATCCAGGCCGGAGTTGTACGCACCGATCGACTGCTGGAGTCTGGTGAAGTCCTCGTTCCCGAGGAATGCACGCGTGGCGCGGCCGTAGAAGCCTTTGCCGCCGGCCACCTTGCCGGCGATCTCGGCCGCCCGCTCCTCGCGGGTCTGGCGACGTTTCCCGAAGATTCCCATGAGGCTCTCCTTCTGGTGATGTCCGGTGCGGTCCGGACGCGGGGGTCGGCGGGCAGCCGGAGGGCCACCTCGTTATCGGCGTTCGACAGGTACGGGACGGTGACGGAGCGGCCGCCCTGTACGCGGCCGGTCAGGCGGGCGGGGAAAGACCGTTGGACGGTCGCCTCGTACGACGATCCGCCGGGGCGGCCGATGAGTTGCCCGGCGACCGAGGTGACCGTCCCACGGCCCGTGTCGCGCGGTTGACCGTCCTGGTCATGGGTTCCCTCCTCGCCGTCGGCCCGGCCTGACGGTGTGGACGCTAGCGGCCGGGGACACCTACCGATCCCAGGTTCGCCCGCCCGTTCCGGACGACGTACTCTCCTCACATGCCGCCTCCGAGCCAGCAGACCGGCGAGCGCCGACCGCGCGCCATGGTCATCGACCGGGCCTGGCGTGGCCTCGGGCCGGGGCTGGAGTCGCTGAGCGGCCCCGGTGGCGCACCGTTGACCCGGACGGTCAAGCTGATCGTGCTACCGCTGATCGTCAGGCCGGCGCTGCATCCTGAACTTGCGGTGGACTTCCTCGGACCGGCGCACGCCGCGCGCCTGGACGCGCTGATCCAGGAGTCGGGTACGCGTCTTGAGGCGACGGCACAGTGGTTCACGCTGCTCAAGAGGACCCGCCGGTCTCTGGGCATCGTGGCGGGCAACCCCCAGGACCTGTACTTCCAGCGGTGCTTCGAGCTGGCCACCGAGCACGGAAAGCCCTCGGCCGGTGCGGACGCCGTGGCCAGGGCAGTGGTGGAGGACGTGGTCGGCGCGGCCGGCGGACGCACGGTGGAAGTGCTGAAGAACCATCTGGCGGACGCTGCCCGGCGCGCCCGGCTCGACGGGGAACTGGCCACCGCGTGGGGGAGTCATCAGCCGGCCCCATCCGCCGACGCGGTCGCGGCAGTCGCACGCGCGGCCGAGGTACTGGAAGCCTGCGGCGCGCCGGGGCGGTCGCGGAACTCGCCGGAGTACACGTCCATGGTCGAGGCGGGACACGGAGGATTGTTCGGCCGGGCCCTGTGGGCGGACACGAGCGGTGTCTGGGGCCGCGACGACCTCCCTGTGCATCTGGGGCTGACCGTGTGGCCGGTGCCGCCGTGTCCGGAGGCGGGGCTGGGTGCCTCGACGGCCACGCTTCCCGCGCCACTGGACCGCACGCTCTTCGAGCGGCTCTTCGTCGTTCTGCAGTCGTCGGCCCGGCGCGAGGAACTGCCGACGGTGCCCGAGCTCGTGAAGCGGGAGATCGGACGCAGTTGCGCTCCGCTCGGTCTGTACGACGAGAGCCTGCGCGTCGCCGTGGTCCTCGGCGGCCGGCTCGCGGTCGGTCTCGACCCGCTGGGCAGCGGGGATTCCGCGCTGGGGCGGACAGCGGCGCACCGGACCGTCAACAGCCGCTGGCGACGGGAGGCTTCGGTTCTTCGTGCACGCCGGATGACCGTTTCTCCCCGCCCCGACCCGGGCGGCGGCGTCCTGGACGCGCTCGCCCAGGACCTCCGTACGCCCTGGACCGCCTACATGCGGCGGCTGTGGGTGCGGCTGCACGGGCGGGATGTCCGCGACGCACCGCTGGGCGACATCGCGTCGGCCTGGGCGGTGCTCGACGGGGTCGCCCGTTCGGTGATGATGGACCACCGAGCCAGGGTCCGGTCGGCGCTGCGCACGCTGTCGGCGACTGCCGCGGAAGCGACCGAGCGGAGCAGCGCGTGATGGCGCAGGCAGGCATCGACGTCCATGTCGCGCGGGGCGAGGACGGCACGATCCGGGTCGCCTCCGGCCCTGTCGTCGGCCGGGCCGACGACGGCAGCGGCGTGGCTGCCGCGGGTCCCGGCTTCACCGGGGCCGTTCTCGACGTCGCGGGCGCGGTTCTGGTCTGGCCCGTCCTCGGGGAACCGGGATTGCCGGTGGCGGAGGTGGATGACGTGGGGCGGGCGCAGCAGTGGCTGTGGGCGGTCTACGGTGAGCGCACCGCCGCTGCCGTGCACGCCTGCGCGGCAGGGGAGTCGGCCGGTGTCCGGGTGACGGCGGACATGACCGCTCTCGCGGGCGGCGCCGCCCGGCTCGGCTTCGGGCACTGGGCGTCCCGGTGGTGGCCGGCGTCGTACGCGGACGGGATACCGGCGCTCGAACCGGACGTGCTCGGCCTGGAGCTGGCCGCACTCACCCACCGGTGCCATCAGTTGTTCGACGACTTCGGCGATCAGCCCGATGACTGCGCGGCCGAACTGATCGAGGAGCATCAGGCCGCCCTCGACCCGCTGATCCAGTGGTGGCGCACGGCATCACAGCCGGCGGACACGGCACGCCACCTGGAGAGCGTCCTGCGGCTGATCGACAATGCGGCGGACAGCGCCGGGCTGGACGGGCCGGTGCTGCGCCGCCTCCGCTCATCCCTGGACCAGGGCCGTCCAGCCGCTACGCCGGCCGGCCCCGGCACGCTGTTCGCACGGCACGACGGCTACGCACTCGCGGCGGGCGAACCGCTCCTCACCGGCGGCCGGGTGATCGCCCGGGGCTCAGGGACCAACGACTGGCACCGCTACCCGCCCGGCTTCGTCGACGCTTCCGAGCACGCGGTGTCCTGGACCGCTCGCGCACTCGGCGCGCGACGGCGGATCGAGGTCGAGGTCGTCGCACACGTCGCGGCACCCGCCGGCGGTGCGTCCCTCGTCGCGGAGGTCCGTGTGAACGGTGGCCTCCCGGACCGGGTGGTCCTCGCCAGAAGGGACGACATGTGGACCGGCCGGGCGGATTTGGACCTGCCCCTGCCGGCCGGGGCGATGCCGCCGCGTTTCGAGGTGGGTGTCCTGCTGCCCGGATTCGACCCGGGTCCGGGTCCCGAAGGCCGCGAAGACCGCGACGCGATCCGCGCGCTGGTCCGGCGGCGACTTGCAACCGCGGCACAGCCTCCGGCACACCACGCGTCGCCGCACGACGCGTCTTCGGGGCTGTTCCTTGCCGAGATCGCCGCGCTTGCCACCGGCGAGGACTACTGACGGATGCCGGACGAGGACGAGGAGAACGCAGCGGTGACGCAGTTGTACGGGGAACCGTTCGACAGCGGCTTCGCCCTGGCCGAGGAGCATCAGCTGGCTGCCGATCCAGGGGCCGCGTGCGCCGTCTACGAGGAGTTGCTCACCGTGGCCGAGTCCATCGAGGACTCGCCCGATGTGCGGTTCCTGCGGGCGCACCTGCTGTCCGACATCGCGAGTGTCCGGCTCACCGCCACGGACCTGGTCGGGGCGGAGGAAGCCGTCGAGCGGTCCCGCGGCCTGCTCGACGGCACCGCGTCGGTGCCGATGGGGCCGCGTGGTCGTCAACTGTGGCTGGAAATCCTGCTGAAGACGCTGCTCGCCAGGGCCGACCTGCTCCGCAGGACCGGGCGCCTGGACGAGGCGCTGGGGTGTCTGGACGAGGCGGCGGTCAGGCTGCCCGAGTTCGACGATCCCGAGGCGCTGCGTACTGCCGAACTCGGCCTGAACCGGGTGCATCTGCTGATGGATCGGGGCGAGTGGGGATCGGCCGAGGAGCAGGGCTTGATGCTGCTGTCCACCCTGCCGGAGACCCTGATGGAGACCGTGCCGCGGCTGCTGACCGCGCTCGGCCTGATCTGCGCCTCGACCGGACGGTTCGACCCGGCCGAGGACTACTTCGCCCGCGCGGAGGACGGCTTCCGGGCGATGGAGGACACGGGTGAGCTGCAGTCACTGGTCGCCCACCGGGCGTACGCGGCGATGCACCGGGGCGACCTCGACCTCGCGGAGCGGCTGTTCGCCGAGGCATCCGCGGTCTTCGAGCGGCAGGGGCGGTTCGGTGACCTGGCGGTCTGTGAACAGGCCCGTGGCTTTCTCGCCGGCCGGCGTGGCGACACCATCGACGCAGACGACCTGCTGGGAGCGAGCCTGGCCCGGTTCGAACGACTCGGCGCTTCGATCGCCGCCGCCGACACCATGCTGCTGGGCGCCCAGCACGCCTATGACCGGGGCGACATCGAGGCGATGAAGCGGCTGGCCCATGAGGCCCGCGAGGTGTATCAGGCGCGGGAGGTGTACGAGCGGTGTGCACAGGTCGACCTCATGCTCGCGAAAACCCTTGAGCACAACCTGAACCTCACGCACCACGGCGACCACGAGACGGAGTCCATCGGCACCGCACTCTCCCTCGCCCTTCCCGCCGCACTGGCCCTGGAAGCGGCGCGCTACGACTTCGTCACCGCCCACGCGCGCAGTCAGTGGCTTGAACTGGCGGACGAAGCCATGCGGTTGGTCTTTCGCCTCGCCGTACGCCGACAGGACCAGGGGCTGCTCTTCGAACTGGTGGAACACCGCTGCGCGGGCGTCTCCCTGGCCCTGGACCGTACGCCGCTGCCCGCGACGCGCCCCTCACCCCCCGAGTCGGCCGAGGCCGCCGAATCGGTCTTCCCGAGTGCGGCCATGAAGGCCTACGGGCACGTCTACGGCCCGATGACGCTCGGGGGAGTGGCGGCGGAGGCCGCTGCCTCCGCCGGCCTGCGTGTCGCGCCGCCGCCGAAGGTGCGAATGTCGCCGGAATCCGGCCGCGTCGCACTCCAGGAGTACATCGAGGCGGCCGAGTTCCGCTATCACCGGCCGATCGTGAACGAGGAAGAGGTGCCCTTCTGGATCACCGACGACCTGACGAGCCGCCCGGTGGTCCAGGTCCGGCTCGCCGACGCCGGCGACCTGTTCATGACCTGGACGTGGGCCGGCGGCGCCCGGGGGTTCGGCACCGGCCGCGGGCCCGGTGACGAAGTCGACCGGGCGGTGGGTGCGCTGGCCGCCGCGCTGCCGGGGGCGGGCGGCGGAGCGGAGGGGGTACGGCGAGCGTTCGACTCGGGAGCGATGGCCGATCAGCGGACCGAACACCGGCTCGCGCGGATGCTGGCCGAGGCGCTGTGGCCGGAGGGGCTCACGGCGCAGATACGCCAGGTGTCGGCGCGGGCGGGCCGTCCGCTGATACGGATTCAGCCGTCGTCCCGGGTTGCCCAGGTCCCCTGGGAACTGCTCGCCGTCGACGGCGATGTCCGGCTCATCGATCTGGCGGACGTCGTGACCACCGTCCCGGTGTCGCTGCAGCGGCAGGATCCCGCCGCGCGTCCGGCGCCGGACGCGGACACCGACGCCGACACGGTCGTTCTCGTCCTCGACCCCCGGGTGCCCGGATTCCGGGCCGACTCCTCGCTCGGCTCGGTCCTGGGACCGCCCGGCTCGGACCCGGAGGTGCTGTCGTTCGTCCGGAGCCGCCTCGACACGGGCGCCGTCGTACCGTCCGTCGCCACCCCGGCCGAGGCATTCCGCCGCAGCGACCTGGACCGGGACTGGCTGAGCGAAGTGCTCCGCAAGGGGGCACGCAGACTGATGTACGTCGGGCACGTGAGCGGCGCTCCGGTCGAGGGCGGGCAGAGCGAGGACGGCACGCTCCATCTGTGCTGCGGTCCGGGGACCGACGGCCTGGCCGAGCCGATCCGCACCCATCGGCCCTTGTCCGCCAAGGACCTGCTGCTCGGCACGCTTCCCCTGCGCGCGGACGGGGAGCCGGGTGCGCGGATCTGGCCCGCGCCGCCCCGTGTCGCCCTCATCGGCTGCGAGAGCGGCGGCGATCTGCGGTTCGCCGAGTCGTTCGGCCTGGCGACAGCGATGATCCACAACGGTGCCGAGCTGGTCACCGCCACCCGCTGGGTGCTGCCCACCAGCTTCGCCTTCCACCGGCTGGCCGGCCTGGCCGAGTCCGTACGCCCCCTGTCGGAAGCGATCATTGCCGTCGACGCCGCCCACGAGCATCGCGACCCCGTACACCGGCTCGGCCGTTGGCAGCGCGAGCAGCTCGACCACTGGCGCGCCGGCGGCCGCATCGAGCACTCACCCCTGCTGTGGGCGGCCATGACCTGCATCGTCGTGTGACCAGCAAGCGGTCCGCCGGGACCTGACACTCCCCGAGGCCGTCCGTCCGCCGACTTCGGTCTGTACGAAGGAACGGTACGGCGAGCAGATTCTGCCCCGGTGACCCGAGCCGTGCCCGTGGTGACAAGGCAGCAGTTCCCCGGCATGAACATGATGGCGAGTGTCGATCCGGCGCAGCGCGCCACGTGGGCATCGTCGATGAGGTACTGGGTGACACGCCACCATCCCTCGGGGTGGACACCGACCGAGCGCACACCCTTCGTCAAGAAGCCCGTGTCAGGGGCGACTGTGCACCGACCGTGCCAGTTCGGCATTGAACTGGGCGCCGGCCAGCAGGGCGAGATTGGTGAACCAGATCCAGACCAGAAAGACGACAACGCCGGCGAGTGACCCGTAGAGCCGGCTGTAGGAACCGATGCGGGTGGCGTAAACGGCGAACCCGGCCGATGCGACCAGCCAGAGCAACGCGGCGAGCACCCCGCCGGGCAACCCCCGCCGCAAGCCGCCGGCCGCAGCGGGACCGGTACGGAAAAGTACCGTGATCAGGCAGGCGACCAGGAACATCAGCACGGGCCACTTCGCCACCGCCCACAGCGTGTCGGTGGCATCCGCGAGGCCCAACCGGTGCCCCAGCCAGTGAGCCGGCGGCCCGGTCAGCACCAGGGCGAACGCACTGGCCATGAGGAGCAGCAGCAACCCCACAGCGCTGACGACGATGATGTGCGCCTTGCGCAACGCGGGCCGAGTGTCACGTACGCCGTACAGGGCGTGGAGCGCGCGGCGAAAGACGGCCAGATAGCTGGACGCGGACCACACGGCGCTGACGGTTCCCGTCGCGACGAGCAGCCACACCGCACCGTGGTCCTTGGCCGCGGACTCCAGCGGTTCGCGCAGCGCCGCACCGGACTCCGCGGGGGCGATGGCTGTGATGTCGGTGATCAGCGCGTCGGTGGCCCGGGGGTTGGCCACGCTGATGAGGGCGACCGTGACCAGCAGCGCCGGAAGCAGGGCCAGGATGGCGTAGTACGTCAGGGCGGCAGCCCAGTCCGAGAGGTCGTCGTTCCACACGGAGACGGGGGTACGGCGAAGGGCGGCGCGGTAGTGGGCAGTCCGTCCGCCGGGCGCGGCCTGCCGGGGGAGGCGTCCGGCGGCGTTCGGTGTGGTCTTGTTGGGCACGCTGGTCTTTCCGGGGAGGGGACGTGGACGGGCACGGCGCGGCCTGGCGGCACCGGGGGCAGGCAGTGGATCCCCCGGTGTACGGAGGTCCTTTGCTACCGGGATCATTCGCAGTGCTCCGTCCTTCAGGGCGGAGGTGCGGCCCATGAGTCGGACAGCCCGGACACCCCGAAAAGCCGGCGATCCTTGCAGGTCGCCTTCGGCCTCACCGCGTCGGCCCACGGCTACCGCCGTGGGTGCGTGGCGGGGAGTCCGGTCACTGGTGACGGTCTCGCCATTCGTGGGCGAGGATCGCCCACATCTGCTTGTCGTGACGGGTGCCGTCGTAGGGCCAGTACTCGCGTCGTACGCCTTCGAGCGTCATGCCGAGCCGCCGGGCCACCGCGGAGCTGCGCTCGTTGTCGGCTCGGCAGTTCCATTCGGCGCGATGCATCCCCCGGGAGGCGAACGCCCATTTCAGCAGCGCGCGGCACGCCTCTGTGACCAGGCCGTGGCCCTCGGCGGCCGGCTCCAGCCAGCAGCCGATCTCGCAGGAACCGAAGCCGGTGTCGAACTCCACGAACATCACGCCGCCGACCAGTGTTCCGTCGAGCCAGATACCGAAGAGGCGGCCGCCGTCCGCGGCCTGACGCTCGGCGTACCGGCGCAGCGTGGCCCGCGCCCCGTCGAGGTCGACGGTGACGAACCCCGGCCCGACCCACGGCCGGATGTGCTCGCGAGCCCGGTCCAGATGGGCGGCGAACTCCTCGGCATGCCATATCTCCAGCGGGCGGAGGCGGGCGTTGTCCCGCAAGGAAAGGGAAAACATGATGACCCCATTCACATAACAAGCGTTACGATTATGTACCGTAGCAGCATGCCACGCACCAAGGGGAACCATGAGGCTCGCCGGCGCGATGTCTCCGAGGCGGTCTGGCGGGTGTTGGTCGCGCACGGCTTCGGCGGATTGACCATGCGAGCCGTCGCCGCCGAACTCGACGCCACCACCGGCCTGCTCACCCACTACTTCCCCGCCAAACGCGACCTGGTTGCGTACGCCCTCGACCTGCTCGAACGGCGAAGCGCCTCCCGCCCCCGGCGCGCCGCCGACAAGGGCCTGTCCGCCGTGAGGGCCGCGCTGCTGGACATCCTGCCGCTGACCGACGAGGCCACTGACAGCAACCGGATCTGGGTGTCCTCCTGGGACGCCGCGCTCGCCGACCCCGCGTTGCGCGGCGACTACGCCCGCAAGTACGCGCGGAGCCGCGACAAGCTGCGCGACCTGGTCGCCGCAGCCCAACAGCTCGGCGAACTGCCCGGTGGCGACCCGGCCCGCATCGCGGCCGGCGCCCAGTCCTTCGTGCTCGGTCTGGTGGTACAGGCGCTGTTCGACCCCGGGGCGTACCCGCCTCACCGCCAGGCCGAGCTCCTTGACGACTACCTGGCCACGTTGACCTCCACGCCCTCATCCGGTGGCGATCGCGCGGTCCCGTCCTGACAACCGCGCGTCCCGGAACAGTTCGACGACACCGCCGTGCCCGCCGCCCGGTGCGTCGGAGCGTCGGACGCATGAGGGTGGTGCCACATCGCACGTGACACCACCCCACACCGGTACCCGGCGGACCAACGCGTTACAGCGGCTCGTTCGCCGGCTCGAAGTCGGGCAGGGACGGAGTGGAAACGATAGTGGTGCCGTTCCAGCGAACGTGGGCCGTCTCATTTCCTCCCGATGGACAGCAAGTGGGGTCGCTGTCCTTGAAGACCGGCCGACTGAGTGTCACTTCCGTGCCGGTCTGGGCCGAGATCCGAAGCTGGCTGGCGAAGGCGCGCCCTGCGTACCTGTCGCCGTAGAAGAAGAACACACCGGAGCAGTTGCCATTGGCACTGCCGACACAGGAGACCGGGACCGCTCGCAGTGGGCCGGGCATGCCCGCCAACTCGTCCGCCGTGACCGTGCTGGTGTAGTTCTCCTGCTCGATGCGACGCAACGCTGCGGCTCCGTCAATGGTGCCGGACGGCGCCTTGGTGGACGTCGGACATCCGACGAAGTCGATCACATCGGCGGGAGGATTCTTGCCCCGGAGTTCGCGGCAGTCGCGGAGCCAGTCCGGATCCTCCGGATCATCCAGCACCGGCACGAGGTGTGTGGCCAGATGCAGTTGTCCATTTGTACGGGTGAAGACGCTCGTGGTGACCATATCCGACGCCGGGGCATCGGACCAGACGACGGCCGACCAACTGGACCAGCATCGGCTGGTTCCGAGGTACACGTCCGCAGGGGCCCGGAGAGTGGCGGCTACGGCGGCCTTCAGCTGGGCGGAGGTCGGACAATGATTCGCCTTCGACGGGTCCGCCTTGGGTTTGGCAGCCGCCACTTCACCGGGGCCCGACTCCCAGATCGTCGTGGGTTTACCGAGCGGGAAGGCGATTTCGGCGGATCGTTCCTCGCCGAGAAGGCCCGGGATGATGCCTACGCCTGCGGTGCCCTCGGCGAAGAACTTGACCTTGGCGTTCTCCTTGAGCACGTCGATTTCGGACTCCAGTGCCATTCCTGTGCCGACATGCACCTCGGCGACGAGCAGGTCGATGACAGGGCTGGCTTCCAGCGTGATCCGCCACCCCAGCGTCGCCTTGGCCTTGAACTCGGCCGCTCCGACCAGATCGACCGTGGGCTTGGGCGGCCAACCGGTCGTGGTGACGGAGTTGTCCTGTTGCCCGATCCGAGCCGTGACTCGGTAGTCGATGGGGTTGCTGTACTCGATCTTCGCGCCGGCTCCCCCCTTCAGCTCGCCGCCCAAACGCCAGGACAGCTCGGGGACCACCTTGAACGGGCCGACCCTCAAGAGCTGTGCGGTGACGTACGGGGCGCGCATCCGGCCGAGTTCCATGTCGTAGGTGCAATGGGTGGAGACGGGTGAGCCGAGCGTGAGCTTGGTCGTCTCCTTCACGTGCATGGTCACGGTGCTCTGGGTCCAGCCGATGTCGGTCCCGTCCATGCCGACGACGATGCCGTTGTTCTCAGCCTTCATCAGGGGCAGGGAAGCACCGCACTTGAGACCCTTGAGTTTGCCCTTTCCTTCCATGGTGTCCAGCTTGAGCGTGCCTTCCGACTGGCCCTCGGGCTCCGGATCCGCAGGTGACCGCAGAGGCGCTCCGTAGGCGGCGAGAGCAGGCCCACCCTCCTGGTCCTTGTCCGGCGTGCCGAAACGCAGAACGGCCTTCGGTATCGCCTCGCGCAAGGACGCCTCTTCCGTCCGTACGATGAGCCGGCTGTCCCGCTCGCGCACACTCCGGATCTTGCGCACCAGGCCGTCGGGCGTCAGCGGCGTCTCTGCGGCGACGACGAAGTCACCACTTCTCAGCGACCGGGCATCCCGGGACGCGCGGGCAAACACCAGCTGGGAGCTGCTCGGCGGTTCCAGGAGACCGGTCGATTCGGGATCCAGGACCGTGGTCCTGTCGGAGACGGCGATGCGGTAGTCGACCGTGACGCGTGACGACTCGCCTCTGTCAGCGACGGCGGTGAGCACGTCGTCCGGGGTGTAGTAGGTGGCATGGGAGGCCTTGACCGGTGCTGGTGTCACTCGGACGGTTCCCGGAGGTACCGACAGGGTGGTGGAGGCCGTGACCGACTGCTTGAACCCCTCGGCCCCGGTGACGGTGACGGTGGGGTGGGCCTTGCCCGGAAGCCCCTTGATCTCGATCGTGAGGCGGGTGTTGGCGGATCTGTGGGTCTTCCAGAGGGTCACCCCGCCTCCGGCCAGTAGTGCGAGTGCCAGCAGGCCACTGAGCCACCGGCCCCGTCTGCCTTGCGTGATCATGCGCTATCCCTTCACGGCGCCAGGCTGAGGCGTGACACCCATCAACAGAGTGAAGAGTATTAACCACATAACATGGCGTCGTTGCAACTCGGTCCGTACTGTCAACTCCACGACCCAGTAGGCGACTTGTCCCGTTCCAGGTCACAGAGAGGCACGAATGCGACCCTTCGCCGAGGAAAATGCCGATCGACCGACGTCACGTCGCGAGCGCCTGCGCGCCGAGCTGGAGCAGGAAGCGCTCGCAGCAGCGCGCCGGCTCATCGCCACACAGGGCGTTGAGGCCCTCAGCCTCTCAGCGGTGGCCCGAGAGGTCGGGGTGACCCCACCCGCGCTGTATCGCTACTTCGAGGGCAAGGCCGGCCTCACCCTCGCTCTCTACGAAGCGATCACCCGTGACTTCGTGTCTGCCGTCGCCGAGGCAGCCGGAGCGATCGAAGCGGAGGACTTCGCCGGCCGGCTCTACGCGGCCACGCGCGCCGTCTTGGAGTGGTCGGTGGCGAACCCCGGTGAGTTCGATCTCCTCATGGGAGCCGGCTATGCCCGGCTGGTCGCCGCCGGCCGCCCTGTCGACCAGGTACTCATCCGGGAACTGGGCGGCCTGTTCGGTCAGACCTTCGCAGAGCTGTGGCGTCGAGGCATCCTGGCGTACCCCTCGGAAGGAGAACTGGAGCCGCATCTCCGGTCGCAGGTGACGGCCTACGGAAAGCTCATGCAGCACGACTACCCGCCCGGTGTGGCCATGGTGATGATCACGTGCTGGCGGCAGATCTACGGACTGCTCTGCATGGCCGTCTACGGGCACATGGCCTCCTCGTTCGACGACTACCTGCCCTTGTTCGAGAACATGATGGACGACCTCCTCGCCCTGTGCGGCGTACCGCGCAAGCGATGACTATGCGTCCGCACGCTCGCCGACGGTGGTTCGGCACCGGTGCCACGCCCCTCCGGCCGGCGCTTGTGCCGGAAGGCCGTGGGGACCTGCTGGCCCTGCCACGATGCGGCCCGGCGGCTGCGCACGGAGCTGGAGGTTTTCCTGCGCGCCGGGCCGCACGGCTCCTCAGGCCGACGGGCGACCTCGGTGAGCAGTGCGCCGCTCTCGGCAGCCGGATGTCTGTCCGCCGTGGAATCCGCAGTGCCCGCCCCGAACGCGAACGTGGGCACACTGCTCCAACGCCCGACGGGGGCGTCCACCAGCTGCGATGCCCGGACGACCCACCGGACGGGCAGCGGGCCTCATCCGATGCCATTCTGTCGACGACCGGCCGGCGTTCACCCGGCGGCTGCTCGCCGACGGCGGCGGACCGCTGCCCTGTTCATCGAGGTCAGGGTTGGGGCCTCGGCGGCTCCGCGGACGAAGGCCGAACCGCGGAACGGGCTCAGCCAGTTGGAGATGACCGACGCCGCCCGAGCTGATGCGGGACTTCCGGAGGTACGCGGTGGACGCCTGACGCGGCAACGACGAGCCGCCCCGCGGGCCGGTCCGCACTCCCGCCGACCGGCCCGCGCTCAGGTGGGGGTGCCGGCCGCCCTCGTCAGGCCAGCAGCGTGGCGATCTCCGTCAACTGCTCCTCCCGCAGCGGCCCGTGGGCCAGTGCCCCGGCGTTCTCCTCCGCCTGGGCGACCGTTCGGAATCCGGGGATCGGCACGGTGTGCGGGCTGCGGGCCCAGAGCCAGGCGAGGGCACCCTGAGCGAGGGTGCGTCCGTCCGCTGTCAGGGCCTCGCGTACGGCATCGACCCGCGCCGCCCACTCGGGCGCCGCGCTCCCGCCCGCCCCGAACCACCGCAGCCAGGCCGGCGGGGTGGCCCGGATGTCGCCCGCTCCGCCGCGCCGCTCGGGGTCGTACGCGCCCGTGAGGAGCCCCATCGCGAGCGGGCTGCGGTTGATGCTCGCAAGCCCCAGCTCCGCACAGAGAGCGAGCATCTCCGGCGCGTCCTCCAGCACATTGCAGGCGTGCTGCACGGCGACGCAGTGCGCGCCCTCCGCGAACAGTGCGGCGCGCACCGGGTCGTCGGTGCTCCACGCGTAGGCCCGGATCAACCCCTCGGCCACGAACTCCTCACAGGTGTCCCGGAGTTCCGCGGCTTCGTCGAGTGGCGCGTCGGACAGATGCAGCTGATAGAGGTCGATCCGGTCGGTGCCGAGCCTGCGCAGTGAGGCGACGAGCGCCCGGCGGGCGTACGCGGGGGAGCTGTCGCCCCCGATCAGCGTGCGGGCCCGCTCGTCGAAGCGATTGCCCCACTTGGTGGCGATGACGACGTCATCACGGCGCCCGGCGAGAGCCCGGGCGAGAATCCGTTCGCTGTGCCCGGTCCCGTACACATCGGCCGTGTCGAAGAACGTCACGCCGAGCTCCAATGCCCGCCGGAGCGCCGCGACGGACTCCTCGTCCTCGACCCTGCCCCACCCGAGCGGATTGCCGTCCGGGTCCGCCCACTCGCCGCCGATGGCCCAGCATCCGAAGCCCAGCGCACTGACCTCGATGCCGTCGCGCCCCAGGTCTCTGCTCTTCGTCTCTGTCTTCATGCCTCAGGAGGCTAGGAGTTGAAGTGCGCACGAGGGCAAGTGCCGCGTCCGGACCTGGCAGGCATGCCCTGCAAGATGCTCAACGCCACCGCCGGGCTCTTCACCGAACGCGGCTGGGCGCGTACGACCATGGAGGATGTCGCCCGCACCGTCGAAGTCGGCGTCCAGACCGTGTACTTCACATACGGCAGCAAACGCGCCCTGCCGACGGAACTGCTGGACGTCGCAATCGCCGGCGACACCGACCCCGTCGCGACCCTCGACCGCCCCTGGTCCCGCGCCGCCATCGACGAGCCCGACCCCGCCAGGCCGCCTCACGTCCCCCGGCACATCGTCAGCCGCGTCCGTGCGCCGTGCTGTCCCGCACCACGAGCCGTGTGGGCACCAGCGTCGTTCCCCGCTCTGCCTCGCCCTGCCGTACCTGGCGCAGGGCGCTCTGCACGCAGCGGCGGCCGACCTCGGCGAAGTCCTGGTGGACCGTGGTCAGCGGGGGAAGGAACGAGCCCGACTCCGGGATGTCGTCGAAGCCGATGACCGAGACGTCCTGCGGAACCTTGCGGCCCCGCTCGTCGAGGGCGCGCAGCAGGCCGAGCGCCATCTGGTCGTTGGCGGCGAACACCGCGGTGCAGTCGGCCTGTTCGGCCAGGTGGAGGCCTGCGCGGTAGCCCGACTCCGCCGACCAGTCGCCCCGCACGAGGGGTGGTGGCACGCGGCCCGCCTCCTCGAGTGTGCTGCGCCAGGCGTCCGTTCGACGTTGCGCCGCGTACGACGTTTCCGGTCCGGCGAGGTGCCACACCGTGTGGTGCCCGAGGTCGAGCAGGTGCAGTACGGCGTCCCGCGTGCCGCCCGCCTGGTCGGTGTCGACGACCGCATACCGGTCTCCGGCGTCCGAGTCCGCCACCACGATCTTCACGTGCGGTGGCAGCGACAGGCTCGCCGAGTCGAGCAGATGGACCTCCATGATAACGATGACCGCGTCCACCGCCAGCTCACCCAGCCGGGAGAAGGCGCCGCGCACTTCGTCCTGGGTGGGGACCGCGACCGGCAGCAGCGTGACCGAGTACCCCTCCTGTGCGGCTGAAGTCGCGATGGCCTCCAGCGTGCGCATGTTGCCCGTCGTGGACAGCGTGAATGTGATCACGCCGATCGTGCGGAAGTCGCCCCGCTTGAGCGCGCGGGCCGCGCTGTTGGGCCGGTAGCCGAGCTCCTTCATCGCCGCGAGGACCCGTTGCCGCGTCTCCTCGTTGACGCCGGGGAAGCCGTTCGAGACGCGGGACACCGTCTGTGAGGAAACGCCCGCGACCCGGGCGACGTCCGCCATCGACGCGTTCTGTGCACGGCGTCGGCCACCGGGCCTGCCTTGCGCCGGGGCGCTGTCCGTTGCTCCCACCGTTTTCCCTCACCAGCTGTCTCGTTCGTATACCGAGAGGCGGACTCTTGACCGTGATCAACGGGGCGGTGTAGACATGCCGCCACCGAATGTTTACGTAACCATAACAGCCGTCGGCCCCTTGCGCGTCGGAATGGTTACGCAAACATCAAGGTCACCACCCGCGAGGAATGTACGAGCGAGGGACGCGAGATGACGACGCTTCAACCGACGGCGGCCACAGGGCCCCGCCCGGCCGGACCACCGGTGCGACAGGCGCGTCGCTCGTGGACGGGATGGGGGTTCATCGGCCCCTTCGTCCTCGTCTTCGCGCTGGTCTTCCTGGCGCCGCTCGGGTACTCGATCTATCTGAGCCTCTTCAGGACCCAGCTCGTGGGCGGCACCACCTTCGTGGGCCTGGGCAATTACCAACAGGCCCTGCAGGACAGTCAGTTCTGGGACGGAGTCGGGCGCGTCGGCCTGTTTCTCCTGATCCAGGTGCCGATCATGCTGGGCCTCGCCCTGCTGGTCGCGCTCGCCCTCGACAGTGGCCGCCTCTACGGCAAGGACTTCTTCCGGATATCCGTCTTTCTGCCCTACGCGGTGCCCGCCGTCGTCGCCTCCCTCATGTGGGGCTTCATCTACGGCACCCGCTTCGGCCTGGTCGGCGACCTCAACGACGCGTTCGGCGTGAAGCTGCCCGACCCGCTCTCCTCCGACCTGATCCTGGCGTCCATCGGCAACATCGTGACCTGGGAGTTCGTCGGCTACAACATGCTGATCTTCTACGCCGCGCTGCGGGTCGTCCCGCATGCGCTGTACGAGGCGGCGGAGATCGACGGCGCCGGACAGTGGCGCGTCATCTCGGCCATCAAGCTGCCGGCCATCCGCGGCGCGCTCGTCATCGCCACCATCTTCTCGATCATCGGCAGCTTCCAGCTCTTCAACGAACCCGCCATCCTCCAGAAGCTGGCACCGAACGCGATCACCACCGACTACACCCCGAACTACTACACGTACTCGCTGTCCTTCTCCGGCCAGCAGCACAACTACTCCGCGACGGTCGCCATCGTCATGGGCGTGATCACCATGATCGTCGCCTATGTCGTCCAGCTGCGCGGCATGCGCAAGGGAGCGTGAGCCCAATGACCGGGCTGAGCAGTACCACCACCGCTTTCCGGCCCCCGGCGCCGCCGAAGTCCGCCGCCTCGCGCTTGCGCGCCCCGCGCCGCCACACCCCGGGACGCCCCAAGCGCAGTGTCCTGCTGACCGTGCTCACCGTCGTCGTCCTGCTCTACAGCCTCGTACCGCTGCTGTGGCTGCTGATCAGCGCCACCAAGACACAGCAGGGCCTGGCGGGCTCGTTCGGCCTGTGGTTCGACGGGGACTTCGCCCTGTGGGACAACATCACCGAGACCTTCACGTACCAGGACGGTGTCTTCGGCCGCTGGCTCCTCAACACCCTGCTGTACGTGGTGGTGGGCGCGGGCGGCGCCACCTTCCTGGCCGTCCTCGGCGGGTACGCGCTCGCCAAGTTCGACTTCCCGGGCAAGCGGGGTGTGTTCGCAGTCGTCATAGGCGCGGTCGCGGTACCGACCACGGCGCTCGCCGTCCCGACGTTCCTCATGTTCAGCAAGATGGGTCTGACCGACACCCCGTGGGCGGTCATCATCCCGTCGCTGATCTCGCCGTTCGGCCTGTATCTGATGTGGGTGTTCGCCGCCGAGGCGATCCCCACCGAGCTGATGGAGGCCGCCCGCATCGACGGCGCGGGCGAGGTGCGCACCTTCTTCCAGGTCGCGCTTCCGCTGCTCGCGCCCGGCACGGTCACCGTTCTGCTCTTCACCACGGTCGCGACGTGGAACAACTACTTCCTGCCGCTGATCATGCTGAAGGACCCCGACTGGTACCCGCTGACCGTCGGACTCGACGCGTGGAACAAGCAGGCGTACGCGGCCGGCGGCGAGGTCGTCTTCAACCTGGTGATCACCGGCTCGCTGATCACCATCGTGCCGCTGATCGCCGCGTTCCTGCTGCTCCAGAAGTACTGGCAGTCCGGTCTCGCCGCCGGAAGCGTCAAGGAGTAGGCGCAACAATCCAGTTCAACCTTCATTTGTTTTCTGAAAACCCTCTGTAGGACCACGACGAAGTGGAAGCATCGCCATGTCCAAGCACCCCCGCCGCCTGCTGCGCGGCATTGGTCTCGTCTGCGCCCTCGCCCTCGGGGCGACCGCCTGCGGCGGCTCCGATGACGACAACTCCAGCCAGAAGAAGGTCGGTTCGGCCGACATCCAGGCCGCCCTGAAGAAGGGGGGCACCGTCACCGTCTGGGCGTGGGAGCCCACCCTGAAGCAGGTCGCCGCCGACTTCGAGAAGAAGTACCCGAAGGTCGACATCAACCTGGTCAACGCAGGCACCAACAACGACCAGTACAAAGCCCTGCAGAACGCGATCTCGGCGAAGAAGGGAGTCCCCGACGTCGCGCAGATCGAGTACTACGCGCTCAGCCAGTACGCGCTGACGAAGTCGGTCGCCGACCTCAAGCCCTACGGCGCCGAGAAGCTCGCCGACTCCTACTCTCCCGGCCCGTGGAACTCGGTGCAGGCCGGTGACGGCATCTACGGCCTGCCCATGGACTCGGGCCCGATGGCGCTCTTCTACAACAAGAAGGTCTTCGACAAGTACAAGATCGCCGTGCCGACGACGTGGGACGACTACGTCGAGGCGGCCCGCAAGCTGCACAAGGCGGACCCCAAGGCGTACATCACCAGCGACCTCGGCGACGCGGGACTGACCACCAGCCTTCTGTGGCAGGCCGGTTCGCGTCCGTACAAGGTCGACGGCACCAAGGTCGGCATCGACTTCACCGACGCGGGCGCGAAGAAGTACACCGAGACCTGGCAGAAGCTCATCGACGAGAAGCTCGTCTCGCCGATCGCCGGATGGAGCGACGACTGGTACAAGGGCCTCGGCGACGGCACCATCGCCACGCTGCCCATCGGTGCGTGGATGCCCGCCAACTTCGCCTCCGGTGTGAAGGGCGCCTCCGGTGACTGGCGCGCGGCCCCGCTGCCGCAGTGGACCAAGGGGGCGGCGGACAGCTCGGAGAACGGCGGCAGCTCGCTCGCTCTGCCCGAGCTCGGCAAGAACAGGGAACTCGCTTACGCCTTCGTCGAGTACGCCAACTCCGGTGCGGGCGTGCAGACCCGCATCGAGAACGGTGCGTTCCCCGCCACCACGAAGGACCTGAACTCAGAAGCCTTCCAGAACACCGAATTCCCGTACTTCGGCGGCCAGAAGGCCAACAAGGTCTTCGCCGAGTCCGCGAAGAACGTGCCTGCCGACTGGAAGTACCTGCCGTACCAGGTGTACGCCAACTCGATCTTCAACGACACCGTCGGCAAGGCCTACATCTCCGGCACGAAGCTCGACCAGGGCCTGAAGGCGTGGCAGGAGGCGTCCGTCAAGTACGGCACGGAGCAGGGCTTCACCGTCGAGAAGTAGCACCAGAAGCCTTTGAAGTTCGCCTTCGCACCATAGGACCCCGGAAGGACCTGCATGACCTCCCCCCGCATCTCCCGTTTCCCGTACCCGGCGGGCAGCGACGGCCGCCGACGCCTCGGCTACGGCGCCGATTACAACCCCGAGCAGTGGCCGCGAGAGGTGTGGGAGGAGGACGTCCGGCTGATGCGCGAGGCCGGCGTGAACATCGTCTCCCTGGCGATCTTCTCCTGGGCCCGGATCCAGCCCACCGCCGACACCTGGGACTTCGAATGGCTCGACGAGGTCATGGACCTGCTGCACGCGGGCGGCATCGGTGTCGACCTGGCCACCGCGACCGCGTCTCCGCCGCCGTGGCTCACCACCGCCCACCCGGATATTCTGCCGGTGACCGCTACCGGCGAGACGCTCTGGCCGGGCGCACGCCAGCACTGGCGGCCCACTTCGCCGGTCTTCCGCACCCATGCGCTGCGCCTGGTGAGGGAGTTGGCGACGCGCTATGCCGGCCATCCGGCCCTGGTCGCCTGGCACGTCAACAACGAGCTGGGCTGCCACAACGTCTACGACTACTCCGACGACGCCGCCCACGCCTTCCGTACTTGGCTGCTCCGCCGCTACACCACGCTCGAAGCCCTCAACCACGCCTGGGGAACTGCCTTCTGGTCCCAGCGCTACAGCGACTGGGACCAGATCCTGCCGCCGCGCCTCGCCGCCTCGCACCCCAACCCGACGCAGCAGCTCGACTTCAAACGGTTCTCGTCGGCCGCGCTCAAGGACCATCTGCTCGCGGAGCGCGAGGTGCTGCGCGAGCTGACCCCGGACGTGCCGGTGACCACCAACTTCATGGTGATGGGCGGCACCAAGGGCATGGACTACGCGGACTGGGCGGACTCGGGCGCGATCGACTTCGTCGCCAACGACCACTACGTCACCCCAGGCCCGCAGGACCGCGACGAGCTGTCCTTCGCAGCCAACCTGACCAGCGGTATCGCGGGCCACCGCCCGTGGTTCCTGATGGAGCACTCCACCAGCGGCGTGAACTGGCAGCCCGTCAACCTGGCGAAGAAGCCCGGGGAGCTGGCGCGGGACTCGCTGCTGCACGTGGCGCACGGCGCCGACGCCGTCTGCTTCTTCCAGTGGCGCCAATCGGCGGCCGGAGCCGAGAAGTACCACTCGGCGATGGTGCCGCACGCCGGTTCCGACAGCGAACTATTCCGCTCCGTAGCCGAGTTGGGGCGCACCCTCGAAGCGCTCGCGCCGATCGCCGGAGCCGGGCGCGAACCCGGCCGCGTGGCCGTCCTGTTCGACTGGGACTCGTGGTGGACCAGCGAGCACGACTCCCACCCCACCTCGCGGCTCGACTACCACCGCGAGGCCCTCGACTGGTACTCCGCACTGCTGCGGCTCGGTATTCGCGCCGACGTGGTGCCTGCGCACCGTACCGACCTCTCCTCGTACGACGTGGTGATCGCGCCCGTGCTGCACGTGGTGCCCCAGCCTTTCGGCAAGGCGCTGACCCGGTACGTCGAGGGCGGCGGACACCTCGTCACCACGTACTTCTCCGGCGTCGTCGACGAGAACGACCACATCTGGCTCGGCGGCTACCCCGGCGCCCTGCGCGAGCTGCTCGGCATCCGCATCGAGGAGTTCGGGCCGCTTCTCGACGGCGCCACCGTCGATCTCGACAACGAGACGACCGGCAGCCTGTGGACCGACCGGATCACCGTCACCGGGCCGGACGTCGAGGTGCTCGCCCGCTACCGCAGCGGGACGTACGCCTCTCGCCCGGCCATCACACGCTGCACGACGGGCCACGGTTCGGCCGCGTACGTCTCCACCCGCCTCGGCGCCGAAGGCCTCGCCGCACTGCTGCCGGATCTGCTCGCACCGGCCGGCGTGACCAGCGAACTCCCGGACGAGGCACGAGGAGCGGTCGAGCTCACCGTGCGCCGCGACGCCGACAGCCGCTACCTCTTCCTGGTCAACCGCAGCGACGTGCCGGTGCCGCTGCCCGGCGTGACCGGTGAGCTGCTCGTCGGACCCGCGACGGAGGGCGGCCTCGTACTGCCGCCCCGGGACGTCGCCGTGCTCCGGCAACCCGCCCCCTGAATCGCACCACAGCAGTACCAACTATCCGCCCACACATATGATTTGGGAGCACACGTTGGCACGCCATATCCGCACACGACAACTCCTCGGCCTCGTCGGCACCGCCGTCCTGGTTTCCGGAGCCGCCCTCACCACCGCCCCGCCCGTGACGGCCGCAGCGTCGACAGCCGCCGTCACGGTGACCCCCGACCCCTCGTACCAGCAGCAGAAGTTCGAAGGCTGGGGCACCAGCCTCGTCTGGTTCGCCAACGTCACCGGAGGCTACCCGCGGGAAATCCGCGAGAAGCTCGCCGACCTCCTTTTCGGTGACGACGGGCTCGCCCTGAACATCGCCCGCTACAACATCGGCGGCGGCAACGCCCCTGATGTGAAGGACTACCTGAGAGCCGGTGGAGCGGTCGAAGGGTGGTGGAAGGCCCCCGAGGGCACCACCCGCGACGACACCGACTGGTGGAGTGCCGACGACGCGGCGGACTGGAACGAGAACGCCGACGCGACGCAACGCTGGTGGGTGAACCGGATCAAGGACGACATCGACCACTGGGAGACGTTCAGCAACTCGCCGCCGTACTTCATGACGGAGAGCGGCTATGTATCCGGCGGCTTCGACGCGTCCAAGGATCAGCTCAAGACCGAATCCGTCGACGACTTCGCCGCCTACCTGGCGGGCGCCACGAAGCGTCTGGAGAAGGCGGAGGGCATCAAGGTCGACACGGTCGACCCGTTCAACGAGCCCAACACCAGTTACTGGCGAACACAGTTGGGTGCCGACGGTGAGCCGACCGGCGGACGCCAGGAAGGCGCGCACATAGGCCCCGAGCTCCAGCAGAAGGTCATACGCGCCCTCGCCCCCGCCTTGAAGAAGGCGCGGACCGGCGCGCAGATCTCGGCGATGGACGAGACGAACCCGACCACGTTCACGAAGAACTGGAACACCTATCCGGCCGATGTGAAGGACATCGTCGGGCAGATGAACGTCCACACGTACGGCACCGGCGGCCGCACCTCCGTGCGCGACCTGGCGAAGGCGGCCGACAAGCCGCTGTGGATGAGCGAGGTCGAGGGCGACTGGGGCGACGGACAGTCCTTCACCGACATGCGGCCGGGACTCGGGCTCGCTCAGCAGATGGTCGACGACCTGCGTGAACTGGAGCCCACCGCCTGGGTGTTCTGGCAGCCCGTCGAGGACTACGACAACATGAAGCCCGGCGGCGAGTCCGCCAAGGGCGGCAACTGGGGCGAGATCCAGCTCCCGTTCAGCTGCACCTCGAAGGACACCCTTGAGAGCTGCCCGGTGTACACGAACACGAAGTTCGACACCGCGCGCAACTTCACGCACTACATCCAGCCCGGTGACAGCCTGATCAAGACCGACGACACCAGCAGCGCCGCTGCCGTCTCCCAGGACGGCAAGAGCGCGACGGTCGTCCATGTCAACAAGACCACCGACGTCCGCACGGTGTCGCTTGATCTGTCGAAGTTCGGCCGCATCGGCAAGGGTGCGACCGTCACCCCGGTCGTGACCAGTGCCGACGGCAAGCTGGCACGGCACGACGCCATCCCGGTCAGCGACAAGAAGGCCACCTTCACGGTGCCGGCGCAGTCGGTGACCTCGTTCGTCGTCGACGGGGTGTCCGGTGTCGCGAAGGGCGCGGCGACCCTGCAAAAGGGGCACACGTACGAGCTGACGGGCGCGCAGAGCGGCAAGGACCTGACCGTCGCCGACGACGGCAGCAAGCTCGTCATCAAGGCCGGCGCCTCCGCAGCAGGCCAGCAGTGGCGGCTGCGGCAGATCAGCGGTGAGGGCGCTGAGAACCGCAAGCGGTACGTGTTCACGAGCGCGGCGAGTGGCAAGCGTCTCGCCGTACGCGACGACGTCCCGGTCGTCGAATCCGACAGCGGGCGGCGTGACGCGG
This sequence comes from Streptomyces sp. Ncost-T10-10d, assembly GCF_900091955.1. Taxonomy (GTDB): domain Bacteria; phylum Actinomycetota; class Actinomycetes; order Streptomycetales; family Streptomycetaceae; genus Streptomyces. The sequence goes on from NZ_FMDF01000157.1 coordinate 83,846, forward strand.
CCACCCAGTGGATCATGTCGTCGACCGGCGACGGCGCCTGGACGCTCGTCAACGCCGGGACCGGCAAGCTCCTGGAAGTCGGCGGGCAGGCCACGAACGACGGTGCCTCCGTCACCACCTGGCAGCCCAACTCCGGGGCGAACCAACGGTGGAATGTCACCGATGTGACGCCGTAGACGTACTGGTCCCCACCGAGCGGTGTTGAGGGATGCCCGAAGTGGTCGTCGGTGATCCGCATGGTCCGGGCGCCATCCGCGTTGAAGCCGGGATCGGCGTCGACCCCCGGGGTGTCCCGGCCGACGATCCCGGCTTCCAGCAACTCGCGTACGAGCAGGTCGGCCATGCCTGCGGCGCGCCGTGATGCGTCTCTGCACTCCGGCCGGCATCGGCCCAGGTCAGCGATATCCTGAGCGAGCTCCGGTGTGCGGGCACCTTGGCTCTGCCCAGGGACAGATCACCTCGTGGGCGCTGCTCCACCTGCCTCCCGCCCCCGCGATTGACATCGCCGTCACCGGCGGTTCCGCACGAGGGGACGGTAGGCCGAGCCTGTCCGCCGTCAGTGGCGGGCGCGTCGCAGCCGGTGGCCGAGAAGAACAGCTCCCGCACCGACGATCAGGGACGCCCCGGCGAAACGAGCGAGGACGGTCCTGGCACGTGCGTCATGCGCGGATCCGCTGGCTGCCAGGGAGGGCCGGGCGGAGTCGGGAGCTGCAGCCGCCTGGAGGATCAGGTCGGCGACCGCCTCGGGGTGGGCGATCAGGGACACATGTGAAGAGTTGATCTCCACCGTGTGCGAGCGGGCCCGCTTTGCCTGGAAGCGTTCCTGATCCGGGTCGATGGTCTTGTCCTGCCGGCCCACCAGTGCCCAGGACGGTATCTGCTTCCAGGCCGCGACCTTGGCCTTCTCCGAGAAGGCGGTCGTGGCGGCGGGCCGCTGGGTGACCCCCAGCAGCTTCGCCTCGCTCTCCGGCAGGTCTGCGGCGAAGACCTCGTGGACCTTGTCGCGCTTGAGGTACAGGTCGGTCCCACTGCGACCGCTCTCCCGGAACGGGACGGAGTCGGTGGCGGTGCCCAGTTCACTGGGGAACCGCGCGCCCAGCGACATGCCGCTCTCGCCCACGTCGGGCATCAGAGCCGACACGTACACGAGCGACTTCACCTTGGGGTTTCCGGCCGCGGCCGAGCTGATTACGGCGCCGCCGTAGGAGTGGCCCACCAGCACGACGGGGCCCTTGATGCTGTCCAGTACCGAGGCGATGTAGGTGGAGTCGTTGTACAGACCGCGCAGCGGGTTGGAGGGCGCGATCACCGGGTAGCCGCTGCGCTCAAGGCGCGAAATCACCCCGTCCCAGCTGGAATTGTCGGCGAACGCGCCGTGCACCAGAACCACCGTGGGTTTCGCGCCGGGAATGTCGCCGTCCGCGACAGCCGGGACTGCCGTCGTCGTGCACAGGACCAGAGCACATCCGGCGACGGTGACGTGCGCGCGCGATATGCCGGAGATCGCCGATGAGGTCATGCTGTTCTCGCTCTCCTCGATGCCAACAGCACCTCAGCGTTCACACAGTGGCGCCGCCGGGCCCGGCAGTACCCCCCAACCGGGTGAAAGGCGCGTGCATCGGAGTGATTGGCCGGTTTCACCTGGTGTGGCAGTACTTGCTTCCGGGTGCGGAGCCCGGGTTGCCGGTCACCTCCGCATCGGGGAAGCGCTGATCGCGCTGTTTCCGTGAAGACATTCAAGGCGATCCGGTACGTCTCAAAGGCGTGGGCGGCTGTACAGGCGGCTCCGGAGCGCGGCGGAACCGTCGCCTCTTCGCCCGCCTGTTGTGGCGGCGCGGACGGGTCCACCGCACAACGCGGAGCGGTGGGCCCGAAACGGCTTCGTGGGCCGGCTACTTACCGGGGCCCGGGTCGGCCGGCGCATGCAGTGCCTCGCGCAGAACCATGGTGGTTTGGGTGACGGCCTGCTTGGCGGCCTCGGTGTCGGCCAGTGCGTTGAGCATCATGAAGTCGTGGGTGACTTCGCCGTGGTGGGACGAGGTGACCGGGACGCCGGCCGCACGGAGCTTGGCGGCGTAGGCGTTGGCCGCGTCGAGCAGCACATCCGAGTCGGTGATCATCAAGGCGGGCGGCAGGCCGCGCAGTTGATCGACGGTGGCGTGCAGCGGGGAGGCCAGCGGGTTGCTGCGGTCGGTCACGCGGGGGGCGTAGGCGTCCCAGAACCACTTCATGGCCGGTTTGGTGAGCCAGCAGTTCTCGGCGAACCGGTTGTAGGAGGGGGTGTTGAAGTTGGCGTCGGCCACGGGATAGAGCATGACCTGTTGCCGGAAGTGGGGGCCGCCACGCTGCTTGGACATCAAGGTGACAGCGGCGGTCATGTCTCCGCCGACCGAGTCGCCGGCAACTGCCAGACGGCTGGCGTCGACGCCGATCTCACGACCATGGCCGGCCACCCACCGGGCGACGGCGTAGGCCTGCTCGACCGGGACGGGGAACTGGGCCTCGGGGGAGGGGGTGTAGTCGACGAAGACGACAGCGGCGCGTGCTCCGTCGGCTATCTGCCGGACCAGGCGTTCGTGGGTCGTGAAGTTGCCCAGAACCCATCCGCCGCCGTGGATGTAGACAATGGCGGGCAGATTGCCCTTGACGCCGTTGGGGCGGACGACGTGGATGGACACCGGGCCGGTCGGGCCGCCGGGCACGGTCCGCTTGCTGATCTGCGCGGGCAGCATGTCCACGGGTCCCGCCTGCAGCTTGTTCAGCACGTCCCGGGCCGCCTTGTACGACAGCTTGTACAGCGGCGTGCCGTCCGCTGCCGCGAGCTGGTCGAGGAAGTCCTGGTCGATCTTTTCCAGCTTCACCGGCGGTTTGCCGCAGGGCACGTATGTGGCCTGCATCTGTTTGGAGACGGCGGCTACCGCCTCACCGTTGTCGGCGGCGCGGTCGCTGCGGCCGGCGCAGGCGCTGAGCGTCGCGCCGGTGGTTGCCAGGAGCGCGACCATGGTGCAGTAGCGGGTCCTGCGGGCTATCAGCCGTCGTTGCGATGATGCCATGTCTGCGGATTCCCAACGTGATGGTAGGTCCCCCAGGTCACCCTCTTCGCATCGCAGGGCCACCGACCAGCCGGGTTAGGCCGCCGGAGTGTCCTGGCGCGGTACGTGTGGCGGTCGGGCCGAGGAGTCCAGCCGGCCCTGTTCGGGCAGCGGGTACAGGGCGGTCAGGGAGGGTGTTCAGCACGGCCGAGGTGCGTACCGAGGCAACGATCACTCACAGGCGTGCGGCTGATGCGCACCGTGCAGAATGCCTGCAACTGCCTGTCGCACACCTCAAGAAGCTTCCCGTGCCGTCTCCCGTCCGCTCGTCATGCGAACAGCGCACGCCGGGACACGGCGCCGCATCGCCGTACTCCCCCACGGATCTGGTCGGTGTGAACGGCCCGGCGGGGTTCCAGACCCCTGAGGACGGCGACGGTGACCAGCGCGTAGGTCACATGCGGAACGATGTCGGCGACCCAGTCGGAGCGTGACCACGTGCGTGGGTCGGTCACGCCCAGCACCGTCATCGGGCCGTTGGTTCCGATCAGCGCCCCCACGGTCGCCGTGGCGGTCAGGACGGCGTTGCTCGGCCGCCAGCCGCAGGAGAGGGCAAGGCCGAGCAGGGGCGCCCATGCCCGCACCCGCTGCCGTGCCGGTGAGGGGGCCCAGGGCTTCGACGCGGTTCTCCCGTAGGTTCCCGTCGCCCGCGATCGGAACGTGCAGGGCCGCCGACAGCCGCTCCACGGTGACCTCCGGTGCCTCGCTCGCGCCTCGGCCGCGGATCACCATGTCCAGGTAACCCACCGTGTTCAAGGCCGTGGTCCCGGCAGCGCCCGCGGCGGTCCCCGCCAGGAGACCACGCAAGTGCCGGGCCGTACCGATAACTCCCGTCATGGGCCGCTCATCCCTTCACGAACTCCAGCAGCGCGGCGTCGATTACCTCCGGGTGCGTCCGGGCGACGTTGTGCGGACCTCCCTCCATCGTCACGAGGGTGAGGTCTTGATCAATGGAGGCAGCGGCCTTGGTGGTGTTCTCGTAGCGAAGGACGCGGTGGTCCTCGTGGTAGATGTCGATCGGAGTGCCGCTCTCCTGCCGACGTTGACGACCGGCATGGGCGCCTGAAACTCCCGGTACGGATGCATGCCGCTTCCAGCCCTGCCGCGTTTGCCCGTGAGCCGACTTGGCTGCGTACCGTTTCAGTAAATACACCGAATGGCTCACTCCGCCACCGGAGTCTCGGCGCGTCGCTCTGGCCCGCATTACTCTGCCGGCCTCCGTAACAACATCGGGCATCGTCCACGCCTTCGCGCACGCGGTGAGTGGGCCGCGCCCGCCTCGTGCCCGGCCTGACCTGAGCCTTCCGTGCTGCGGCCGCCCCATACGTGCCGGTCGATGCCGCCCTCGACGAGTGCGATCCGCGCCGGGGCGGACGCGCCGACCACTCGGGCGGGCACTGAGCCTCTACCAACCTGCTGGCACGTCAGGTTGGTTGGGGGCGTCGTACGCAACGGCGAAGCTCCTCTCGGGCAGTGTCGCGACCGAGATCCACTGTCTCGCGCGGGAGCTTCGCGTGCTGGTCCACCCGTCGGCGATCGATCTGTCCGACGCACACCTGCGGCATCTCGCGCGCCGACCGGACATGCACCGCCGTGAGATCGGTTCCCGTCGGCGGCGCCTCACCGCTGGGCGGCAGGCCCTGCCGGCCCGGGCTCGCCTGCGTTGCGGTGGCACCTATGCCTTGGCCACCGCGGGCCTACTGCTCGGCCGGCGCGCGGTCAACTCTCCCATCAGAGCAGCGCTCGGGCAGGGTGCCCAGGCCGCTCGGCGGGCTCGCTGCCACGGGTGAACCCGGCGGCCAGGCAAGCTGCGTTACCTGTCGTGGCCGAGTGAGGCGTCGCCCCGGTTCCTCCGAAGGCGCTTCGAGCCCCATCGTCCGATGGCCGGCGAAGTGGAGCGGCTTGAGGCTTCGTCCGGGGAGAGGGGGACCACGGGGAACTGGTCACGATGCAGTGGCCGGTCGACAACGCACAACCGCTGCCCGTCGGGGCCGGACAGCCGGGCGTTGTGGCCGAGGATGAACACGCCGACGGCTCCGGTCGACGTGACCGTTGTCCCACGCTTCGTCCCGGTGCGCCTCTGATCGCCGCATTCGGCGTGTTGGCGGTATGCCAACGCCCCCGCCCGGGCTGCCGGTTCACGGCCTTTTATGCGTGCTGTGGAGCCCCTCGGTATCCCGTGTCGCCCTCGATGCCCGCCGGGCGTCGAGAGTTTCGTGGTCATTCCCGAGACGCTGGACCATCGGGCCAGGATCGACTGGCCTTCGCACCACCTGGGACCAGTGAACCCTTCCGTACCGCTCCGATAACATGATCGAATTCATGGCGATCGCGCCCATCGCCTGCCCTTCACCGGGAAATCGTGCTATCCGGCGCGAAGAGTGACCTACTTAACCAACATCTAACAAATCGGCCAAACAATTGATATCTAAAGCATCGCGGGTGTTTTCGCGAATAAACTGCAGAACTGCCTTCGCCGCGTGGCGTCGACCACGGGTGATGCTGTGGGCCGCGGCGGCGGTGGTGACCCTCGGATTCCTCATCGCGCTGGAGATTGCCGCGCGTCACTACGGCCTGCCGGGGCCGATCACCACCCAGGTGCAAGAGGTGGTATTCGCCCCCAAATCGGGTTTCCTGTTGTACGCCAGTATGGGCTTGATGATGGTGGTGCTCACCTGGCGACAACGGTTCATCGCGGCTGGTGCCGCGATCGGCATCGACATCACCTTCTCGCTGGTGCGGTGGGCGGCCGACGTCAAGGTGACCGACGGCCACCCCTTCGGCAACGGCGCCTTGTGGGTGATGTTGGGCTGTGCGGTCATCGCTGTCACGCGCCGCACAGGCCAGGAACGTGTCCTGCTGCTGAAGGGCGTCGGACTGGGCCTGCTGCTGGTGGCCGGCCGTAAGACCGGCGACACCTGGCTGCTCATCACGTCGAAGACCCGCCCGGCGGTGCTCGATCAGTACGTGGCAACCGCCGATCACGCGCTGGGCAACCCGTCGTGGCTGGTAGGCCGGATCGTCACGGCCACCGGCCCGGTCGGCGCCCGTTTTCTCGACTACGTCTATACGCAGCTTGCGGTGGCCGCGGTCATCGTCGCGCTGTACCAGCTACGCAACGTGGCGGTCGAGCGTCGCTTCCCGGGCCATCATCTGGTGCGCACCTTCCTGGTCATCGGCCTCCTCGGGCCCGGCATCTACATGATCTACCCGGTGGTCGGACCGATCTTCGCCTACGGCGCCGACGGCGGACACTGGGCGGTGGCCAACCTGTGGCCGGACACACCACCGCCGATCAGCGCCCCGCACCACATGCCATTCGACGAGATCACCCCACGCAACTGCATGCCCAGCCTGCACACAGCGTGGGCTACCGCGATCTTCATTCATTCCCGCAAGGGCCCACGGATTCTGCAATTCGCAGGCGCGTTCTGGCTGATTGCCACGCTCGGTGCAACGTTGGGCTTCGGCTACCACTACGGCGCGGATCTCGTTGCCGGCGTGGTGTTCACGCTCACGATCGAGGCAGCACTGCGCTCGCTCGAACGTGGCTGGGACCGGTCAGGAATCCAGCTGGTCGCCTACGGTGCAACGGTCTTCGCTGCGCTCTTGGTGTCATATCGCTATCTGTCGATGGAGATGGCCGAACATCCGTGGGTGTTCGGGCCACTTCTCATTCTGGCGATGACCTCAGTGGTCTACGGCTACGTACGGACCACCAAACTGTGGGAACCGAAGGTCGGACCGGCGCGGCAACCGGAACCGCAACCCGAACTGGTGTGAGTCGTGTTGCATCAGGAGGCGTGCGAACTCCAGGCGCGACTCGTGGATCCCGTGACCCCGCCACGGACACGGAGCGGTCACGGGTTCTGAGATGCTCACCGCTGCCGCCAAGGACTCGGCCCGCGGCGAGGACGGTGCCGTACGCCCCCTCGTGCTGGTGGGAGCGGGCAGAGGAGCCGCCGCCGTCGCGGCGCTCCTCGGCCGGACGACGTCCCGTCCGCCGGGCGGCCGGACGACGTCGCGCTCGCGGGGTCCCTGGCCGCGGTGCCACCACGGTCGGCGACTGGGAGGGCGAGCTCGACGTGCGTACCGCCTGCCCCGCCCACCGGGGGGACGCTCACCGAGGACCCCGGGATACGGCGCGGCGCGCTCGACGAAGCGGTGCCGGAGGCCCTGCTAGTGCCGTGCCGGGCGTCGCGAGCCGGTGAACCTTTCCGGTCGCAGCACTAGTGGCGGCGTACGACAGTGCACTCGGCCTCCCCACGCTGCTCCTCGTCGGCGACGCCGATCCGCTCGCGGACCGCGAGGCACTCGTCCGTTCGGCGAAGTCGATGCCGTGTGCCCGCCTTTCGGCGGTCCGTGACGCGCACCACGACGTCCTGAACGACATGCAGCACCGCTCGGTGGCCGCGGAGATCGTCACCTTCCTGGAGACCTTGCGCAACGAGCTGGTGCCGGTCGGCACGGTCGATTCGAGCGCGTGGTGAGCGTTGTCGCTCCGGCCGGGACTCCCGGCCGCACCCCGCACCGCCGCTGCTCCTGATCCGAAGAGACAAGGCTCGCCCCTCATGGCAACCATCCTCCCCGTATCCGGAAACCCCTCCGCCACTTCCCGTACCGCACGGCTCCTGTGCCACCTGGACGACCGGCTCCGGGAGCAGGGCCACGACGTGACGCCGCTGGACGTGCGTACCCTGCCCGCCGAGGCGCTGCTGGGCGCCGACTTCCGGCACCCGGCCGTCGTCGGGGCCGCGCCGTAGTTCGAAGAGGCGGACAGGGTGGTCATCGGCACCCCGTCTACAAGGCCGCCTACTCGGGGCTGCTGAACTCACTGCTGGACCTTCTTCCGCAGTACGCGCTGACCGGCAAGACCGTGCTGCCGCCGGCCACCGGCGGCAGCACGGCCCATGTGCTGGCCATCGACTACGCGCTGCGCCCGGTCCTGAGCTCGATGGGTGCCGCGCACGTCGTCCCGTGCTGGTTCACGCCGGACAAGGAGATCACCGTCGGCGAGGACGGCACGTCGGCCGTCGCACCCTGTACAGCCGAGGCTCTGGTCCAGGTCACCGACACGTTCATTGCCATGCCGGGCGGCCGTACGGCGGTGCCGGCGCCCACAGGCTGAGCACTCCCGCCGCTCACGCGGTCCTCAGCGCCGCCACACCGCACTCGCCGCACATGGTGACCCGACGTGCCGTGCATGCCCGGGCCGGGCGGGGTGGGCGGCGAGCAGAAGAAGACCGCGGGGTGGGCGGTGGCGCAGCGACGCGCTGAACGGAGTCCGGGGAGCTGAAGAGGGAACGCCGTCCTTGGCCCTGGCCGACTGCGGGAGATTCCGAGAGCGACAATTGTTGGTGGGTGCCGTGCTGGTCGGTCCACGGAGTCAGGGCGCGAGGTCCTGCCCGGTGGACCGGGTGCCGAGCCGGCGGGAGACGACCATGAACGGCTCGGTCCGTGTCGGACAAGTTGTCGGGGTACCACTGCGGATGCACTGGAGCGTGCCGCTGCTGGTGGTCCTGTTCGCGTACGGTCTTGGCCGCCAGACCCTTCCGGCATGGACTCCAGGGCGCTCGAATGCGGTTTACACCTTTGCCAGTGCCGTGGGGGCCGTACTGCTCATGGGCAGCCTTCTGCTCCACGAGACGGCACACGCTGCGACTGCCCGCAGGAAGAAGATCGCGGTACAGGATGTGACGCTGTGGGCGCTGGGCGGGATGACCCGGATGGGGCCACCGCAGACGGCCGCGGTGGCTTTCGCGGTGGCGATCAGCGGGCCGCTCACCAGCCTGGCCATCGGAGGCGCCGCGCTCGGAGCGGGAATCGGGCTGCATGCGATGTCCGCCTGGGCGGTGCCTGCCGCCGTTCTGGTGTGGCTCGGCTGGGCGAACCTGTTCCTGGGTGCATTCAACCTGCTTCCTGCTGCGCCGCTCGACGGCGGAAGGGTGATGCAGGCGCTGTTGTGGTGGCGTACCGGAGACCGGGAACGTGCGGATCGGGCGGCCTCCCGAAGCGGTCAGGTCGTGGGCGGGCTGCTGATGGCCTTCGGCTGGATCTCTTTCCTGCGCGGGGCGCCGGGCGGGCTGTGGCTCATCGTCGTCGGGCTTTTCATCACGGTCGTCGCCGGTGCGGAACGGCAGCGCGCCGTGATCCACACAGCACTGCGGGGTGTCAAGGTCGCCGATGCCATGTCCAGCCCGGTGACCACCGGCGCCGACTGGCTGACCATCCGGCATTTCATCGACGAGGTGGCGGTGAACTCCCGCCATTCCGTCGTGCCCCTGCTCGATTTCGAAGGCCGTCCCAGCGGGATCGTTCAGATACGCAAGCTCGCCCGGATACCGGGAGCGCGCCGGGAGGCGCTGCGCGTGCGTGAGGTGGCGATCCCGCTGTCACAGTGCGCGGTTGCCACCCCTGGTGATCTTCTGAGTGAGGCTCTCGACAAGCTCCGCCCGGGTAGTGGCATGCGCATTCTCGTCGTGGATGGGGGCCATCTGGTGGGGTTCGTCACCGCGAAGGACATTTCACGGCTGATCCAGCGGCACACACTGGGGGGCCAAGGGCCCGACTGAGACAGCACCCCAGGTCAGGGTGAGAGACTCGGGTACGCCTGATGCCCCGCGTCATGCAGCCGGTGGGAGAAACCCCGGCAGCGTGCCGCTGGTATCGGGACGGGGCTCTGGCTTGGGGATCTCGGGGAAATACTTGCTGACCAGCGGAAACGCCGGTCGGTAGGAATTTCGCGGGGCTTGCGCCGTGTGCGGACGCAGGGGATGTGGTGAGGCGGTTTCGTCGGAGGGCAGGGGCGGGGCGGCTTGCCGTCAGTGGGGCTATGGGGCACGGCTCGTGGGGGTTCAAGTCGGGGGCCTTGCCGACGAGGCCATCCGTACAGTTCAGGCGGCATGCTCGTACTCGTAGAGGATGCCGCCGAGGCGTTCGCGTCCCCTTCGGGGAGGCGTCAAATTCGTACGCCCCACATGAACGGCATACCGCTGCGTGCGATGGATTCGTAGCGCACCTGCGCTCCAGGTTTGGGGGCGTGGAGTATCTGTCCGTTGCCCGCGTAGAAGCCGACGTGGCTCAAGTCGGTCCGCATGATGATGAGGTCGCCGGGCTTCAGAGCACTCAGTGAGTTGATACGCGTTCCGACGTTGGCCTGTGCCTGCGAGGTGCGGGGTATGGAGACATTGGCCTGCTTGAACGCCCACGATGTGAGGCCCGAGCAGTCGAAGGATCCCGGTCCCGTGGCTCCCCACACATAGGGCAGGCCAACGCGGGATTTGGCGGCGTCGAAGGCTGCAGCGGCGCGTGAGGAGGCGCTTGACTCATTGCCGAGGTTCACGCGCGCGCTGTCGCGGTTCGCACGTTCCTCCTCCGCCGCCAACCGGGCCTTCTCCTTGGCGCTCAGAGTGTTGAGGAGTCGCTGAGCGGAGGCGAGTTTGCCCTGAATCTCGGACTTTTTGCGGCGGAGTTCGGTGCGGGTGGTCTCTAGATCCGCCAGTTTCTTGGAGGCTTCGGCCCGCTGCTGTTGCAGTCCGCGCTGCTGGATCTGGAACTGCTGAAAGGTACTCAGTTCGCGTGCGCCGACCTGGTCCAGGAGGGATGCCTTCTCCAGGAAGGAGTCCGGGTCGGTGGAGAGCATCAGCTGCATCGACGGATCCATGCCGCCGCTGCGGTACTGGGCACTGGCGAGGGATCCGATGCGTGCGCGCATCGAATTGAGATCTGCCTGCTTGCGCGCCGCGGTTTCCTGAAGAGCCGTAACGTCCTTCTCGAGGCCGTCGGCCTTCTCTTTGGTGCCGTTGTACTTCTCTGTCGCCTGTGTGGCTTCTTCGTAGAGCCGGTCAACTTGAGCTTTGACGCCCTTCTTCGTCGGATCGGGCGCAGGGTCGGCCGAGGCCGACTGCGCAGACAGGGCGACGACGGCCAGAGCGGCTGTCGTAAGCACGGTCGTCTGGTTCCTGCGGGGCGGCTTGGGGCGGCGGTGGGACGCCATGGTGGGGCCAGCTCCTTCTTCCTCGACCGCCCTTGCCAGGGGTCGTTCGGTTCTCCTGGCGTAGTCAGGCGCTTTGGGTACGTGAGGTTCATTCGGCCGCACCGCCCGGAACGTGTGTGGTCACGTGGGCGAGAGGGCCGCCTGAATACTAGACAGCTAAGTGTTTTAGTAGCAAGCATTCGCTGTTCGCTGACGGTCCGTGCCTGCTTCCGTGTACTGCGCGTGGGTGTACTTGCCGAAGGTGGCGAGCCTGCCTTGGTGTGCGAGTCGACCGCGCTGAGCCAACGGGACGCACTGTGACGGGCCGTGGGACGTAGCCGCGACGGACGTCGGGCAAGGGACCTGCGTCGGCCGGGTGGGAGTGGTACGGAGTATCCACTCCGGGCTGCGGTCACGTTGTGACAGGCCGCATAGTCGGTATGCGCCGACCCTGCGCGCGGCGCAGGTGGTTCAGTACGGCGCGGGCTGCGGCTTCCTCGTCGGCTGTCATGGTGGTCGCGTCGGCCGCGGTTGCCTCGGAGGGGTTCGGCAGGGGCGGGTCCATTCGTTGAGCTCCATGGTGATCGCGGCGAGGGCCTTGTCCAGCTTGCGGGTGGCCTCGTAGGCCACCGGAGGCATGGCGGCCGGGCCGGTCAGGGCAACCATGGCCGCGGGGTCCGGGGCCTGCATCACCGTCCACTGCCTTTCGGTGGGAATCACCACGTCGCAGGGCAGTGGCAGTCCGACGCTGCGGTCGGCGTCGAGGGCCTGTGCGGCCAGGCAGTGCACGCGCCGAGGAGTGGATGATTCTCACTCCACTATACCCCCCGGGGTAATCTGTTACGGTTGATTTAATACCCCAGGGGGTACCCAACCGGAATGAGGGAGTGAGCGGCACATGTTCTTCGTCGACACCATCGAGATCGAGGGCCTGGGCAACCGGCACTACCTGGCCGGGGGCGCCCGGACAGCGGTAGCGGTCGATCCGCCGCGGGACATCGACCAGGTCATCGCGGCCGCTGCGCGGCGAGGCGTGCGCATCACACACGTCGTGGAGACGCACATCCACAACGACTACGTGACTGGCGGTCTGGAGCTGGCCCGGCTGACGGGCGCCGCCTATCTGGTGCCGGCCGCCGCTCATGTCTCCTTCGCCCGTGTCCCGGTCCACGACGGAGACGTGATCGAGATCGATGACGGTATAGCCGTGCGGGCCCTGGCCACCCCCGGCCACACCCCGCACCACACGGCCTACGTCCTGGAGGAGAGCGGTACCCCCGTCGCCGCCTTCACCGGCGGTTCGCTGCTCATCGGCACCGTGGGCCGCCCCGACCTGGTCGAGCCCCGGCTCACCGAGCACCTGGCTCGCGCCCAGCACGCCTCCGCGCACCGGCTCGCCGCCGAACTGCCCGACACGACATCGGTGTTGCCCACCCACGGCTTCGGCAGCTTCTGCTCGTCCGGGCAGGCCGAGGGCGACGCGAGCACCATCGGCCAGGAGAAGACGGTCAACGCCGCACTGGCCCAGGACATCGACACCTTCGTCGCCGAACTGCTCGCCGGCCTGGAGGACGTACCCGCGTACTACGCGCACATGGGCCCGGCCAATTCGGCGGGCCCGGACCCGGTCGACCTGACCGCGCCGCCCCGCGCGGACGCCGAGGAGATCGCCGCCCGGCTCGCAGCCGGTGAGTGGGTCGTCGACCTGCGCAACCGCGTCGCGTTCGCCGACGGACACGTCACGGGGTCGTTCAACTTCGAGGCCGATGGCAAGATCGCCACCTACCTCGCGTGGATGATCCCGTGGGGCAAGTCCATCACCCTGCTCGCCGAGTCGGCCCAGCAGCTTGCCGCGGTGCAGCGCGAGCTGGTCCGCGTCGGTATCGACCGGCCCGCCGCCGCGGCCACCGGGGGCCCGGCCGACTGGCTGCGACCCGGTGAGGCTCCGGCGTCGTTCCGCCGGGCGGTCTTCGCCGACCTGGCCGCAGAACTCCGCGACGCGTCGCACCCCGTGATCCTCGACGTCCGCCGCGACTCCGAGCGCGCCGGCGGACACATCGAGGGCTCCGTCCACATCCCCGTGCACATGCTGCACCAGCGGATCGACGAGGTTCCCGCCGGAACCGTCTGGGTGCACTGTGCCGGCGGCATGCGGGCCGGGATCGCGGCCTCGCTGCTGGACGCGGCAGGCCGTGACGTGGTCGCCGTGGACGACGGTTTCGACCAGGCGGCCGAAGCGGGTCTGGCCGTCCGCACCAACGGCTGACCCGCCTCATACCTTCTCCGGCGCCGAAAGGAGCCTTTGCATGTCTCTCCTCCGACGCGGTCCCGGCCGCCTCAGTGTCACCGAAGCCCACCGCATGCTCCAGGAGCATGCTGTCGTCCTGCTGGATGTGCGTGAGGCGGATGAATGGCAGGCCGGGCACGTCCCCGGCGCCCGGCATCTGCCCATGTCCCGGCTGGCGGCCGGCGCAGGTGTACCCGGTGCAGGGGGCGGCCCGCGGCTGGTGTTGATCTGCCGCTCCGGTAACCGTTCCCGGCACGCTGCCCGCCTGCTGGCCGAACGGGGCATCGACGTGGTCGACGTCACCGGTGGCATGGCCGCCTGGGCCCGTCAGGGACTGCCGGTCCATGACGCCCGTGGGGCGGCGGGCACCGTCGTATGAGTGTGCTCATCCTGGCACTGGTGGCCGGAGCCGCGGTCGGTCTGGCACTGGGAGGGCTCGGCGGCGGCGGAAGCGTCCTGGCCGTCCCGGCGCTGATCTACCTGCTCGGCTTCAGCCCCGTCGCCGCCACTACCGCCAGCCTGATCATCGTCGCCGCGACATCGCTCACCTCCCTGCTCGCCCACGCTCGGGACGGCCACGTCCGATGGCGGGCCGGACTGCTGTTCGCCGCCGCGGGCATCGTCCCCGCCATGCTCGGTGGACTCGCGGCAGGCGGCATTCCCGCCCCCGTCCTGACCACCGCCTTCTCGGTGATCGCAGCGCTCGCGGCGTGGCGCATGCTCCGCCCCGGCCGCTCGACGGAAGACCGCTCCGTGCAACCGGCGCGGGCCGCCGGCGCGGGGGCCGGTCTCGGCGCCGTCACCGGCGTACTCGGCGTAGGCGGGGGATTCCTCGCTGTGCCCGCCCTGGTCGGCGCGCTCGGCCTGCGGATGAAGGCCGCGGTCGGTACCAGCCTCCTGGTCATCACCATCAACTCGGTGGCCGCCCTCGCCACCCGCACCGGCACCGCCGACGGCCTCGACTGGGCCGTCATCGCACCCTTCACCGGAGCCGCGATCCTCGGCGCCTGGGACGGCAAACGCCTCGCCGCGAAACTCTCCGGCAACGGCCTGCAGCGGGTGTTCGCCTACGTCCTGCTGGTCGTGGCCGCCTTCATGCTCATCGACAGCCTCATCTGACCCACCCGCACCAATGTGAAGGACATGACACGCCCCATGCACACGACCCTCACCACCGACATCGCCCGTGAGCGCCTGCACTCCCTGACCGTCATCGATGTACGTACGCCCGGTGAATACGCCGGTGGTCACCTGCCCGGCGCCCACAACATCCCCCTCGACGACCTCGGCCACGCCCTGCCCGCCCTGCGCGATGCCGCCGACCGCAGCGAGCTCCTCGTGGTCTGCGCCTCTGGAGCACGCTCGCAGAACGCCTGCGAACTGCTGTCCCGCAACGGCATTCCCGCCTCGACTCTGGAAGGCGGGACTGCAGCCTGGGCCTCCACCGGCGAAGCCCTGCACCGGCCCACCACAAAAACGGCGCGACCCAAGTGGGCGATGGACCGCCAGGTCCGCCTCACCGCAGGCTCCGTCGTTCTCCTCGGCCTGCTTCTCGGCCTGCTGATCCACCCCGCCTTCCAGCTGCTCTCCGCAGGAATCGCGGCCGGCCTCGTCTACTCCGCCCTCTCCAACAGCTGCGCCATGGCCGCCCTGCTCGGAAAGCTCCCCTACAACCGCACCAGCCGCGCCGCCCTGGACCACACCCTCGCCGCCCTGCGAGGGAACTGACCGCGACAACGCCGAGGCAGCTGCCTCCGGGCGGCTGCCTCGGCGGGTGGCACCGGAAAGGAGCAGCCGGGAGCCTCACCGCTGCACAGGCCTCCGCCGTCGCCGCCACGACACGCTCGGCCTCTTCCCCGCGTCAACTGGACGGTGCCGGCAGGGGAGGCCGGTGTGCGCGATCAGCGCCATCCCCGTCGTACGTGGAGGGCATGCGTACCGGTCTGCCCCGCCGAACGGGTGCCGTCGGTCAGCGTCTGACGATCCTGTCGAGGACGCTGGCGATGCCGGACTTGACCGCGTCGCGGTGGTGGAGGGGTTCCGCGGGCAGTTCACTGGTGGGGCGCACGCCCCGGTCGGCGAGGATGTAGAGCAGGCGCAGGGTGCGCAGGCAGTTGCTGATGTGAGCGGGCACCGGGGTGCTGAGGCGGTCGGCCCCGAAGTGGGCGGCGATCGGATCCAGCCAGCCGACGGCGTCGCGTTCGCTCAGGTCGGTGCGGGTGAGGACCCGGGCGATCGCCCGGGCCAAGCGGTCGTCCTCCATCTGGTCGTAGACGTGGTCGGTGGGCGCCGTCAGCCGCGCGGCGGCGAGGTCCAGCATTCGCACCGGCGCCACCTCGGGGTGGCGACCGAAGCCGGCAAGCAGGTCCGCGCCGTGCGCCACCGCGTGAAGCCAGCCGAGCGTCTCATCGTGGCCGCGGAGATCCTGCTCCGCCGGGTACCAGTGCTCGAACGCGTCCACCCAGCCGGCCTTGAAGTTTCCAGCGGCCACCAGCATGTCGAGTACGAGGGGCGCGAAGGTGCGGGCTTCGACCCGCGGGTCGGTGAACCGGGTGGCCATCTCGTCCCCCAGCTCCAGCCGCCGGGACGTCCCGATCGCCCCGCGGGCGATCCAGGTCGCGAGGACGGTGTAGGGCGCGCCGTCCCGGACCAGTGGGTCGGGATCTGCCAGGGCACGGGACAGCTCGCGGACGAGGTCGTCCATGGGCCGGTCAGCGGGCACGGCACAGTCGGCGGCCTCGACGCTCTTCCAGTCGATCATGACGGGCAGAGTAGGTCCTTGCCGTTGCCGCGCGCCTGCGAATTATGTCCAGGTATCCATCTCAATCCGTCAACTGCCCTCCCAGATGAGCAGTTCTGGCGTCTGCATCACGCTGCCCGTCGAAGCCGGACAGGGTGCTGCGCAGCGGCCCGGTCCAGCGCGCGATCGCCGCGGGTCCGTGACCGGCCGAAGCCAGGCCACTGGTCACGCGGCGCTTGGAACATCCAGGTCAGAACGTGCGCTAACCCCTCGCGGCCCTGATTGGTGCTTTGACCTGGGCTGATCGTACGGCGCAGCCTTCGCGGGTCGATGTTGTCGATCTACGGAGAACCTGATGGCGGTCGAGTTCCTGTCGGATCAACAGGCAGCCCAGTACGCGGCGTTCAGCGGAGCGCCGTCTCGTGCCGAGCTGGAGCGGTACTTCTTCCTGGATGACTCGGATCTGGAGAAGGTGTGGGCCAAGCAGCGTGCGCACAACCGGCTCGGCTTCGCGGTCCAGCTGACGAGCGTGCGCTACTTGAGCCGGTTCATGCCGGACCCGCGACAGGTGCCGGCGGAGGTGGCCGAGTACCCGGCCGAGCAGTTGGGCATCGCCGATCCGTCGTGCCTCAAGGAGTACGGCGAGCGGGACCCTGCTGGAGCTGCGAGCCGCGGTGAATGCGATGCTGCCCTGCGTCGACCTGCCGGGGTCGCGGCTGGACGTGTTCTCGTGGACCGGCGCCGACCAGGCGTTCGCCTCGGTCACCGGGGCGAGGCGAGGTTGAAGGACCTGCACGTGACGATCGCTGCGCTGCTGGTCGCGCACGGGGCCGGCGCTCCCTCGTCCGGAGATCTTTTACGGCCACTCCCGGGCAGCTCTGCCAGCGCTACCAGGACGGCGCGGGGGACCGGATCGGCTGCCTGGGCTTGGTCCTCAACGCGCTCGTACTATTCAACACTCGGTACGTGGACGCCGCGGTGAACCAGCCGGGTGCGGACGGCTTGGACGTCCGCGATGAGGACGTGGCCCGCCTCTCGCCGTTGGTGCGGCGTCACATCAACATGCTCGGCCGGTACTCCTTCGTGACGCGCGGCAGCAGCTGTTCGAGGCAGCCGAACGCGTGCTGCTGCGGGACGGCCCGAACGGGCTGACCAGCCGGGCCATCACCGACGAGGCAGCCTGCGCCAAAGGCGTCCTGCACCGGCACTTCACCGACTTCGACGCCTTCCTCACCGAGCTCGTGCTCGACCGGGCCGCACAGCTCGAGACACAAGCGCATGCGCTGCGCGAGACCGTCGGCACCGGCACCGTGGCCGATAACCTCACCGGCGCGCTGAGCACCTTGTTCGGACCGGTTCCCGTGGCGATCATCCCGCTCATCACCTTCCGGGACGAGTTGCGCGCGCGGCTGCGGCAAGCCAGGCCCGGAGGCGGCATCGCGATCCTCGCCCAGGTCACGAGCGCGGTCTCCGCCTACCTGGCCGACGAGCGCGCGATGGGTCGCATCTCGGCCGACGCCGACATCGACTCACTCACCCTCTCCTTGGTCGGAGGCGGGCATCTCCTGTTCGCAGACCGCGACCTTGACCCACCGACCACGGCAACCGTCAACAAGCTGGTGACCACGGTGCTCGCCGACGTCGTGCAACGGCGGCCACGCTGAACCTGACTTGCAGCCTGCAACGGTCCGCGCGGAAAGGGGGCCTCAGCGCCGGCTGCAAGCTCCGCACCGCCGCGCCGACGCTGAATGTCGACTGACACACGCCGGGGTGCCGGCTCCCAGGCGGCGCCCCGGCGTCTCCCACCGCGCGGCGCCGTCGAGTCGCCGAGAGTCGGTGGGCCCCACGTCGTGCTCCGCAAGAGAGGCTTTGGGCATGATCCATGCCGTGCTGCACGCCTTGTCGATCGCCGGTTCCATGACCTGGGAAATCACGTGGGCCCTGATCCTGGGCTTCGTCCTGTCAGCCGTGGTCCAGGCGGTCGTCCGCAAGTCCAGTGTCGTCTCCTTGCTCGGCGACGACCGACCCCGCACCCTCGCCATCGCCGCGGGCCTGGGCGCGGCCTCCTCCTCATGCTCGTACGCCGCGGTGGCGCTCGCCCGCTCACTGTTCCGCAAGGGCGCGAACTTCACTGCGGCGATGGCCTTCGAGATTGCGTCTACCAACCTGGTCGTCGAGCTCGGTGTCATCCTGGCGCTGCTGATGGGCTGGCAATTCACTGCGGCGGAGTTCGCCGGCGGCCCCATCATGATCGTCGTGCTGGCGGTGCTGTTCCGGCTGTTCCTGCGCGATGGACTGCTGCGCCAGGCAAGTGAGCAGGCCGAACGCGGGCTCGCCGGCTCGATGGAGGGCCATGCCGCGATGGACATGTCCGTGCAGCGCGAGGGATCCTTCGCCCGGCGGCTGCTGTCTCGCGAGGGCTTCACCTCCACCGCGCACGTCTTCGTGATGGAATGGGCGGCGATCCTGCGTGACCTGGCGATCGGCCTGCTCATCGCCGGCGCTGTCGCGGCCTGGGTGCCGGACTCGTTCTGGCGTTCTTTCTTCTTCGACGGCCACCCGCTGGCGGCCAAGCTGTGGGGGCCGATCATCGGCCCGCTGGTCGCCATCGCCTCGTTCGTCTGCTCGATCGGCAACGTGCCACTCGCGGTGGTGCTGTGGAAGGGCGGCATCAGCTTCGGCGGCGTGGTCGCGTTCATCTTCGCCGACCTGCTGATCCTGCCGATCCTCAACATCTACCGGAAGTACTACGGCGCGAGGACGGCGCTCTTCCTCCTCGGCACCTTCTACCTGGCCACCGTCATCGCCGGATACATCGTGGAGTTCGCCTTCGGCGGTCTCGGTCTCATTCCCGACCAGGCCGACGCGAAGGTCCCGATGGAGGGCGTCACCTGGAACTACACCACCTGGCTCAACATCGCCTTCCTCATCCTGGCCGCCGCCCTCCTCATCCGGTTCTTCCGAACCGGCGGCAGGGACATGCTCCGCATGATGGGCGGAGCACCCGGCAACGGCCAACGGCTGTGAGAGGGGAAAGCACGATGGCCGGCATTGACCGTCGGGCGCCTCGACTGCGTGACCGGCCCAGCTGCCACCCGTCCCTACGTGCCTCCTGGTGTACGGGCCGCTCACCTGCGCCGCTACTTGACAGCTGCGGATAACGGGCCACCCGCTTCACGGATACGGGGGACCGGTGAGAGGGAGTCGCAGGTGATGACGGCGGCAGTGGTAGCCCGCAAGGACGCTGTCCGTCACTGAGAAGAGAACTCGCCCAAGAACAGCATCAACCGCCGCTCCGTTCTGGCAAGTACAACTGGGCTGTCGACGGCAAGCAGTTCGCCATGGAGGGGGCAGCCGATGCGGGAGGGAGGGCGCCCAGCCTCACGTGTGCCCGACCACTGGGCTCGCGTCATTTCCGGTCGGCTGCACGCGGGCCTCTCCGATGACGCACGGTGAGCTGGGGCTGGTGCGCCCGTTCACAAGAAAGTCGAAATTCCGGGAGTGCTCGATCCTGAAGCCCGCGTCCGATATGGCCTGCTCGGCGTCCCGGGTGAGATTGCAGCCACCGCCGAGGAGGGGCCACACCGTATTCATAATGCGTTGCTTCCGGGCGAGTTTGCGGTTCGTGGACCGTACGTGCTCGTAAAAGAACAACCGCCCTCCGGGGCGCAGGACGCGCGCGGCTTCCGAGAGAGCCCTCGGTACGTCGGCGATGGTGCACAG
Source organism: Streptomyces sp. Ncost-T10-10d (assembly GCF_900091955.1). Taxonomy (GTDB): domain Bacteria; phylum Actinomycetota; class Actinomycetes; order Streptomycetales; family Streptomycetaceae; genus Streptomyces. Next base: position 103,663 of record NZ_FMDF01000157.1, read on the forward strand.
TACGAGCGATACCACGGCGCCGTCGACGGAGTCGTCCGGCAACGGCAGTTCCTCCGCACGGCCCGCGCGGACCTCGACGGCCACGGCGGCGTCAGCCGCTGCCCGGTGGGCGAGCGCGCGCAGTCGCGGCTCCGGCTCCACCGCGATCACGTGGTCCGCCTCCGGCGGATAGTGCCGGAAATTTGCGCCGGACCCCGCTCCGATCTCGACAATGCGACCCGCGGTGCGCGCGAGCAGTTCCGCACGATGCTCAAGTGCTCCGTGAGCTTCCGCAAATGCATTGATCTTCGGGTAGATACGGGAGAACAACGGGTGCCTGATCTCCGAGCGTGTGGTGGCAGAGGCGGCCATGACAACGACTCCCTTCGGCGCGTGACTTCATAATCTACGACCGCGGTGCAGTAGTTACCGGTCTGTTCCGCAGGGGCCGCCGAACTCAGCGAATCCGGCTCACACAGTCGAGCGGGCCCGTGGAGATGCGCCATCCGAGGCGAGGAAACGGGGTCCGGGGCTCCGCACGCGACCAGGGCGACAGTAGACAGAAGCAACTTGGTAAATGAGTAAATGAGATGGCGAGTCGGTTCGCGAGGTCGGCGAAGCGAGCTTCTGCTACACGATGCCCAGTGGGCAGGTGACGAGCAGAGGGAGGAACGGCACCGTGACGGCAGCCGCGGCCACGAACCCTCGCAGGGCGGGGTGCGTGCCACGGCGCGGGCCGAGTACTCGTTGCAGGCGGACGAGCACGGAGTCGCCACCGATGGCGAACGCGCCCCTGGGGGCTCGTGCCGCAGCCATCTCGTACATCGCGGAGGCGAGCACATCGTGCGAATGGCGACGCAACGCGCGGTCGTCCGCGATCATCTCCAGCAGGAGCGCGGTCTGTTCCCTGGCATGCCGGGCCAGTGGTACCCGTGGGAAGATCACGGAGAATGCCTCGGCTGCGGCCAGCACCAGATGATGGCGGCCGGCGACATGGGCCCTCTCGTGCTCCAGGACGGCGTCCAGCTGTTCGGGGGAGAGCAGGCGCACTGCGCCTTCGCTGACAACGATGCGTGGGTGCCTCCCCGGGAGGCTGTACGCGGCAGCGGCCGTGTGCTCGACCACGGTGGCGTCCAGCCGGTGCGACCGGCGGCCGACCATGTCGAGGACCGCACGGTGGCGGGAACGTGCCCTGCGTGCACGGACGACCTGGTACGCGAAACCTGCTGTCAGGGCCAGCGCGACAGCGGCGGGGAGCGCGACGGAGAGGCGGTCGGCCATGGTGGGGTCCTGTGATCCCACGGCGCCGAGAGCCACTCCGCAGGAATGAAGAAGCCCCATTACCCCGGCATGGAGGTGCTCGGTCGGAGTGGCGAGGTGGTAGGCGGCGAGTGCCACCGAGATGGAGAACGAGGCCGCCAGGGCCTGCCACGTCGCAGCGGCCAGCGCGGGGGCACGGTGCGGCCAGGCACTCCGCAGCAACACCCGGGGAGCGAGGAAGCCGATGGCCGCCGCGTAGCCGATGAGTGCGGGGGCGGCGTTCACGTCCTGGATCGTCCGCCGGTGTTTCGCAGTGCCTTCCGCAGCGCGGCGACCTCTTCGTCGGACATCTTCTCCACGAAGTGTGCCAGCGCTGCGGGGCGGTCCTCGCTGGTCCCGAGGGCGTCCTCCATGAGGGCGGCGGAATAGGCCTCGCGGCTCCGGACCGGTGTGTACAGCCAGGCCCGGCCCTGCTTGCTGCGCTGCAGCCAGCCTTTGTTGAACAGGATGTTGGCAACGGTCATCACGGTTGTGTAGGCGATGGGCCGATGGGCGTTGATGTCGTCGACGACCTCGCGGACCGTGGCCGGGCGCCCCCACTTCCAGAGACGGTCCATGATCTCCGCCTCGAGTTCCCCGAGCCGTCGCATGGCCCTCTTCCTTCCGCCGCCGTTGTACGTAGCTCCATAGTAGGGCCATCGCCACCTGTGCAGGACGGCCCGTTCGGCCACCCGACCCTTCCTGTGTGCGACAGAGCGGTCCCTCGGTGTGGGCGTTCACGGGTCCTTGCCGAGTACTGGCACTTCGGTCGCGCCGCCGGAGCCGTTCACAGAAGGCAGCCATCTCCGAGCAGGCAGATCCGACAGCTTGAGCCGTACCGTGGACATGGGCCTCTCCCGTGGCTCGAAGGGATGGGCCGGGCGCGGTGGGGGCCGGTTCCGGTGGACGTGTCAGCCCTTCCCCGAGCGGCGGGCTTCGGCCGTGGCCTTCAGCTCCTTCAGCCACTCCTCAAGACCTCCTCCGAGGTACTTGATGGAGGTGGGCACGTCCGCTTCGACCTGGGCACCGGTCCAGGTCTCCTCGGTCTGTACGAGGACACCGCCCCAGACCTTGGTGAAGGTCCAGACATGGACGCCCCTGTCGATGCGCAGCCCCTTGCCGATCGCGGGACCGGTCCAGCGGATGCACGTGCCGTGCTTGAGCTGCTGGACGGTCGAGGTGATGGTCAGGGTGGTGGCGGGCGTCGTGGAGGTGGGGGGCACCGGGGTGGTCCACCGGAACCGCGAACCCTCCCGCAGCGGACCCGCGTCCAGGCGTTTCATGCTGGTGACGGGCGGCTGCCACGACGGCCAGCGTTCCACGTCGGTCTGCAGATTCCAGATGGTGCGCAGCGGCGCGTGGATGACGGTCGCGGTCCGGTACCGGATCTTGGCAGCGGGATCGACGCCGTTCCCTCGACAGGTCAGTGAAGCACCCGCGCGGTCGGCGTGGTCGGCTCTGCCGGCCTGACCGGGCGCGGCGGATTGGCTGGGGGCGGCGGCGACGAGGACGGCGGCGGCCAGCGGGACCGACAGCAATGCGGCGCGCATGCGGTGGGCGGTTCGTGAGGTGGCGGGCCGGGCCTGCTGATTCAGCGTGTCGGGCACGGTTCTCCTCCTTGTCGAGTGACTGGTCCGGCGATCGTGGCATTACTGCGCACCTCGGCGGCCAAGTTCTTCGCAAGGGGCGGGAATTCGCTCCCTGTCGGCCTTGAGGCGTTCGTTCCGGGTATTGATCTCCTCCCATGTCTCCGGGACGAGGGTGGCTCTGCCCGCGGTGACGCTGTCCTGGGCGAAGCCGACGTAAGGGGGTTGGCGGGCTTCGTAACGAGCGGGCGGGGTGGCGTGATCGGTCGGCCGAGCGTTTCAGTTCCTCTGCCCGGTAGTGGGCGCCGGTGAGGGCCAGTGAGGGGCCTCGGCCGGAGAGCAGGGCCGCGCAGCGGGCGGCGTCGCCGACCAGGGCGATCCGGCCGGTGTGCCGGTATGGTTCACGGTGTCGTTGAAGGTGAGGACTCGGGGCGACACGCGGCTGCACCGGACGTGACCGGTGCGTCCGAGGCCACCCGCACTGCTGAGGCCTCGTCCTGAGCGCGGGCTGCGGCCATGAGGTCACCTGCCATGGTGTGGGCCTTGGCCAGGGTGTCGAGGCCCACGGCCAGCCAGGTGCGGGAGCCGATCTGTCGCCATAGCCTGACGGCTGCTTCGGCGCGTCGACCGGCCGGCGCTGGACGGCCTGCTACGAGTTGTGCCTCGGCGAGTGCGTAGAGCGTCGCTGCCTCCCCCCACAGGTTGCCGAACTCCCGGTAGGTCCAAAGGGTGCGGGCCAGTAATCGGCGCCCCTCCGCATGAGCGCCTTGCCGTACCAGGACGTCCCCCAGCCAGCAGGTGGCGTGTGCGGTGGTGAGCCGGTCGCCCAGACTCTCACTGATCGAGGCAGCCTGTCGGAAGCAGTCGGCGGCGGCGGGGTAGGCGCCACGTGCGCGGTGGCTCTGTCCCAGGCATCGCAAGGCCTGGGCTTCTCCGTGCCGGTAGCCCGCTTCTCGGCTCGCTCGCAGGCACTGCGTGAACCGCTCCATGGCCGCTTCGACATGCCCTTGCTCGAGGTGGATGACGCCGATGCCGTTGGTGGCGTAGACGAGGCAGTTGACGTTTTCCACCGTTCGAGCCAACTCGATTGCCTGTCCGAAATGATGCACAGCCGAGGAGTACTGGCCCAATAGACGGTATACGTATGCCAGTCCGGCTGTGGCGCTGGCTCGGTAGGCCGGGCCCTCGCCGTCGGCGAACTGCAGTGCCTGCTCGAAGTGGTCGAGCGCTTCCGGATATCGGTCGAGGATGGTGGTGAGTTCGCCCAGACAGCGGTGGAGTTGGGTGGCGCTGCGCCGGCTGCCGCTGCTCAGTGCCGCCTTGAGCGCCCGGTTCTGGAGACGTTCCCAGTCGTCGAAGTGGCTGCCGATCTGGAAGAGTGTCGTCAGCGCGGTGGCCAGCCCGGCGGCCGGCGCGATCTCGGTTCTGTCGAGCGCCTGGTCCACCACGTCGATGAGGAGCTGGCGCTCGTCGTTGAACCAGGCCAGTGGGTCCGCGAGGATCTGGGTGGTGTCCGTCGGGGAGGGCCGCCAGGATGCCAGGCCGGCCTGCGAGATGCCCTGGAAGTCGACGCTGAGGGTGTCCGCGGCCAGGTCGGCCAGGTGCAGGCTCGCGCCCAGCAGCCGTGTGAGCGCGGCTGAACGGCCCTGCGGCGAGACCTCCCGATCCGCCCGTTCCCGGCCCACCAGCCGCACCAGGTCGTGCAGCCGGTAGCGCACTCCGGTAGCACCAGTCGCCCCAACCTCCACCACGTGCACATCCACCAGTTCGTCGAGCACGGCCTCCGCGCGGCCCAGGTCCATGTCCAACAGCGCGGCCAGGGCCCAGACGGCGAAGTCCGGTCCAGGCAGCAGGGCGAGCATCCGCAGGGCGTGCCGAATCATGGGGGCCATGCCCCGGTAGGTCAGCTCCAGGCTGGCCCGGACGGCGATGTGACCGACGGCCAGCTCATCAAGCTTGCGTTGCTCGTCGGCGAGCGCACGGGCGACCCTGGCCAGCGGCCAGTGCGGTCGTGCGGCCAGTCGCGCTCCGGTGACCCATACCGCGAGGGGAAGACCGCCACAGGTTTCCACGATGGACCGGGCCGATTCGGACTCCTCGGCGGTGCGGTCTGCGCCCACCATCTCACGCAACAGAGCCAGCCCCGCCCGGGAGTCGAGGACTCTCAGAGGGAGCCGGACACCGCCCAGGCTCGCCAGCGTGGTCCGGCTGGTGACGATGGCGGCGCAGTGTTCACCGCTGGGCAGAAGGTCGTCCACCAGCAGCGTATCGGCCGCGCTGTCCAGCACGACGAGTATCCTGCGCTGGGCCAGCAAGGTGCGGTAGAGGTTGATTCGTCCGGTCGTGTCCGGGGGCATCGCTCCGCCGTGTACGCCGAGCGCCCGCAAGAAGGTACCCAGGACCGTGAACGGCTCGGCCGGCTCGTCACCGAAACCCCGCAGGTCCACGTAGAGCTGACCGTCCGGAAACCGGGAGGCCAGCAGATGCCCTGTGCGCACGGCGAAGGCCGTCTTGCCGACCCCGGCCGAGCCGGTGACCAGCAGGGTCACCGACCCGGTCATCTCCTGGCCGAGCAGCCGGCAGGCTTCGGCCAACTCGTCTTCCCGGCCGACGAACAGGGACGGGGTCGGCGGAAGCAGGCGAGGTCGCGGTTGCTGTGTGTTTGCTCCGCCCCGATCCTCGTGACTTCTTCCGGTGGCGTCATCCGGCCGGTCCGAAACCGATACGTGTGGGCTCGCCGCTGACGAGGCCCGCTGACGTGCTGGTGCGGAAGCGATCGTGAGGGGCCGGGCGGGCACGTCGAGCGAAGGGTCGGAGTTGAGTATCTGCTGGTGAAATTCCCGCAGCTCCCGACCGGGATCGCACCCCAGCTCCTCAGCCAATTCCCGGCGGACCTGCTCGAAGCAGCGCAACGCATCAGCCGCCCTGCCACTGCGGTACAGGGCGAGCATGAACTGGCGGGCCAAGCGTTCATCCAACGGGTACACCGCGACACCCGTGGACAGGGCATCCAGCAGGCTGGTGTGCCTGCCGCGACGCAGCTCGATATCGTTGCGATCCAGCTCGGCGGTGCGCCGCTCCCGGTGAACGGCCTCCCGGGAAGCGTTGAACCACGGGGTGTCGATGGACAGGAAAGCCTCGCCGCGCCACAGCGCGAGGCCTTCCTCGAACAGGGCCGCGGAACGGTCGTCGTCGCCGTCCGCGCGAGCCCGGGCGACCAGATCACGAAACCGGTGCAAGTCCACTGTGGGAGCTTCGCTCAGCAGGACATAGCCACCGGGCTGCCGTGCGATACGTACGTGCTGCGCGGCGGGTTCCAGGATCTTCCGCAGATGGGACAGATAACTGTAGAGGCCCCCTTGGGCACGTTGCGGCGGACGGTCGCCCCACACCCGTTCGATCAGCTGGTCCATAGGCACCGCACGATTGACATCGATCAGCAGCGTGGCCAGCACGCAGCGCTGCCGGGCAGGTCCTAGATCCACCGTCACGCCGTTGATACGCGCCTCGATGTCACCGAGCACACCGAATTCCACCATCGCAACATCCCCTCAGCCGGAGTGCCAAGCTTTCGGGAATCGCTCTCATCAGCCAACTCAAGATATGGCCAAGATTTCCCACAAGTCGACCGGGCAACAGGCGAACCTCTGTGCGGAGGCCAACGCCCTTGCCATCCTCGGCGACGCCCATCTCGCCCTCGCTCAGCCTGACGAGGGCGGCCACAACTGGATCCGATCCGTCAGCCCCTACCACGCCCAGCACCGCGCGGAAGACGCCCGGCGCCCACCTCTCGCTGTTCGGTTCGGGGATGACGGGCGGCGCGGCGTTCGTGCAGGGAGTCCGGCGAAGTCCCGTTCCCGGCTGAGGAGATCGACCGCGACGAAGTGGATGCGGGGCCGACCGCGTCAGCAGCTCATCGCCTGTCACGGTCGCGTCACGCCCGGTTGTCGGTTGCCGAAGCCGGTGCCACCAGCAGTTTCAAGGTCTGTCCAAGATTTACTCCAAGCGAGCCGTGCACTGTCGTACTCATGGCCAACCGGGTGCCCGCGAAGAGGCCGCTCCGATTCGCCGTCGTTCCGGCGGCCGCCGAAATCCGTGTTCGCGCACGGCCACGGCAGGTCCGGACACGAACGTATTTCCACGGAGGCATTTCCGGTCTCCAACGGCACGGTAGAAAAAGGGAGAATTCATGTTCAAGAAGATCGAGGCGTTGGGAAGTGGCCTTCTCGGGCTGCTCGTCCCGACGACGGAAGCGTCGGCCGCCGTCTGCTACGTCCGTAGCTGGAGTTCTTGCTGGCAGTGCGCCTACCGTCCCTGCAGCGGCTGCTGCGACATCAACGGGCGTAACTGCCAGTACATCGACTGCAAGTAGCCCGGCGATCGCCACGTCTCCCGGCGGATGACCACTGCCGGGAGACAGACGGTCACGGTGGCCGCTACAGGGACCGCCTGTGGGCCACCGTGGCCCACGTCGGCCGCAGGAATCGCCACGACCCACAGGTGATGCATCGTGCTCTATATCGAAATTGGTATGCGCTGCCTGATAGGGGCAGTGTTCCTGATTTCTTTCCTCGGAAAGATTTCCGGACCCGGGAAATTCGATGCCTTTGTCGAATCCGTGCACGGCATGCGGATTGTCCCGTCCCGCGCCGCTCGACCTGTGGCACGGGTCGTCCTCGCCGCCGAGGGCTCCGTGTGCCTGCTGCTCGCGGCACCGGCCGCGGCTGGCGCGCTGGCCGGATTCACTTTGTCGGCAGGGCTGTTGATGTCCTTTGCCGTGGCCATCGCACTGTCCGTCCGCCGTGGTGTACGTGCCCCGTGCCGGTGCTTCGGGGCCTCGGCGGCCCCGCTCCGTCTCTGGCATGCCGTACGGAACCTGCTGCTGACGGCGGGCGCGGCCGGCGGCGCAGTGGCGGCCACCGGCAGCGGCCAGGTGCACGTCGGCGGAGCGGTTCTGGCCGTCTTCGGCGGACTGCTGCTGGGTGGACTGGTGACCGTACTCGACGACCTCTTCGATCTCTTCCGACCAGGCGGCGGCACTGGCCGCCCGGTGCGGCCACCACAGGCCGCCTGACTCTCATTGGAGACACCATGTCCTTTCTGATCGGCGCCGTGGTCCTCGTGGGGCTGCTGTGCACGCTGGACCTGATACTCACGCTGGGCGTGATCAAGCGGTTGCGTGAACACAGCGAGCAATTGGCGGCCAGGACTGAGGGCGAGGCGCCGCCTGCGCTGGGAGTGGGGGAGGAAGTCGGCCAGTTCACCACGGTGACGATCGACGGCGAGACAGTCGACCGTGAACTCCTCGACGACGAGACACTGGTGGCCTTCTTCTCACCCAACTGCACGCCATGCAGGGAGAAGCTGCCTGCATTCACGGCGTACGCCCGGGAACGAAAGGGCGGACGGCGGCGGGTGCTGGCCGTCGTCGCGGGGAATGCCGAGGGCGGGGAGCGGTTCGTCGAAGCACTTGGCCCGGTCGCCCGCGTGGTCAGGGAGGACTACGACGGACCGCTCGGCGCGGCCTTCAAGGCACAGGCATACCCCACCATGCTCGTCGTCGCCCCCGACGCGGCAGGCCGTCTCGTCGTCACGGCCGACCAGGTGCTACTGAACCGACTTCCCCTCACGGCATGAACGGGCACCGCGACCAGGGACCTGGTGCACCGGTCGGCTCCAGGCATACCGAACGCCGCTCCTCGGACACCTCCCGGGGAAACTCCTCGGGCGGTTCGGGGGGCGGCTCGCGGCGCGGGCGCCAAGACCGCCCGGCTACGGATTCCTCCCTCGCACGGCGCGTGCTCACCGCCTGTTCACTCGCCGCCGTGGCCGCTCCCGGAGCACTTGTCCTGTACGTACTGATCAGCCTGGCGACCGGAGCGCTGCCGGTGGTCGCGGCCTGGCTCACCAAGGTGCTCATCGACCGGCTCGCGGCGGGGATCTCCATGGGTGGCTTGTTCACCGTCGCTGCCGGACTCGCCCTGACCGGTGTGCTCGCGGCGGCGTCCCCCCAGATCACGCAGTACCTGCGGGCACAACTGGACCGGCGGGTCGGACTGATCGCGCTGGACCGGCTGTTCGCCGCGGTCGACTCGTTCACCGGCCTCGGCCATTTCGAGAACCCGCGTTTCCTCGACCGGCTGCGGCTCGCGCAGCAGGCCAGCCGCGTCTCACCGAACCAGACGGTCGAGGGCCTGCTCGGCATCGTCCGGGCCGTCATCACCATCACCGGCTTCCTCGGCTCGCTTCTCCTGCTCAGCCCGCTGATAGCCGCTCTCGTGCTGGCATCGGGCATACCGATGCTGGTTGCGGAGATCGCTCTGTCACGCCGCCGTGCCCGGATGCTGTGGGCCATCAGCCCGGCCGAGCGGCGGGAGGCCTTCTACAGCGAACTGCTGTCGACTGTGCAGGCGGCGAAGGAAGTACGGCTCTTCGGGCTCGGTGGCTTCCTGCGGGGCCGGATGCTGGCCGAACGGCGCTTCGCCGATGCTGCGACACGTGCCATGGACCGCCGGGAAGTCGTGTTCCAGGCCGGACTGGGCCTGGTCGGCGCATTGATGTCGGGTGCCGGCCTGGTGTGGGCGGCCATGGCCGCCCAACGCGGCACTCTCTCCGTAGGTGACGTCATGATCTTCGTGGCAGCGGTGGCGGGTACGCAGAGTGCCCTCGTCATGCTGGCGAGCGATGTCGCACGCTGCCACCAGGCCCTGAGCATGTTCGACCACTTCATCGTGGTGACGACGACCTCTCCCGACCTTCCGTCGGCCGCGGCCCCCGAACCGCTGCCCGCCCTCAGCGAGGGAATCGAACTGCAAGGCGTCTGGTTCCGCTACGCCGAGGATCAGCCGTGGGTGCTGCGCGGAGTCGACTTGCGTATCCCATACGGCACGTCCCTCGGCCTCGTCGGTCTCAACGGCGCGGGCAAGTCGACCCTCGTCAAGCTGCTCTGCAGGTTCTACGACCCGACGCGGGGCGCGATCCTCTGGGACGGCGTCGATCTGCGCGATATCGACCCCGCAGAACTGCGTGGCCGGATCGGGGCGGTGTTCCAGGATTACATGGAGTACGAACTGTCCGCGGCCGAAAACATCGCTCTCGGCGATCTCGCGGCGCTCACCGACGGGGACCGGATCCGGGCCGCCGCCCGCAACGCGGGTATCCATCACGATCTGCAACGCCTGCACAGAGGTTACGAAACCCTTCTTTCTCGTAGGTTCCTCATGGAATCGGACAAGGAGGACCACGACCTGGGGACGGTGCTGTCGGGTGGGCAGTGGCAACGGCTGGCCCTGGCCCGAGCGTTCCTTCGGCACGAGCGAGACCTGGCGATCCTTGACGAGCCGTCCTCCGGCCTGGACGCGGCGGCTGAGCACGCGATCCACACGTCGCTCCAGAAATACCGTGGCGGACGCACCAGCCTTCTCATCTCACACCGGCTCGGTGTTCTCCGCTCCGCTGACCGCATCGTGGTGCTCTCCGACGGACGCATCGTCGAACACGGAACTCACGCCGAACTCGTCGCGGTGGACGGCGAATACGCCCGACTGTTCGCTTTGCAGGCCGCGGGATACCAGCCTGAGTCCGCGCTGACCGAGGGAGGGCAGCCATGACCCGGTCCCATGAAACCCGGCGGATACTGCCGGGGGATCCGCTGCCGCCCGCGCCGCGGCACCCGCCGTCCTCGGGACCGGAGCTGCGCGCCCTCGCCGCCCCCCGTGCGGGGCAGAACCACGCCCCCGACCGCCGCGCTGCTCCATGGCCCGGCCCTGGGGGGCTCGTGGCATCAGCCCTCGCCGCACTCACTATTGGCGCGGGCACATGGGCGCTGACCGGCTTCGTCCTCGCGGGGGTCCTGATCCTCGTCCCGGTGTTCGTCCTTGCCTCGCTCGGCGTCGCCGCGGTCGGTTCCGAAACCGTGGTCGTGACCGTGCGCGGCGCGAGCATGGAGCCCGCCTACCATGACGGTGACCGGGTGCTCGTACGGAGGAACCGTGCATTCGAGTCCGGCACGGTGGTCGTCGTGGAGCATCCCGCGGGATCCTGGACCACGGCGCCGCCGCCCATCGGCGCGTCAGGGCCGGTCACGCACCGCAACTGGATGATCAAGCGGGTGATGGCCGTCCCCGGCGACCCGGTGCCCCGTACCCGGGTTCCCGCGCTCGCCGAAACACCGGACGACCGGGTCCCAGCGGGGCAACTCGTTCTCCTCGGCGACAATCCCGAAGTCAGCTTCGACTCGCGGGAAGTGGGTTACTTTCCGGCCGAACGAGTACTGGGGGTCGTGTTGCGTCGACGGATCCCATCCGTCTCGACCCGGGGTCACTCTGTGCACCGGTGCATCCGCTTGGTTCGACGATCGGTCTCAGCGCGTGTCACGCCCACTCCACGTCGAGCCCTGCCCGGGCGGCGCATTGCGGGTCGGTGAGCCTGTCCCCGCGGCTCCTGGGAGCCCTTCAGCGTGCTTCATGCCCAGGCCGGCCAGTCGCTTCCGCGGCCCGCGGTTTCGCGTCTGTTCCCACAGCCCACTTGGCCACGGTCGTTTGCAGCCGGCGCGCCTCTTCAAGGCCGGGGAGGGGATTCTCGGCGCGCCCCGGACTTGCGTCCAATACCTGCATCTATAACCTGATGGCATGGATGTCGACACTCGGCTGTTGCGCTACTTCGCCGCCGTGGCGGAGGAAGGGAGCCTCACCCGAGCCGCAGAACGACTGTTCGTGTCCCAACCAGCGCTGACCAAACAGATCAAGCAACTGGAGACCCAGCTCGGAGTGCCGTTGTTCACACGGTCCCGGGCCGGCATGGCCCTCACCGAACCGGGCCAGGCCCTGGTGGCGCGGGTGCCCGCTCTGCTGGCCGACTGGGACCGGGCGCTGCGGGAGACGAAGAGCACGGCCGGCCGAGCGGCCCGGGTGCTGCGGGTCGGATTCGTGGCCAGCGCCGCCAACGAAACCACCCAGCAGATCATCGCGATGTTCGCCCGCCGTCGGCCGGGCTGGAGGGTCGACATGCGGCAGGCCGCGTGGTCGAACCCGACCGCCGGACTCGCCGACGGAGATGTCGACGCCGCTCTGCTGCGGCTGCCCTTCCCGGGCCAGGACACTCTGCGAGTGGAGGTGCTGTTCACCGAGCCCCGCTGGGTCGCGCTCCCCACAGGACACCCGCTCGCCATGCGAGACCAGATCCCTTTCCGGGATCTGTGGGAGGAGCCGTTTGTGGCAGCCCCACCGGAAACAGGCCGGTGGCGGGAGTACTGGCTGGCCACCGACGAACGTGAGGGCCACCCGGTCCGTATCGGCGCCGTCACCGACCAGCCCGACGACTGGCTCAGTGCGATCGCCAACGGCTACGGCATCGCTCTCACCCCCGAATCCTCCGCCCGTTTCTACGCCCGCCCCGGCATCACCTACCGGCCCGTCAGCGGCGTCAGCGCCAGCCAGGTCGGCATCGCCTGGGGGCCCGCCGACGACACCAACCCCATTGTCCAAGACTTCGTCCGCTGCTGCCTGGACAGCGAACCACCCAGGCCCGGCGGAGCCGTCGCCTGATGCCACGCTGTGGCCGGCCCACCGAGCACTCCACCCGGTTCCCGGTCCGACCATCAGCGCACCCCGTCTGCCGGCGGCGGGATCGCGTCGTACCAGTCGCCGCCGGCCCGCGCGGTCTCGGAGACCGTCAGCTGGCGCTGTGACCGCATGGGTTGGATCTGTGGTGACCTCCGGCCCGACTGGTGGAGGCGCGGTGGCCGAGCCTGCCCGTGTGCGCAGGCTGACCGGCCAGGAAATGCAGAAGCTGCAGCAGATCGTGCGCCGGGGCAGCACCGACTTGGTGCGCTGCCGCCGCGCGATATTGCTGCCGGCCTCGGCGGGGAACCGGGTACCGGTGATCGCCCAGCTGGTGCAGGCAGATGAGGACACCGTCCGGGATGTCCGCCCCCGCCGACTCGGTATTGACGACGAGTACTTCGTCATCCAGCCGGCCTTTGGCCGCCGCCCTGACCGCAGCTCCGAACCCCGACCTGAGGAGGTATGCCCATCCGGCGGGACATGGCTTTCAGCGGGAGCGGGGTTCGGTGCGGACGTGCACGCGCTCGCCCTGGCCTCCGAAGAGGTTCAGGACCTCCACGGCGGAGGCGCCGACGGGACCGAACCAGTGTGGCAGGCGGGTGTCGAACTCGGCGGCCTCGCCCGGCTCCAGGACCAGGTCGCGGTCGCCCAGGACGAGCCGTACACGCCCCGACAGGACGTACAGCCACTCGTACCCCTCATGCGTGCACGGCTCGGGCCGGTTCTGGGTGGCCGGGATGACCGACTTCCATGCCTGCAAGGGGCCCGGCCGGTTGGTCAGCGGAATCAGGGTCCGGCCGTTGCGCACGCGTGGTCTGCTGTGGATCCGGGGGTCGCCGACCTCGGGCGCCCCGACCAGCTCGTCCAGCGGCAGCTGGTGGGCCTGCGCGATCGGCAGCAGCATTTCGAGGCTCGCGCGGCGCTGGCCGGATTCCAGCCTCGAAAGTGTGCTTGTGGAGATCCCCGTGGCCTCGGCCAGCGCGGACAGGGTCACGCCGCGCTGCGTACGGATGCGTCGGAGCCGCGCGCCGACCTGCGCCAGCGTGGTGGCGATGGGGGATTGCTCGTCCATGAGTCCCATCCAATCCAATTCTTCCCGGAAATGGCAACAGAATTTGCCGATAGTGCAAAGTCGGAGCGCTCGGGTACCGGAGGTGATCGCGATGACGAAGGCCACGGCCTTGCCGGTCGCGCGGAACGGATGCGGCCGCGGCTCGCCCCGGGTTCTCTTCGGATCGCTGCGGACGGTGCCCCGAGATGGCGGTACTTGCGAAAACGGCAAGTACATTTGCTGACTTTCGGATTGAGGGTGCACGCTCGGGGCGGAGGTGATCGCCATGAGCGATACGACGAACAATGTGCAGAACGCCACTGCTGACGATGGCGTGTACGACGTGGTGGTTGTGGGCGCGGGCGCGGCAGGGCTGAGTACCGCCCTGGTCCTGGCCCGGGCCCGTCGCCGGGTTGCGGTGGTGGATGCGGGAGAGCCGCGCAATGCCGCCGCCGCGCACATGCACGGCTTCCTCTCCCGGGACGGGATGCCTGCGGCCGACCTGCTGGCGGTGGGTCGGGCCGAGGTCACCGGTTACGGGGTGGACCTGTTGGAGGGCCGTGTGGATCAGATCGACCCCGGCTTCTTCGTCCGGCTGGACGGCGGTGCGGTACTCAGGGCCCGCCGGGTGGTGGTGGCCACCGGACTGCGGGACGAGCTCCCCGCGATCCCGGGCGTACGAGAGCGGTGGGGCAAGGACCTGCTGTTCTGCCCCTACTGCCACGCGTATGAAGTACGCGACCAGCCCATCGGAGTGCTGGGCACCCACCCGGGCGCGGTGCAGCACGCGCTGCTGTTGCGGCAGTGGTCGCACGACATCGTCTTCTTCGCGCACACCCTGGACCTCGGCGCGAAGGAGCGCGAACAACTGGCCGCCCGCGGCATCACCGTCGCCGACGGGGCCGTCAAGCGCCTGGTGACAGAAGGCGACCGGCTGCGCGGCGTCGAGTTGGCCGAGGGTCGTGTCTTCCCCCGTTGCGCGGTCTTCCTCTTCCCGCACATGGTGCCCCACGACACCCTGCTCACCGGCCTGGGGTGCGAGCGGGACAAGAACGGCTGGGTGACCACCGACGCTGCGGGCCGGACCAGCGTGTTCGGGGTGTGGGCGGTCGGCAACGTATCCGATGCGAGGGCGCTTGTGATCACCGCAGCAGGTCAGGGGGCCGCGGCCGCGTTCGCGCTCAACCATGACCTCGTCGCGGAGGACATCGAGCGTGCCGTGGAGAACAGCAGCCCTTCGTCCCGGACGCCGCAGTACTTCCCGCAGCCAGCCCCACAGGCCGCTTTGTCCGACTGACCTCAGCCGTTTCACCAGCCGTCTCCCGGCACATGCCGTCCAGGCCCGCCGGGAGCCGCGCGCATACACGAACACACCAAAGAACGCGCATACACGAACACACCAGAAAAGGAGAATCCCACCATGGCAGCAAAGTCCACCGGACCCGTGGACAGTGTCACCGAGCAGACCTTTCCCGACCGCGTACTGAAGGCAAAGCAGCCGGTCCTGGTCCAGTTCTGGGCCGCGTGGTGCGGGCCATGCACCAGAGTCACTCCCATCATCGAGGCGCTGGCCGCCGAGCACGCGGGCGTCCTGGACGTCGTCAAGATCAACGTGGATGAGGAGCCCGGACTGGCGGACCGGCATGGAGTCTCCTCGATCCCCGCCTTCGTGGTCTACGCCGACGGCACCCCCGCAAAGGCATGGACGGGCGCCGCCCCGAAGCCCCTCCTGGAACGCAACCTCGGCCCCTTCCTTCGCTGAGCTCCGGCGGGCACCACGCACTTGACGCGGCGGGGCCGGGCCGAGTCGGGGTGCCCGCCGTTCGTGCTTCTGGAGCTTTTGTGCTTCTGGAACCGGAGAACTCATGAACTCACATCACGATCAGGGCATCCAGTGGGACGTCCTTGGTGCGCACCGGGAACGCGAAGCCGGCCTGCACGCCCCGCCCTCACGCAGAGTATGGACTGGTTGCGGGATCTGTTGTGGGTCAGCGGCGGCGGACATAGTCGCGTCCACCCGGGGGGGCACGTCGATCACGTCCAGTCTGGTCTCCCGGCAGCGGTGCTCCGCCGCCGGAGCGGCCACCTCCTGCGGCAGGGGCTGCCGATGTCTTTGACCGGGCCTCGGCGGATACCGCGATGCGGTCCGGCATCAGCCGGACGCGGCGGCGTGTGCGTGAACAGACCCAATAGCCCCAGCAGGGCCAATCGTCAGACATCGGAGATCGTTGCGTAGGGGCGCAGGACATCGCCTGCCGTGCCGCCGGTCAGCGCCCGGCCCGGGTACCAGTAGCCGACTGGGCCGATGAGCCGTCCGCCGCGCAGAGCGCAGACGGCCCGGTCGGGGTTGAGGCGGGCGGTGATGCGGGCTCGGCACGGGCGGGCATCCGCCGCCGTCACCCAGGGGATCACACTGCGTGATGGGGCCACCGCCTGCGCCGGTGTGAACCCCAAGACCACCAACGAGGATGGCGGCAAGGAGTTGAGCAGCCTCATCGTCTCCGTCTCCGACAGTGACCCGAACCCGGTGTCCTTAGGCCATGGTCCAGAACGGCATCGCGGCCCTGCCCGACGAGGTCGAGCAGGCGACTGTGGACCTAGACGTGCGCCGATCCGGCCAGGAAGGCCGTGTCGGTCCACATCACCCGCTGCCCCTCCGGTTCGCTCAGACCCGCAGATTGCGCCGTGCCCGGGCGGGCTTGCGACCCGTCTCGGCGTCCACCGCGAGCACGGTACCGGCGTGCGTGCCGACGTAGACGACTCCGTCGGCGTAGACGGGGCCGGTGCCGCGGGCATCCAGTGCGTGCCGCCACAGGACCACGCCGTCACTCAGGCTGATCTTGAACAGGCGGCGACCGTACTTGGTGCTGACGATCCACCCGGACGAGCCACAGATCGCCGGGGACGAGGCGCCGTAACGATTCGGCAGGTGCCAGAGGAGCCCGCCGTCGTTGCCGTCCACCGCGTACACGCCACCGTGGCTGTCGCCGACGAAGACCAGGCCCTCGGTCAGCGCAGGGGTGCTGTCGACCACGCCAGCCGCCTGCGCACCCCACAACTGCTCACCGGTGGCGGCGTCGTAGGCGCACAGCTGGCCGGTGCCGGTGCCCGCGCAGACCATGCCGCCCGCGACGCTCGGAGTGCAGCAGCTCAACTGGCTCGCGATGGAGCCCTGGTGCCACAGCTCCTCGCCGCTCACCGCGTCGAAGGCAGTCAACTGGGCCCGCGCGCCCTGCACATAGACCCGGCCGTCGGCGACCGCCGCTGCGGCGGCCGACCCGTCGGGCAACTGCCGCTCCCAGCGTTCCTCGCCGGTCGCCGCGTCCAGCGCGCGGATCCGGGAGGCATCGCGCAGCAGGTTGGCCGGGTGGTGGACGACGTAGAGCAGGCCGTCGGCGACCACCGGCGCGCCTGAGTGGCCAACCCGCTGCCGCCAGCGCTCCCGCCCGTCCGCGGCGCCGACCGCATACAGCACGCCGGACTCGCCGACGACGTACACCGTCCCGTCGGCGACCGCCGGCGTCTCCTTCAGGGCACCGACCGCGTCGAAGGACCAACGCGCCGCGCCCGTCATCGCGTCCAGCGCGTAGCACCGGCCGTCGGAACAGTTGACGTACACGGTGCCCGCGCAGACGACCGGCGCGGCGACGACCGCGTCCGGCAGCCGCACGCTCCACGCCTCGAAGCCGGACGGCAGCGTGCCCTTCGGATAGACGCCGGTGTGGGCCGGGCCGCCGCGGGCCATGGCGGACGGTCCACTGCCGGGCCCGGGTGCCGACTGTGCTCCGGCGGAGGGCACGGCGTCCGATACGGCCCCGCCAACGGCGTCCGCCATCCCGCCCTCGGCATCGCCGGCCGCCTCCTCCGCCCCCGTACGGCCGTCGCCGACGCCGGGGTCCGCGTCCGCCACCTCGCCCCACAACCCGGGGTCCATGACCTCCACCAGGTCGACCAACGAGCGCAGTTCGGTCAGGATCGCGTGGGCGTCGTCGTTCTTCCCCCGGCGCGGGCCCGGAGGCTCCGCGTAGAAGAGGTAGCCGCCCTCCACCTGCCACTGCAGCCAGCGTCGGTCGTCGGCGAACCCGCGCACGGCCGGGGTGAGCAGCCGCGCCGCCGTCTCCGGGTCCACGCTCTCCACGACATGGACGGCGTCGTAGACCGGGTCGCCGATCTCGTACAGATGGCGGTCCGGGCGCTCGGAGACGAGCCGCTTCAGCAGCGGAACCATCGTGTCCACGGCCAGCGAGTGCCGGCTCACCGCGACCAGCGGCAGCACGGCCGGTAGTTGCACGAGGTACACGGTGCGGGCGGCCGAGGGGTCGTCGGTGACACAGTCGAAGACGCTGAACCAATGGCTGTCCAGGGTGCCGCTCACGGCGTCCACGGCCATCGCCTTCCCGGCATCGACACCGAGCGGCCCCGCACACAACTGCAGGCGTTCCGGATGCCAGTCCGTGTAGGTCCACCCGCGTTCTTTCGCCAGGCGACGCCGCGCTGCGCTGTGGTCTCGCTGATCCCTTTTCCTCGACATGCCCCGCCCCTCCATTCGCCCAGGGAGCTTACCCGGCCCCAACTCCCCTTACAGCAAGGGCATCAGGTCTCGCCCGGGGCAGAAATGCCGGATTCACCCACCGGTGGCGCTCTGTCCGACCGGGTGTGCCCTTGGCTGGGTGCGAGGGAGTTTGATCTCGCCATTCTCGTCGGGCAGGACCCGGGCAGAGCGGCCCGCCGCTTCGACACGGCGGTGAAGGGACACTCGGATTCCTTCAAACGGTCCCGCGCGATCTCCCGCACCGAGCCGGCTGCCCCGGTCATGGTCAAGGGCGATCCGCGGCAGGCGGCAGTGAACTCTTGACAATTGGGCATGTCCCTGGCGGGCAGTGGTACTGCGCCACTCCCATGAACGGCACCACACCTTGAAGGGGCGATCAGCGCATGACCAGGCCTGAGAGCGCGGGATATGACTACGACGTCGTCATCAGCGGAGCCGGCCTCGCCGGCAGTGCCGCGGCGATCTTGCTCGCTCGGCGCGGTGTCCGCGTCGCACTGCTGGAACGCCGCTCGGACCCCGAAGCGTACAAGGTGCTTTGCACCCACTCCCTTCAGGCCAGCGCCTACCCGGTGCTGGACGAACTTGGCCTCATCCCCGCTCTGGAGAAGGCGGGAGCCGTCCGCAACGAGGCCCGCTGGTACACCCGCTGGGGATGGATCGAGCCGAGGGCCGCACCGGCGGGCCCCGAGCTACCGTACGCGTACAACATTCGGCGCAGCACCCTCGACCCGTTGATCAGGTCCCATGCGGCGGAGACTCCTGGCGTCGATCTGCTTCTCGGCCACCATGTGTCCGGGCTGGTCCGGGAAGCCGGGCGAACCTTGGGGGTGCGCGCGTCGACGCCACAGGGCGAGCGCGAGATCCGGGCCCGCCTGGTGGTAGGCGCCGATGGCAAGGACTCGGCCGTAGCGAAGTTCGCCGGAGTGCCTGCTCGGCGGTACGAGAACGCGCGGTTCGGCTATCTCGCACACTTCCGCAATCTTCCGCTGCACGGCGGGATAGGTCACGCCTGGTTCCTCGAGCCCGACATGGCGTACGCGTTTCCGAACGACGACGAGGTGACGGTCATCGCGGTGCTCCCGGACAAGAAGCGGCTGCCGGCCTTCCGGGAAGACCTGGAGGGCAGCTTCTTCGAGTTCGTCCGCGCCCTACCCGAGGCACCGCCCATCGACTCCGCCGAGCGCATCACGAAGATCACCGGCACTGTCAACTACCCGCTTCACAGCCGCAAGCCGACCGCACCGGGCGTCGCGTTCATCGGTGACGCCGCCCTGACCGGCGATCCCCTGTGGGGAGTGGGATGCGGGTGGGCTCTGCAGTCCGCGCAATGGTTGGCAGAGGCGGTCGCCTCGGCCGCAACCGGTCGGGGCGACCTCAACAGGTCGCTCGTGGTGTACGCACGCAGGCACCGGCGCCGGCTGCGCGGTCACCAGTACCTGGCCGCCGACTACGCCAAGGCCCGTCCGTTCAATCCCTTGGAGCGGCTGATGTTCTCGGCGGCAGCGCGCGATGAGTCGCTGGCGCGGCACATGCATCTGTTCGCATCCCGCCTGATCGGGCCGCTGCGTTTCTTGAACCCCGTGGCGCTGGCCAAGGCTTCGGCCGTCAACATCAAGCATCGCGGGGCGGCTGTCTGAGCGATGACGACGGCGAAGAGGAGTAGGGCGGCCTTGGGGCCAATGGGTACAGCGTTGGACTCTCCCACCGTGGGAGGGTCCACCATGATGGCGTGCATGACGAACTTCTCACCATCGGGCGCTTCGCCCGCCTGTGCCGGCTCAGCGTCAAGCAGCTACGGCACTACGACGAGATGGGGCTATTGGCTCCGGTCCGCGTGGATGCCGGCTCCGGCTACCGCTATTACGCACCTGAGCAGGCGCGTAATGCCCTGACCATTGCCCTGCTCCGCGAGATGGATCTTCCCCTGGCTGTGATCGCTCAGGCGCTGGCTGCCGAGCCTGAGCGCAGGGCACAGATCCTGCGCGCCGAGCGGGACCGGCTGACCGAGCGGATCAGTAGGGACCAGGCACGGCTGGAGATGCTGGAGCGGCTGGCGCAGAGCGGCCTGCCCGGCTATGAGGTGAAGATGAGCAGGGAGCCGGAGCGACGGCTGGCAGTGGTGCGAGCGGCCTGCACTCCTGCGGAGATCGGGGAGAAGGTCGAGGCATGCGTAGGCCGGCTGCTGCCCGTGCTTGGCAGGGCGAGAGTCGTATGGGAGCCGCCGCTGTGGGGGCTGTACCCCCTGGATCTGGAAGAGCGGATGGAAATCGCCGTCGGGGCGCAGTTGCCGCAGGTGGAGGGGACACCCGGCCTGGAGTTCGAGGTGCTGCCCGGCGGGCTCGTTGCCGAGACCGTGCACATCGGGTCCTACGCTCAGCTGCCCTTGGCCTACAACGCGCTCTTCGCCGCCATCCACGAGCGCGGACTGTGCCCGCAAGTGCCTGTACGTGAGGCCTATCTCGTCGGCCCGGCAGAGGCGCCGCAAGAAGAACTGATGACCCGGCTGATCATTCCCGTCCAGGAGAGCATGGCATGACCACGATAAGAAACATCGATGCCTGCGGTACGCAGCACTGCGAGACGACAGCTCTGGGGGTGCTGTTGCGGCACCAAGGACTCGATCTGTCCGAGCCCATGCTCTTCGGTCTCGGCTCCGGCCTGTCCTTCATCTACTGGGACAGCAAGAACATGGACTTCCCCTTCCTCGGGGGACGGGTAAAACCATTCGACCTCACCGGAAATCTAGCCGCCAGACTCAACCTGGGGCTCCTGGTTCAGGAGACCGCCTCGCCACGCAGGGCATGGGAGAACGTGGTGGCCCCCATCGACGCCGGCCACCCCGTCGGACTGCAGCTCGACAGCTACTACCTGGACTACTTCGGGTCGAAGGTGCACTTCGGCGGTCATGTCGTCGCCATGTACGGCTACGATGACCACGACTCCTACCTGGTGGACACCGACCAGCAAGGCGGAGCGGTATCCACCAGCCTGCCCAGCCTCGCCCAGGCCAGAGCCGCGCGCGGCCCGATGACCGCGAAGCACCGGTCCTTCACCCTCACCGTTCCGAGGGATCTGCCCTCCCCACAGGGACAGATCATTCCCGCCATCACCGCCTGCGCCGAAGCCTTCCTCAACCCGCCCATCGCCAACCTCGGACACCGAGGCATCGAAAAGGCCGGCAAGCTGGTATGCACATGGCTCCAGCGCACCGACAACCCGCAGCGAGACCTGTCGCAAGCCGCTCTTCTGATGGAGAAGGCCGGCACCGGCGGCGCCCTGTTCCGCAACCTCTACCGCGACTTCCTCGCCCAATGCACCCAACTGCTCGACAGCAGACACCTGCGCACCGGCCACAATCTGTACACCGAGGCAGCCACCCTGTGGACCGAAGCCGCAGCACTGATCACAAAAGCCGGTGAATCAGGCGATACGCAGTGCCTCGCACAGGCAGGCACTGTCCTCAGCGATCTTTCACGCATAGAGCGCGAGGCCATGCAGGCGCTGAGCTACCTGCAGGAGTGAGACATCAATCGATGCCCAGTTGGGCGCCGGACAGCTGGAAGGTCAGCCGCTTGGCGGCTTTCAGCGCACTTGCCGCGCCCCGGTCACCGGCTTCGGCGGCGCGTGCCGGCTCGCTGCGCTCGATCGTGGTCAGAGAGAATCGGCTGCGACGAACACCGCAGATGCAAGGGTCAGGGCGAGGGCGAGAATCAGCAGGAGCACTTCGGTTACCGACCCCGACTCCGACCCCTGGATCGACAACTGTGGGCGGGCCGTGGCACGGCTGGTACTGAGAGGTTCACCCATGGTGGGTCTGCTTCTCCATCTTGACTCGGCGGATCGGGTGGATCCTGGATGGCGGGCTTTCCCAGCCAGGCTGCCGGAGTGCGGCCCGGCAGGAGGCGACCCCATCCCTGTGCTTCTACAGGCGTGTGGAAAACCCGGGGGGGCGGCCTGGATGTCCCCGGGCGGCCCGGGAGGCGGAGGCGGCGCATCTCGTCGGGAGGAGCGCGGCACGATGAGCGGCTGGCTGGGCTTTGTCCCGGCGTGATCAGTCCGCTCCGGGCAGCTTGGGGCCAGTGAAATCCGGACCCGAGAAGCCGGGACTCGAAATGTCGGGAGCACTGAAACCCGGCCCCCTGCGTGGCTCCGGAACCCCCTTCGCGCCGCCGGCCGCACGTGAGGTGTCCGTCACATCCGGACGGTCTACGTCCTCAAGGCTCACGGTCTGGAGCGAGTTGGACAGGAAAGGCAGAATCCCGCGTTCGAGCAGTGCCTCCTGCCACGCGTCACGCGCGTGGTCCACCTCGGGATCCATGCCACCGGCCGCCGAACGATTGCGCGCCGCTGCCACCAGCATCCAGACGAGACCGGCCAGCACTGTCACTACCGCGACCCCTGTCGCAGCCAGACCGGCGGAAAGCATGACGTCGGCGAGATGTGAGTGCATGTCAACAGCCCGGAAGGCGAAGCCGATCAAGCCGAAGACCGCGGCAGCCGTGGCGGACAGCCCCGGTACCAGAACGGCCACCGCATGCAGTGTGCTGCTTGTGTTGGCGGCCGCGCCGTCGGACTCGCGCCGTGCGCGACGAAGCGTCGCGCCCGACGAGGCCGAGGCTGCGAGCAGCTGACGGTATGCGCGGTATTCGGAAGCCGCCGAAGCGGCGATGGCGGTGCGCGCGCCGAGTGCCCGAGTGCGCAGTTGTTCATTGTTGAGAGCCCTGGGAGTGTGGCGCCTCTTCTCCTGGATCGCGGGGGAGTTCAGTGCGTGATCCAGGATGCGCTCGAATGAGGGCAGGTCTTCTGCCCGTAGGTGATCCGGACGGTCCACGAGTCATCCTTAGTTGGTGAAATGCGCTCAGCGTGTCCTCACGATGGTTCTCGGGTTGCGCAATCCTTCGAGCGTGTCAGTGAAGCCGCCGGGATCGAGCGGGTGCCCTTCCGTGAGACTTGCTACATTACGCAATTGAGCAATCGTTAGTGTTGCGATCCGTCGCAGGAGGAGGAACTGCCATGCCTGTTGCCCGTCGGGTGCTGCCACGGCTCGGCCCGGTCCTGGCCGTCCTGGCTCTGATGGTCTGCGCGATGTTCGCGTCCGCCCCCGCCCCCGCGCACGCTGCGGGGGCGGGCCTCGACAGCGTGGCCGAGGCCTTGAAGAAGAGTCCCGTGTACGTTGATCCGCGCGCCCGGGACCAGCTCTCCGAGGCCGACGCCGAAGACCTCGCGAAGAAGATCGAGGACGCGGGCAAGCCTGTTTTCGTTGCTGTTCTGCCAAAGGCCGCCGAGTTCCCTCCCGGGACCCTGATGCGGGACCTGCGCACCCAGGTCGGCATCACCGGGGTGTACGCCGTCCACCTTGGCGACGGTTTCAACGCGAACGCGGACTCCTCGGTGATGTCTCGCAACGCGGTCGGCAACCTCACCGGCGCCGTCAAGCGCTCCCACTCCGGGGACCCCGAAGGACTCCTGACCGCCTTCGTCGACCAGGCCACCCAGCAGTCCAAGGGGCAGGCCCCGGCCACCTGGAGCGGCGCCGAGGATGATCAGGGGAGCGGTGGCGCGGCGGTGCTGTTCACCGTCGGCGCGGTCGCGGCGGCCGGCGCCGGAGGGTACGCCCTGTACCGCCGTTCAAAGAAGAAGCGCGAGCGCGCCGAACTGGACGCCCTGCGCGTCGTGGTCGACGAAGACATCACCGCCTTCGGCGAGGAACTGGACCGGCTCGACTTCCACCCGTCGGAGCCCGGGGCCGACGACGCGATGCGGCAGGACTACACCCACGCCCTGGATACGTACGACAAGGCCAAAGAACTGATGGCCGTGGCCGCCAAGCCGCAGGATGTCCAGCCGGTGACCGCAGCCCTCGAAGAGGGCCGGTTCGCGCTCGCGGGCCTGGCCGCGCGCCGCGCCGGAACCCCGGTGCCCGAGCGCCGTGTTCCCTGCTTCTTCGACCCTCGCCACGGCCCGTCGGCCATTGATGCGATGTGGGCCCCGCCCGGCGGCATGCCGCGCAACGTACCGGTGTGTGAGGCTGATGCCGACCTCCTGGCGGCCGCGCAGGAGCCGATGGCCCGTCAGGTGCGGACCGCCCACGGTTCCGAGCCCTACTGGAATGCCGGACCCGCATACGCACCTTGGGCGGGCGGCTACTTCGGCGGCACCGGCAGCATGCTCGGCGGCCTGCTCGTGGGCACGATGCTGGGCTCGGTCCTCAATGCACCTTCCGCCTTGGCCGACACGGCGCCCGTCGACAGTGCGCCAGATGGCGGGGAGTTCACAGGCGCCGACTTCAACCCAGGCGACTTCGGCGGTGGTTTCGAAGGCAGCGGCTTCGAGGGCGGAGGCGACTTCGGCGGTGGAGACTGGTGATCCCGGTGTTCAGCAGGCCGCAGGAGAGGACCCACACAGGTTCGCCCCGGACGCGTTCATGGGCGTGAGTCGCAGCTCTACCCGATTCCTCCTGATGCAGCGGCGGATCATGCTTCCGTGTTGCCTGTGGCGGGTGTCGTCGAGAGTGACGCTGCGCAAGGCATGAACCGGGCCATGGTTCGGTTCAGCCAGGAGGAATGCGCGTGTAGGCGATCTCACGTTGTCCGCCGCTGCCCAGGTGCCGACCCGTTGGCACATCCTTGCTGTCAGGTACAGGGAAGAGCTGTCGGCGGCAAACAGGTCCCGTACTGTTTTCGGCAGGGCGAATGGAAGCCACTCGGTCAACGGGAACAGGAGCCGCCCCTATCAAGTGGGCTGAGGCCCGGGGTGGTGCGGGGCTGGGTGTCCATGACCGCGATGCAGTCGGTGGCCGATGTTCGGTGGCCCGGGTCCTCTTGGGGCGTATCCCTGACAGGTGCGGTTCGTGAGGCCCCGGCACCGCTGTCCGGCAGACACACGCGGTGGGATCGCCCCACCACAGCTCCCGAGCCCCCGCGATCGGGTCGTGCGGGCCGATCGCAACGATCCACACCTCGGCGTCGTGCCAACACGCCCGGAAGTGCTCTTCGCCGAGCTCACCCGGCTTCCACTGGTCGGTCCCGTGGGTGATCTGCCGGAGCGCCGCATCGTCACGAAGCCGGACGAGCTCGGACAGGTCCGTCTCGTCCGCGCGCCGGGAGGACAACTCCGGCTGCTGAGCCGCTTCGAGCAGGTTCTCGTTGCGCAGTCGCTCGAAAGACATGTGTCTGTTCACAACGCGGCACTCTGTGTCCCCTCCCGCCACAAGGACCGTGGTGAGGCTCACCACCTGGGCCGCATGCCCGGCGGCCAGGAGTGCCGTCACTTGCGGGAAGACGGCGTTCGGCCTCGGTGGCCTGGTGCCGAGGCCGAACATCCGCGGCAGCACGTACTCGAATACAGGCCTGCCCTGTGCCCGCAGACCGTCCCGACCGTGCGGGACCCCGGTTCCCCGGTCGTTCCGGCCCCGTCCACGTGACCGCCCAGCCCTCACACGCGCCTTTCGGTATCGCGTCGCTCAGTCGATACCTACGCCGTAGTCGGTGGCGATACCTGCCAGTCCCTGTGCATAGCCTTGGCCGATGGCGCGGAACTTCCACTCCCCGCCTCTGCGGTACAGGGCGCCGAAGACCATTGCGGTCTCGCCGGCGGCGTCGTAGGAGAGCTCGTAGCGGCACATCTCACGGCCGGTGAGGTTGTCCACGACGCGGATGAAGGCTTCGCTGACCTGCCCGAAGCTTTGGCCGCGCCGCTCCGCGTCGTGGATGGAAACGGTGAAGACGACCTGCCCCACCTTCTCGTCCAGCCTGTCGAGGTCGATGAGGATCTGTTCGTCGTCCCCGTCGCCTTCGCCGGTCGTGTTGTCGCCCGTGTGCCGAACGGCGCCGTCGGGGCTGGTGAGGTTGTTGTAGAAGACGAAGTGCTCGTCGGAGACGGCCTTCATCCCAGGGCCGCAGATGATCGCGGACGCATCGAGGTCGAAGTCCGTGGCGCCGACCGGCCGGGCGTCCCAGCCCAGCCCGACGGTGACGTCCGCAAGCGGGGTGCCGTCCTGGTTGAGGACGACGTTCTGACCTTTGGCGAGGCTGACGCCCATGTGTGCTGCTTCTCCCCGAAGTCGAGCTGCGTTCGGGGCCGCGTGGCAGAGCCCCGGAGTGACGAGTTTCACAATAGTTTAAAAGTTGCGCAATAATTAAACTATGCGCATGGATGCGAACGACTTGACGGGCTCGGAGAGCGCGATACTTGATGGCGGCCCCGCGGACGGGCTGTGTATGCGGGTTACCGACCGGCCCTCGGTGTTGCAGGTGACGTACCCCTGCCAGCTCGAAGCCCCGCCGGGCGGCGTGCAGGTGGAGGCGCTTTACGTCTACCGCCGGGACCCCGGGGTGCGGAGTGAGCCGCTGAGGTACGGCTTCGACGGCGCCAGTCCGTGACGGGGCCGCCTCGTGCGGTTCACTGGGCGTTGTTGGTGCTTTCCGTGGCCGGCCGGGCCGGAGTCGACTCACCTGTGGTCCGGATCGCCGAAGGTGCGACGTGTGGGGGTGGGGCGGGATCGGAGGCGGGGCTCGGCGCACCGTCCTCCTTCATGGCCTTGGTCTCACTCTTGAGGATGCGCAGAGACTTCCCCACCGCCCGGGCGGTGTCCGGCAGTTTCTTCGAGCCGAACAGCACGATGACGACGATCGCCACAATCAGCAGATGCCAAGGCTCCAGCCCGTTACGCAACATTTCCAGCTCCGCCTTTCGTCTCGTCAAACGGGGCGCGCACCTAGGGGTGGCTCCCACTGGAAGACTTGCTACATTGCGCAACTGTACAACCTTGGAGTGGGGCGAGCCGTCCCCTCTGTATCGGTCGGACGGATGAGGGCGCACAACACATGGCAGGCACCCGCCAGCAGATGGCACCCCCGCGTCACAGCGGTGCTCGATCCGCCGTACGCACCCGGCGGCGCAAGCGCAGCCGGGTGCGTACCGTGCTCGTGATGGCTGTGTCGTTGCTCGTGCTGGTGACGGCGGGAGCGGGGTGGGTCTACCTCCGGCTGAGCGGCAACATCGACACCTTCAGCTCGGACGGTATCTCCGGCGACCGACCGGACGCCTCCGCTTCGAAGGGCGCGAACGTCCTGGTCATCGGCTCGGACGCGCGCACCGGCGGGAACAGCGATCTGGGTGGCGGTGACAAGAGCGACGTCGGCCGCTCCGACACCGCCTTCCTGCTCCACATATACGCCGACCACCAACACGCCGTCGCCGTGTCCGTCCCGCGCGACACCCTTGTCGACATCCCGCCCTGCAAACTCCCGGACGGGAGTTGGAGCAAGACGCAGACCAACGTCATGTTCAACGCGGCGTACTCCATGGGCCAGACTGCCAAGGGCAACCCGGCCTGCACCCAGAACACCGTCGAGAAGCTCACCGGACTGCGCGTCGACCACACCGTCGTCGTCGACTTCAAAGGCTTCTCGCAACTGACCGAGGTCGTCGGTGGCGTCGAGGTGTGTCTGCCGCAGAACATCTACCAAAGGGACCTCAATCCCAACCGCACCACGCGCGGCAAGCTCCTGTTCGCCAAGGGCGAGCAGAAGGTCGCCGGGCAGCAGGCGCTGGACTACGTGCGCATCCGGCACGGCATCGGCGACGGCTCCGACATAGGACGCATAAAACGCCAACAAGCCTTCGTCGCAAGCCTCATCAAGAAGGTGAAGAGCGACGGGCTCACCCCCACCAAGCTGCTGCCGCTCGCGGACGCCGCGACCAAGTCCATGACCGTCGACCCCGGTCTCGGGTCCGCCGACAAGCTGCTGTCCTTCGCGATGTCGATGAAGGACATCGACCTGCACAACACCAAGTTCGTGACCATTCCCTGGCGGTACCAGGGATCGCGGGTCGCGATCGTCGAGCCGGACGCCGATGCCCTGTGGGCCGCGCTGAAGGCCGACCGGACCATCGACGGCAAGGACGCCAGTGGCAAGGGCGGCGACGAGGCGGCCTCGGCCTCCCCCTCGGCGAGTGCCGACGAATCGGTCTCCGGGGGCGGCATCGACGTCGCCGTCTACAACGGCACCACCGTCGTCGGGCTCGCCGCCCGCGCGGCGCAAACCCTCAAGGACCACGACTTCACCGTCACCGGCACCGCCACCGCCGGCGCCCAGGACCACAGCACCACGGTGATCGAGTACGGTCCGGGACAGCAAGACCGGGCGGAGACCGTCACCCGACTCTTTCCCGAGGCGGATCTCCGGGCGACGACCACGGCGGGCATCGACGTGATCCTCGGCCAGGACTACGCGGACCACCCCGCGGCCACCGCCTCCAATAGGCCGGCTTCCGTACCCTCCGAAGTGGCCGACGGTGCCCGCTCCGCCGATGACGACCTCTGCGCCAACCTCTCCTACGGCTGAGCGGATATCGCTTTCCCGGCCTTGGCCCAGTTGGCATGCAGCCGGTCCAGGTAGGACTGCGCCTGACTGCCCGGGTGCGCGCCGCGGGCGAATGCCAGCACGTTGCCCGACCCGGTGTTGTAGCCCAGCGCCAGCAGTTCGTTCTTCGTGTACGTCCCCGGCCGGTGGGCGGGCAACTGCGCGGCCAGGTCGTGCAGATGCCAGGCGGCCGCCTCAATCGCCAGGTCCCGGTCGTCGGGCAGTTCCTCCCATCGGCGGTTCGCGAAATCATGGCGCCGCTTGGTCTCGTCGAAGGCGGCACGGTGCATGTTCGCGATGCCGAAGGCTGCATCCGGCTTGTAACGCTGCCAGGCCCGTTCCAGCTCAGGGTCGTGCGGCTTGCAGGACTCGTTGTAGAGGACCGCCATCAACACGACCGGACGGGAGTCCCGCATCGTTTGCTGACCCCGGCGCAGGGCCTGCACGACGACAGTTGTGCGGGGTGCGTACCGACGGGCGGCGCCACTACGGATGTGTACCGCGACTCTCGTAGCGATGTCTGGCGGTCGCAAGTCCCGCCGCGTACAACCCGAGCACCACCACGAGCAGCAGGTAGTAGAGGGCGGGCAGGGCCATCAAGCCCAGCCGCGGGCCGAGCGGGGAGAGCGGCAGCAGCAGTCCGGTGGCGGCGAGCGCGGCTGCGGCCCAGCCGACCGGGCTGATCCCGCGGGTCTCGGCGGTGCGGCGGCCGGTCCGCAGGAGCAGCATCACCAGTGCCTGCGTGAGCAGGTTCTCCGTGAACCAGCCGGAGTGGAACACCGCCTCGTCGTCCGTCCCCCCGGGACCGTACAGGGCGAGGGCGAGCACCGCGAAGGTGGCCAGGTCGGCGACGGCATTGAGCGCTCCGAAGGCGGTGATGAAGCGGAGGAAGTCGCGCGGTCGCAGGATGGTCGGGTGCTTGAGTGCGGCGGGAGCGGGCCGTTCGTAGGAGAAGGTGAGCTGGGCGGCGTCGAAGCACAAATTCTGGACGAGGGCCTGGGCCGGGAGCATCGGCAGGAAAGGCAGCAGGAGGCCGGCGGAGAGCATGGCGATGACGTTGCCGAGGTTCGAGGAGAGCGTGATGCGCAGATACGTCGCGATGGTGACGCTGCTGTGCCGGCCTGCCGTGATCGCGTGATCGATCGTGGACAGGTCCTTGCCGTGGTCGGCAAGCACCACGTCGGCGTTCTCGCGGGTCATGTCGACGGCATCGCGCGGGCAGATCCCGACATCGGCCGCGTTCAGTGCGGGCAGATCGTTGACGCCGTCCCCGAGGAAACCGGTGGTGTGGCCCGCGGCACGCAGGGCGGTGACGATGCGGGCCTTGTGCTCGGGGGTGCAGCGCGCGAAGACGGTGGTCCGGTGGGCGAGGTCGGCCAGCTCCGGGTCCGTGAGCTTGTCGATGTGGTCTGCTGTGCATACGTCACCGGGGTCGATGCCCAGATCGCGGCAGGCTCGGGCCGCGGTGCCAGGGTGGTCTCCGGTGAGGACCTTGACCGTGACGCTGCGGTCGGCGAGGACGCGCAGGGCAGCGGCGGCGGAGGGGGCGAGTTCCTCACGCAGAGCGATGAAGCCGATGAAGGTCAGGCCGCGTTCGTCGGCAGGCGTGTATGCGCGGCGTCGCGCCGGACGTTCGGCGGTGGCGACCGCGAGGAGCCGCAGCCCGTCGTCCGCTTGGCTCGCTGCGAATTCGAGCAGCCGTTGCCCGTCGACGCCGTCGAGCGCGCATCGCTCAAGTACGTTCTCGACGGCGCCCTTGACGACGAGTGTGTGGACGCCGAGGCGGCCGGGGTCGCGTACGACGGCGGTGGCGAGGCGACGTGCCGGATCGAACGGCAGGGCAGCGACCCCGTCGTACCGCAGTACACCGTCCTCGTCGGCCGCGTCGAGGATCGCCTCGTCCAGGGCGTCCGGGGCGGGCAGATCGGCGAGCTGGAGCGTCCACCACGCGTTGACGGCGGCCCAGCGCAGCACCTCGGGATCGTCCCGGCCGTCGGCATTCAGCGCGTGGACCACGACAGGCCGGTCCTGGGTGAGCGTGCCCGTCTTGTCCAGGCACAGCACATCGACGGCACCCAGGTCGTGCAGCGCGGGCAGCCGTCTGACGATCACGCCGTGGGAGCGCGCGAGGAGCGATGCGCCGCGTGCCAGACATGTGGTGACGATGACCGGGAGCATTTCCGGGGTGAGCCCCACCGCCACCGCCACCGCGAACGGCAGCGTCTCCAGACCCCGGCCGCGCAGAGCGGCATTCGCCATGAGCACCAGTGGCGGCGTCAGCAGCATGAACCGGATGAGGATCCAGGAAATCCCGTGCACCGAGCGGTCGAAGGCGCTCGGGCCACGCGGGTGTACGGAGTCGTGTGCGGCGGCTAACCAGGTACACGCCCCGGTCGCGACAACCACCGCGGTGCCGCTGCCCGACATGACACTGCTGCCCTGAAAACACAGCTGCGGCTCATCGAACGGGCCGTTCTCCAGCGGGCCCGGCGCATCAACAGGATGCTTGGCGACCGGAGCCGACTCCCCGGTGAGCGCTGCCTGATTCACACTCAGGCCGATAGCGCGCAGAAGCCGTACGTCGGCGGGGATCAGGTCGCCGGGGCCGAGGCGGACCACGTCCCCCGGCACCAGCTGATCGACCGGAACCTCCCGAGGCACTGGCCCTGCATCCTCATCCGTGCGGCGCAGTACCGTTGCGGTGGTCGCCACCAGCTCCCGCAGCCCGGCCATCGACCGGTCGGCGCGATGTTCCCCGGCCGACCGCAGCACACAGCTGACCACCACAAGCACGGTGGTCACACAGGCGGTGCCCCAGGCCGCGACGGCCGCGGACACCAGGCCGAGGCAGAGCAACACCGCGGTGAACGGATCGCGCAGGCTGCGCAGAAAACGCCCGACCCATGACACGGTCCGCCGGGCAGGCAGCGTGTTCTCGCCGAACCAGGCCAGGCGCGCGTCAGCTTCCACGTCCGTCAGCCCACGAGGGCCGCTGTTGAGCGTGCGCAGCACCTGGAGCGAGGTCAGTTCTTGCGACGCCCTGCCGACTGCGGGGGCTCTTCCCGGTGACGGAGCGGTCGGCTGTTCGGGCGGTACAAGGCCCGGCCCCTCAACCGCGGAGGTGTCAGGCACCGGTCCTGCGGAGCGCTCGTACCGGCGCGGACGCGGCATCGGCGCGAGCGGTCAACTGGCCGACCATCAGCCGCACCACGGTCACGATATCGGGGTCGTCCACGAAGTAGACCATCCGTCGGCCCTCGCGACGGGAACGCACGAGACCCGCGAGCTTCAGCTTTGTCAGGTGCTGGCTGACGGCGGGCAGCGCGCCTCCCACCCGCTCCGCGAGTCCGGTCACATCACTCTCGCCCTGGGCCAACGTCCACATGATATGGAGCCGTGCCGAGGATGCCAGCAGCCCGAAGGTCGCGGCCGCCTCCGCGAATACCTCGGCAGGCGGGTCCTCGAAGCTGTCGACGTCTGTCGCCACCGTCGTCCCTCCCATTTCCGTGGGGTCGCTTGCGAACCTCCCCAGTCTAGGCCGCCCCGCGAAGCTCCCGAGCGACGCCGGCCGCCGGCACCGTGGACCCGGCTCGCTCCACCGACATCGTCGACGCCGCGGGCGCGATCAACCCGAGGAACTTCGGCCTCTCTGCCTACCGCACCCCGGACGCAAGGCGTTCACGTTGCAACCGGATCCGCCCGCGCCGCGTCTTCGCCATTGTCTGTACAGTTGCGCAACCGAGCAACGCACTGCAGCCGGCTGTGGCGATCTACGCCCCTGCGCGGCCCGACGAGGGGAACGACGAACGTGGGCATCATCAGCTGGATCATCCTCGGGCTTGTCGCCGGAGTCATCGCCAAGGTCCTGCTCCCCGGGCGCGACCCCGGGGGCCTGATCGGTACCACCCTCATCGGCATTGCGGGCGCCTTCGTCGGCGGCTGGCTCTCGGCGCGCTTCCTCGACCGGCCGGTGGAGAATCACTTCTTCGACCTGACCACGTGGGGTGCGGCGATCGGCGGCTCCCTCGTCCTGCTGGTCGGCTACCGCGTCCTCTTCGGCAATTCACGGGACTGACGAAGATTCCGGACTCCGCCGGAACCAAGCGGGTGGCCTGCGCCGTACACAATTCTCGTGATAGGAGTCGGCGTCACCGTCCGAGCGGCGGCCGAGGTGGCACCGTCGACCGCCGACATCGGCAGCTGGATGATTTCGGTCGGACAAACCACCGCTGGTGGTCCCTCGCCCGTTTCGCTTCGATCGGGTCGTGCTTCCTCGCGGCGGTCGAGAGGGCGTCTGGATGATGCCACCCCGGCCGCTCGCCCTTCCGTCAGCCGCTCACCGCTGTCGTCCTGAAGAGGTCGCCGCAGATGAGGGGTTGGGAGGTGCGCAGGGTCAGAGCCTGCCGGGAGCCGGGTGGGTAGACCCGGAGATAGTCGGGCCGGTCCCAGCACTCCGAGCCTTTGATCCCGCGGTTGAGGGTGTGCAGGGTGACTTCGGCTGAGCCTCTGGCCCCGATGACGGTGACCCGACCGGCGGCGCCCTCTCGGGCGGCGGGTTCGCCGATCACGCTGCCGTCGCGCCTGATCAAGGAGACCCCGGGAAAGCCGGTCAGGGTGCAGGGGTCCGG
This sequence comes from Streptomyces sp. Ncost-T10-10d, assembly GCF_900091955.1. Taxonomy (GTDB): domain Bacteria; phylum Actinomycetota; class Actinomycetes; order Streptomycetales; family Streptomycetaceae; genus Streptomyces. Next base: position 136,688 of record NZ_FMDF01000157.1, read on the forward strand.
GGACTTGTTCACCAGCGTGAGCCGGTAGTGGATCTGGCCTGCGCCCGCGTCGCCCTGCCTCAGGCTCATGGTCAGCGCCTCGGTCGTGCAGCGCCCCGGACCGCTGCCGGTCGCCGGGGCGGACGTGGTTGCCGAGGCGCTCGAGGTGGCGGCCCCGGTGGGAGCCGGCTCGCCCGGCGCGACGGGCGCATCCGGGGCGGTGCTGCCGCGGGCCGACCTGCTCGATCCCGCGGGTTCGGCTGAGGGGGAGGCGCCGTCGTCGCAGCCGGCGGCGCCCACGGCGAGAGACACGACCGCCACCGGGACGAGGGCGTACCGGCGGAGCCCGCGCCTGCTGCCGGTCGCTCCGCGCTCACACGGACGTAGGGATCGTGCGGACGGTGGGGTGATGGTTCGCGGAGTGGAGTCCATGGTTCTCGCTTGCTCGCTTCGGTGCCTCCTGAATCATCCACTTCGGCGCGGGAATACGGTTCCGGACCGTGTCCGGTGGGAGCGGCGGCCCCGGAGCCGACGGCGGACGGCACGGGTGCGAGCGGTGGGACCGCCGCCAACGCGCTCTACCACTCCGGGAACGGAAGCGCCACGGCATGAATGTCCAGGTCCTCACCGATCCGTTCGGACGGCTGCTGTGGGCATCTTCGGCGTTACCCGGCTCGACCCACGACCTGACCGCCGCCCGCAGCCACGGGATCACCGACGCCCACGCCGCATCAGGGATCAAGTGCCGGGCAGACAAGGCGTATCAGGGTGCCGGCTGCCACGTCCGAGTCCCGTTCCGGCGTCGCCGCCTCAAGTGAGGGAAGCGGCGTCACAACACCACCCACGCCGAGATCCGCTGCGTCGGCGAGCAGGCTGCGGCCGTCCCGAAGGGCTGCCGCCTGCTGCGCAAGCTCCGCTGCAGCACCAACCGGATCACCGACATAGCCAAGGCCGACCTCGTCCTTCACCACAACTTGAGGTGGTAAAAGCCTCACTCGATTGGAGCGTTTGAGTCGCCACCTTGAATGATCCGGGCTTTTCATTGAGCTGCACCGCAACGGCGTTCGTGGGAGGTGGCGGATGTACAACATGTGCGCCGAACGCGCCGCGACGGAGAACGGCACCGGACTCTCGTGGCATGGCATCGACCGCGAGGGCAACGACCTGTGTGCTCGGATCTTCAGCGACACGGCAGCGTCGACACCGGACGGCGTGTGCGACCGTGATGATGACTGCCGCAGCTGCATGAACTTCGTTGCCCAGGCAGTTCGTCCTTCGCCCGTCACTGCGGATTCATCCGCTCCGGTCGGCGATGCCACGCAGCGGAACTCGGACCTCATTGCGCCGAACCCGGGAGGTCAACCTCGTGGTCACTGACATGTCCCAAGAGCTGAACCGGTCCCGGCCGCCGCTCATCGCACGCTGGCGCGAATTGGCAAGCCAGCACCTCACCCCCACGAAAAGATCACTGATCGTGACGTGGATCGCCTTCGGCGTCACGTGGGGAACCGTGCGGACCATTACCCACGGCATTCGCGGCGGATGGCTGCCTTGGGGGAACATCTCCGCCGGCGGTCAGCACTTGCACCACTACAACTTGGGCATCGGCATCCTTGCCGGCATTGGCATCATCGCCGTACGTGGCGACGAGCGCGCCGTCGGCCACCCGGCCGTCGCCGCTGCCTACGGCGCCGGAACCGCTCTCATCGCCGACGAATTCGCCCTGCTCCTCGATCTGCAAGACGTCTACTGGGCCAAGCAAGGACGCCTCAGTGTGGATGTCTCGCTCGGCATCCTTTCCGTACTCGGCGCGTACCTGACCGCCACACCGTTCTGGCACGAGTGCGCTCGGGTGACCCATCACCATGTCGTCTCCGCCGCCGAACATCACCTGACACCCGCCAGGTAGGTCGCCCCGGGAACCCACCGCTGTGCCAGTGGTGGGCGTCGGTGAGGTTGCCACGGGGCGGGATGTGGTGGTGCGTAACTCGGGGGAGTCCCGAGCAGGGGCGGGCAACTGGGTGCTGCCTCGCAGATCGTGGACGCTCGCCGGTCCCTGCGCGTTCTCAGACGGGGTAGGCGTGGGTCTGCGTCGCCTTCACCGTCGCCCAGACCTCCGCACCCGGGTGCAGGTCGAGCTCGGCAGCGGCGACCGTGGTGAGATCGGCGGCGAGGGGGAGATCGCCGGTGAGGGCGGCGCGGATCTGGTCGCCGTGGGTCTCCAGGCCGGCGACCTCGCAGCGCCAGAGGTTGCGGGCGCTGGAGCCGGTGGGCCGGCTGCGGTAAAGGGTGATGGCGCTCGGGGGGAACGCCACGAAGACCGGTCCGGACAGTGCCTCCGTGGTGGTGATGGCAGGGCCGGTGTCGAGTCGGACTGTGTGGCCGTCCGCGTGACCTCGGTAAAGGTTCAGGCCGACCAGTTGGGCGATGTAGTCCGTACGGGGGTGACGGGCGATGTCGGACGGGCTGCCCTCCTGGACGACTTCGCCGTGCTCGACGACGACCAGGCGGTCGGCGAGGACCATGGCGTCGAGGGGGTCGTGCGTAACGAGTACGGCGACTGCCTCGAATTCGGCCAGGTGGCGCCGGAGTTGGGTGCGGACCTCCAGTCGGGTACGGGCGTCGAGGGCGGCCAGCGGCTCGTCGAGGAGGAGCAGGCGTGGGCGGGTGGCGAGGGCGCGAGCGAGGGCGACGCGCTGCGCCTGGCCGCCGGAGAGCCGGCGAGGCTTGGCGCCGGCGTGATCCGCGAGACCCAGGCGGTCGAGCCAGTTGGCGGCCTGTGCACGTGCCTCCGCCTTGGTCGCGCCCTGGCAGCGCGGCCCGAACGCCACGTTGTCCAGGGCGGTCAGGTGGGGGAAGAGCAGATAGTCCTGGAAGACGACGCCGACCGGGCGGGACTCCGGCGGCGTACGCTCCAGCGTCGCGCCGTCCAGCCGTAGGTGACCGCCGGTGAGTGGTGTCAGGCCGGCGAGCGCGCGCAGGGCTGTGGTTTTGCCGGCGCCGTTGGGGCCGAGCAGGGCGACTACCTCGCCGGGCGCGACGGTCAGCGCCACGTCGAGGCGGAAGGCGCCACGGTCCACCACGAGGCGGGCGTCGAGCCCGTCCGGGGCGGTGCCGGTGCGATCGTCGTGAGTCTCGGTCATCCGGCGGTCATCCAACGGTCGCGCAGTCCGGCCAGGACCGCGATGGACACGGCGAGCAGCACCAGGCTGAGGGCGATCGCCGCCTCCGGGTCGCTCTGCAGGGCGAGGTAGACGGCGAGGGGCATGGTCTGGGTACGGCCGGGGAAGTTGCCGGCGAAGGTGATGGTCGCGCCGAACTCGCCGAGCGCGCGGGCCCACGCCAGGACCGCGCCGGCCGCGATGCCTGGTGCGATCAGCGGGAGCGTGACCCGGCGGAACGCGGTGAAGCGGGACGCACCCAGGGTGGTCGCCGCCTCCTCATAGCGTGGGTCGGCGGCCCGCAGGGTGCCCTCGACGCTGATGACGAGGAACGGCATCGCCACGAATGCCTCCGCGACCACGACCCCCGCCGTGGTGAACGGCAATGTGATGCCGAACCAGGAGTCCAGCCACTTCCCGACGATGCCGTTGCGGCCGAGCGCCGTCAGCAGCGCCACGCCGCCCACAACCGGCGGCAGGACGAGCGGGAGTGTGACGAGCGCTCGGACGAGGCCGCGTCCGGGGAATTCGACCCGGGCCAGCAGCCAGGCCAGCGGCACCCCGATGACCAGGCTCACCGCGGTCGCCGTCGTGGCGCAGACCAGGGACAGCTGGAGCGCCTGCCACACCTCGGCGCTGGTCATCTGCTCGGGCATGCTGCGCCACGGGGCCCGTACGAGCAGGGCGATCAGCGGCACGATCAGGAACGCCAGGCCGATCAGCGCGGGCACGAGCAGAGGGAGTGGTACGCCGCGGCCGCCACCCACCCGGACACGCCGACGCCGCGGCCCACCCCGGAGGGCGCCGGTCGCGGCGTCGGACTTGACGGTCGAGGTCACGGCTTCAGGAACCCGGCCCCGGTCAGGACCTTCTGACCTTCGGCGGACTGCACCAGCGCGATGAAAGCCTTGGAGGCCTCGGCGTTGGGGGCTTCCTTGAGCAGGGCGATCGGGTAGTCGTTGACGGCGTCGGCCGACTCGGGGAACTCCACGCCCTCCACCTTGTCACCGGCCGCCTTCACATCGGTCTTGTACACGACCGCCGCGTCGGCCTCCTTCAGCTCGACCTTGGTCAGGGCGCTTTTGACGTCCTGCTCGTACGACACCGGAGTGAGCTTGAGACTGCTGGCGTCGAGGGCCTTCTGGGCGGCGGCACCGCACGGCACCTCCTTGTCGCAGAGCACGACCTTCAAGCTCGACCTGGTGAGGTCCTTGAGGGAGGAGATCTTGTCGGGATTGCCCGGCAGAGTGGCGATCTCCAACTGGTTGCGAACGAAGGTGGCGGGCGTGCCGGAGGCGTCGCCCGCGTCGGTGACGATCTTCATCGTTTTGGGGCTGGCCGCGGCGAACACGTCGGCCGGCGCGCCGCCGGTGATGCTCGCGGCGAGCGAGTCGCTGCCGCCGAAGCTGAAGGTCACCTTCGTACCCGGGTGTTGCTTCTCGAACTCCTTGCCCAGGGTCGTGAAGCTCTCCTTCAGCGAGGCCGCGGCGAACACGGTCACCGTGCCGGACAGCTTGTCCGGCGAGGAGGCCGAGGCGGAGGCGTCCGATTTCACCGCCGAGGAATCGTCGGACGAGGAGCAGGCGCTCAGGGCCAGCAGCGCGGCGGTGCCTGCACCGGCCACCTGCAGGGTCCGGCGGGTCCGGCGCGCGGTACGGGTTATCACGGGTCCACTCCCTCTGGTCCTGACGGACACATCTACGGTCTGTCGACGACCACGTTGGTCGACTTGATCACGGCAACCGCCGGAACACCGGGCTCCAGCTTCAGTTCCTCAGCCGACTCGCGGCTGACCAGCGCCACCACCCGGAACGGCCCGGCCTGGATCTCCACCTGTGCCGACACGTCTCCGAGGATCACGTCGGTGACGATGCCGGAGAAGCGGTTGCGGGCCGAGGAGCCGGTGGAATCCCGCTCCGTACCGTGCAACTGCCGGGCGTAGGCCGCGAGAGCCGGCCCGGGGATGATCCGGCGGCCGATCTCGTCGCGTTCGGCGGTGAGTTTCCCGCCGTCGACCAGACGCCTCACGGTGTCGGCACTGACGCCGAGCAAGGCGGCCGCGTCCCCGATCCGGTAGCTGTGCATGCGCTGATCATACTGCCGCAGATGCGAGGGGAAAGTCTTCTGTGGCTTTGCATGAGCCGGATCACCGATCCTCTGGGATTGCATGTGCGTTTGTACAGGATAGGTATCCGGGTACGGGCATCCGGGAGGTGATAGTCCGTGAGTCAGTCCCACGCAGTGGCGGATACGGTGGCGGAACTTGCCCTCACCGGCGATCTGACCCGTCCGGCCCGCCTGACCGTGCCCGACCTGCTCGCCTGGCCGCAGCACGAGGCCGACGTCAGCTTCGAGTGCACCACCAGCGGCATGCGGCACCACCGCTTCACCGGGCCGCTCCTGCACGACGTCCTGTCGGCGGCCGGTCCCGTTTTCGACCCCGCCCGCCGCAAGGACCGCCTGCGCTTCCTGATCGCGGTGTCCGGCGCGGACGGCCACCACGCCCTGCTGTCCTGGGCGGAGATCGACCCCGACTTCGGCCGCGCGCCCGTATTGCTCGCCGCCACGATCGACGACACTTTGCTCGACCGCGGCGGTCCCCAGCTCGTCCTGCCCCAGGACCGCTGCGGAGCCCGGCACATCAGCGGCATCAACGCGATTCGCGTGGACGGTGGGTACGCCTCGTGGGCGTGACACCAGGCAATACCCGTAAGGCAACGGCGAAGGGCGGCCTGTGAGCCGGGTGGAACAGACGGGCGTTCTGGTCGTCCAGCACAGTGCTCCACGAGGGCCCGTACGCCATCGGCACGACGCTGGAGGCGGCAGGGCTGTTGGTCCGGGTGTGCCGGACCTGGGCGCGAGACCCGGTCCCGGAGTCGTCTGCCGGACTGGCGGCGCCGGTGATGATGGGCGGGCCGACGACGGCATACAACAACTCCCCAGCGTTTCCGACACGCGCGGCCGAGTTCGCTGGAGAGTTGAGAGGGTTTCGCATGTCACAGCTGGCAGTGGATCGACGGCGCAGACGTGGAGTCGTACATCGCGCCTGCCAACGACACCCCGTTGCGGCGCACGGACAAGGCCGGGCGTCACTGCCACTGGATCCTGGAGATCCATCTCGTCGACCAGGAAAGGGTGCCGGGCTCAGGGACGCGGACGCGGCCGTACTGCTGGCGGGCGAGGAGACGCACGGCGCCGTCCCCGACGACCTGATCGAGGCATGCGCCCGCCACGACATTCCGCTGGCCGCCGTGCCGGCCGACGTGATGTTCCAGGCTGTCACCGACACCGTCTACCTCCAGCAGGTGGGGCGAGCTGAGCCGCCATCACGCGCTGCCGGAGAACGCACGGGCGCGGCTGGGCCGCCTGGTCGCCCAGGACGCCGGTCCGGGCGCGATCGTCGCTGCGGCCTTCGCCCATTTCGGCCGGGCGGTCGTCGCCTACGTCCTCACCGCGACCGGCCGTACAGTCGCAGCCACGGAGGGCGGGGGCACGCTCTCCGCGTCGGAGGCCGCGGCGCTGCTGGCCGACGGCACCGGTGCCACGGTCCCTGTCGACGCGGACGTCGCTTCCCCGTACGAGCGCTGGCACCTGTACCTGCCCGACCCCGGCGCCGCGCCGCCCCGCATGCTGCACGAGGTCGCCGCGGTCCTGGGCCGCTGCCAGGAGACGCAGTCCCGCCGCAGGGCCGCCGATTACCAGGCGGCGGACGAACTGGGCGCGCTGCTCGCCGCCCCCGGGGCGGAGCCGGCCTCGTTGGCTGCGGCGCTGCGGGCCTGTGGGCTTCCGGTCGAGGGACCGTACCGCGTGATCACCGCCGACACCGGGGCCCGGCGGGTGGGACTGGCAGAGGGAGCGCTGGCGGAGGCGGTCGCTCTTGCGGGGGCTGGACCGGCAGCGGTCGGACGCCTTCCGGACGCCACCGCGTTCGCGGTCGTCCCCGGCGCCGTCGATGTGAGCGAGGTGTGGCCGCTCGTCGCCGCCTGCGAATCGTCCGTACTGCTGCACGGCGGACACGGACGACCTGCCGCCGAACCGCCGGACCTGGCCGGAGCGCTGGCCGAGGCCCTCTACGCCCTGACCTCGGCCAGGAACACCGCCCCGGACGCCTCGCTCCTCGGCGACGCCACGTCCCTCACCAGCCGGGACACACTGCTCACCGGAGTGCCGTCCGAGGTCCGCACCGTCTACAGCCGCACCGTACTCGGACCCCTGATCGACGCCGTGAGCCCCTTCGCAGCCCCCCTCCTGGAGACCCTGAAGGCATTCCTCGCCTGTGACGGATCATGGGTGCGTACGGCGGAAGCTCTGCACCTGCACGTCAACACCGTCCACTACCGCATCCAGCGCGTCGAGCACATCACGCTTCGCCTGCGGCGACCTGCTCGCCAGGATGAAGCGCGGCGCCTGCCTCATCAACACCGTTCGTGCGAGGATCGTCGACCGTGACGCCGTCGATCGCGCCCTGCGCAGCGGCCAGTTGGCGGGCTACGCGGGCGACGTCTGGTACCTGCAGCCGGCCCCGGACGACCACCCCTGGCGCACTATGCCGCACCACGGCATGGCCCCGCACATCTCGGGCTCGTCCCTGTCCGCGCAGGCCCGGTACACGGCGGGGACAAGGGAGATCCTGGAGTCCTGGCCCGCAGGGCGCCCGATCCGCGACGAATACCTGATCGTGGACGGTGGCGCGCAGGCGGGGACCGGACCTCATTCGTACTCGGTCAGCGGCTGACCCCCCGGGGAGGCCACCGTTTCCGCGGTCAGACGCGGTCGATGTGCACATTCGTCGACTTGACTCGGGCGGTGGCCTCCATTCCGACCTCCAGCCCCAGCTCCTCCACGGCCTCTCGCGTCAGCAGTGACACCAGCCGGTGCGGGCCGGCCTGGATCTCCACCTGGGCGGCGACATCACCGAGCTTCACCGCGGTGACGATCCCGGGGAAGGCATTGCGGACCGAGGTGTACGAAGCGTCTTCCTCACCGCCACCGCCCTTGGCCAGCTCCACGGAGAAGACGGCAAGATCTTTTCCCTTGATGAGCCGCCGCCCGCCCTCGTCCCGATGGGTGGCCACCCGGCCGGCGTCGGCCCAACGCCGAGCGGTGTCGGGGCTTACACCGAGGAGCCGGGCTGCCTGGCCGATTGTGTAGAACTGCATACACGCCAAGATAGGCCCATCCACGGACGCTCATGCCCACCGCACTGGCCCGGTCAAGCAGGTTCCGCCGGCCAGGAGGCGGAGCGCGGGGCCAGAAGCTGTCCGGGCGATCAGAGGCATCCGGCGGGGTTGCCGGCATCGCATTCTCGCCGTTGGCCAGCCGGATAGGATCCGATGATGTTCAAACTTCGAGCCCGCACTTTGGTTTTCGACATCGACGGCACGCTCTGCTTTGACGGACGAACGATCGATGATCGAATTCTCGCGGCGATCGGCGCGTGCGAGCGCGTTGGCTACCACGTGGTTTTCGCGTCCGCCCGGCCTGTCCGAGACCTCCTGCCTGTCCTCGACGGAGCCTTCCCGTCCGCCACACTGATCGGCGGGAACGGGAGCCTCGTCTCGGTCGACAGCGGTGTCCAGGCTCGGGCCGCTTTCGATCCTGCCGGACTTGGCGCACTGATGGACGCGGTCGGGCAGTACGAAGCGACCTATCTCGCGGACGGGCCCTGGGACTACGCCTATACCGGACCTGTGGACCACCCGATCCGGAGCCGTGTCGATCAGGGTAACCTCGCGAAAATGGTGGACCTCGCCGAGCTTCCCGAGGTCGTGAAGTTCCTTGTCGTCGGTGCGTCGCACATGGCGGAACTCGCCGAGGCCGGCCGTCGGCTGGGGCTGATGGTCAACCACCACCTCGACGAGGCGATCATCGACTTTGCGCCGGGTTCGACGACGAAGTGGGAAGCCCTGACGTGGATGGGGATCGACGAGTACATCGCATTCGGTAACGACATCAACGACTTCGATCTCCTGCGGAACGCGGAGCGGGCAGTGCGCGTCGGCTCGCACCCGAGTCTGGGCGACGTTGTTCAGGTCACCATCGCGGCCGACCCGGAGGCAGTCGCGGCCGAGATTTCACTGCTGGCCGAGGCGGCCAAGGCCACTGTCTGAGCGGCGACACCCTGAAGCGTCGGATCGGTTTCACCGAGCGAGTCGAGCCATACTCCGGGCGGTGTGACAGCGGGCGCGAGTGCCTGACTCGCCGACGCTTCGATTCTGAGGTCAGCCAGAAAGCCGGCCTGAGTCCGGGCCTCATACAGCCCGCTATCGCGAGGTTCAGGCGGCGATCACCGACTAGGTGCGGACTGGCTCCGACGCCGAGAAGGTTGGTGCCACCATGGCGTGGTACTTCGCGCGCCCGGGGCTCAAGTACGCCTCCATGGACGACCTCAGACGCGGCCTGCCCACCGAGGAAAGCAAGGCAGTACTGGATGCTCTGGCCGATCTCCGCGACGGTTACCGCGCGACCTGCCTTGCCGCATTCCTGTCTTGTGAAGACCCGGTGACCCGTCAGGACCTCTCCCTCGGGATCAATCTCGACCCAGCCGCTTACCCCGGTGACCTCCAGTCCAGCCACCAGCAGGCCAGGCGCATCATCATGGCCGACTCCGAGCACCATCGCCGGCTACTTCAGCGCTCACCCCAAGTGCAGCCACCCACAGAGGGCCAAGAATGACAACTCGCGCGGGTCCACTCGGTGCTGCTTGAAGCAGTTCAGAGAAGCCTGCATCCGATGCCCCGTCCTCCAGATCGACCCCCGCCGACGGCCCCGGCTCATCGACATCATCCAGAACCTCTGCGAACGAATCTGCGAGGCCCGAGGCAGCGGCTGGCTCGGCGAAGTCGAAGGACTCCCTGCGCGCCTGCTCTTGGCACTCGCAGTCAGGCGCCCACGTGCACGCGACGTGATCGAAGGGGGCGAACCCATCGACGACAAGCTCACCCCCTCCACGAGGTTCAGTGGAGTACCACCTGTCCTGCTCGTTCCCCTCGTCCGACGGCCGTTGGGGGCACCGAGTCGCGATCGAGACGTGCGAGAGCGCGGGTGACGGCCTAGGGGCCAGCGGCCCTCAGCCGTCGGCGGGCGGCCTATTGCCGGCGCCTCTCCCGTACGAGGCGCTTCTCAACTCTCTGAACGGAGGGTTGGTAGCGCTCTCTGTCAGAAGGCGGGTTCGTCGTGCCGAAGGCTGAGGAACACCGCGGGGGCCGTCCAGCCACGCAGCGTGGCGAGGATGGTCGATCGGAATGCGGCTTTTGCTGTGGAGGCGCCGAAGGCCCCGGCGAGTTCGAGTGTCACAAGCCCATGCAGGGTCACCCAGAGTGAGACGGCGATCGCCGTCGCTTCGCCGTCGAGGACGGACTCGGTCACGGCGCGATCGATCGCCGCGATGAGCGGCCGGACGGGGTCACCGGCACCGACCGCTCCTGACGGCTTGAAGGATTGCACTCCACCGAACAGCACTGAGTAGAGGTGGCTGTGTTCGCGTCCCCATCGTCGGTATGCGGCGGCCAGTGCGTAGATGTCGGCGAGGGGATCCTCAGAGGTCGGCACCGCCGTCAGGGCCTGGAACAGGCCGGCGACGGCTCGGTCGCGTACCGCTCCGATCAGTCCTTCCTTATCGCCGAACAGGGAGTACACCGCAGCCGTTGACGTCTCGGCGGCCGTGGCCACGGCGCGGACCGTGACCGACTCCTGCGGACGGGTGGCGAGCAACTCGGTTGCGCACTCCACGAGTCGCTCTTTGACGGTCGCGTCGTTTGTTCTCGGCCTACCCATGACGAGAAGCCTACCTCCTTTGGTAACGTCGTTTTGAAACAGCGTTTTGAAACTTCGGAGGTCAGCCGTGCCCACGTTCGCCATACACCTTGCTCGTTTCACCGGACGCTTACTGCTGGCCCTGGCAGCCGTTGCGACGCTGGTCGTCGTCTTTCTCGCCACGATCGTCCTCACGGACGGGGCAGGCTCGGGGTTCGGCGCATGGTTGACGACCCTTGGAGCCGGGGCTGTCGCCGCGTTGTGGCGGGGTCGGCGTCGCACTCGGGCGGCGCGGCTCGTGCCGTTCCTGCCGGTGGTTGTGGCGGCGGCGTTGACGGCCTCGGTCTGCATCCCGACCGTGCCCACGGCCCGGCGGTACCCGCCCGCCCTGCCGTTCGTGGCCACGCAACACTGGAGCCTGGCCACAGGCAGCCGGGTCGCGGTGTATCACTACCCGCCCGGGAACGCCGGCACCCGACACCCCATTCCGTTCGTGTACCTCAACGGCGGACCAGTTCGCGGCATCTCGGTTCTTGACCACCGGTTCCTGCAGCTCCTGGCGCGACAGGGCTACGACGTCTACGCCTACGAACAGGCCGGCGGCGGACGAAGCGACCTGCTCCCCATGGACCAGTACACGATCTCCAGGTCGGTGCGCGACCTTGCCGCTTTCGTCGACCGCCTGGACAAGGGCAGGGTCGACGTCCTCGGATTCTCCTCAGGCGCGGCCGTGCTCACGCGAGCCCTGGCCGACCCGCGCGTCGCTGCACGCTTTCACCGGACGATCATCGCTGAGCCCGGCCCGATGGACGGCCCGACCGCGCGAATCACCGGGCACAAGGGCCAGCCATCCGCGCGCGGCCTCGCGTCGGCCATGACCGGACCGCGGTCGACGCACATCCCGCGGTACGCCGCCGCATTCGGCCTCATGCGACTTGGGCTCCTCACCCCCGACACCGGGCTGATCGGACAGGCCGAAGGCGACAACGCGTTCACCGCCGCTGACCTCGGCGGCGACACCGCATCCGGCTACTGCGCGCGCGACGCGCACCGCATCCCGACTGAGGACACGGCGCAGAACTTTTCCTTCAGCCCCGCCGCCAGCCTCCGCATCCAGCAGACGATCAAGGAATCACCCTCCATCGCCCCGCAACTGAGGCGCTCCCAGACCCCCGCGATGCTGATGATTGCCGAGTGCTCCTCCCAGGTCCGTCAATGGGCGACTGCCGTCCTTGCCGGTGATCCCGCCATCCAGCGCACGCAGTACATGCCTGGAGTCGGACACCACATGTGGAACGGCCTTGACGACAACAACGACCGAGCCGCCGCCGTCATCACCACATTCCTCCAGGACAAGCCCGCCCCCCTGCCGAACCACCCGACCCGCGACGAGATCCCCGCCTTCCTGCGCGACCACAAGTGAAGACCCTGCAGCCCACCTCCGGCATCGCCGGGCGAACGCTCGAAGCCGCCTGGCCCTGCGTCAGGTACGGCCACAGCGTGTTCACCAAAGGGATGACCTCTTGGCCTCGCCGTTTCGCTCGGGGACGGCTGGCTATGGGGTCGGAAACGCGAAAGCGCCTTCCTGGCCTGGGACGATGAACCTTGCTGAGGGGTTCTGTCGGTCCAGGCGGAGGGCACTTTCCAGGTGCAGACTATCGGGTTGCGTCCCAAGGTCCAGGTCAGTGCCGATGGTTCGGGAGTGGTGGGTCACGCCGGGGCACGGCTGCTGACTGATCTCGCCGATGCCACCGGACTGACCACCACGTACTCCATTGGGACCGTCATCACGCCCAGGAAGAACGTGCTGACGCCAGCATCAACCGGTTGACATCCATAGGGGCATCAAGCTCACGGTGCGTTACGAAGCGACCTTCCTCGTCGCGGCCATCAACGAATGGCTGTGACCATCTATCACAGGGCATCCGGCTGTTGCGTGTGTAAGCCTCAAGAAGACATCGATGCGCGGTCGGCCTCACTGCGGAGAACACAGAATTCATTGCCCTCAGGGTCCGCGAGGACGGCCCAGCCGGCACCATCGGGTTCCCGGCGATCGTCGACGAGGGTGGCCCCGAGGTTCAGTAGTCGCTCGACCTCCTCCTCGCGCGTGGTCTTCGGACGCAGGCACAGATGAAATCTGTTCTTGAGCGTCTTCGGTTCCGGCACCTGGTTGAAGTGCAGCAGCGGGCCCTCCGGCAGCATCACCTCAGTCTCTGGATCACCTGGGTTGTCCTCCCGATGCAGCGGACAACCGAGCACCTCACTCCAGAACCGAGCCAGCTCATAGGCATCCGCACAGTCGATCGCCACATTCTGCAATACCGAGACCATGCACGAGAGCCTGCCTGAAGCACCGCTCGGTCCGCCAGCAAATTGTGGCCCGACAGTCGACGTGGTGGTCCGTATGCGGGTACTGCGTCCGGTGTGTCCTACGCACGGTTGCCGTCACCTTCCCTGAGCAGGTGTCCGGGGTACTGGAGCGTCACCAGCGCCGCACAGCCCGTCTGACCAGGCAAGTCAAGGCTTTGGTCGCGGAGTTGGCGGGCTGGGCGGGGCACGTTTGGCGGCGATACTCGCGGTGGGCCTGTCGCGTCACACGGCCCTGCGTGCCCTGTTGCGCATCCCGTTGCCCGCCGGACGGGTGTGCCGCCTGATCGGCGTCGACGAATTTGCTCTGCGCCGACGGCACCGCTGTGCCACCGCGGTGATCGACGCCGAGACCCATGAGCGGATCGAAGTGCTGCGCCCGGTTCACCGCCGCCCTGCCCCGAGACGACCCAACTGGCCACCCGTATCCGAACCTTCGCCCAGCTTCTGAAGCCTCACCCAGGAAATGCCGACGCGCTCGAGCTCCGGATCACCAGGACCGCGCAGCCGACCTGCCCCATCTGCACACCTTCACCCGGGGCCTGGAGCGAGACCTCGACGCTGTGGTCGCCACGCTCACGCTCCCACACAGCAACGGCCCGACCGAGGGCGTCAACACCAGGACCAAGCTGATCGCACGCCAGATGCACGGACGGGTAGGCCTCACCCTTCTTCGCCACCGCATCCTCCTCGGATAACGACACCCTCCGTCACCACCGAATGCGAGGCAGGGCCCGTCCCGGGCTCCGTCTCCGAAGCCCGCCGGCTGCAGATTGCCCGCCGCCCCGCTCGTCGCCTATGAGGGGCAGGTGCGGTCGAACCGGTTGAAAGCGAGGAGACCGGGCCGCCGGCAGCGGAGGGGTGACGGGAACCATGACGCTGTCAGGTTCCAGACATGCCGGTTTCGGACAGTGAACGACCGTTCTTGATCCGGGAGTTGGGATTACAGACTGGGCGTCGCCTTGGATGCCCTACCGGGCGCCCTCGAAAGGAGACCTCGTGAAGAAGATCCTGTCTGTGGCAGCGAGCCTGGCGATCGCCGCGACCTGTGGCCTTGGCATGGCGCTTCCCGCGCACGCCGCTGACGCGACCGGCGTCACGACTGCGGCGAGCCGGTCGCTGCAGTCCTCCATCGACACCTCCTCCATGGACCCGCAGCACCAGGCCATCGTCGACCGAATTCTGGCCAAGCTGCCCGCCGACTGGGAGGCCCGCCTCGACGCGGCCAAGGCCAAGTACGGTCTGAAGGGCGAGGAGTGGCAGCAGATCCGCGACAACGCGATCAATCCCGGCGACTACCAGTGCCAGACGACCGACCTGTCGAAGTACGCCAACTCCCTCCTGGACGGCGCCCAGGACCCGTGGACCATCTTCATCCTTTCGCTCTTCGGCGGATTCGACATGCCCACCTACGACGCGCTGATCTACGGCAAGGAGTCGTCGTCGAACACGTTCGGCGTCAAGGGTGAGTACACCCAGAAGCTCAACTCCGAGATGAAGAACCTCAAGCGCTTCTGGGATATCGACTCGGCACGCATCGAGCTGATCCCCATGCACGGCGCGGACGTCTTCACCAGCCCGGACCGGCTCGCCCGCACGCTCTCCGTGCTGTACGGCGGCACGCCCGAGGAGAACCTCGACCTGGCCGACATGTTCATCGAGCTGGTCGACTCGGAGCCGGTCCTCCAGGGTGGCGCCAACCCGATCTTCACCTTCAACGCCTTCGCCTACAGCGAGAAGGACGACCCGGCGCCGCTCGGCATCACGGACCGGATCATCATGGGTGACGGCATCCTGCAGGGTATGAACGCGGTGAACCTGGGCGACGTCGCGCCGCGCGGCATCCTGGGCCACGAGTTCGGTCACCACGTCCAGTACCAGAAGAACCTCTTCGAGAGCGACCTGACCGGCCCGGAGGCCACCCGCCGCACCGAGCTCATGGCGGACGCGTTCGGCACGTACTACCTGACCCACTCCCGCGGCGAGTCGCTGAACGCCGCCCGTGTCCTCAAGTCCGAGAAGTCGTTCTACCAGGTCGGCGACTGCAGCTTCACCAGCTCGGGCCACCACGGCACGCCCAACCAGCGGCTCAACTCGGCGACTTGGGCGGCGGGCGTGGCCAACGAGGCGCCGAATCAGGGCCACATCCTGCCCGCCCTCGCGTTCGACAAGCTCTTCGAGGCCAAGCTGCCCGACCTGGTCAAGCCGGACAGCAAGTAACGGTCACCGCCACGCCGCGGGGCGATGAACACCTGAGCGGCTGAGGACCCGCGCGGGGCGGGCCGGATCACGCACCGGCCCGTCCCGCGCGCCCACGCGTCCAAGCCACGAGCCCGACCGCGTCACAGCCAGCCCCGACGGCTGGCCTGGACACCGAGCTGGAAGCGGGTCTTGGCGCCGAGCATCTCCTGGAGGCGGGCGATGCGCCGGGCGACGGTGCGCTCGCTCACCCCGAACTCACGGGCGATCGACTCGTCGGTCAGCCCGGCGCTGAGGTAGCTCAGGAGCTGCCGCCCCTCAGGGGTCGCCTCGCTCTTGACGGCCTCACCGGCCGGCGGGAGCGGAACGGCGATTCGCCAGTACGACTCGAAGACGCCGATCAGCCCGTCCAGGAGACCCGACGGCTGCACGACGACACTGTGGTGTCCCGTACGGTTCGGGGCGGCGACGGACACCACGGCGAAACGGTCGTCGCAGACAAGTACGTTCAGCGCGACATCGGGGAAGACCCGGGCCTGTTCTCCCCGGGCGACGCACTCATGTGCCACTTCCAGTGCCTTGGGGTCCTGCAGGATGTTGGCGCTGTACACCACCCGGTAGTCGATCCCGCGGTCCAGCGCGTCCAGCGTGCCAGGGCCTACCTCCGGCACCCGGTCGCTCCCGCCCACCGGCCCTATCGACAGCGCGCGCACCCGGGACACCGCCCCGTTGTGCACCCGTGACTGGATCTCCCCGCGCCGCTCGGAGGTGTCGACGACCTCGACGTAGCTCGCTCCGGCGGTGTGGTCGAGCCAGTACTGCGACAGGGCCGTGGCGCTCTCGTAGGCGGTCCGGGCCTGGCGCGCGCGCCGCTCGGCGACCGCCTCCAGCACCGCGCGGGGCGGCTGGGCGGTCAGCCTGCCGTCCGTACGGGAGACCAGGCCGATGTCGCTGAGTTCGGCGACGGCGTCCTTGAGGCCGTCGAGCGGCGACCCGACCAGCGCCTGCCGGTCGGTGAGCTCGGACATGGTCTGCGGCCCCCGTTCCACGAGCGCGAGGTAGGCGGCCTCCGCTGTCGCGGAGAGACCGAGAGCCTGCAACGGGCGCAGCGTGCGCATGTCCCCCCAACCCGGCGGCGCCGCACGGCAGCACCCACCGACCCCACTTCTACGGTGGCTGTCATTCCGCCAAAGATCGTCAGCCTAACATCGGCATGATCATGCGGACCGGGAGCGGACGGCGTGACGAGCGGCGCTGATGAAAGCGCCGGCGGAGGCGTCGGCGGAAGCGTCGACAGGCGGTCTGCGCCTGCCGGCATCGGGGGCGCCCGACCACCCCGCCGACCCACCCGGCGCCGCCCACCCTCAGCCGCACACGTCACCGTCCTCGACACCGTCGGCAACACCGCGGATGCGAAATGCGCGACGGAGAGGCTACGGCGGTGAAAATTGAGCGGGATCACCGGCAGGTGATCGACGGAATTCTGCACCGGGTGCGGACCGGAGTGCAGTGGCGGGACCTGCCTGAACGGCTCGGCCCGTGGAAAACCATCTATGAACCGACTGACTATGGTCGGCCGACGGGACGTGGGAGCGCCTACTCCAGCAGGTCCAGGCCGAGGCCGACGCAGCAGGCGAGATCGACTGGGACGTCTCGGTCAACTCCACCGTCGTGCGCGCATCAGCATGCGGCCGGTGCCGGGGGTCTCAGCGGCAGAACACCAGGGCGAAACGCCGCGCAGAGCCGCGTCGCCCGCCTGGTGGGGACGGTGCAGGAGGCGAGGGCCTTCGCCGCTCGCGCGGCAGGTTCACCACCAAGCTCCACCTGAGCGCAGAAGGCCGCTGTCGCCCGCTCTCTCTCGTCGTCACACCATGGCAGCGAGCGGACTGCACCCAGTTCAAGCCGGTGAGCTGGAGAAGATCCGCGTCCCGCGGATCGGGCCGGTCAGACCCCGCAGGAAACCCGACAGACTCGCGGCGGACAAGGCATACAGCAACGGGCCCTGCCGCGAGTGCCTGCGACGCCAGGGCATCCGGCACAGCATCCCGGAGAAGACCGACAGCCAGGCTGCCCGCCTGCGCAGAGGTTCACGCGGCGGCCGCCCACCGGGGTTCGACGAAGAGCGGTACAAGAAGCGCCATACCGTCGAATGGGCCATCAACAGACGCAAGCA
This sequence comes from Streptomyces sp. Ncost-T10-10d, assembly GCF_900091955.1. GTDB lineage: Bacteria > Actinomycetota > Actinomycetes > Streptomycetales > Streptomycetaceae > Streptomyces. Next base: position 154,322 of record NZ_FMDF01000157.1, read on the forward strand.
GCACAGGGCCGTGGCCACCGTTACGACAAGCGTCGCTATGTCTTCCTCGGCACCGTAACCGCCGCAGCCCTCACCACCGGCTGAGATTCGACGCCTTCTGGGAGTTGGACCCCGCCGCCGTGCTCCAGACCGCGACCACGCCGTGACGTGGTCCCACTGGCGTCGCCGCCACCAAGCACGCGCCCGCCGCTGCCACTACAAGCAGAGCATCGCACCTTGCCGGACGACCCGGCAAAGACCGCCCCACCCCCATCCCAGCCCGCTACACTCTCCACCCCCAAGCCGTTGGCCGGCGCTAAGGAAGAATTCTGGCTGGCGTACTCCCGCGAGCTGACGGGAGAATCCATACCTACCTGGCGAATCGATACGGACATGCCTGCCGCAACCGTGTGAGCGTTGAGCAGACGCACTCTTGGTTCGTTCACAGTGAAGATTGACTACGAAATGATGAATTCCATGATCTTGAGAAGAAGATCATGACTGGCATCATCGAATGGGATTGGCACGTTTCTCTCTTCAGGATATCCAGCGTTCAGCTCGTCGGGGTATTACCCGACATGGAGAGGCCAGGGAATAGGGAGACCTCCGCTGTCCGCTGCAAGTAGTCAGCCCCGGATGTGCCGCCGGTTCCAGGTGCGGAGCCGATGATTTTCAGTGTTATTCCCCAGTGAGTGCGCTTCGACATGTGCCAGCTGGCATCGAGGCGCCGCATGCTCTCCTTCAGCCTGGTGACGTTCTGCGAGGGAAGTTCAGACAACTGTCGCTCCAAAACTTCTTGTAGTGTTTCGCCTTCGAGAACGAGAAACGGCGCTTGAGGAGAAAGTGAGCCGGGATCTCGCGGTGCGCTCAGCGACTCCACCCGTCGATACGAGGTGGATTGAACGGCGCTCCTGCCGTTGGTTTTCTCGCGGATGACGGCGAATGCCTCGCGTGGCATCGTGGTCAGGACGCGGAAGAGCGCAGGCGTGGCCTCAAGCCGATTCGCCGCGTCGCTCAGTTCGTCGCGGCAACCTTCGGCATCACCGTTGTCCAGGGCGGTGATGGCACGTTCGAGGCAGCGGCCGATGTGGACGTACAAGCCCTCGAAGATCTGAATGATCCTGATGAACATCTGTTCGTCATGAAGCCGGGTCACAGGCAGCATCGTGGCTTCCACGAGGCGCCGGACGGGCTGCTCGATCTGATCGGCCGCTGCCGAGACGGCCCTGGACGCGGCAGCCGTCAGGGCTTCATCTCCCTTGAGTACGTCCGCCGTGGCGAATGGACCGGCCTTGCCCTCGAACTTCTCTCCCCAGGCGGGTGCGAGAGCGTTCATGCTTCTCAGAAGCTGGTAGGCCGCGCGTGCCCTGGTCCGCTGCCGTCGGCTGGGCTCGGCGGCGAGAGCAGATGTTTCGGTGGAGAGCAGGTCCACGGCAAGAGCGGCCATGATGGTGTCTGACAGGATGTCGCCCTTTTCTCCTTCCGACCGTTCCCTCATCCCGTCGTAGAGGTGGGTGCCCACGTAGGTGTGGTAATCACCGTCCTCCTGGTCGAAAGTGAGACGCAACCAGGAGGACAGCGGCGGCGTGCTCACCCCCTCGTCCTCAGGTGGTGCGGTGCTCTGCACCGAGGCGTGGAGATCGCGCAATTTGGCGATGAGAGCAGGGTGCGCGTCGCCTCGCCCCACACACCGAAAGTGCTCGATGACGTCCCCAAAGGGGAATTTCTCGGTTCTCAGCCGGTAGGACCCTTTGGAGTCAGCCGCACTGCACCATTCTTCGACTGCGTGCAGGGCACGAGTTCCAACGGTATCGGTGAATTCGGCCTGCACTGCATGCTGGCTCAGGGCCGCCACGCCGATACGGCCAAGCAATGGTCCGGCAGGTCCTAATTCTTTCGGTACGTTTGCACTCATAATTCGCCTCATTTCAGCGAACGCTACCGTCTGTGAACAGCCTGAATCTGTCGATCGTTTCCTCGGCGTTCGCCATTCTCAGCGCGGCTCATGGCCTCGATGAGGCACTTGGGGCGCATATCGGTCCAATTGGCAAGGCTTGGTTTCGGAATCGCGTGGTCAATCTCGACGTCGATACAGGTCCGCGCGGGGTGAGCGAACGGTCCGCTTCACAGGCCCGCGGTGAGGGCGGCGGTGAACGGCGTCTTCCCGCACGTAGGTGCCCGTGGCGGCGTAGTGGTCAAGTGTGTGGCGGGTCTGGGCGAGCATGGGTTGGGCGGGGCAGTGTTCGGCGTCGGGCCAGCCGGGGACGGCGCCGAGTGCACCGAGGTGGGCGAGGTCGAAGAGCGAGGTGTCGGAGACGATGAGGTCGTCGGTGCCGCGGATCCAGCCGATGGACGGTTTGCGGTCGATTCGGTGCAGGTCGTCGGTACGGAAGTGGGTGGGGGCCATGGCGTTGAGGTCACCTCGGGGACCGGGGCGGTGCCACGGTAGGACGGTGCGGTGGACCTTCCTATGGGGTGAGCAGTCACAGATCGGGGTGGGAGCGTGTGTGGTGTCGCCATCTGCTGGGGATGAGACGGGCAGCGGCGCGCCCTGCATCTCGGCCGGGCGCTCGACGCCGAAGTACTCCAGGAGCGTGGGTGCCAGGTTGATGGTCTGCACGAGGGTGTTGCGCCGCTCGCCCGCGCTCCCCGCGCGCGGGGACCGGTTGGCATGGCGCAGGATGTTCCGCGCTCGAAACCACGCTCCGCCGGGATCGCGCTGCGGATCCCGCCGCTGAAGCTGTGCACCGACAACGGGGCGTTGATCGCAGCCGTCGGTGAACTGCTGGTCCGGGCGGGAGCCGAGCCAGCCCCGCTGGATGTGTCCATCGGACCCGTCCGTGCCCCTTGAGTACGCCGTCCTACGCCGGGTCACCACGAACTCGGAGTCCTGCTCGACAGTGAGTGGCGATTCCGGATCACCGGGGCCCGGCTGATCGGACTGAGCCGCCGGGAGCAGTTCCCAGTGCTTCCGCCCCGGTCCTACGGCGTGGCAAGGAGCAACTGGAGTGCCGTTTGGTGCGAACCGGACGCCGCCGTCATCGCGATCCACAGATTCACGTCCGATGCTCAGCAGTAACTCGACGACCGAGGCGCGGTCGGGGGCCGTAGGGTCGTCGGCCAGCGCGAACAGGAATGGCAGACTCGCCGCCATGCACGCGTACACGGCGCCCTGGTGATGGGCCGCACTGTAGAAATCGCCGAGTGCCCTCTTTCGAACCTCGGGGTCGGGTGAGGCCATCGCCCGGAGCCACACCGGAACGTCGACGGCCGCGCCGCACGCATGGCTCATCGACGACCAGTCGATGCTGTCCAAGTAGTTGATCATGCACGGCACTCTGCCGCAGGGCACTGACACCATCTCACGGGACTTCGCGGACACGGCCGACCGGGCGCCCGGGAGGGTAACGACCTGGTCCCCGATAGAGGGCCGGGAGCAGGGCGGGCTTCTGGTGCGAACTGACAACATGGGCTCATGGATGATGCAGGGGGCCTCGGTGAGTTCGTTGTGCGCCGCGCGAGTGAGTCGGAGTGGGACGCGCTGGTTGAAATCGACGCGGTCGCGGTCGAAGGTGACGTCGGGCGACGGGCGAGCATTCGAAGGTGGTGCCGGCAGGGCCTGGCGGTCGTAGCAGAAGACGCGTCTGACCTGCTCGGCTACTGCGTGGTTGAGTACACGTTTTTCGAACAGGGCTTCGTCACGATGTTGATGGTGGCCCCATCGGCCCGCGGCAGAGGCGTTGGTCATGGGCTGCTGGACGCCGTGGCCGCCTCGTGCACAACTCCGAAACTGTTCACCTCGACCAACGTCTCCAACCAGCCCATGCAGCGACTGCTCCAACGGGCCGGATGGAGCCCGGTCGGCCTTCTCCACGGCCTCGACGAGGGCGATCCCGAGCTGTTCTACCTCTGCCGACCGCAGACCGGGCGGATGTACCCGTGATCGGCGACCCGCGACCTGAGGCGGACCGCATGGGTTCATGGGATGTGCCGTCCCAATGGGCCCGTGCGGCTTTGTCTCATCCTGGCTTCTGTGGCGTCTCCCGTACGCATCTCGGCGATCTGATGGAGGAGTTGGCAGGCCCTTGGCTTGCCCGGTGTGAGTCTGCGCTGCGTGAGCGACGTGGCGCCGAGCGGCAGCGGGACGCTGATGCCCGGAACGAAGCACGACCACCGGCGGCATCGGCGCCGACCACGACCTCGTACGGCGCCACTGGCCGGAGCGCATGGGCACACCTCCCGCCCGCTCGGTGACCAGCGTCCGGCAGGAGACCACGACACCGGAGGCAGAGAAACAGGTCGTCGGTGGCAGCCCGATCACGCACCAGCGCCGATCGGGGCCGCCGTTATGAGTACGCCAGTCCGCCGATCACGCCCCCTGGGCCATGCCGGTGGGCGGAGCTCCTTGCGGGACAAGCTGTCTTGGACGACTGCCTGTACCGACGAGCTCCGTTGCTCCACGTTGGAAGCCCCGTCAACGTCCTTGCGTGACCTGCGGAATCGCTAACTACCCGGCCCTGGGGCAAGCCCCCTATCTGCTGGTCTCCGCGCCGTCCTCCGCCTCCGCCTGTGACCGGTCACCCGACTCGGCCGTACCGCTCAGCGTGGCCCCCAGCCGGATCACTCCCTCGGCCCTGACCAGCGATGTGCCGTGGGCGTCCACTTGACGCATCAGTGGTGTCATCAGGGGTAGTCCGGAAGGCGGCTGGTCCGTGCCCACGGCAACGTGCAGCCGGGCCATGAACCGGGCGAGGCCGGCAGGGCTGGCCGGGTTGTCCGGGTCGCCCGCGTACCGCTCGGCCCCGGCCATCGCGGCTTCCGACTCCTGCACGCGTCCGGTGGCTCGCAGCACGAGTGCCAGCAGCACCCCCGACATGTGAAGGCGTCGGTGGCTGTTGGTGGCCTCCGCCCAGCGGAGTGCGGCGCGCAGGTCCGCCTCCGCCTCCGCGTAGTTGCCTACCAGACATGAAAGCCAGGCCCGGGTGTGCAGCGCCCTGGCCCGGTACTCGGGTTGGCCGGCTTCCGCTGCCCTGTGGGCGGCCGATCCGGCGAGCCGGCAAGCCTCGTCGTAGTGGCCACGGCTCGGGAAGAGGCTGCAGACCGCGATCAGCATCAACAGGTCCACGGCTGTCCGCAGGGCCTCGGGGACCGACGCCAGCGACTGCTCCACGGCAGCGGTCAGCACGGCGTGCTCCGCGCGGAACCAGGTCCGGGCCTGATCGGTGTCCGCGAAGGCGATGCCCGTATGGTCCGCCGGGTGGAGCCAGGCGGGGGAGGGGGCGTTGTCCGGCAGAGCCGTGCGTGCGACGTGGACCGCGCTGCCGTAGAGGAGGGCCAGGACCCGGCGCAGCGCCTCCGTCCGGTCCTCGGCGCGCTCCGTGGATTCGGCGTGGCCTTGGCCGTAGAGCCGGAGCAGGTCATGCAGGCGATAGCGGCCCGGGGCGGGGGATTCCAGCATCCCGGCGTCGACCAGGGCCTCGGTGAGGTTCTCGGCCGCGTGCTCCTCCGTGCCGAGAAGAGCGGCGGCGACCGGCAGCGGCAGGTCGGGGGCGTCGAGGAGGGACAGGAAACGAAAGGCCCGGGCCAGGTCGGGGGTCAGGGCGTCGTAGCCGAGCCGGAAAGCGGACTCCACCATGTGGTCGCCGTGGCTCAGTTCGTCCAGTAACACACGGGTGTCGGTCAGCCGCGCGCCGAAGGCGCGCAGGCTTTGGCGGGGGAGGGCGGCGAGGCGGGCACCGACAATGCGCACGGCGAGCGGCAGGCGGCCGCAGGAGTCGAGCAGGTCCCGGGCGGCTTCGGGCTCCGCGGCCACTCGTGCGGCGCCCGCGAGCGTGCCGAGTAACGACAGCGCCTCGGCCTCGGTGAAAATGTCCACGGCGAAGGAGCGGGCGCCGGGTACGGCGAGATGAGGAGCCCGGGTGGTGACAAGTACCGCCGAACCAGCGGTGCCGGGCAGGAGCGGGCGGACCTGGGCGGCGTCACGGGCGTCGTCCAGGACGAGCAGCACACGACGGTCGGCGAGCAGGGTGCGCAGCAGCGCTGCCCGCTCTTCCCTGTCCAGCGGCAGCCGGTCGGGCGGGGTGCCGAGCGCACAGAGGAGATCGGCGAGCACACCGGCCGGATCCGCCGGATGGGAGCCTGCGCGCAGGCCGACGTACAGTCGGCCGTCGGGGAAGGCTTCGCGCAGGCCGTGTGCCACATGGACGGCGAGCGCGGTCTTGCCGACGCCGCCGATGCCGGCCACGGTCGCGATGACGACGGCCCGGCTGTGCCCGGGGCGGGCCTGGAGCAGGTGCGCCTTTATCTCCTCGACGAGACGGCCACGCCCCGTGAAGTACCCGATGTCGGAAGGCAGCGGTGCAGCGGTCATCTCCCCGCTGCCCCGCAGGGGGCCGACGATCGCGGGTGCGCCGGGCCGCCGGTCCGCGCCCATGGACGACTGTCGCTGGAGCCCGAAGGCGCCTGCCAGCTGGTCCGGGCGGAGGGGCGGGGCCGCGGGACGGACGTCGGTGCCCACGGGCCACGCGGGGGAATGCACCGTGTGTCCCGCGCGGAGTCCGCGGTGCAGTTCCGTCAATTCCGCTGACGGCCTCGTCCCCAGTTCCCGCTCCAGCAACTTGTGCGCCTCGTCGTACACACGAGCGGCATCTGCCTGGCGTCCGGCGCGCTGCAGCGCCAGCATGAGCAGCCCGTGCGACCGCTCCCGTAAGGGGAACTCCTTTACCATCTCCGGTAGTTCGGCCACGGCCTCCTCGTGCCGTCCCAGTTCGACGGCCGCGGCGTACAGGTCTTCGCGCGCCGCCACCAGGCACTCGGCCAACTGCTTGCGGTGGTGCTCGGCCCAGGGCCCTGGCACCCCCGCCAGAGCGATGCCCCGCCAGCGTCCGACCGCACGTGACAGCCGCTCATACACGGCCTCGGCAGAATCGCGCCGGTCCGCGGTCTCGTGCGCGAACACCTCGGTGTCCACGTCCACCGCCGGCTCCAGGAACCGGTAGCCGCCCTCCTCGGCGACGATCGACCGGCTTCTGGACCGCGCGGGCCGGTCCGGTTCCAGGGCCGCGCGCAACTGGGAGACATATGTGCGTACGGCCGAGGACGCGCAGCGCGGCGCGGCAGCCGATCCCCACACCCCGTCCACCAACTGCCCGACCGTGACGATGTGCCCACGCCGCAGCACCAGTATCGCGAACACCGCCTGCTGCTGCGGCGGTCCGAGCGCTATCCGCTCACCGCCACGCCTTGCACCGACCGGCCCCAGCAGACGCACCGTCAGGTGCTCCGACGTTGCCTGTGCCTGTTCAAACCCCCGCATGACCCTACCCCTTGGCCAGGATGGTAGCCGTGTCCCTTCCCAAGCACGCCCTGGAACACGCCGCCGCCTTCCCGCCGGGTTCTCGCCGCGACGTTCATCGAACGTTGAGCTCTTCCTGGCAACCCGCGCCGAACCTTGGACAGCCCGCAACGGCACACGACGAAACGGAGCGGATCCATGAACCACACCATCGGCAGATGGAGCAGGGCCGTCCTCGGCCGCTTCCTGCCCGTACTCGCGTTAGGCGGCCTGCTCTCCGCCGCCCTCACCGCGCCCGCGCACGCCGAACTGCCCGGCGGCGGATGGGGCGAGCGCCACCTCGACGAGATCACCCTGCTGGCCAGCCACAACGGCTACGCCAACGGACCCGACGGCATGAGCGCGCCGTTCACCAACCAGACGTACTCGCTGCGCGACCAGTTGTGGAACCAGGGCGTGCGCGCCACCGAACTCGACGTCTACGACTACGACTACGGCACGGGCGACGACCGCCCGCCCTTCGCGCGCACCGGCCATGGCGAGGTGTTCCGCCAGTGGGGCCGCCCGCTGGCCGACCACCTGAGAACCATCGTCGACTTCCTCAACAGCAATCGGCAGGAGGTCTTCGTCCTCACGCTGGAGGACTACGCCTCCAAGGACCTGTTGGCCAAGGCCTTCGACTCCGTCCCCGGCGCCCGCTCGATGATGTTCGACCCGCGCGCCTGGAGAGTCGACTCAATCGGCTGGCCCCGGGTCCAGGACATGGTCAATACCAACCAGCGGCTGCTGGTCCTGTCCGGCAAGGTCGACCGGGAGGACATCGGCATCTTCCCTATGAGGGACTGGACGATCCAGAACCACTACGACAACGGCATCCGCCAGTGCACCGACCGCAGCGGAGACGGGATATCCGACCCGCTGAACGTCGGAGGGAGGTACGGCGCGAGCGGACAGCGGGCATTCCAGAAGCTGTTCATCAACAACCAGTTCAGCTCCCGTACCTACGACGACTTCTACCAGACGGCCAAGACGGCCTGCGAGTCCGCCACGCTCGGGCGCATGCCCAACATGATCTCCACCGACTGGATCGGCTACGACAACCAGGACGCGTGGCGGTTCGTGAACGACACCGACAAGGGTGTGGGCTGGAACGTGGGCGACCGCGACCTCTGCCTCGACGTGGAGGGAGGCCGCAGCGACAACGGCACTCCCGTACAGATCTACTCGTGCAACTGGACCAACTCGCAGGCGTGGAGCCGCGTCCCGATCCTCAAGCAGAACGTGTTCGAGATGCGTGCCTTCGGTAAATGTCTGGACGTGGCCGGCGGGTCCACGGCCAACGGCACCCGGGTTCAGCTCTACGACTGCAACGGCACCGGTTCGCAGCTCTGGTTGCACGACAACCGCGCCCTGCGCAACCCCATGTCCGGCAAGTGCCTCGACGTGCCGTCTGGTGACTTCAGCCCGGGGCGCGACCTTCAGCTCTACGACTGCAACGGCACGCCGTCCCAGGCCTGGGACTGGCGCATGGTCTGACCCGGTAAGCCCGGCCACCGGTCACGGTCCCGTTGGTCGGGCTCAGCCTGTTCGGCCGACGGTCCGCGGCGCCGGCAGACGGCTGCTCGGCCGCCGGTGTCCGGGCTGGCTGATGACGCCCACAGGCCGTTCGGGCTCCTGCTGCCGTCACCTCGCCCTGCCCGAGGTGATCAACCGGGTCGGCCGCTGCGCGCAGTACCGGGTGTTGCGCGTGGACATCACGAACGTCCGGTTCCAGGGTGGACCAGGCACTCCACCGTGCTCGACTGCCCCTGCGAGGCAACCGGGCTTCGCGAGGGACCTGCGGCGGCCCGTAGTGTCGGGTCTCCCACACCGCCCGCCCCTGCCCGCCGGTTCTCTGACATTTTCGGGACAGCATCGGCCGACCTCGGTATCAGAACTCCAGGAGAGTGCCGGCGACGACGGGGCGGCCGGCGCGCACCCCGGACACCTCTGGCCAGGCGCAGCACCAGAGCTCGGATCGAGCGCACGGTGCGCGGCCGACCCCCGTGCTTCGGTCTCCTCTGGGCGGCGTGTCGGCGGGCGAACAGGTCGCGGTGCCGGCGCAGCACCGTATCGGGTCGGACCAGTAGCCGGATCTGCCGGAGTGCCTGCAGCGGAAGGCCATGCAGCAGCGCCACCAGAAGAGTCCGGTCGCTCAGTGGAATCGCACGCGCTGGCCGCTCAGTTGCCACTCCCGCACCGCAGTCTGATGACGGAGAGCCAGGATCTCAACGTTGTTCTCTCGGTAGCTCATCGGCAGCAGTCTCAACATCGCGAACGCGTTCGTTACACCCAGGCACGCCAGTCTCAGCAACACAGCCGATCACCATGCCGTGCTCACTGTCGGCCGTGCGAGAGCGGCGACTTGAGCGATCCTGTCTGTCACCCTGGGAGACCTGGTCCCACCAGCACAGATGAGGTATTCGGCAAGGTCAGGGATAGCGGAGGGAGAAGCTGGGAGTCACCACGTAGACCGCGCCCTGCTCTGAGTGGGACTGGTGAAAGGCGCCTGGCAGGCCAATGGCCAGGTCAGTTCGTCGCCCGCCTCGTTCATGGCCGGTCGGCCGTGGCAGGCGATCGTGATCCCGCCGGCGCACGGGCCGGGCGGCGGAGAGCAGCCTGTAGGTGATATCGGCACCTGGATCTACCCGCCGCATCCTCGGCCGTAGGGCTGCATGAAGGCTTCACGGGCCCACCCGCACAAGGCACATGGGTGGAGGAGAGCGTCAGCGGCCCTCCTGCAGATCCGCGGAGAGGTGTACGGCCCCGGTGCAGGCCAGTCGGTCCGCCATCTCGACGCACGCCTCGGCCCCCTTCGGGCTCGTAGCGGGCAGCATCGGGCTGCTTTTGCCGTGCGTCACCCTGTCCCGGTGCGAGGCGAGCAGCTCGTCCGCTCCGGATCGGATCGAGACCTCCAGGGCGCCATCGCGCGCGTCCGTCTCCACCTCGGACCAGACGGTGGCGCAGGACGGGCTGAACCGGAGCCGTACGGCGTAGGCATCCTCAGTGACGGTGCTCTCAGTGCGGGCATCCCGGTTGCAGCGGGAGGAGCCCGGATACTGCCCCCGGCAGCTTTCCTTGCGGCAGGACGCCGCTTGCCGCTCCGGGCTGCCGCCCGACAGGGCCGGGGCACCCACGGCGCAGGCCACGGCGCCCAGCGTGGCGGATACAGCCAGCACGACGGCCGTCCGCAGCCGTCGCGCCCGGGCAGCTGACGCGAGCGGTAGCCGCGGCGCAGGGGGCTGGGGCGCGCTCAGCGGTCTGGTCTCGGCCCGGCAGGCGTTCTCCCACAGGGTGATCAGCGGCGCCATCTCCGTGCCCCCGAGTCGCCCCAGAGCCTCGACAGCGGTACGCGGCGGGAGCTTGACGCCGTTGAGGTAACGGTGCCATGAGGACTTGCTGTGGGCGGTGCGTGTGGCCAGCGCGGCCAGGCTCAGCCCGGTCTGCTGTTTGAGGTCGCGCAGCCGCTCCACCAGCAGCAGCCCGTCGGGGCCGAGCGAGTCGGGCAGTTGCTGCCAGCGAGCCGTCGCTTGCTCCTTCATGCCGTTCCCAATCCTTCTATCAGGCATCCGGCTCATTCCGGATCGCGTGATGTGT
>NZ_FMDF01000159.1 GCF_900091955.1 Streptomyces sp. Ncost-T10-10d
CTAAGCCTTGATCCACCGGCCAGAGCCTTGTGGATAGCGGCTAGGAAAACGAGGAAGTGCCTTGTGACCTGCGATGATGGGAGTTCTTCAGGCTTCCAGCACGCACAATCAGCAAGGCACTTCCGAGATGCAAGTTTCCCATACGTCAGCGGCGGTCTCCGCTGCGTTCGATGAACCGAATCTGATCGCGCATGCCGGGCTGGTCCCGGTGATGCGGCTGGCCGAGCGGTGCGGTCTTTCGCGTCTGGTGGCCGAGAAGGTGAAGCTGACCGGCGCAAGCAACGGCGCGGGTTCGGCGGCGGACGCCAAGGTCACCAGCATCGTCGCGGGCATGGCCGCAGGCGCGGACAGCATCGACGACCTCCACGTCCTGCGCCATGGTGCGATGCCGGCCGTGTTCGCGGGCATCCGTGCCCCGTCCACGCTGGGCACGTTCCTGCGCGCCTTCACCCACGGCCACGCTCTCCAACTCCACGCCGTGCACCGCCGGTTCCTTGGCGCACTGGCCGCACATACCCCGCTGCTGCCCGGCGCCGACGCGATGGCGTTCATCGACATCGATTCCACCCACAAACGTGTCTACGGACGTGCCAAGCAGGGCGCCGAGTACGGCCGCTTCAAAGGCATCCGCACCCTGCACCCGCTGCTCGCCACGATCTGCACCCCGCAGTCGAGACCGGTGATCGCCGGAGTCCGCATGCGACGCGGCAGGGCCGCCGACGCCCGCGGCGCCCCCAAATTCGCCAGCGAAGCCCTGGCCACCGCCGTTGAGGCCGGCTGCACCGGCACCCGAATCCTGCGCGCGGACTCCCAGTTCTACAACGCCGGTGTGATCGCCGCCTGCCGCCGGACCGGGGCCCACTTCTCAATCACCACCGGCATGAACCCCTCCATCAAACGGGCAGTCCTCAGCATTCCCGACGAGGAATGGCAGCAGATCAGCTACCCGACCGCGGTGCCCGATCCGGAGACCGGCGAACTCATCTCCGACGCCGAAGTCGCCGAGATATCCCAGTACACCGCGTTCGCCAGCCGCAAGAAAGCAGAGCGGGTCACCGGGCGGCTGATCGTGCGCCGCGTCCGTGACCTGGCCAAACCCGCCGTCGTGGGTGCGCAGGGCGAGCTGTTCCCCGTCTGGCGCTACCACCCGTTCTTCACCGACAACCCCGCCGAGATGCTCCGGGCCGAGCGGGAACACCGTCACCACGCGGTGATCGAGCAGGTCATCGCGGACAGCAAAGCCTCCGCCCTGGCACACCTGCCCTCCGGGCACTTCCATGCCAACGCCGCTTGGCTGACCCTGTGGGCGATGACCTACAACCTGCTGCGGGCCACCGGCGCAGTGACCTCCGCCTTCCACGCCAAGGCCACCACCGCCACCCTCCGCACCCACCTGGTCCAGGTCCCGGCCCGGATCGCCCGCTCCGCACGACGTATCACCCTGCACCTGCCACACAACTGGCCCTGGCGGCACGCCTGGACACACCTCTTCGACACCGCCCACGGCCCACCCGCACCGGCCTGATCCCCCTGCCCACCCCGCCCGCCAGGGCCCGATCGGAACCGAACCGTGGAAAAGCTGGGCAGACCAGCGGCTACAACCTGCCCATGCCCAACCGCCGACCTGAAACCGGCTCGAAGCCGGTCAGAAGATCACTCCCCAAACCACGTCGGTGGATCAAGGCTAA
>NZ_FMDF01000197.1 GCF_900091955.1 Streptomyces sp. Ncost-T10-10d
GGCCGTCGAGGCCGCTCTCCAGAAGGCTCACCCCGGAGCGATCTGGGCCATCCTGGGCTGGCAGAACAACCCGAGCCGGGAGATCCTTGACGCAGTCGACAAGAGCATGATGCTCGTCGTCGACGGCCTGTCCGACCGCTACACCACCGTCACCGACCGGGAGAGCGACTGGGATGGCACACCGTACGCCTTCGGCAGCATCTGGAACTTCGGCGGTCATACCCCTATCGGCGCCAATGCCCCCGACTGGGTGGAGCAGTACCCGAAGTGGCGCGACAAGGAGGGCAGTGCGCTCGCCGGGATCGCGATGATGCCTGAGGGCGCCGACAACAACCCCGCCGCGATGGCCCTGTTCACGGAGCTCGCCTGGACGCCCGGCACCATCGACCTCGACGCCTGGTTCGCCTCGTACGCAGCGTCCCGGTACGGCGGCGAGGACCCGCACGCCGTGGCGGCCTGGAAGGCGATCCGGGACACCGCGTACAACATGACCCGCAAGGATGCGTGGAGTGAGGCGCCCGACGGGCTATTCGGCGCCCGGCCGAGTCTGGGCGCCAACAAGGCTGCCGCCTGGGGGCCCGAGGCCGACCGCTACGACACCACGGCCTTCGACGCGGCACTCACTGAGCTGCTCCAGGTCGCGCCGCGGCTGCGCGACAGCTCCGCCTACGCCTACGACCTCACCGATGTGACCCGTCAGGTGCTGTCCAACCGCAGCCGCGTTCTGTTGCCCCGGATCAAGACGGCGTACGACGCCGGGGACCGTGTCGGCTTCGACCGGCTCACCAAGACCTGGCTCGGCTGGATGAAGCTGATGGACAAGATACTGGCCACGTCCGCGCAGCACCTGCTCGGACGGTGGCTCGTCGGCGCCCGGTCCTGGGGCGCCACAGGGGCCGAGAAGGACCAACTGGAGTACGACGCGCGGTCGATCATCACCACCTGGGGAGGTCGGGCGAGCAGCGACGAAGGGCTGCACGACTACGCGAACCGAGAATGGGCGGGGCTGGTCGGCGGCCTCTACCTCACTCGCTGGAAGACGTACTTCGACGAGTTGTCCGCAGCGCTCGCGGACGGCCGGGAGCCGGCCGAGATCGACTGGTTCGCACTGGAGGACCGCTGGGCGCACCAACAGGACAGCTACCCGGTGAAGACGTCGGGCGACATCCGCAAGCTGGCCCGGCAGGTGCGGGACACTCTGGCCGCAGATCCCCACCAGGTGGCGCTGGCCGGGTCAGCCGACCGGGGCGCGGTGGCGGAGGGCCGCCCGGTGACGGTCACCGTGTCGTTCACCAACCGCAACGGCTTCGGGCTGGCGACGGATGTGACGCTGACCGTCGATGCACCGGAGGGAATGACTGCCGAGCCGGCCGGCACGACCACCGCGGCGTCGGTCGGCCCGGGCGAAACCTTCTCGGCGACCTTCCGGGTCACCCTCACCAAGGCCGCCCGTGCGCTGGTCTTCCGGGTGCCGGTGGGCGCGTCCTACCGGGCCGCAGGCACGCGCGGCTCGGCCTCGGCGGCGGTCCGTCTGATGGCTGGCACCGGGGTGGGCGATCCCTACCGGAGTGCCTCCTTCAACGACGCGGTCTTCGGCCAGTCCGGGGGCGCGATCGCCATCGAGGGCGCGGGCGCCGATCTGTGGGGCACTACCAACGAGTTCGGCACGGTCTACCGGGCCGCCGCCTTCGGGTCCTCCTCGAATGCCACGGTCCAGGTCACCTCGCAGGACACCACCGGTGGCTGGGCCCGCGCCGGGCTGATCGTCCGCAACGACCTCTCAGAGAACGGCAATGGTTCGGCTGGCTACGTCAATCTCGCGGTGACTCCGTCCAACGGCTGCGTTCTGTCCTGGGACTCCGACGGCAACGGCCAGCTCGACTCCATCGAGCTGGCCGTTGCCGTGACCGCCCCGGTGCATCTGCGGCTGACGCGCTCCGGCAACACGTACACCGGCGAGTGCAGCCCTGACGGCGTCTCCTGGACCAAGGTCGGCACCGCCACACCGGGCGGCGTTGCCGATACCCAGGACATCGGCGTTTTCATGACGGCGGCCAACGGTTGGAACGGCACCCGCGGGATCGCCGGTTTCGAGGACTTCTCCGTCAACTGAGCCGACGGGCCGGGCGCCGGCCGGGGCCGCTTCACGCGTCTCCGGCCCAGCCGTCGCCGTACGGCCGGAGGAGTGCGTGCCGCTGCCCGTCGTCATTGTCTGCGCCCACGGCGACGTCCGTAACTCGGCGAGAACGCCGGCTTGACCGACCGTGCTCGACATCTCGTGCCATCTCACACACCGGCCTCTACCAGGGCGGATGAGGTTTCCGGCAAGGGCAGGGTCACCCCCGGCCGACGCCGTCGGCTCAGGCTCGCCCGCACTTGGCCATGAAACGATAGTCGAGGTGGATGCGGTAGGCGACTGCCCGGTTCGCGGTGATGCGGTCGGCCCACTCCGCGCCCCGGTGCGCGAAGCCGATACGGGGGTGAGGGTGTACCGGCCGTGCGGGGCGTTGGCCAGGTGCGCGAGCGGGGCAGGCAGCTTGATGCTGACCTCGCCGTCCGGGGTGACGCGGATCAGTCCCTCGGCTCGCCGTCCAAGGCCTCGCTGCTCAGGAACGTGAACATCCTCTTCATCCCGATGTTCAACGCGGACGGCGCAATGGGCGACGTGAACTTCGCCCTCGACGGCTACCTCGGCAAAGGCGAACGCCACCTGACCCGCTACAACGCCAACGAGGTCGACCTCAACCGCGACCACGTGGCCAAGGAGCAGCCCGAGACGCGGGCCCTGCACGAGAATGTGTTGCGCGCCTACGACGTGGACTACGCGATTCACCTGCACCACCAGGGCACCCAGTCCCGCGTGAACGGGGATCTGGTGTCCGGCTCGATCCTGTACCCGACGACCCCGGACGTCTCGCCCGAACCGGTCGAGAAGTCCAAGCGGCTCGGCTCCGTGGTGTACCACAACGTCAACCGCACCGGCTGGGGCCACATCGGCCGGTACGACGGGGGCTCGGCCAACACCATCGGCCGTAACGGCATGGCGGCCGAGTACGGCATCGCCACGCTGCTGTTCGAGATGCGCGGGATGAGCGACCACGAGTAGGTGGCTGGTCTGCCCGGGCTCGATCATCGGTGGGGGAAGCGGGCGTAGTGGAGTGGCTTGCCCAGGGCGCGGTGGGGGCGATGGCCGTTGGCGGGGCCCGGCACGCACGGCCGGGCCCCGCGTGGGCTCAGCAGCCCGTACGGTCTTCCGTCAGGACGCCCTGCTCGGTCCGTAGTGTGCGGTCGTAGCAGCCCTCCGACCCGTCGAGCCGGTAGCGCTCGTTCGATGTGCCGACGGCATGGCGCTGGTCACGTGGGACACCCAGCGTCCAGGTGGCGTCGCCGGTGTACGTGTCGTCGAGCCGCGACCAGGAGATGCGCTTGCCGGCGCGTATGACCGAGGTGTCCGCGCGGTCCCCGAGCGTGAGGACGGTGCGCAGCCGGTTGTCCGTGCCGATCGTGGTCTCGCCGTCCATGGTGTAGACGCGATGGGTGTGCGCGACCCGCGCCGGGCCGTGGCCGTCCACAGTCACCGTCTCGTCGTCGTCCCAGCGTGACGTGAGTCCGTCGGTGTTCTCGTCCTCCGTCCAGTGGTGGGCTGAGGTATTGGCGAGGGTGCGCGAGACGGTGGTCTCGACGCGCCCGTGCGAGGTGTTCACATAGCCGGCGACGGTGAGCCGGTGGCCGCCCTTGGTGTCGAGCCGGTTCAGTGAACCGGGCGTGATCGTCGTCGAGTTGGAAAGATCACTCTGATCGTGCTTCGTGAGCGCCCCGGTGACGTGCTCGCTGCCCTCGTCCTGCCAGACGAGGACGTTCGTGGGCGTGCTCCAGCCGCTCTGCCCCTCGGGCAGGCCCGCGACCGACACCTCGACGCGGTGCTCGCGCCCGTCGTTGAGGATGCTGGCGAACGGCGTCAGGTCGTACTCGATCGGCTTCACGTCGAAGGCACGCGGCGCCGGAACGACGTACCAAAGGAAGGGGTTGGACCAGCCGCCGGTCCACACGGTCGGGAACGGCGCTGCGATTCCCGCGAGTTGGCCGTCGACCTTGACCTGCACCTCGCGGTACGGACCCTTGTCCGCCTTGCACGAGTAGGACGCGGAGTCCGGGACGGTCAGGTACCAGTACTCCTCGCAGCCGCCGCCGGATCCGGTGGCGTACACCTCGGCGACGATGCGCTCGGAGTTACGCGGCGTGGCCAGCGTGGCGCCCTCCAGCGGGAGCACCCTGTCGGGCGTCTCGGCGGCTTTCGTGCTGCCCTTTGCGGCATAGAAGGTCAGCGTGACCTTGACGTCGATGACGCCGGTGTATGTCTCGTCGACGACATTGCCGATGAGCATTTCGACGGGCTGCTCGCGGCGCAGTGTGTCGCTGTAATGGGTGACGTCCTTCTCCACCAACCAGGTGATCCCGTCGACGGAGGGCTCGGGCGTGGACGTACGGAACACTTCGACGCCGCCCATACGGAGGTAGCCGATCCGGTCGTACTGACGGCCCTTCACCTTTCCGTCGAGGCGCAGCACCACCTTGCTCCAGCGGTCTCCGCACTCCACGGGCGGGGCGTAACTTCCCCTGTACGGCTTGAAATCACGGAACTGTGCCTCCGCGATGGTGACTTCGCAGGATCGAGTGTCGGGCTTTTCGATGGCCGGCGCCGCGGTCAGCGGGTCGTGCCAGTCGGTGCCGAACTCCACGGGAACCGGCTCGGCCGCGGCCGCCGAGCCCGCGCCGAACGCCGAACCGGCGGCCAGCACCAGTCCGGCGAGCATGGACGTGATCTGTCGTTTCATGAGTCAGGAGTGAAGCGCGGGACGGACAAGTGCGCCAGGGGCGAATGATCGATCTTGTCGTGATCTGTGCACTCGTGCGGAAAAATCGATTGTTGCGAACTCCGGCGGAACGCGAACCTTGCGCGGTTTCATCACTCGCCACCCCTCAAGCGCTCCATGGGACGTCAAGCAGATTCGCGACCTGCTGCTGCGCCCCGTCGGGGGCGGCGGGCCGACCGTGCGCAGAGCCCTCGGGCAGAACGACCTCATCGTGATGGGCGGCTCCTGCCAGCGCACCTGGGACCACGCGATCCCCAAGTCGGCGCGGGCGTCCGGGCTCGGGATCAGCCTTCAGTTCCGGCCGGACGGGGTGCGCTGAGCCGGCACCCGGCCCCCCGCCCGCTGCCCCAGCGACCCCGCCGGAGCAGGCCTGGCCTGGTGGAACACCAAGTCGTGGACCCCGGGCGCGAGTTCGGATCTGCATGTGCACCGGGCCCGGCCCGTGCCCGCGTCCTCCGCGCCCGCGGACCTTTGGGGGACATGGACTTGATCCCACCCCTTGTCCCGCCGCCCGTCGGCATCGAAGAATGCGCACGGCAACCATCGGCTACAGACGTCACACCCGGCGTCGGCAAGGGGGCTCCACCCAATGTCACCCGCAGCACCGATGACACGTACGACACGTCGCTCACCGAGGATCGGCAAGGCGCTCACCGGCGCGGCGTTCGCGCTCGCCCTGGTCGGCGCGGGCGCGGCACCCGCCGTCGCCGGGACCGCGAGCGGGGACGCCGGCACCCGCGCGAGACCGAACGATGCGCCCGTCACGTTCGCCGGCACCGTCGCGCTCAGCAACTGTTCCGGTTCCGTCGTGCGCACCCCGCAGTCACAGCCCGACGACCCCGCCCTCGTGCTCTCCAACGGGCACTGCATCGAGGGCGGCTTCCCGAAGGCCGGCCAGGTCATCGTGGACCGGCCGTCCACCCGCACGTTCAAGCTCCTCGACGAGGACGCCGGGGTGCTCGGCACGCTCCAGGCCGACCAGATCTCGTACGCGACGATGACCGACACCGACATCTCGCTGTACCGGACGACCACCACCTACGCCGAGATCGAGAGCAAGTACCACGTACGGCCGCTGCTGCTCGACCCGCGCCACCCGCGCAAGAACACCGAGATCACCGTGACGTCGGGGTACTGGAAGAAGCAGTACAAGTGCTCCGTCGACGGGTTCGTGGACCAGCTCAAGGAGTACTGGTGGACCTGGAAGGATTCGGTGCGCTACACGCCCGGGTGCGAGACCATCGGCGGCACCTCCGGCTCCCCGGTGATCGACGACCACACCGGACGCGTGATCGCCGTCAACAACACCCATAACGAGGACGGCGAGCAGTGCACGCTCAACAACCCCTGCGAGGTCGACCGCAAGGGGCTCATCACCGTCCGCTACAACGCGCGCTACGCGCAGGAGACCTACGGGATCGTGCCGTGCGTCGTCGACGGCAGCAAGCTCGACCTGGGCCGCGAGGGATGTGAACTCCCCGAGCCCCAGGCCTAGTACGCAGAGGACGTACGCCGTACGGACCGGCTGCGAGCACGTCCGTGCGGCGGCGTCCTCGGTGACGAACCGCCCGTCGATCAGCGCGTGCGGATGCCCACCGGCAGGGTGCATGGCGCCTCGAACGCCGAGCCCGCCGCCACCGTGTCCGGGTCGAGGAGGACCAGGTCGGCGCGGTAGTCCTCGCGGACGAGCCCGCGGTCCGGCAGGCGCAGCCGGGCCGCCGGACGGGACGTCAGATGCGCCACCGTCTCCTCCAGGGACAGCACGCCCGCCCTCGATCACCTTGAAGACGCGGTCGCGGGCCGGCAGATCCGGCTGCGCGACTTCCACCGCGGCGGCATCGACAGCGGCCAGCCGGTACCGGTGGCGCATGGCGTACCTCGGCGACGAGGTTCGGCTGGACGGTGACGTAACGGAGCTTGTTCCCAGAGCCCCATCCAGCGCTGATCTGCATTCCCGTCCACGGATGCCCGGGCCCGTCGGGCGCCGGCGCGGCCCCCAGCTCGCGCCGCGCGGCGGGGCCTGGACGGGTGCGGCGAGGGCGAGCGGCACGGGGAACTCCACCCGCCAGGGGTGACCCGGCACCGTGAATTGATTGGGGGAGGCGCATGCTCAAGCGCGCACGCTGCAAATCGTCGAGGAGGCATTGAAAAGCGGGGACGGCACGCTGCGGCTGATCGTCTTCATGGGAGCGGCCGCCTGCGCCGCACTCACCCTCGGTGGTGACGCCTGGCTCGCGGGTCTGCTGCAGCGGTGCTGAGGCGCGATCCAGATTTCTCGGAGTTCGGCGGTCTGCGGATGTCGAGAACGTGCCACCGGCTTCGTCCCAGGGACATCAGCGCCTACCACCGGCCGCACGGGGAAGAAGGAGAAACCAGCATGGCGATTCAGCGGATGGACAACGTCGGCATCGTCGTCGAGGACATGGATGCCGCCATCGCGTTCTTCGTGGAACTCGGTATGGAACTGGAGGGCAGGGCGGAGGTCGAGGGCCTCTTCGCCGACCAGTGCACCGGACTCGACGGCGTCCGCTGTGACATCGCGATGGTCCGGACCCCGGACGGTCACAGCCGGCTCGAGCTGGCGAAGTACCGCAGCCCCGCGGCGATCAGCGCCGGGCCGCGCAACCGGCCGCACAACATTCTGGGCACGCACCGCGTCATGTTCGCCGTCGACGACATCGAGGACACCGTTGCCCGCCTGCGCCCTCACGGCGCCGAACTCGTCGGCGAGATCGCCCGGTTCGAGGACAGCTATCTGCTCTGCTACCTCCGCGGCCCGGAGGGCATCATCGTCGGACTGGCCGAGCGACTGCGCTGATGGTGTGCTGAGCCAGCACCATGGGCCTCCCGCGTGCGTTGTCAGAGGCAGCGGTCAGGATGACGGTCATGACAGACGGAACGACCTGGCTCGCTGACCGACAATCCATCGCGTTCGGGGGCTACCGCGTGGTACTCGCCCGCGGGCTCTCCCCGGAGGAACTCGCCAAGCGCCTTGCAGCGACCCTGCTGTACGACACAGAGCACATCGTCGTGCCGGTCGGGGACCACACCGGGGCCTCGCTCCTGGAGCTCATGGACGACCACTACGACGTCGGGCTGCGCCTTGGCTCCGTGGGGGACTGGACATACGCGGTTGCGTACGGCGGCTGGCAGGCCGAGTTCGGGCCGATGACACCGGTCTCGCACGGCGGCACACATGTCTGCCTCCTGGAGTACGAGGAGGAGAACGGCAAGCCGGTGCCGCCTCAGTTCGCCTATTTCCACGACGGCCGGCTGCTGGCCGCCTTCAACCTGCACTTGGACGGATCATGGGGCTACGAAAAGGTCGAAGGCGACCCCGCTACAGCCGCTCGACTGCAGGAGCGGCTCACGGCCGCCGGTCTCCCGGACCCGGAGCGGAACCGAAGGGAGGCCCACCGCGCCGCGCTGGGCGTTGTCGAGGAGTTCTTCGGGCTCTCGCTGCCCAGGGATCGGATCGTGAGCGGGACGCTGCCGGCCGTTTTGCTGGAACCGGCGTGACCCGCAACCAGACCGACACAATCACCGGGTGTTCCTCGGGGCCCTTCACCTCACGTTCTTGGTTCTGCGGCTGCCGGTGGGGAGGGGGCGGTGGCCTTCGTCCCAGTGGTTCGACCAGCCGCAGAGCCCGCATGCGTACCGGCCGTCGAGTCCGTGTACTTCGGCGTCGCAGCCGCGGCAGCGGGTGGTGGTGATCTCGGGGCTTACGGCTGTTGTGGGGGTGGTGGAGGACCATCCGCATTGGTTGGAGCAGGTCCAGGATCCGTCGGGGCCCTGGGTGGCTGCTGCGCCGCAGTTTCCGCACGTCATGAGTACCTCCGGGGTCCGGGGGTGGCCCCGCCGACGGGGGTGGCAGCGGGGCCGGGTTCAGTGTGGCAGGGGCTGGCGGTGGTGGGCAGGGTTTCGGAGGGGTGGGTGGCGTGGCGGGGTGGTGCGGCGCGCCATTCGCATCCGATATTCGAACAGACGTAGCATCGGTGCGTGCCCAAGTACGACTTTCCCCAGTTCTCTGGGGGTCCAGCTGTGGCGCGAGGCGAGCCAGATCGGCTTTCCGCAGCTCAGCGCATTTCTGGGCGACTTTAACAAGCGCAACAGGTGTGGCGGTATCGCTGGTTCAGGTGATCTGCAAGGGCCGGGTATTGATGGGGCATCGGCCGAGCAACGCCGCACAAGTCAGGCCGTTCGGACTGGGCTCGCCCTGAGGCGGCTGCTGAACTGAGGGCCGATGCTGGTCGCTCTCCGAGCCGGACTCCGCCGTCCAGGCCTTCTGTGAGCCCTGGGGCAGGTTCGTGTCGGTGTAGGCCGTCCTCTACTGCGTATGCAGCAGAGGACTGTCGGCAGCTGCACGAAGACCGGAGATGCCAGTTTGGACAAGGTGGAAGGGTTCGCCGAGTTCGGATGTGGAGACCCTTCTGTGGCTGCTTTTCTTGATCGTTTGGGCCGATTGGCCTTTCGCTGACGCTGGCACGTCCTGGCGATGTGGGTGGTGGTGCTCGTTGCGGCGGGAATGGCGTCGGCACTGGCCCCGGCCGCACCGGATGGTTCCTACTCGATGCCGGGGACGGAGTCGCAGCGGGCGTTCGACCTCATCGAGGAGCGCTTTCCCGTCAACAGATGATCAATTCCAAGGGTTGTCCTGTGACTGTGCATCACAGTTAGCCAATGAGTGCTCCATTTGGCCAGGCTGAGTGCGCGGTCGCTGTCGAGGTGTTCAGGGGCACCGGGTGATCCCGGCTGTGGCGCGCTCAGCTGACGGCAGGGAGCTGGCGGGCGAAGCGGCGGACGGCATCGGTGAAGGCATCTGGGTCGTCGAAGTTCGCGAGGTGCCGTGCCCGCGGGATCAATTCGACGCGAGCGTGCGGATGCGCGCGGGCGAAGTCCGCCTCCTCGGCCCGGAAGACGGTGTCCTTCTCGCCGTTCAGGATGAGGACCGGAGCCTTCACATAACGCATCGCACCCGCGTCGAAGCGTCCGAGTACCTCGTCCCAGGCTGCTGGCAGGGTATGGAAGGCGTAGCCGGAACGGATGGTGGCCTCCACCACTTCCCGTGGGTAGAGCCGCCGCAGCAACCAGTCGTTCTACCAGGCCAGGCGATCCGCAGGCATACGAGGGACCAGCCTGGCGACCCACCGATAGGGCGCTGCACGGAGGCCACGGGTGGAGGCACTGGCTCCCGCGAGGATCAGCCCGCGCAGTTGTTCCGGACAGCGCCGCGTGAACTCCAGCGAGGCATATCCGCCGAGCGAGTGCCCGACGACCAGAGCCGGCCCGCGGTCGAGCGAGTCCACCGCGGAGGCGATGATCTCCGTCGCAGTGCTCAGGCTCCAGGGCTGAGCCGAGCGCTCCCCGTGGCCGGGCAGGTCGACGGCGACTACCGGGAATTCGTCCTGGAGTGCGGCAAGCTGCATGCTCCACTGTCCCGCGCTGAAGCGCGTCCCGTGAACGAAGACTATGGGCACTGCATCCGCTGCCGTCATCAGTCCCCCCCCAGGTGACACCATCCTCAAGTCGACTCTACCGGCGGGATCTTCCTCGCGGTCAAGGGAGATGCCAGAAGGTGCTCAAACGGCCAACTGTGTGGCGCTCAGTCACAAGTCTGCGGAGACGAGAACGAGGGCGTCCAAGATCGTTGCGTGACGAACAACCTGGACACCCTCGCGACGGCACTCTATGCGACAACAGAAGACCTGCTGAAGGAGCGCCCGGTTTCTGGACCGCCCTACGCGTGCGCGTGCGAGAAGCCGGACCAACGAGGACCATCTGAGGCGCTGCTCGACGGCGCCACACGGGGCCTGACCGGTAGGGGTTCCATTTTCGGGTGGCGTTTTTCAGTGGTGGTGTCAGTGCGGGGTGGCAAAATCCGCAGGAGAGACGAGATGGCCGGTGGCCCTCCGTGTTCCGCGTAATGGAGACATCTGCGCGGAACACGAAGGGCCACCGGCGTGTCCGGGGCCTGAACAGTACGAATGACAGGGTCCGCTCGCCTCGAGGCTGCGCCACAGACTGGCGAGGAGAGCGGACCCCGGAACCCCCGGAGAGGTCCCGTGACTCCAGCTAATCGCATCACTCACACCGTCGGTGTCCCCAGCGAGGGCAGGGCCGGACGGTGAACATTGAGTACGAGCGCGTATGGGCTCAGAACGTGACCGCCGACCAACCGGGTGCGGCACTCCAACGCCTGGCTGTGGTGACGATGCCGGGCATCGTCCACCGAGTGGAAACCGCGATGCTTTGCATCCAGTGGCGATGCACGCATCGGGTGAGCCCACCCAGTGGAGCCCACCCAGTGGAGCCCACCCGGTGGAGCCCACCCACTGAGTGGAATCCACCCGATGGGCTCCACTGAGTGGACGCAACCCTGGTGCGCACCGGATGACGGGGGACGCCACTTTGGCGCGCACCACCCGACGATGTCCGGCACTCTCGCGTGCACCCGGTGCACCGCACCCGATGTCCCGCACCGCACCAGTGCGCGCACCGCCCATCGCCCCTTGACCAGGTCCGGCCCGCGCGCGTCGACCCCCTTGACCAGGTGCGCCACCTGGCACGTTTCCCCTTGACACAGCACGTTCCGGCCGCCGATCAGGCCGTGGCCAAGGGGGTGTGTGATAGAGGGCCCGCCCGCCGCTGGGGCGTACTTGGTGCGGTGGTGCGGTGGTGCGCACGGTGCAGTGGACCTGTCCGGCGGTGGTGCGCACCCGATGCCCGCGGTGCGCACCACCGCCGTCCCGGGTGCGTACTACACGATGGACAGGCGCACCGACTGCGCACCGGCCGGTGCGGGGTGCGCATCGAAGGCATGGCCCACGCTGACGGCCTCCATCTGGCGCAGGACATCGGCGACGGTTTCACCGCACTCTTCCTCGGTGAGGACCTGCTTGACGAAGTCGATGAACTGGCGCGGGCCACTGAGGAGGCCTTTCGGGCGCACCCGGACGCGGCGATCATGCCGAGCTTTCCGGGGATCGGTTCCCAGGTCGGTGCCCGCATTCTGGGGGAGATCGGCGACGACCGGAGCCGGTTCGCCACGGCCGGAGGATTGAAGGCGTACGTCGGCTCGGCTCCGATCACCCGGGTCTCCGGCAAACGCCGCTACGTCGGTCGCCGGTTCGTGAAGAACAACCGGCTCGACCACGTCGGCCACCTGTGGGCCTTCGCCTTCCTCAGCGGTTCATCGGGTGCGGACGCCCACTACCGGCGCCGCCGGGCCGGAGGGGACTGGCACATGCAGGCACTGCGGCATTTGTTCAACCGCATGCTGGGGCAGCTGCATCACTGCCTGCTCGCCCGCGTTCCTTTCGACGAAGCCATCGCTTTTCCTCCGGGGGCTGCGACGCCCCAGCCGGCTGGTTCACAGGGCTCAGGGCATGAGGGCAGTCGACACGCGAGCCAGGTCTTCCGGGGTGAGGGCGAAGCCATTGGACGGGTTTCGGTACGAGTACGCGCCGTCGTCCACGCGGACACCGTTCTTGCTGGTCCAGCGGGAGGCCCCTCCCGCACCTTGGCCCTCAACGAGAGCGGCAGCGAGTTCTTCGGGGGCCTCAACGGCAGTAAGGGCGCTGAGAGCTGCCATCAGGCGGTGCTCTGCGTCGTCCGGGATGTTGTCGTCTCCGAGCGCGGGCAGCAGCAACAGGAGGCGGCGGTGTGGATCGGCTGTGCTGCCCCCGGGCAGCCCGTTGGCGGCGGCAGAGAACAACTCGGGCCAGGACAGGGCGGGACCCATGAAGTGCCCGTCGTTCTTGGCCAGCAACAGTGCCCGCTCCCAGGTGGGGTGATGCAGGAGATAGTCGACACCGGGGTCGTCCTTCCACGCGCGGCAGACGACGTGGAGGAGGTGCCCGGCGGCCAGCGGGATGGTGAAGACGGGCCACTCCGCCCGCTCCCGCAGCTCCCGGTGGAACACCTCGGCCGCCTCGTAGTCCGCGCCGAAGAGCAGCTCTTCCGTGTCCTCGTCGTGAGCGCCCGAGTACAGGTGGCCAAGCCAGAAGAGAGGTTCGTCCAGCAGCTCTGGCTGGTGGGCGAGAGGGTGACCGTCGTACCCGGGTATCTCCATCATGCCGATCATCATGCCGCGTACCCGGTTGCCCCTATACGGTCGGCCCCCGATGCTCCGGGGCCAGGCCGCGAAGCCTCGCGTGCGTCATCACGGCGATGCAGACTACGAAATTTCTCGGTGCATCTTGACGGCTTAACTGCATGAGGTGTCTTTACCGGCTTGTGTATCGCCGGTGAAGGGGGTCATTGAGTCGCGGTGGCGAGGGCCGCGGGCAGTTGTGCTGTCGGCCGTGGTGCCGGCCGGGGATGGGGGAGTGATGGGTAGCGGGGTGCAGTGGCCGTACAACTCGACGGGTCGGGCGCGGAGGCTGGTGCTCTTGGCGCTGGGGGTGGTGAAGGTCGTGACGGCGGAGCAGTTGCGGCAGTTGGTGCTGCCGGGCACGGCCGATCTGCAGACGGTGCGTAACGCGTGCAAGGACCTGCGGCACGCCGGGCTCATGGAGTCGGTCGGCCGGACGTCCAGTCCGGGGCGAACGGCCGGCCGGTGCGGCAGGATTTGTGGAACCTGACGACGGCCGGGCTCGCGGCGGCCGCATCGGAGCTGGGGCGGCCGGTGAAGGAGATGGGGCGGCCGGTGAAGGAGATGGGCGGCACCGCGAGGGACGCGGCGAAGGCCGGCGCCGTGCACGCTCTGGCGGTGACGGACACGATCGACGCGTTCCGTCAGTCCCCGCCGCTGCCGACGAAACCGGTCGCTCGCCGCACCACCCGCCCCGCCCCTGAGCGGGTGCTTCCGGTTCGCCCGCGGGGGCTGGGGCACTTGCGGGGCTGGGAGACCGAGGAGGCGCTGCCGGTCACGGGCACGTTCACGACCCCGGCCAGGGGCAGCCTGCGTGCCGATGCGGTCCTGACCGCGCCGGAGGATCAGGTGCCGGTGTTGTTCGTGGAGGTCGACAACCAGACCGAACCGGCCGCGGTCGTCGCCGCGAAGATCGACCGGTACCGGCGGTTCTTCCTCCGCCAGGTGAAGGACGACCGTGGGCGTGAGTTCCCGTTGTGGTCGACGTTGTGGGAGGACTCCGGCAGGGGTGGCTTCCCGCCCGTCGCCCTGGTGTTCACGAAGGACGTCGGCGCGCAGGCGCGGATGAACCGCATCAAGACCGTCCGGGACCTGTCCCGCGCCTGCTGGCAGCCCCGCTGGGAGACCCCTCTGGGCTGGTCGCCCAAGGGCACCGAGGGAGGCGGCTGGTGGGACAATGCCGGCACCGTCCCCGTCATCGCCACCCACCTTGACCAGAGACGGCTGGTGGGACCATGCCGGCACCGTCCCCGTCATCGCCACCCACCTTGACCAGCTCCGCACTCACGGCCCCCATGGACCCGTCTGGTGGCGGCTCGGACTCAGCGACTGGCAGCCGATCACCGACGCCCTCACCAACACGGGAACGGAAGACGAGTACGACGCGCGCGAGGAACAGCGCCGCCAGGAGCGCGAGGCCACCCGCGCCCTGGAGCAGCAGCGGCGCGAGGAACTGGCCCGGTTGGATGCGGTCTGGGAGTGTCCGTCCTGCCAGGCCGATGTCGAGCCCGGCACGGCGGGCTTCGACGGCTACCGGCCCGCGCAGGGCGGCCTGTGTCCGGCCTGCGAACACGCCCGCCGCGAAGAGGTGCAGCAGGGCGTCGTCGCTGACGACATGGCCGGCACGAATGGCATCCTTGCTCGACTGAAGGCCCGTGCCGAGGGGCGGTAACCGGAGTCAGCGCGGCAGCGTGCCGGCCAGTGGTCGGACAGCCGACGGCCCAAGGGATACGCCCCTCGGTCTCGGCGGCGCGCCCACCGGGCCAGCACCATGCCCAGCAGCCGGGCTGAGGAGCTGGAGGAGCTCGGCATGGTCTGGGACACCGCGGATGCGGGGTTCGCGGAGGGCCGGTCTCGGACCTTCCTGAGCCCGGTGCCTGCTTACTCCTGTTCTGCTGATGGTGGGTGAGTACCGGTCAGGTCGGGGTTGGTTCTTCGGTGCGCGGGTGGCTGGGGTTTATCGGTTGGCCCAGGTGGTGGCGGTCTGGGTGGGGGCGGTCCGGGGGCGTCTCGCCCAGTGGCAGGCCAGCTCGCGCCACGATGAAAGACCCCGAGAACCCCATGAGCCAACACCGCCACCGATCACATCGCGGTGCTGGACGACGCCCTCGCACAGATCCCCGACGCTCACCGGAACGGCACCGCGATCCTGGTCCGCGCTGAGAGCGCCGGATCCGCGAAAGCCTTCCTCGCCCACATCCGGAGCTTGCGCGAGCACGGGTTGAGCCTGCGGTTCTCGGTCGGATACGCGGTCACCGAGCCAGTCCGTCGTGCAATCCGCTCACTGCCCGAAGCTCTCTGGCATCCCGCCCTGGACCAGAACGGGACACTGCGAGACGGCGCCGAGGTCGCCGAACTGACCGGCATGGTCGACCTTGCCGGGTACCCGGCCGGCACCCGCATCACCGTGCGGCGCGAACGTCCGCACCCCGGCGCCCAACTGTCCCTGTTCGACCACGACGAAGGCCTGCGGCACCAGGTATTCCTTACCGACACCTCATACTCCGGCGGCGGCTCCGCACAGTTCCTTGAGGTCCGCCACCGCGGACACGCCACCGTCGAGGACCACATCCGGTGCGGCAAGAACACTGGCTTCGGCCGCTTCCCCTCCCGCCATTTCGACGCCAATGCCACCTGGCTTGAACTCAGCCTCACGGCGATCGATCTCCTTGCCTGGGCCCGCGTCCTCCTGCTGGATGGCGAACTCGCCGCCGCCGAACCCAAGAAACTTCGATACCGGCTGCTACACGTTGCCGCCCGCCTCACCCGCGGTGGACGCCGCATCCGCCTGCGAATCTCGGCGACCTGGCCCTGGAGACACGAACTGGCCACGGCTTTCCACATGGCTTCGACGGCGTCAGCTTCTGTCACCCTGCGTGGCACGAGATCCCCCTTTGGCGACGCCCCCTCATCACTCCC
>NZ_FMDF01000160.1 GCF_900091955.1 Streptomyces sp. Ncost-T10-10d
CGGCCTGCGGCGCACCGCCGGAGCGGTCGCCTTGCGCACCGCACGACGACGGGTACGCGCGGGCGGCGCGGCTTCTGCCGCCGGAGCGCTCTCGGCGTCGGTGGCGGTGTTGTCGGACACTGCGGCGTCATCGGCCGGTATGGCCACGGCGGCGACATCCTGTACGTCCGCCACCGGCGGGCCGGCCGGGCGGGACGCGGCGCGGCGCCTGCGGCGCGGCGGCAGCTTGTCTCCGGGTGCGTTGTTCTCTTCGGCGTTCCCGGTCGTGCCGGGTTCGTTGGACTGGGGCATGCGGGCGGTTCTCCCGTCAGGCTCCCGGGCGCCGCGTCTGATTCCGGTCCGGCGCAGCCCGCGTGATGTACGCGGGACCGCCGTCCGGGGCGCGGGCGCCGCACGGGAACTCAATGTCTGGCTCGCCGGTTCCGTAAGCGATGTGCGTACGGCCTGGCGAAAGTCTTATGGGTCATCGCGCGGCCCGACCCAGGTGGCTCCCGAGTCGAAGGACTGCGCTGCAACGACCGCCTTACGCGGAACCTGCACCTTCCGGCGCCGTCGCGACGGCGGTCCCGGTGGCCATGGGTGGAGCGGCCGGGGCTGCCTCGCGGTCGGGCGCGAGCGGGTCGGTCACCGTGCCGGACTCCTCGTCGAAGAGCCCCTGCGCCAGCCTGGTCACCGCTGCGGGGACCGGCGGCGCCAGGTCGGCCACAACGCGGAGACCGGACAGGACGTCGTCAGGTCGCACAGCAGGTGTCACGTGCCGAACAACCAGCCGCAGTATCGCACAGGGCTTGTCCCCGGGCCTATCAGGCTGTGGATCAAGGGCCTGCAGGTCGACCACGGCGGCGCGGGCGTCGAAGGTCCGCATGCCGTTCTTCGCCCGGCGCTGGACCTCGACGGTCGTGGCCCCGTTGAAAGCGGCCACGGCCTTGAC
Organism: Streptomyces sp. Ncost-T10-10d; assembly: GCF_900091955.1. Lineage (GTDB taxonomy): Bacteria > Actinomycetota > Actinomycetes > Streptomycetales > Streptomycetaceae > Streptomyces. The sequence continues at coordinate 932 of NZ_FMDF01000160.1, forward strand.
GGCCTCCTCGGTGGGGACACCGTCGAGACGCAGCTCCCAGACGGAGGCGGTCAGCCGGTCGGCGAGACCCGAGGTGCGGGCCTCCACGGCGTCGGTGATGTCGAGACCGTCCGGGAGCGAGGCGTTGAGCAGCTCGCGCAGGACGGCCGGATCCCGGGCCTCGGTGAGGGCGATCTCCAGGAACTCGGCCTCGCTGCCCGTACCGGTGGGGGCGGCATTGGCGTACGACACCTTCGGGTGCGGGGTGAAGCCCGCCGAGTAGGCCATGGGGACCTCGGAGCGGCGCAGTGCCCGCTCGAAGGCACGCTGGAAGTCACGGTGGCTGGTGAACCGGAGGCGGCCGCGCTTCGTGTAGCGCAGTCGGATGCGCTGCACTGCCGGTGCGGGCGGCGGGCCTTCGGGCTGTCGCTTGCCCAGTGGTTCTTCTCCTCGATGCGGGGCGGACGCGGTGGCACGCCGCCCTCGAAATGCGGGTGGCCCGGGGTGTCCGGTCCGGCTCACCCCCGCTCGGCGTTTTTCTCTCCGAGCGAGGAGATCTCTGGTTCGGGCGCCGCGCTGGGCACAGTCGTTGTACTACCCAGAGTACGCGCAAGGGGGCTCCCCGGTTCCCGGGGCTCGGGCACCCCCGGCCCGCCGACCAGTGCCCGCCATGCGTCACGGCGTGCCCGGGCCACGGTCTCGCGCGCCGTGCGCAGCGCCGCCCGGCCCGCGCGTCCCGCCTCGACGGCGGCCCGTTTGGCGGGGGCCCAGACGGCATCCCGCACGAAATGCCCCACCGGCTTGCACACCGTGCGATAGACCCAGGTCACCGGCGCCCCGATCAGATGCCACGCCAGCCAGGCGATGGCCCGGCCGACGGCCCGCGAGATGTACCCGGCGATGCGCCAGGCGACGCCGAAGGCGGCGGCGATCTCCCGGCCGACCGGGGCGAGGACCCGCCGGTACAGCCAGGCCAGCGGTGCGACGAGCAGCGTCACGACCAGCCACACCACCGCCGTCCGCAGACCGCTCCCGACGGCCGCGATCCCGCGCGCCAGCAGTTCGAGCAGCCAGGTGATGCCGTGGCCGAGCGGAGTGAGCAGCTCCCGGTAGGCCCAGGCCAGCGGCCGTACGATCAGATGCTCCGCCAGCCAGGAGGCGGCGAGCGCGAGGGGCACCAGGACGTACCGCCACAGGCCGACCACCGGCCAGACGAACAGGGCGGTGAGCACCCAGCCGACCGCTGCGGCGATCCCCCGCCCGGCAGGGGCGAGCAGTTCGCGGTACGCCCGGCGCAGCCCGTGGCCGAGCGGGGTGAGCACCGCCTCGTACAGCCACACCACCGGCACCACAAGCCCGTACCGCACCGCCGGCACCAGAACATACCGCCAGAGCGCGACCCACGGCCGGACGAAAACCGCTGCGGCCAGCCACAACAGCGCATGTCCCAACGGGGTGAACACAGCCTCGTACAGCCAGACCGCAGGGATCACCACCAGCGTCGCCAGCAGCCAGGACAGGGCCCGGCCCAAGGGGCGCAGCAGGATGCGGTCGGCGGCGCGGGCTCCCGCCACCAGGGCGTCCCAGATCATGCGGACGGGCAGAACGATCGCCAGCACCACGATCCGGACCGGAATCCTGATCAGGGTGGTCAGACAGCCCTCGCCGGCTTCGTAGGGCGCGGGGGCCTGGTGCTTGCCGTAGTCCATGCCGTACATGACGCGAAGGCCCGGTCCGGGGTTTCCCGGACCGGGCCTTCGTCACCGAGCCGTCACCCGGAAGGGCTTCGGCCTACTTCACGACCGAGAGCGGCAGGAGCTTCTTGCCGGTCGGGCCGATCTGGATGCTGGTGTCCATCTGCGGGCAGACGCCGCAGTCGAAGCACGGGGTCCAGCGGCAGTCCTCGACCTCGGTCTCGTCGAGCGAGTCCTGCCAGTCCTCCCAGAGCCAGTCCTTGTCGAGACCGGAGTCCAGGTGGTCCCAGGGCAGAACTTCCTCGTAGGTCCGCTCACGGGTGGTGTACCAGTCGACGTCCACGCCGTAGTCGGGCAGCGTCTTCTCGGCGGCGGACATCCAGCGGTCGTAGCTGAAGTGCTCGCGCCAGCCGTCGAAGCGGCCGCCGGACTCGTAGACCGCGCGGATGACGGAGCCGATGCGGCGGTCGCCGCGCGAGAGCAGGCCCTCGACGATGCCGGGCTTGCCGTCGTGGTAGCGGAAGCCGATGGAGCGGCCGTACTTCTTGTCGCCGCGGATCTTGTCACGGAGCTTGGCCAGCCGGGCGTCGGTCTCCTCGGCGCTGAGCTGCGGGGCCCACTGGAACGGCGTGTGCGGCTTGGGCACGAAGCCGCCGATGGAGACGGTGCAGCGGATGTCGTTCTGGCCGGAGACCTCGCGGCCCTTGGCGATCACATTGACCGCCATGTCGCCGATCTGGAGGACGTCCTCGTCGGTCTCGGTGGGCAGACCGCACATGAAGTACAGCTTCACCTGGCGCCAGCCGTTGCCGTACGCGGTGGCGACGGTACGGATGAGGTCCTCTTCCGAGACCATCTTGTTGATGACCTTGCGCATGCGCTCGGAGCCGCCCTCGGGGGCGAAGGTGAGTCCGGAGCGACGGCCGTTACGGGTCAGCTCGTTGGCCAGGTCCACGTTGAACGCGTCGACGCGGGTGGAGGGCAGCGAGAGGCCGATCTTGTCCTCGGTGTACCGGTCGGCGAGGCCCTTGGCGATCTCGCCGATCTCGGTGTGGTCCGCGGAGGAGAGCGAGAGCAGACCGACTTCTTCGAAGCCGGTCGCCTTGAGGCCCTTCTCGACCATTTCGCCGATGCCGGTGATGCTTCGCTCCCGCACGGGGCGCGTGATCATGCCGGCCTGGCAGAAACGGCAGCCGCGGGTGCAGCCGCGGAAGATCTCGACGGACATCCGCTCATGGACGGTCTCGGCGAGGGGAACGAGGGGCTGCTTCGGGTAAGGCCACTCGTCGAGGTCCATCACGGTGTGCTTGGACACCCGCCACGGCACGCCCGACTTGTTGGGCACGACACGGCCGATGCGCCCGTCCGGGAGGTACTCCACGTCGTAGAAGCCCGGGACGTAGACGCCACCCGTCTTCGCGAGGCGGAACAGCACCTCTTCGCGGCCGCCGGGGCGGCCCTCGGCCTTCCAGGCGCGGATGATCTCGGTGATCTCCAGGACGGCCTGCTCGCCGTCGCCGATGACCGCGCAGTCGATGAACTCCGCGATCGGCTCGGGGTTGAACGCGGCGTGGCCGCCGGCCAGCACGATCGGGTCGTCGACGGTGCGGTCCTTGGCGTCCAGCGGAATGCCCGCGAGATCCAGGGCGGTGAGCATGTTGGTGTAGCCGAGCTCGGTGGAGAAGCTCAGCCCGAAGACGTCGAACGCCTTCACGGGGCGGTGGCTGTCCACGGTGAACTGCGGGACCTTGTGCTCCCGCATCAGCTCTTCGAGGTCCGGCCACACGCTGTAGGTGCGCTCGGCGAGGACGCCCTGGCGCTCGTTGAGCACCTCGTACAGGATCATGACGCCCTGGTTGGGGAGTCCGACCTCGTATGCGTCCGGGTACATCAGTGCCCAGCGGACGTCGCATTCGTCCCACGGCTTGACGGTGGAGTTCAGCTCACCGCCGACGTACTGGATGGGCTTCTGCACATGCGGGAGCAGAGCTTCGAGCTGTGGGAAGACCGAATCGACAGACATCGCGAACTTTCGAGAGCCGGCAAGGGTGACCACCAAGCCTAACCCGATGCTCAGCCTTCCAGAGCCGCCCGCACGCGCGGCTGCGACGCCCGCTCCCACACCTGCGGCAGCTCCCGCTCCCGGGCGGTGGCGGCCGCCTCCTCGCGCCCGTACAGCAGTCCCCAGGTGAATGCCGGCTCCCCCGCCGCGTGCGCCTGGACGGCCAGGGCGCGCAGGGCGTCGCGGGCCACCACGCTGTCCTGGTGGTCGCCGAGGAGGGTCTGCACGGTCTTCATCCGTTCGGCGATCCGCTCGGCCGGCTTCCCGAGCGCGGTCCGGGCCGCCTCCGCCGCGTAACGGGCGCGCTTGGCGGCCTTGCGGGCGTCGTGCATGGCGAGGTCCCGGTCGTGGCCGGACCGGAGCTCCAGGGCGTGGCCGACGCGGGTCGCGAGGCGCTCGTACTCCTTCAATACGGCGCGGGGCAGCGCCTGCTCGGGGGCGTGGGACGCGGCAGGCAGCAGCGGCGGCGCGGCAAGCAGGGCGTCGAGGCTCTCCAGGAGTGCCAGATACCGCTTCCCGTCGAGTACGGCGACGGTCCGGCGACGGGAACCGCCCCGGCGGGCCACCGACCAGATCCGCAGCCGGCTGCGGACGGGGCCGAGGACCAGGGTGCGGGGCAGGTCGGCGAGGCCGGAACGCAGGCGGGCGTCGAGAACCTCCTGGTCGCGGTCGATACCGAGCTCGGCCGCCAGCCATTTCAACTCGTCGCCGACCGGGTCGGTGACGCTCCGGTCGAGGATCTTCCGGTACGTCCGCAGCGCGCTGCGCAGTCTGCGGGTGGCGACCCGCATCTGGTGCACGGAGTCGGGGAGGTCGCGTCGTACGGCGGGGTCGAGGTCGACGATCGCCTCGCTCTGGTGGCGGATGTACGCGAGGACGTGGTCGCCCGCGGTGGGTTGCCCGGCCTTCCCGCGCGCGCCCTTGTCCCGCTTCCGCTTACGCTCCCGCTCAGGCGCGGTCTCGGCGAGCGCCCTGGCCAGCTTGGACGGCGATGCGGACGGATGGACACCGGCCTTGCGCAGCCGGCTTTCGACGGCGTCGAGGAGGGCGGGGTCGCCGTCGTCGGCGAGTTCGACCTCGATCTCGGTCCAGGCGGCCGTACCGCTGCCGCCCGTCAGCCGTTCGGCCCGCGCCGTGTCGATACTGACCTCGGCGAGCAGCGCGCCCTCGGCGTCGAGCAGGTGGTGGACGTCACGGGCGGTGCGCAGCCGTACGACGGGGACCAGTTCGCTCATCCGGACCCGGGAGCGGAGCAGACCGGCGAGGGAGCGCGGCAGGGTGTCGGACAGCGGTTCCCGGAACTCGTCCCGGATACCGGAGGCGACCGGGAATTTGAGATGCCAGCCGGCGTCGCTCCCGCCGGTGCGGCGGCGCAGGGTGAGGGAGCCGGCCATGAGCCGGAGATCCTCGGTGTCGTAGTAGACGGCGTCCAGTTCGCTGACGCCCCGGTGAGCGACGGCCGAGACCCCGGCCACCCGGCTCAGGTCGGGGAGCCGGGTTTCCGCGGTGGCTTCGTACTTCCGCTCGATCTCACGCTTCGAGTCCGCCATGACCCGAATCTAGACGTGTTGCACGCGAATGGGCAGTGCTCCCGTCCCGGCTCAGGCGCTTATCGGCCGCTGCACCCTGATCGACTGGAGCAGCCCGACGGCCACCCAGACGGCGAACATCGAGGACCCTCCGTACGAGACGAACGGCAGTGGAAGCCCTGCGACCGGCATGATGCCGAGCGTCATCCCGATGTTCTCGAACGCCTGGAAGGCGAACCAGGCGATGATTCCGGCGGCGACGATCGTGCCGTACAGCTCGGTCGTCTCGCGGGCGATCCGGCAGGCGCGCCACAGGACGACGCCGAGCAGGACGAGGATCAGCCCGGCGCCGAGGAAGCCGAGCTCCTCGCCCGCGACGGTGAAGACGAAGTCGGTCTGCTGCTCGGGGACGAACTGGCCAGTGGTCTGGGTGCCCTGGAAGAGGCCGGTTCCGGTGAGGCCGCCGGAGCCGATCGCGATGCGTGCCTGGTTGGTGTTGTAGCCGACGCCCGCCGGGTCGAGCGCGGGGTTGGCGAAGGCGGCGAAGCGGGCGATCTGGTAGTCGTCGAGCAGGCCGAGCTGCCAGATGGCGACGGCGCCGGCCGTGCCCGCGCCGAGGAGGCCGAAGACCCAGCGGTTCGAAGCGCCGGAGGCGAGGAGCACACCGAGCACGATGACGGCCATGACCATCACCGAACCGAGGTCCGGCATCCCCATGACGACGGCCATCGGAACGGCCGCGAGGCCGAGGGCCTTGGCGACGGTCCGGTGGTCGGGGTGGAGCTGGTCGCCCGCGTCGACGCGCTCGGCGAGCAGCATCGCCATGATCAGGATGATGGTGATCTTGGTGAACTCGGACGGCTGGAGCGAGAAGCCGCCGCCGATGATGATCCAGGCGTGCGCCCCGTTGACGGTGGCGCCGAGCGGGGTGAGGACCGCCAGTACGAGAAGCACCGAGAGGCCGTAGAGGATCGGGACGGCTCCGCGCAGGGTGCGGTGGCCGAGCCAGATGGTGCCGACCATCAGGGCGAAGCCGATTCCGGTGTTGAGCGCGTGCCGGAAGAGGAAGTAGTACGGGTCACCGTGCGTGAGCGAGTCTCGGCCCCGGGTCGCCGAGTAGACCAGCAGCGAGCCGATGAAGGAGAGCGCGATCGCGGACCCGAGCAGCGGCCAGTCGAGTTTGCGTACGAGGGAGTCGCGGGCGATGAGTTTGCCCCAGGCGGAGCGCTCGGGGGCGTACCGCGAGACGGAGAAGCCGGCCATCAGTCGCGCCTCCCGAGCACTGCCGCGAGGGTCTGTTCCTCCGGGGTCTTCTGCGAGTTCGGGTCGTACGGCTTGATCTCCGGGGCGTCGATCGAGCCGTCGTGCTGGATCTTCGGCAGGGACTTCTGCGGGGTGGGCAGCAGCGCCTTCTTGAGGTCCTGCTTGCCGGAGTCGTCGAGTCCGTAGAGCGCGTCGTAGATGTTGCGCACGGCGGGCCCGGAGGCGCCGGAGCCCGTACCACCCTGGGAGATCGTCATGACGATCGAGTAGTCCTTGGTGTACGTGGCGAACCACGAGGTCGTCTGCTTGCCGTAGACCTCGGCCGTGCCCGTCTTGGCGTGCATCGGGATCTTGTCCTGCGGCCAGCCGCCGAATCGCCAGGCGGCCGAACCACGGGTCGCGACTCCCGCGAGGGCGCTGTCGATCTCGTTACGGGTCTTGCGCGTGAAGGGCAGCTTGCCGTGCGACTTGGGCTTGATCTCCTCGACGGTCTTGCCGTCGCCGCTGACGATCGCCTTGCCGACGGTGGGGTTGTAGAGCGTGCCGCCGTTGGAGATGGCTGCGTAGATGGTGGCCATCTGTATCGGGGTGACGAGGGTGTCGCCCTGGCCGATCGAGTAGTTGACGGAGTCACCGGCGCGCATCTTGTTGCCTTCGAGGCAGTTCTCGTACGCGATCTTCTCGACGTACGAGCCGTCCTTCTTGCCCTGCTTGCACCAGGCGTCCTTGTTCGCCTTGTAGAAGTCCTGCTTCCACTTGCGGTCGGGGACGCGGCCGGTGACCTCGTTGGGGAGGTCGATGCCGGTCTCCTTGCCGAGGCCGAACTGGTGGGCGGTCTTGTAGAACCAGTCCTTGGGGTGCTTCTTCGGGTTGATGCCGCCGTCCTTCAACCACTCCTTGTGCGCGATGCCGTAGTACACGGTGTCGCAGGAGACTTCGAGGGCCCGGCCGATGGTGATGGAGCCGTAGCCCTGGGACTCGAAGTTCTTGAAGGTCTGCCCGCCGACGTTGTACGAGCTGGGGCAGGGGTATTCGCCGTCGAAGGGGTACCCGGCGTTGACCGCGGCGGTCGAGGAGATGACCTTGAAGATCGAGCCGGGGGCGGCCTGGCCCTGGATGGCCCGGTTCAGCAGCGGGAAATTGGACTTCTTGCCGGTGAGCTTGGCGTAGTCCTTGGCGGAGATGCCACCGACCCAGGCGTTGGGGTCGTAGTCCGGCAGGGAGGCCATCGCGACGACCCGGCCGGTCTTGGCCTCCATGACGACGACGGCGCCGGAGTCGGCCTTGTAGTTCTCGCCGGTGTTCTTGTCGAACGCCTGACGGGCCGTCTTCATGGCCTCGTTGAGCTCGTATTCGGCGACGGCCTGGACCCGGGCGTCGACGGAGGTGACGACGCTGGAGCCGGGCTTAGCCTCGTCGTTCTTCGCCTGGCCGATGACCCGGCCTAGGTTGTCGACCTCGTAGCGGGTGACACCGGCCTTGCCGCGCAGTTCCTTGTCGTAGGTGCGCTCCAGGCCGGAGCGGCCGACCTGGTCGGAGCGCAGGTACGGCGAGTCGGTGTCCTGGGCCTTGGTGATCTCTTCGTCGGTGACGGGTGAGAGATAGCCGAGGACCTGGGCGGTGTTGGCCTTGCCGGGTGCGGGGTAGCGGCGTACGGCGGTCGGCTCGGCGGTGATGCCGGGGAAGTCCTCGGCGCGTTCGCGGATCTGGAGGGCCTGCTGGGTGGTGGCCTCGTCCGTGACGGGGATCGGCTGGTACGGCGAACCGTTCCAGCAGGGCTGCGGGGTCTTCGCGTCGCAGAGCCGGACCTTGTCGAAGACCTCTTTGGGCTTCATGCCGAGGACATCGGCGAGCCGGGTCAGGACGCCCTTGCCGTCGTCCGCCATCTTCATCAGCTCGGTGCGGCTGGCGGAGACGACCAGGCGGGTCTCGTTGTCGGCGAGGGGCACGCCGCGCGCATCGAGGATGGAGCCGCGTGCGGCGGGCTGGACGACCTGCTGGACGTGGTTGTTCCTCGCCTCGTCGCTGTACTCCTGGCCGTTGCGGATCTGGAGGTACCAGAGGCGCCCGCCGAGGGTGAACAACAGGGAGAAGACGAGGACCTGGATGACGACGAGTCGGATCTGGACCCGCTGGGTCCGGCCGGTCTCGGGGATATTGCTCACGGGGCGCCCCCGGTGGTGGTCGGGCCGGAGGTACGGGGGGTGTCCCCGCTGTGATGCGGCCTCACAGTCGCTTGACTCCCTTGATCCGTCCGGCGCGTGCCGCTCGGTTGCGGGCGACCTTGACGCGCAGTCCGCCGCGCTGGCCGCCGATCCGCAGTCCGGTGCCGGAGGCCAGCCAGCCCGCGGCGACGTCGCCGCCGCCGGAGGAGTCGGCGAGCGGATCGTTCACCGTGCGTCTGGCGATCGCCATGATCAGGGGAACGACGAACGGCGCGAGGAGCAGGTCGTAGACGGCGGCGGTGAACAGCAGGCTGCCGAGGCCCACATGACGGGCCGCCGTGTCCCCGACGAGCGCGCCGACGAGCGCGTACAGCAGCGTCGAGCCGATCGCCGCGGCGACCACCGCGACCATCGGCACGAAGGCCGACTTGAGCTGCCCGTTCTCCGGCTTGACCAGTCCGGCGAAGTAGCCGATGACGCAGAGGACCAGTGCGTAGCGTCCGGCTGCGTGGTCGGCGGGTGGTGCCAGGTCGGCGAGGAGTCCCGCGCCGAAGCCGATGAGGGCGCCACTGACATGCCCGTACACGAAGGCGAGTCCGAGGACGACGAGGAGCAGCAGGTCGGGCACGGCGCCGGGAAGCTGGAGTCGGGCGAGCACGGAGACCTGGACGACGAGGGCGACCACGACCAGGACGATGGAGAGCAGAGTCCGGTTCAAGCGCATGGGAATCAGCTCTACCTCTGCTCGTCTACCGCGTTGCCGGCGCTCGGTGTGCTGTTCGGGCCGCCGCTCGGGTTCGGGCTTCCGCTGGGGTCCGGGCTCTCGCTGACGTTCCCGACGACGTTGCCGTCGGTGTCGACGATGTCGCCGTTGGGAGAGATCGTGACGGTGACGGTCGGGGTGGGCTTGGGTTTGGCGGGCTTGGCGGGCGCCTTCGGGAGGACCATGTCGCGGGGGTCCTCGCGCGGGGCCTGGACGACGATGCCGACGATGTCGAGCTTGGTGAACCCGACGTACGGGCGGACATAGACGGTACGCGTCAGGCCGCCGCCTGACGGGTCGACACGGACGACCTCGCCGACCGGGACGCCGGGCACGAACGGCTTGTTCTTGCTGGAGCCGAAGGTGACGAGACGATCGCCCTTCTTCACCTTGGCCTTGCCGTTGAGGAACTGGACGGACAGCGGCTGGGAGCCCTGGCCGGTGGCGAAGCCCAGTTCGTCGGTCTTCTCCATACGTGTGCCGACAGTGAAGTCGGGGTCGTTGGCCAGGAGCACCGTGGCGGTGTCCGGGCCGACGGTGGTGATCCGGCCGACGAGACCGTCGCCGTTGATGACGGTCATGTCGCGCTTGATGCCGTCGTTGGAGCCCGCGTCGATGGTGACCGTCCAGGAGAAGCCCTGGGCCGCTCCTATGGCGATGACCTCGGCGGCCTTGATGCCGTACTGTCCGGCGGCCGACTTCTTCAGCATCCGGTCCAGCTCGCGGACCCGGTTGCGGTTCTGGTCGTCGCTGCCGAGCTCCGTCTTGAGCGCGGCGTTCTGCTGCTCCAGCTCGGCGATCCGGTTGTGCCGTGCACCGGAGTCGCGCACCGCCCCTATGGCGTTGCCCACCGGGTCGACGGCTGCCGCGACGCCGTTCTCAACCGGCCCGAAGACCGTGGCGGCGGCCCGCCGGGCGCCGTCCACCGGTGACTCCTCGCCGCCGCGGATGTCCACCGTGATCAATGCGAATGCGATGGCGATCAGCAGCACCAGGAGCAGCCGGCTCTCTCGTGTGTCCCTCACGTGCGGCGGCCGTGCCTTCCTCGTCGGAATGTTCGTGCCTGTATATCAACGATCGGCCGTACGGAGCGGCAGTGGTCCGCACAGCAGACTGATGTGTTGTTTATGTGTGGGCCGGGCCGGGCCGGCTACCTGCGGGGCTGGGCGTCCAGCACCTGCTGGAGCGCCTCGAACTCCTCGACACACTTGCCGGACCCGAGCGCCACCGAGTCCAGCGGGTCCTCGGCGATGTGGATCGGCATACCGGTCTCGCGCCGCAGCCGCTCGTCCAGTCCGCGCAGCAGCGCGCCGCCGCCGGTGAGGACGATGCCGCGGTCCATGACATCGCCGGAGAGCTCCGGCGGGCACTTGTCGAGCGTGGTCTTCACCGCGTCGACGATAGCGTTGACCGGCTCCTCGATGGCCTTGCGGACCTCGGCAGCCGAGACGACCACGGTCTTGGGCAACCCGGAGACCAGGTCCCGGCCGCGGATCTCGGTGTGCTCGTCCTTGTCCATGTCGTACGCCGAACCGATCGTGATCTTGATCTGTTCGGCGGTGCGCTCGCCGAGGAGGAGCGAGTACTCCTTCTTGATGTGCTGGATGATCGCGTTGTCCAGCTCGTCGCCGGCGACCCGGATCGACTGGGCAGTGACGATTCCGCCGAGCGAGATGACCGCGACCTCGGTGGTGCCGCCACCGATGTCGACCACCATGTTGCCGGTGGCCTCGTGGACCGGCAGACCCGATCCGATGGCCGCCGCCATGGGCTCCTCGATGATGTGCACCTGGCGCGCGCCGGCCTGCGTCGATGCCTCGATGACGGCGCGTCGCTCGACCCCGGTGATGCCGGAGGGCACGCAGACGACGACCCGCGGGCGGGCCAGGTAGCGACGCTTGTGGATCTTCAGGATGAAGTAGCGGAGCATCCGCTCGGTGATCTCGAAGTCGGCGATCACGCCGTCCTTCAGGGGCCGTACGGCAACGATGTTGCCCGGTGTACGCCCGATCATCTTCTTGGCCTCGGAGCCGACCGCCAGGATGCCGCCGGTGTTGGTGTTGATGGCCACGACGGACGGCTCGTTCAGAACGATGCCGCGCCCCCTGACGTACACCAGCGTGTTGGCAGTCCCGAGGTCGATAGCCATGTCACGGCCGATGAACGACATTGAGTTCCCCTTGTTCCCCATGAGGATGCGTCGGGCCTTCCAAGAAAGCGATGATGGCTTGTTCTGGTCGGCGAGGTGAGCGCTGTGGGCGTGGAAGATTCCATCGTAGTGCCGTGTGCACGGACACCGCGCGAGGGTCCTTCGCCTTTGTGGGCGGAACGGGTGGCCGTTCCACTCATGGTGACGTTACGTCGGAGTGATGCGTTCCCGCGATCCGGAACCCTATGCCGAAGGGCGACCGAATTAATTCGGTCGCCCCGGGTCATGAGCGCTGTTCGGCTGATCCGGGGTCAGGAAAGCCCCGGGAAGAAAAGCTTCAGCTCTCGCTCTGCGGACTCCTCGGAGTCCGAGGCGTGGATGAGGTTCTCCCGCGTGATCGTGCCGAAGTCACCACGGATGGAGCCGGGCGCGGCGGCGATCGGGTCGGTGGGGCCGGCCAGCGTACGGATGCCCTCGATGACCCGCTCGCCCTCGGCGACCAGCGCCACGATCGGGCCGGACTGCATGAACTCGACGAGCGGCTCGTAGAACGGGCGGCCGACGTGTTCGGCGTAGTGCTGCTCCAGCGTGGCGCGGTCGAGGGTGCGCAGCTCCAGCGCGGTGATCCGCCAGCCGGCCTTGCGCTCGATCCGCCCGACGATCTCGCCGACGAGTCCGCGCCGGACGGCGTCGGGCTTGAGGAGAACGAGGGTGCGCTGGGTCATGGTGTGCGGCTCCTTGCAGGCATGCGGGTGCGGTGAAGCGAGGCTACAGGGGTACGGGGACTGGCCTGCGGCCGGGTTGGACCGACCGGCAATTGGGGGGTGGGAGAAGGAGCGGGGCTGGGTGCGTGCAGCTGCAAGGCGGAGGATTGAGGCAACGCGGAGCGTTGGTGATTGACGACAACGCGGCAGATGTGCGTGCCCAGCCCCGCGACGCCGCCCCTCAGTTGCCGGTCGGTCCCAAGGCCACGGGGTGCCGGATCAGCCACCGGCCGGGGCCTCGGCCGCCTCCTGCGCGGCCGCCCAACGGGCCTTCGCCTCGTCGATCTTGCGGCCGTAGTGCACGGAGGCCCACCACAGGCCGCCGAAGACCAGGCCGAGGATGAACATCATCGGGACGACGAAACCGCTCAGCACCAGGGCGATCTGCAGCGCCCAACCGAGCTGTATCCCGCCGGGGCGGGTGATCATCCCGCAGAGCAGCACGGACAGCAGCATGCCGATGCCGCAGACCGTCCAGACCGTGGTGTTCGTCAGGTCGTCGGACTTCATCGCGACGAGTCCGGCGAAGCCGATCACGAAGAACTCGCCGATCAGCGTCGATGCACAGAGCGTACGCACGGGTCAGTGCCTTCCCAGGAGCAGTCGGGCCTCGCCGACCGTGATCACGGAACCGGTCACCAGGACGCCGGCGCCCGCATATTCGTCCTCCTCCTCGGCGAGGGTGATCGCCGCCTCCAGCGCGTCGTCCAGGCGCGGTTCGACCTGGACGCGGTCGTTGCCGAAGACCTCGACCGCGACGGCGGCCAGTTCGTCGGCGTCCATCGCGCGGCCGCTGGAGTTCTGGGTGATGACGACCTCGGCGAAGATCGGCTCGAAGGCTTCGAGCAGCCCCTTGACGTCCTTGTCGCCGCTGGCACCGACCACACCGATCAGCCGGGAGAAGCCGAACGCCTCGGAGAGCCCGTCGGCGGTGGCGCGGGCGCCCGCCGGGTTGTGGGCCGCGTCCAGGACGACGGTCGGGCTGCTGCGGACCACTTCGAGGCGGCCCGGGGAGATCACCGAGGCGAAGGCCCGGCGGACCGTGTCGATGTCGAGCGAGCCGGGCTGCTCGGCGCCGATCCCGAAGAAAGCCTCCACTGCGGCGAGCGCCACCGCCGCGTTGTGCGCCTGGTGGGCGCCGTACAACGGGAGGAAGACCTCCTCATACTCGCCACCGAGGCCGCGCAGCGTCAGCAGCTGTCCGCCGACGGCGATCTCGCGGGAGACGACACCGAACTCCATGCCCTCACGGGCGACCGTGGCATCGACCTCGACGGCCTTCTTCAGCATGACCTGCGCGGCGTCCACCGGCTGCTGCGCCAGGATGACCGTGGCGCCCTGCTTGATGATCCCGGCCTTCTCACCGGCGATCTCGGCGTGCGTGTCGCCGAGCCGGTCGGTGTGGTCGAGCGAAATGGGGGTGACGACGGCGACCGAGGCGTCGATGACGTTCGTCGCGTCCCAGCTGCCGCCCATGCCGACCTCCACGACGGCGACATCGACCGGCGTGTCGGCGAAGGCCGCGTACGCCATGCCCGTCAGCACCTCGAAGAAGGAGAGCCGGTAGGGCTGCTGGGCGTCGACCATCTCCACGTACGGCTTGATGTCCTGGTACGCCTCGATGAACCGCTCCGGGTCCATCGGGGCACCGTCCAGGCTGATCCGCTCGGTGATCGACTGGACGTGCGGCGAGGTGTAGCGGCCGGTGCGCAGGTCGAAGGCGCCGAGCAGCGCCTCGATCATGCGGGCCGTGCTCGTCTTGCCGTTGGTCCCGGTGATGTGGATCGAGGGGTACGCGCGCTGCGGCTCGCCGAGCACATCCATCAGCGCGGCGATGCGCGCGACGGACGGCTCCAGCTTGGTCTCGCCCCAGCGTCCGGCGAGCTCCTGCTCCACCGCGCGAAGCGCCTTGTCCACCTCGGGGTCGGCGGGGCGGACGGGGACGTCCTGGCCCTGCGGCGGTCCCGAGCGGGTGCGCAGGGTACGGCTCCCGGCCTCGATCACCGCCAGGTCGGGGTCGCGCTGGGTCGCTTCGTCGACGATCTCCGCGAAGGTCTCGTCGGGATCGGAGGCGTCGTGCCGGTCGGAAGGGCGGGGCTCACTCACGGGGCCAGTCTACGGATGGACACGGACATCGCGCGCAGCGCCCGGTCGGCGGAGTCCTGACCGTGCGCGGGGACGGGCGAAGCCCCCGTGCTCCCGGCAGCGGGAGTACGGGGGCTTCGCGCTCGGCGGGTGATCAGCCCTGCGGCAGGTTCGCCAGCTGGTTGGTGATCCGCTCGATGTCCGCCTCGGCCTTGGCGAGCCGGACACGGATCTTGTCGACCACGTTGTCCGGGGCCTTGCCGAGGAACGCCTCGTTGGAGAGCTTGCCGTTGGCCTGGGCCTTCTCCTTCTCGGCAGCGCCCAGGTCCTTCGTCAGGCGCTTGCGCTCGGCCTCGACGTCGATCGTGCCGGACAGGTCGAGGGCGACAGTGGCCCCCGCGACCGGCAGCGACGCGGTGGCGTGGAAGCCGTCACCGGCGGGCTGCAGGCGCAGCAGCTGGCGGATGGCCGCCTCGTGCGGGGCGAGCGCCGTGCCGGTCAGGGTGAGCTCGGCCGGGACCTTCTGGCCGGGCTGCAGGCCCTGGTCGGAGCGGAACCGGCGGACCTCGGTGACGACCTGCTGGACGAGCTCGATCTCCTTCTCGGCCGCATCGTCGCGGAAGCCGGAGTCGGTCGGCCAGTCGGCGATGACGACGGATTCCCGGCCCGTGAGCGCGGTCCAGAGTGTCTCCGTGACGAACGGGACGACCGGGTGCAGCAGCCGCAGCATCACGTCGAGGACCTCACCGAGGACCCGGCCCGAGACCTCGGCCGGCTTGCCGCCCGCGAAGAACGTGGTCTTGGACAGCTCGACGTACCAGTCGAAGACCTCGTCCCAGGCGAAGTGCCGCAGTGCCTCGCTGAGCTTGGAGAACTGGAAGTCGTCGTAGTACGCGTCGACTTCGGCGACGGTCTTGTTCAGCCGGGACAGGATCCAGCGCTCGGTCACGGACATCTCGTCGGCGGACGGCAGTTCGCCCTCGATCGTGGCGCCGTTCATCAGGGCGAAGCGGGTGGCGTTCCAGATCTTGTTGGCGAACTTGGCGGAACCCTGGACCCACTCCTCGCCGATCGGGACGTCGGTGCCCGGGTTGGCACCGCGCGCCAGGGTGAAGCGCAGCGCGTCGGACCCGTACTTGTCCATCCAGTCCAGCGGGTTGACGACATTGCCGAACGACTTCGACATCTTCTTGCCGAACTCGTCACGGACCATGCCGTGCAGAACGATGGTCTCGAAGGGCGGGACACCGTCGTTGACGTACAGGCCGAACATCATCATCCGGGCGACCCAGAAGAAGAGGATGTCGTAGCCGGTGACCAGGACGGAGTTCGGATAGAACTTCGCGAGGCTGTCGGTCCGCTCCGGCCAGCCGAGCGTGGAGAACGGCCACAGGCCGGAGGAGAACCAGGTGTCCAGGACATCGCTGTCCTGCGTCCAGCCCTCGCCCGTGGGGACCTCGTCGTCCGGTCCGACGCAGACGACCTCGCCGTTCGGGCCGTACCAGACGGGGATGCGGTGACCCCACCAGAGCTGGCGCGAGATCGTCCAGTCGTGGAGGTTGTCGACCCAGTCGAAGTACCGCTTCTCCATCTCCTGCGGGTGGATCTTGACGCTGCCGTCGCGCACGGCGTCACCGGCCGCCTTGGCGAGCGGGGCGACCTTGACCCACCACTGGAGGGACAGGCGCGGCTCGATGGTGGTCTTGCAGCGCGAACAGTGGCCGACGGAGTGGAGGTACGGACGCTTCTCGGCGACGATCCGGCCCTCGGCGCGCAGCGCGCCGACGATGGCGGACCGGGCCTCCAGGCGGTCGAGTCCCTCGAACGGACCGGGGACGGTGATGACCGCGCGCTCGTCCATGACCGTGAGGAACGGCAGGTCGTGGCGCTTGCCGATCTCGAAGTCGTTCGGGTCGTGGGCGGGCGTGACCTTCACGGCGCCGGTGCCGAACTCCGGGTCGACGTGGTGGTCGGCGACGACGGGGATCGTGCGGTCGGTCAGCGGCAGCTTGATCTGCCTGCCGATCAGGTGCTTGTAGCGCTCGTCGTCGGGGTGGACGGCGACCGCGGTGTCACCGAGCATCGTCTCGGCGCGGGTCGTGGCGACGACGATGGTGTCGTCGCCCTCCCCGTACGTCATGGAGACGAGCTCGCCGTCGTCGTCCTGGTACTCGACCTCGATGTCCGAGATCGCGGTCAGACAGCGCGGGCACCAGTTGATGATGCGCTCGGCGCGGTAGATCAGCCCGTCGTCGTACATCTTCTTGAAGACGGTCTGGACGGCGGTGGACAGGCCCTCGTCCATGGTGAAGCGCTCACGGGACCAGGCGACGCCCTCGCCGAGCCGGCGCATCTGGCCGGAGATCTGGCCGCCGGACTCGTTCTTCCACTTCCAGACGCGCTCGACGAACGCCTCGCGGCCCAGGTCGTGGCGGGACTTGCCCTCCTTGCCGAGCTCACGCTCGACGACGTTCTGGGTGGCGATGCCGGCGTGGTCCATTCCGGGCTGGTACAGCGCCTCGAAGCCCTGCATGCGCTTGCGGCGGACGAGGGCGTCGATCAGCGTGTGCTCGAAGGCGTGCCCCAGGTGCAGGCTGCCCGTGACGTTCGGCGGCGGGATGACGATGGAGTACGGCGGCTTCTCGCTGTGCTCGTCGGCTTCGAAGTAACCACGTTCTACCCAGCGCTCATACAGCTTCCCCTCTACCTCGGCCGGTGCGTACTGGGTCGGCAGTTCGGGGTTGCTGGCTGGCGTCTGCTGAGTGTTCTCGGTCACGGGGGACAGTTTAGGGCCGTCACAGTCGTGCACTGAAACGGGATTGTTCAGTAACGGTGCGCCTCCCAGTGGTCCACACGGGTGGACCTTCCGTCAGGATGTTCGGAACGCATAAGCATTCCGATGAGCACTTCCGAACAGGGGACACCGCAGATGAGCTACAACCAGCCGGGCCCGTACGGCGGGCAGCCTCCGCAGGGCCAGCCCGGACCGTACGGTGGCCAGCCGCCGCAGGGCCAGCCGGGCCCGTACGGTGGCCAGCCTCCGCAGGGCCAGCCCGGCCCGTACGGCCAGCAGCCGGGCCCGTACGGCGGCCAGCCTCCGCAGGGCCAGCCCGGTTACGGGTACCCCCAGCAGGCCCCCCAGGGTGTCCCGCCGCAGCAGCAGCCCCAGCCGGGCTACGGCTACCCCCAGGCCCAGCAGCCGGGCCCGTACGGCCAGCAGCCGCCCACGCCCCCGTACGGCGGCCCGCAGTACGGCGGCCAGCCCCCGTTCCCCCCGGCCCAGCCGAAGAAGAAGACCGGCCTGATCATCGGCGGCGTCGTCGTGGCGCTGGCGGTCATCGGGGGCGGGGTGTACTTCCTGACGTCGGGCGGGGGCAGCGACGGGCTCAGCGACGACGGGCCGCACAAGCTGACCACGCCGGCGAAGGTGCTGGGCAAGTACAACCGCTTCGGCGATGACGCCTCGGGCGCGAAGCAGGACGACAAGACCACGAAGGAACTGACGTCCAGCGGCATCGAGAACGGCAAGACCGTCACCGGGATCTACTCGACGGCGGATCTCAGCAAGTACGACCCCAGCGATCCGAGCACCATGCCGTCCGACGCCCTGACGGCGAAGAGCATCACTTATCTCGGTGCGTACGGCAAGATCAGCGATCCGGCCAAGGCGCTGGACAAGTTCTTCGCCTCTCTGAAGAAGAGCGCGTCCGAGAACTCGGGGAAGAAGACCCAACTTGTCGGCGAGCCGGAGCAGGTGTCTCCCTCCGACTTCAACGGCATCATGAAATGCCAGGCCGCCACGGGCGAGAACCTCAAGACCAAGAAGCCGAAGACCGACTGGTTCTGCGCCTGGTCGGACTACAGCACCATGGCGATGGTGTCCCCCGGCGACACCATGGGGAGCGTGGACAAGGACACCGCGGTCAAGATCACGACGGATCTCCGCAACGAGATCCGCGTCGAGGCCAAGTAACGAGCACGGAACGGGAAAGGGGCGCCCGGCCAGTTCACTTGGCCGGGCGCCCCTTCCGTTTGCGTACCGCTACGCGGACTTCTCGTGCCGCCCGCCGTCGTTGTTCCCGATCGTCCGCGGCTCGCGCGGGACCAGGGTCGGGTTCACGTTGTTGCGCACGACGTCCGCCGTGATGACGACGCGGGCGACGTCCTTGCGGGACGGCACCTCGTACATCACGGACTGGAGGACCTCTTCCATGATGGCCCGCAGGCCACGCGCACCGGTGCCGCGGAGGATCGCCTGGTCGGCGATGGCCTCCAGGGCCGGGCGGTCGAAGTCCAGCTCGACACCGTCGAGTTCGAACAGTCGTTGATACTGCTTCACCAGCGCGTTGCGCGGCTCGACGAGGATCTGCAGCAGCGCCTCACGGTCGAGGTTGTGGACCGAGGTGAGGACGGGCAGCCGGCCGATGAACTCCGGGATCATCCCGAACTTCACCAGGTCCTCGGGCATGACCTCCTGGAACTGGTCGCTCGCCTCGATCTCCCGCTTGGAGCGGATCGTCGCGCCGAAGCCGATGCCCTTGGCACCCGCCCGCGACTCGATGATCCTCTCCAGACCGGAGAAGGCACCGCCCACGATGAACAGCACGTTCGTCGTGTCGATCTGGATGAACTCCTGGTGCGGGTGCTTCCGGCCGCCCTGCGGCGGTACGGAGGCGGTGGTGCCCTCCAGGATCTTCAACAGGGCCTGCTGGACGCCCTCGCCGGAGACATCGCGGGTGATCGACGGGTTCTCGCTCTTGCGGGCGACCTTGTCGATCTCGTCGATGTAGATGATCCCGGTCTCGGCCTTCTTGACGTCGTAGTCCGCGGCCTGGATCAGCTTCAGCAGGATGTTCTCGACGTCCTCGCCGACATAGCCGGCCTCCGTCAGCGCCGTCGCGTCGGCGATGGCGAACGGGACGTTGAGCATACGGGCCAGGGTCTGCGCGAGAAGCGTCTTGCCGGAGCCCGTGGGGCCCAGCAGCAGGATGTTGGACTTGGCCAGCTCGATGGCGTCGTCCCGGCCCTGCGCGCCGCCGTTCTCGCCCGCCTGGACCCGCTTGTAGTGGTTGTACACAGCGACCGAGAGGGCCTTCTTCGCGGGCTCCTGCCCGACGACGTACCCCTCGAGGAACTCGTAGATCTCGCGCGGCTTGGGGAGTTCCTCCCACCGCACCTCGGAGGTCTCCGCGAGTTCCTCCTCGATGATCTCGTTGCAGAGATCGATGCACTCGTCGCAGATGTACACACCGGGTCCCGCGATGAGCTTCTTCACCTGCTTCTGGCTCTTTCCGCAGAACGAGCACTTGAGCAGGTCGCCGCCATCACCGATGCGTGCCACGAGGTGCTTCCCCTTCGCCTGGGAGCAGCTTGGTTCAGCGGCTCCTGGTGCCTCTATCCGACGGTACCTTGCCTTGCCCCCCGTTCGGGCCCCCCTTGGCACGGTTCACACAGCCGATGCGGTGTGAACTCGCCGTGCCAAGGGGTGAAGACCGACGTCAGACGGCCGTGGCCGCCTGCTTGCGGGTCGACACGATCTGGTCGACGAGACCGTAGGCGAGGGCGTCCTCGGCGGTCAGGATCTTGTCGCGCTCGATGTCGTCGCGGATCTTGTCGATCGGCGTGGTGGAGTGCTTGGCCAGCATCTCCTCCAGCTGGGTGCGCATCCGCAGGATCTCGTTGGCCGCGATCTCCAGGTCGGAGAGCTGCTCACGGCCGGTCTGCGAGGACGGCTGGTGGATCAGTACACGGGCGTTGGGCAGCGCCATCCGCTTGCCGGGCGTACCCGCGGCGAGCAGCACGGCCGCGGCGGAGGCCGCCTGTCCCATGCAGACCGTCTGGATGTCCGGCTTCACGAACTGCATCGTGTCGTAGATCGCGGTGAGCGCGGTGAACGAGCCGCCGGGGCTGTTGATGTAGATCGAGATGTCCCGGTCCGGGTCCATCGACTCCAGGCACAGCAGCTGCGCCATGACGTCGTTGGCGGAGGCGTCGTCGATCTGCACGCCGAGGAAGATCACGCGCTCCTCGAAGAGCTTCGCGTACGGGTCGTACTCACGCACGCCCTGCGAGGTGCGCTCCACGAAGCGCGGCACGATGTAGCGGTTGTCCACCTGCGGGCCGGTGTAGAGGCCGCTCGCGGAGGCGCCGGGGAAGTTGTTCATGTGGGTGTTCACCATCCTGGTGGCGTTCTGTGGCTGGGTGTCTCGGCGTACGAGAGGTGCGCGGGGCGGTGGAACCGGATCCGGTGGGTACCGGATCAGGCGCCGGTGCCGCCGCCGCCCGGAACGCCCGATGCGATCGTGATGATCTCGTCGATGAGGCCGTACTCCTTGGCCTCCTCCGCGGTGTACCAGCGGTCGCGGTCGCCGTCGCGAATGATCGTCTCGACCGTCTGGCCGGAGTGGCGGGCGGTGATCTCCGCCATCCGCTGCTTGGTGCGCAGCAGGTACTGGGCCTGGATCTTGATGTCCGAGGCAGTACCGCCGATGCCGGCCGAACCCTGGTGCATGAGGATGTCGGTGTTCGGGAGCGCGAAGCGCTTGCCCGCGGTGCCTCCGGTGAGCAGGAACTGGCCCATCGAGGCCGCCATGCCCATACCGATGGTGACCACGTCGTTCGGGATGTACTGCATGGTGTCGTAGACCGCCATGCCGGCCGTCACCGAACCGCCGGGGCTGTTGATGTAGAGGTAGATGTCCTTGTCCGGCTCGGCGGCAAGGAGAAGCAGCTGCGCCGTGATCTTGTTGGCGATCTCATCGTCGACCTGCTGACCGAGGAAGATGATGCGCTCGCCGAGCAGTCGGCTGTAGACCTGGTCACCGAGGCCTCCACCGAGGGACGGCTCTCCGGCGGCGTAGGGCATCAGATTCGTCACGTATCCACCTGCTCGTCTCTGACGGCTCCGGCCGTCTCAGCGTCTTCGTACCGGGTGGGCGGGGACTCCCCTGCCCTTCCTATTCATGGACCCTAACGCGCAGGTGGGACAACGCCATCCCGCTTCCGCAACTGTTCGCTGGGAGCGCAAGCTCCGTAGTCCGCACAAGGGTTGTGGGGCACCGTACGCCATACGACGACGGGCTCCGAACGCACTGCGTCCGGAGCCCGTCGTACGGGTTCAGCGCGAGGCTCAGGCCTCGGTCTTCTCCTCGGTGACCTCGGCAACGGCCTCGGCGGCACCATCGGCGGCCTCGACCGTCTCGATGGCCTCCTCCACTGCCTCTTCATCGTCTTCCAGCTCGACGACCTCACCGTTGGTGTCGACGACCTTGGCGGCCTCGACGACCACGGCCAGCGCCTTGCCGCGCGCGACCTCGCCGACGAGCATCGGCACCTGGCCGCCCTCGACGACGGCCTGGGCGAACTGGTCGGGACTCATGCCGGAGGAAGCGGCGCGCCGCATGAGGTGCTCGGTGAGCTCCTCCTGGTTGACGTTCAGCTTCTCCTTGTTGACGATCTCGTCCAGGATGAACTGGGTCTTGATGCCCTTGATCGCCTGCTCGGAGGTCTCGGCCTCGAACTCCTCGACCGTCTTGCCCTGGATCTCCAGGTACTTGTCGAGGGTCAGACCCATCTGACCGAGCTGGTGGTGCTCCAGGTTGTGCTTGCGGGTCTGGACCTCGTCCGCGAGCAGCTTCTCCGGGATCGGGACCTCGGCCAGCTTCAGCAGCTCGTCGAGGACGCGCTCCTGGGCCTGGGTGGCCTGGTCGAACTGCTTGGTGTTCTCGAGGCGCTTGCGGCTGTCCGCCTTCAGCTCGTCGAGGGTGTCGAACTCGCTCGCCATCTGGGCGAACTCGTCGTCCAGCTCGGGGAGCTCACGGGCGGCGACGGCGGTGACCTTGACGGTGACCTCGGCCTCCTTGCCCTCGGCCGAGCCGCCCTTCAGCTCGGAGGTGAAGGTGGCCTCGCCACCTGCCTCCAGGCCGGTGACGGCGGCGTCGATGCCGTCGAGGAGCTCGCCGGAACCGATGGTGTACGAGACACCCTCGGCCACGCCGTCCTCCAGGACCTCGCCGTCGACCTTGGCCTGCAGGTCGATCGTCACGACGTCGCCCTCGGCGGCGGCGCGCTCGACCGGGTTGGTGGAGGCGAAGCGCTCGCGGAGCTGCTCCACGGCCTTCTCGACGTCCTCGTCGCTGACCTCGAGGGCGTCGACGGTGACCTCGATGCCGGAGTAGTCCGGAATCTCGATCTCGGGGCGTACGTCAACCTCGGCGGTGAAGGCCAGCAGCTCGCCGTCCTTCAGCTCGGTGATGTCGACCTCGGGCTGACCGAGGACGTTGAGCTCACCCTCGTTGACAGCCTCGGTGTAGAACTTCGGGAGGGCGTCGTTGACGGCCTCCTCCAGCACCGCACCACGGCCGAACCGCTGGTCGATGACCCGGGCGGGGATCTTGCCCTTGCGGAAGCCCTTCACCGTGACCTGCTGGTTGATCTTCTTGTACGCCGCGTCGAGGCTGTCCTTGAGCTCCTCGAAGGGCACCTCGACAGTGAGCCGAACCCGGGTCGGGTTCAGGGTCTCCACGGCGCTCTTCACGGTTCGGTCTCCTTGTGGCTGACTTCTAGGGGTTCTGCTCCGCCGCACGGGAGGCGGCTTCGCGGACCGAGCCCGGTACATCAGACACACGGGCACGCATTTTGCATAGTAACGGCAAGGCGACGGACTCCCACAATGCGATCTTGCCGGTGGTCTGCGATCTTGCCGATGGTCGGGGTGGCCGGATTCGAACCGACGACCTTCCGCTCCCAAAGCGGACGCGCTACCAAGCTGCGCCACACCCCGTCGGTGCGACACGTAGGGTACATGCAGACGGGCAGTGCATCAGCCGCTTTGCGCGGGCGGCACCGAACGCGACACCGGGTGACCGCAATCGGGTGTGCGGGCACCGCCCGCGACCCGCTACGATGCTTCTCGTTGCCGCCGGTCCCCGGACCTGCGGTGCGATGCTTGCGGGCGTAGCTCAATGGTAGAGCCCTAGTCTTCCAAACTAGCTACGCGGGTTCGATTCCCGTCGCCCGCTCCACGCTTGGGCCCGGTCCGACGAATTCCTCGTCGGACCGGGCCCTTTGCGTTCCGGCTGCGCCCCGCCCGGGTCCTGCCGGGCCTCTCGCGCCGGAGCGCCGGCGCCGGCCGGATCAGAAGCGGATCTGATTGATGGTCTCCGCTATCGAGTTCATGAACCTGTTTATCGACGGAGCCATGCCGGTCGATGCCAGGAAGAAGCCGAAGAGCGCCGCGACGATCGCGGGTCCGGCCTTGATGGAGCCGCCTCGGATCAGGACCACCAGGACGATCGCCAACAGAAGCACCACAGACAGTGAAATGGCCACGACTGATCACACCCTTGGTCGGTCCGCCTTGCCGGCCCGGAGGTGTGCGGCCGAGCACTCCTCCGTTCCCTCCATCGTGCCACCAACTCCCCTGTGGTCGCTGCCAGGTGACGGATCGAACGGACGGGATCGCGCCATCCTTGCGCCCCGCGTGCGCCCCGGGGCGCACGGCCGCACAAGGGGGTGGCACAAGGCCCCGCCAAGACTTTGCACAGCTGTGAGTGGACTGTGAATCAAATAATCACAACAGCTTGCGACTGTGATGGTTTCCATATCCACACACTTCATTCACATGCAATTCCAAGGATCCGGTGCGACGAAATTCACCTCCCTCAGCCACCTGTCGATATGCCCCATTTAAGGGGGATGAAGCAGGGCATAGTGGGCGGTTTTTGGTGGTTTCGCTTTTGATTGGACGCGGACATGCAATATCCGTGGGCTGTTTTACGAATTGCAATCGCGGCGTCTAAGGTGCTTTAGATGTTCCACGCTCCGAACGTATTTCAGAGGGCCCCGCTCCCATCGGCGACCCGGGAGTCGGAGCCCAGACACCAAGGGACGATGACTGCCACCGCGGCACCGCCCGGACCTGTGGCGAACAAGCCTCCGGCCGCTGCACCGGCGAAGAAGCGTGACGCCTACTTCGACAACGTCAAATATCTGGCCATCGTGCTCGTCGCGGTGGCGCACGCGTGGGAACCGGTGATGGACGGCAGCCGGACCGCCCGTGCGCTGTACATGGTGGCGTACACCTTTCACATGCCGGCGTTCATCATCGTCTCCGGCTATTTCTCCCGCTCGTTCGACATGTCCGCCGCCAAGGTAAAACGCCTGGTCACCGGCGTCGCCGTGCCCTATGTGGTGTTCGAGACGGCGTATTCGCTGTTCAAGCGGTACGCGGACAACTCGCCCGATCAGCCGATCAGCCTGACCGACCCCTGGTATCTCACCTGGTTCCTGATCGCGCTGTTCATCTGGCGGATCACCACACCGCTGTGGCAGGCGCTGCGCCATCCGCTGCCCGTGGCGCTCGTCATCGCCGTGCTCGCCTCTTTCTCCCCCGCGATCGGCGACGATCTCGATCTCCAGCGTGTTCTGCAGTTCCTGCCGTTCTTCGTGCTGGGACTCCGGCTGAAGCCCGAGCATTTCCAGCTGGTCCGCCGGCGTGAGGTGCGGATGCTCGCGCTCCCGCTGTTCGCCGGGGCCCTGCTGTTCGCGTACTGGGCGGCGCCGCGGATGGAGCTGGGCTGGTTCTACCGCAGCAACAGCGCGCCCGAGATGGGCGCCCCGTGGTGGTCCGGTGCCGTGATGACACTGGCGATGTTCGGCTGCGCGCTGCTGCTCACCATCGGGTTCCTGTCCTGGGTGCCGGGTCGCCACATGTGGTTCACCGTGCTCGGCGCCGGAACGATCTGTGGCTATCTGCTCCACGGATTCCTGATCAAGGGCGCCGAATACGCCGGGGTGTTCGACAGCTACGCATGGCTCTCGTCGCCCGGCGGCCTGGTCCTCGTCTCACTGGTCGCCGCCGGTGCGGTGACGCTGATGTGTACGCCGCCGGTACGGCGGGTGCTGCGCCCGGTGACCGAGCCGGACATGAACTGGGCGTTCCGGCGCGCCGCGTCCAGGCTCTGATCCGAGTGGATCAGTCCTTCACCGTGTTGGCTTGAACCGATTGCTCGACGGGCGATTCGCCCGGGGTGAGCCCCAGCAGCCCCCGTACCTGCGCATACTTCTCGGCCAGTCGGGTACGGGTCGCCGGTTCCAGCACGGCGAGGCGGGCCGGGTCGGCGTTGTGTGCCAGGTCGGACTCCTTGATCAGCAGGGCGCCCGGGGTGTCGAGGATGCGCCGGGTGTACGCACCGAGGTCCTCGCCGTCACGTTTGGTGACGGCGAGGACCATGTCCTTGACCTCCTGGGGCAGCGCGGCGGCGGCCAGCCACTCCTCCGACAGTGCGTCGTCCTCGACGGCGTCGTGCAGCCAGGCCGCGGCGATCTGTCCGTCGCTGCCGCCTCTGCTCCGTACGCCCTCGGCGACCGCGGCGAGATGTTCGGTGTACGGGCGTCCCGCTTTGTCCTGCTGGTCGGCGTGGGCCTCGCGGGCGATCGCCTCGACTTCGGCCAGGGTCAGCGGTGCGCGTGGGGTGGGCATGGCCCGACTCTACGGACGCTCGGCCGTCCCACGCAGGGCGGCCCGGGCCGGGACCGTCACGGCGGCCAGGCCGAGTCCGATGGTCGCGGCGAGGAAGGACCCGTACAACGTCGGCGGGATGTAAGGCGATTCGCCCGTGAGTCCCTTCACCATCGGGACCAGTGTGGCCAGTGCGATGCCGGTACCGATCGCGGCGCCGGCGACCGTGACGAGCAGCGCCTCCCAGCGGATCATGCCCATGACCTGGCGGCGGGTGGAACCGACGAGGCGGAGCATGGTCAGTTCGCGGCGGCGGTCCAGGACGGTCATCACCAGGGTGTTGACCGCGGCGACGGCGGCGAATCCGCCGAGGACCGCGGCCATGGTGGTGTTGGCCCAGGCGTTGATCTCACGGTTCTGGTCCTGAGCGGCGGCGTAGCCGGTCCGGTCGGTGACGGTGCCGAGCGCGGCGAGCTTCTGTGCGGCGGCGGGTGTGGCCCGTACCAGCAGTTCGGAGACGTACGGCGAGGTGACATGGGTGCTGAGGTCGGCGGCGGGCAGTGTGACCAGACCGGTGCCCAGGCCGCGGCCGTAGACGGCGACGATCTTCGGAGTCGCCTCGGTGCCGTCCGGGAGACGCAGGGCCAGCCGGTCGCCCGTGCCGAGCTTCGCGGATCCGGCGAGGGTGGTGTCGATGGCGACGGTGCCGGGGCGCAGGCCGGTCAGCGATCCGGTCCGGACGTCGAGGTCCTGGACCTTGGCGAGGTCGTGGCCGGAGCCGGTGATCCCCTGGGCTGAAGTGCTCTGGAGCCGCGCGTCCCCGCCCGATCCGGTGGGCACCAGAACGGAACTGCGGAGCAGCCCGACGGCGGTCTTGACGCCGGGTGTGGCGGCGGCCCGTTCGGTCGCGTCGGAGGCGAGTCCGGCCGGGGCGGAGACGATGTGGTCGGCGGTGACGGCGTCGCGCTGCTGGTGTGCGATCACCCGTTCCTCGCTGGTGTGCATGAACACGAGCGTGCAGGAGAAGGCCATGGCCAGCACGATCGGGGTGATCGCGGAGGCCAGGCGGCGCGAGTTCGTCCGGGAGTTGGCGGCGGCCAGCGAGCCCGACGCGCCGGTGGCGCGCAGCGGAAAACCGATGACGGCGGCGCAGATCCGCGCGATCAGCGGGCCGAGCAGGCCGACCGCGAGCATGAAGAACATGACGACGCCGAGTGCGGCGTTCGCCGCGTCCTCGCCGCTCGTGGACGCGGCGACCCCTGCGAAGGCCACGCCGCCGGCGAGGGCGGCGATGCCGAGCGGGGTGCGGATCCAGCCGAACGGGGGGCGTTCCACCGCGGACTGGGCGAGAGCCAGCCCCGGTTTGGTCTTCGACGGCCGGCGGGCGGCGAAGTATCCGGCGCCCAGCGCGGTGAGCATCGTGGCGGCCACGGTGACGGTCAGCGGCAGCCAGGACACCCGCAGCGCGACGGCTTCGGGGATGGCGCCCATGTCCTGGAGCCGCCCGAACCACCAGTGGGCCAGGGCGATTCCGGGCAGACAGCCGAGCGCTCCGGCGAGCGGGGCGACGAGCAGGGACTCGGTGGCGATGGTGCGGCGCAACTGGCGCGGGGTGGCGCCGATGGCGCGCAGCAGGGCGAACTCGCGGCTGCGCTGGCCGACGGAGAGGGCGACCGTACCGGCGGCGGTGAAAACGGCGACCATGGTGGCGATGCCGCCGAAGGAGCCGCCGAGGCCGACGAGGCCTTCCTTGGCGCCCGTGAGTTCCGCGTCCTCGGCGGCGCCCCGGCCGTCACCGGTGTGGACCTGGGCCCCGGCGGTGTGGCCGACGGCCTCGCGTACCTGGTCGGCGAGGGTGCCGGTGGGGGTGGAGCGGGCGGCGAGCACGGCGATGGCGTCGACCCTGCCGGGGTGGCCGGAGAGCTGTACGGCCTGCCGGTCGGCGAACCAGACGGTGGCTTCGGTGGCGGTGGTGCCCGCGACACGGAACTCCCGTACGCCCGCGGGGGTGTCGAGGATGATCTCCTCGCCGACCCGGGCATCGGTGCCGGTGGGGACGACGACTTCGCCGGTCCCGGGCGCCTCGCCGGTGAGCAGTCGCGCGCCGGTGAGGGCGGTGGAGCCCCAGCCGTGAGCGGTGAGGAGCGTGTCGTCCTGCCGTACGGAGTAGCTGACGTCCCCGATCGCAGCGGCCGCGCCGGGGGCCGAGGCGGCCTTGCCCACCAGGGATTCGGGGAGCCGCGCGGTGTCCGGTACGGGGGTGGCGGCGTCGTACGCTTCCTCGCCGCTGCCGACCGTCATGTGGACCTGCTGGTCGGCGGCGACCACCACGGGTGCCTTCGCGTAGCGGTCCGCGGGTACCGAGGCGCGCAGGCCGGTCTCCAGCAGGATGCCGCAGGCGGAGACGATCGCCGCGGCCAGCAGCAGCGCGACGAAGGTTCCGACGAACGACGAGGGCTTGAAGCGAACGGCCGCGCGGGCGAGGCCGTTCGGGACGTGCGGGGTGAACATCAGGCTGCTGCTCCGGCATAGGCGGGGGCCGTCCGGGCGGTCAGTGCGGTCATCCGGGCGGCGATCTGTGCGGCGCCGGCCCGCGGCAGGCTGTCCGCGATCGCGCCGTCGGCGAGGAAGAGCACCCGGTCGGCGTAGGCGGCGGCTGCCGGGTCGTGGGTGACCATGACGACCGTGGCGCCGAGGCTGTCCACCGCGTGCCGGAGCAGGGCGAGGATCTCGGCGGCGGTGGTGGTGTCGAGGGCGCCGGTCGGTTCGTCGGCGAAGACCACATCAGGGCGGGTGACCAGGGCACGGGCGACGGCGACGCGCTGTTGCTGGCCGCCGGAGAGCTGGCCGGGGCGGCGCTCGCCCTTGTCGCCGAGGCCGACCCTGGTGAGCATCTCGGTGGCCTCACGGCGGCTGCGGGCGGAGCCGGTGCGCTGTCCGGCCAGGCGCATGGGCAGGACGACGTTCTGCTCGACCGTGAGGGACGGGAGCAGGTTGAAGGCCTGGAAGACGAAGCCGAGGCGGGTGCGGCGCAGTTCGGTGAGCTGGTTCTCGCTCATGCCGGTGATCTCGGTGCCGCCGAGGCGTACGGAGCCCTCGGTGGGGCGGTCCAGCCCGGCCGCGCACTGCAGGAAGGTCGACTTTCCGGAGCCGGAGGGGCCCATGACGGCGGTGAAACTGGCGCGCGGGAGGGCGAGGTCGATGCCCCTCAGAGCGTGGACGGCGGAGCCGCCGCGGCCGTACTGCCTGCGGACGCCTCGCAGTTCCACGGCGAGGTCCGAGGGGCGGGGCCCCTGGTGGACGTCCGCCGTGTACTGCCTGTCCTGCGCGCCCTGCTTGGTGCGTCGCAGCCCCATGGTGTCCGCCTTTCGTTGCTCGCCGACCGGTTGTCCGGCCGGTACATCGAACGTACGGATCACGAGCAGGTCCGGACCATGGCGGCTGCTGGCGGATCGGGGGTGGGGAAAACCCCAGGTGCTACCGGGGGTGGGGCAAACCCCAGGTGCTACCGGGGGTGGGGGGACCTCAGGGTGCTGCCGGGGTGGCCACACTTGCAACGTCAATCATTCGGTAAACTAATTACTGACGATTTCTTGACGCACTCTTGACCTATCGAAGGACAGGCTCATCGGACACGCAGACACGCTCATCGCCATGGGCGGCGCCTTCCTCGCCGCCGCCGTTCTCGCCCGCGTCGGCAGCCGCATCGGACTGCCGACCATTCCCCTGTTCATCCTGGCCGGAATCCTGCTCGGCCCGCACACGCCCGGCATCGTGCTCGTCGCCGACCCGCACGACCTGGAGATGCTCTCGGCACTCGGCCTGGTGCTGCTGCTCTTCTACCTCGGCCTCGAATTCCATCTCGACGACCTCAAGGCCGGCGGCCGCAAGATGGCGCTCGCCGGTGGCACCTATCTCGCCCTGAACGTCGGCGCCGGGCTCGGCTTCGGCTTCGCGCTGGGCTGGGGCACGTCCGAAGCGCTGGTCCTCGCCGGTGTGCTCGGCATCTCGTCGTCGGCCATCGTCACCAAGGTCCTGGTCGACCTGGGCCGTATCGGCAATCCGGAGACCACACCGATCCTCGGCATCATCGTCGTCGAGGACGTGTTCCTCGCCCTCTATCTGGCCGCCCTCCAGCCGATCCTCTCGGGCGCCGACAGCCTCTCCGCCGCGGCGGTCGACGGCGGCAAGGCCTTCGGCTTCCTGCTGCTGCTCGCCCTGGCCGCCCGGTTCGGCACCAAGGTCATCGGCAAGCTGATCAACACCCGCGACGACGAGCTCCTCGTCATCTCCTTCCTCGGCGCCGCGGTCTTCGTGGCGGGCGTCTCGGAGTGGTTCGGGGTCGCGGACGCGATCGGCGCCTTCATGGTCGGTCTGATGCTCGGCAGTACGTCCTCCGGCACGCGCATCCTCAAGCTGGTCCACCCGCTGCGTGACGCCTTCGGAGCGATCTTCTTCTTCGCCTTCGGCCTCTCCATCAACCCGGGCGATCTGCCGACCGTCCTGTGGCCGGTGCTGGCCGCCGTCGCGGTGACCCTCGTCATGAATGTCCTCGCCGGACTTGCCGCCGCCAAGGTGTACGCGTTCGGCCCGCAGGCCACGGCGAACATCTCCACCACACTGGTGGCCCGTGGCGAGTTCGCCCTGATCCTCGCCACGATGGCAGCAGCCGCCGGGCTGGACGAACGGCTCTCCCCGTTCATCGCCGGATACGTACTCGTCCTCGCGGTCCTCGCACCGCTGGCCGCCGGAAGGTCGCACTGGCTGGTCCGCGTCCTGCCGGGCGGGCGGGGCCGGGGTGAGGACAGTGACAGCGGCAGCGACGCCGGGCAGGTGTCGGTCCCGGCCTGAGACGACGGACGGCGCGTCCGGGTACGGGGGCCCGTCTCGTACCCGGACACACCGACGCCCACGTTCCGGTGATGGATCAATTCTCGTTGACGTATGCCCGGTTCAGCCCGTTTGCGTACGGTTCAGGATTTGCGTGACAACAGCAGCAGTGCCCGGTCGTCGTTGACGTCCTTGGCGCATGCCTCGATCAGATGCCAGGCCGCGCCCTCGAAACCGGTGGCGACATAGCGGTCGGCCTCACCGGTCAGCCGGTCGATGCCCTCCGCGATATCGCGGTCGGACGCCTCCACCAGGCCGTCCGTGAACAGCATCAGCACGTCGCCCGGTGCCAACGAGCCCTTCACCGCGTCGAACTGCGCCCCGTCGTACACCCCGAGCAGCGGGCCCTCCGCGACCTTCTCCTCCCACTGGCCGCTGCCCGAGTGGAGCTGCAGGGCCGGCGGGTGCCCCGCCGAGAGGAGTTCGTAGTCGCCCGATTCGAGGTCCAGGACCAGATGGATCGAGGTGGCGAAACCCTCGTCCCAGTCCTGGCGCAGCAGATAACCGTTGGCCGCCGGGAGGAAGCCGTGCGGGGGCAGCGAACCGAGGAGGCCGCCGAAGGCGCCGGACAGCAGCAGGGCGCGGGAGCCCGCGTCCATGCCCTTGCCGGAGACGTCGGTGAGTACGGCCTCCAGGGTCCGTCCGCCGTTGGTACGGGCGGCGACGACGAAGTCACCGGAGAAGGACTGACCGCCCGCCGGGCGCAGCGCCATCTCGCGGTGCCAGCCCTGCGGCAGCCGGGGCAGGGCGCTCTGCACCCTGATGCGTTCGCGCAGGTCGAAGAGCATGGTGCCGCCGCGTCGCCACGGCACACCGACCCTGGCCCGGAACTGGGCGAGGACCAGCCCGAAGAAGCCGCAGGCCGCGACCACCAGGACGATGCCGGGTGTCACCCGGGCCGGGCCGTCCTCGTACGGGCCCAGTGCGAGCGACTCCACGATCAGGGCGGTGGCGGCGGTCGCGTACAGACCCAGCAGACTCGCGGGCCGCAGCAGCAGACCGCCCGCGACGATCGGCAGGACGAGCGCGGCCGGTGAGCACCACACCGGATTCAGCAGGGTGGCGCAGGTGATGGCCGGAATGGTGAGCAGCAGACCGGCCAGTGCGATCCAGTCCGATCCGTCGCCGCGGAAGTAGTCGACACCGGATTTGCGCAGCGCGATGCGTGCCCGGTGCGCCGATTTCCGAAATCGGGCCGGGTACGAGTCTGCTCCTGCGCGACGGGCCATTGCGGGGACCTTATCTACCCGGCCGCCTCCGGTGCAGGGGGACCCCGTGACAATGCGTTCGAAATCGGGTCGACCGGCGGCCTTGCCCCTGATAGGCATGGCCCATGACTACAGAGCTTCGCGTGTTGCGACCGTCCGAATGGAACGAATGGTTCGAGTGTCTGGAGCTCGCATTCGGCGGTGTCGCAGAGCCCCCCGAGCAGCGCGAGCTGGACGAGCAGTTGACCGAGCACGAGCGGTCGATCGGAATCTGGGACGGCACCGATGTCGTCGCCACGGCCGGGGCGTTCAGCTTCCGGGTCGCCGTGCCGGGCGGGGCGCTGGTGCCCGCCGCCGGGATCACGATGGTGAGTGTCGCGTCCACCCACCGCAGGCGCGGGCTGCTGACCTCGATGATGCGTCGGCAGCTCGACGACATCCGGGCGCTGGGTGAGCCGATCGCCGTCCTGACGGCGTCCGAGCCGGTGATCTACGGCCGGTTCGGATACGGCGCCGCCTCGCGCCAGATGTCCCTGACGATCGACACGGACCGGGTGCGGCTGACGGTGCCGCAGGGCACGGACGACGTGCGGCTGCGCCACGCGAAGCCGGACGAGGCGATGGCCGCGTGCGAGGGCGTGTACGAGCAGTTGGTGGCCGGCCGCCCCGGCACGCCGGCCCATGGGCCCGGCTGGGAGCGGAAGCCGATGGTCGACCCGGTGAGTTCCCGGCAGGGTGGTTCGGCGCAGCAGTGCGTGCTGGCGGAGCTGAACGGCCAGATCGTCGGCTATGTGACGTACCACATCAAGCCCGAGTGGGAGCCGTCCGGTCCCAAGGGCCAGGTGAAGGTGAACGACCTGGCCGCGCTCGACCCGGCGGCGTACGCGGCGCTGTGGCGGTTCCTCTTCGAGATCGATCTGACCTCGACGGTCGACGCGCGCAACCGGCCGGTCGACGACGCGGTGCTGCACCTGGTGTCGGACGTGCGGCGGTGCAACATCCTGATCCGGGACTGTCTGCACGTGCGGCTGGTGGAGCTGGGGGCGGCGCTGGAGGCGCGGGCATATCGGGCACCGGTGGATGTGGTGTTCGAGGTCGAGGACGCGTTCTGCCCCTGGAATGCGGGGCGTTGGCGGCTCACGGGTGACGCGAAGGGGGTCGCGTCGTGCCGGCGGACCGATGACGCAGCCGATCTCGCACTTTCGGTACGGGAGTTGGGCTCGGCGTATCTGGGCGGCGAGTCGCTGAGCTCGTTGGCCCTGGCCGGGCGGGTACGGGAGCTGAGGGCGGGCGCGCTGGCGGAGGCGTCGCTGGCGTTCTCGTCGGACGCGGCGCCGTGGTTGCCGCGGGGGTTCTAGGGGGCGCGGAACTCCGCCTCGGGCCTCCGCCCCGGCCGCGTTCTCCTCGAACGCCGGACGGGCTGGAATGTGCCGCGCTAAGCGCGCTGGCAGCCCGGGCACCAGAAGAGGTTGCGGGCGGCGAGGTCGGCGGTGCGGATCTCGCCGCCGCAGATGTGACAGGCCTGCCGGGCCCTGCGGTACACGTACACCTCGCCGCCGTGGTCGTCGACGCGCGGCAGACGCCCCATCGCCTCCGGCATGTGCTCGGGGCGGACCGTGTCGATCCGGTTGTTCCGTACACCTTCGCGCATCAGCACCACCAGGTCGGCCCAGACCGCGTCCCACTCCGCCCGCGTGAGGTCCCTGCCCAGGCGGTACGGGTCGATCCCGTGCCGGAACAGCACCTCCGCGCGGTACACGTTGCCGACCCCTGAGATGACCTTCTGGTCCATCAGCAGGGCCGCGACGGTGATACGGCTGCGGGAGATCCGCCGCCAGGCCCGCTCGCCGTCCTCGTCGGTCCGCAGCGGGTCCGGGCCGAGGCGGTCATGTATCGCGCGCTTCTCGGGGTCGGTGATCAGCGCGCACGTGGTGGGGCCGCGCAGATCCGCGTGGTGGCGGTCGGTCACCAGGCGCAGCCGGACGGTGTCGGTGGGCGGCGGGGCGGGGGTCGTACCGAAGCCGAGCTTGCCGAAGAGGCCCAGGTGGATGTGGACCCAGCCGGCGTCCTCGAAACCGAGGAAGAGGTGCTTGCCGTGGGCGTCGACACCGGTGAGCGTGCGGCCGTCCAGCAGGACGGCGCTGTCGGAGAACTTGCCCTGCGGGCTGCTCACCCGCACCGGCCGTCCGGCGAACCTGTCCCGGTGGTCCGCCGCGAGGCGGTGGATCGTGTGTCCCTCGGGCACGGCTGCGGCTCTCCTCGGTGACGTAGGGACGCGGCGACGGGGTGACGCGGGGAAATGACTGTGCCGCCGGGAACACCGGCGGCACAGGTGGAGGCCGGTCAGCCCTGCTGCGGGTGGTGGGCCGGGATCGGGGGGAGCTCGCCCGTCGTCTCGTACGCCGTCAGCATCTCGATGCGACGGGTGTGACGTTCCTCACCCGAGTACGGAGTGGCGAGGAAGATCTCGACGAACTTGGTGGACTCGTCCACCGAGTGCATCCGGCCGCCGATGGCGACCACATTGGCGTTGTTGTGCTCGCGGCCGAGCGCGGCGGTCTGCTCGCTCCAGGCGAGTGCGGCGCGCACGCCCTTGACCTTGTTCGCGGCGATCTGCTCGCCGTTGCCGGAGCCGCCGATCACGATGCCGAGGCTGTCCGGGTCCGCGGCCGTCTTCTCGGCGGCACGCAGGCAGAACGGCGGGTAGTCGTCCTGGGCGTCGTAGATGTGGGGGCCACAGTCGACGGCCTCGTGGCCCTGGGCCGTGAGCCACTCGACGAGGTGGTTCTTGAGTTCATAGCCGGCATGGTCCGAGCCGAGGTACACGCGCATGTTCCGAGTGTGGCACGAGCATCGCCGGGTAAGCGCCATCGGGGTCGGGACCCTCCGGCCGGGTCCGGCCGGACCCGCTGGACCGGGCGAAACGTGCGTGTGGGCTCCATGTGCGGGCCCTGTGTGTGCAACGCCACTCGGGCAACGATCCGGTCAACGATTCGGAATAAGGGGTTCCGCTTGCGCCGCTCGGCGAGCTTCAATGCATCACTCGCTGCCGCACCCCACTTCGGCAGCCGGACACGCACCGCGTGATCCGAGAACGTAAGGATTCGATCCATGACGTCGCAGACGACTCTGGCAGGACCGGGTCACCAGCCCGGCAAGCCGGACCGGTCGAACGGACCGGACGCACCGGGCTCCTCCGACGGTCTCCAGGCAGGCCTCAAGAACCGCCATCTCTCGATGATCGCCATCGGCGGTGTCATCGGCGCGGGCCTCTTCGTGGGCTCCGGCGCAGGCATCGCCGCTGCGGGACCGGCCATCCTCCTGTCGTACGCGCTGGTCGGCCTGATGGTCGTCTTCGTGATGCGGATGCTCGGCGAGATGGCCGCGGCCCGTCCCAGCTCGGGCTCCTTCTCCGCCTACGCCGACCAGGCGCTGGGTCGCTGGGCCGGCTTCTCGATCGGCTGGCTGTACTGGTTCTTCTGGGTCGTGGTGCTCGCCGTCGAAGCCACGGCGGGTGCCAAGATCCTGGAGGGCTGGGTGCCGGGCGTCCCGCAGTGGGCGTGGGCGCTGATCGTGATGGTCGTACTGACCGCGACGAACCTGGTCTCGGTCGGGTCGTACGGCGAGTTCGAGTTCTGGTTCGCCGGGATCAAGGTCGTGGCGATCGGTGCGTTCGTGGTCGTCGGACTGCTCGCCGTCTTCGGGCTGCTGCCCGGCTCGGACAACCCCGGCTCGGGGCTCGCGCATCTCACCGACACCGGCGGGTTCTTCCCCAAGGGACCCGGCGCCATCCTCACCGGTGTGCTGATGGTCGTCTTCTCCTTCATGGGCAGCGAGATCGTCACCCTCGCCGCCGGCGAGTCCGAGAACCCGCAGCGCGCCGTCCAGAAGGCCACCAACAGCGTGATCTGGCGGATCGCCGTCTTCTACCTGGGCTCGATCTTCATCGTGCTCACC
Organism: Streptomyces sp. Ncost-T10-10d; assembly: GCF_900091955.1. Classification (GTDB taxonomy): domain Bacteria; phylum Actinomycetota; class Actinomycetes; order Streptomycetales; family Streptomycetaceae; genus Streptomyces. The sequence continues at coordinate 36,901 of NZ_FMDF01000160.1, forward strand.
CTGCTGCCGTGGAACGACGCCTCGATCCTGGAGGAGGGCAGCTATGTGGCCGCGCTCAACTCCATCGGCATCCCGCACGCCGGTCAGGTGATGGACGTCATCGTGCTGACGGCTGTGCTGTCCTGCCTGAACTCAGGCCTCTACACCGCCTCGCGGATGGCCTTCTCGCTCGGCGGCCGCGGGGACGCGCCGAAGGCGTTCGCCCGGACGAACAAGCGGGGCGTGCCGCAGGCGGCGATCCTGTCCTCCGTCGTCTTCGGCTTCGTCGCCGTGTTCTTCAACTACCAGTGGCCCGACACCGTCTTCCAGTTCCTGCTGAACTCCTCCGGTGCGGTCGCCCTCTTCGTCTGGCTGGTCATCTGCTTCACCCAGCTGCGGATGCGGGGCATCATCCTGCGCGAGCAGCCGGAGAAGCTGGTCGTACGGATGTGGCTCTTCCCGTACCTCACCTGGGCGACCATCGCGATGATCTCGTTCGTCCTCGTCTACATGCTGACCGACGACAGCGGACGCGAGCAGGTGCTGCTCTCGCTGCTCGTCGCGGCCATTGTGGTGGCGATCTCGCTGGTCCGTGAGGTCCGGAACCGCAAGAACCGCACCGCTGTGGAATCCCCCAGCAATACCTGACGGCGGATGTCAGGTTTACCGGGAAGGCTCTCCGTCGCACCGCCACCGAGCGAGCGAACGGAGAGCCTTCTCATGTCTTTTGCCCCTGCCCAGGTCCCTGCCGATGTCCCGGCCGGTTTCGAGACCGGCTTTCAGACCGGTTTCGCCATCCGTCCCGGCCTCGTCGTCGAGGCCGCCCACGCCGATGACGTACGGACCGCCGTGTCCGACGCCGCCGGGCGCGGCCTCCCGGTCCACGTCCACGCCACCGGTCACGGGCTGCCCGGGGCCGTCGAGGGCGGGGTACTGATCAGCACCCGCCGGATGGACTCCGTCCAGGTCGACCCGGTGCGCCGCACCGCCCGGATCGGCGCGGGCGTCACCTGGGGCCGGGTCATCGAGGCCGCCGCACCGCACGGACTCGCCCCGCTGAACGGCTCCTCCCCGGGTGTCGGCGCCGTCTCCTACACCCTCGGCGGCGGTCTGGGCGTACTGGCCAGGGAGTTCGGGTACGCCGCCGACCATGTGCGCGCACTCGACGTGGTGACCGCCGACGGCGTACTGCGCCATGTATCCCCCGACAGCGAGCCCGATCTCTTCTGGGCGCTGCGCGGCGGCGGGCACCGGCTCGGTGTCGTGACCGGCATGGAGATCGGGCTGGTCGAGGCCGGGCGGCTGTACGGCGGCTCCATCGCCTTCGACGGAGACGGAGGCCACGACGGAGACGGGGACCGGGACGGCGTGACGGCCGCCGAGGTGCTCCACCGTTATCTGGAGTGGACCCGGACCGTCCCCGACGCACTGACGTCATCGCTGTCCGCTCTGCGGTTCCCCGACGTCCCGCAGATGCCTGAGCCGATGCGCGGCCGGTATGTGATCTCGGTGCGGGTCGCGTACACCGGCAGCGCGACGGAGGGCGAGCGGCTGGTCGCGCCGCTTCGGGCGATCGGGCCCGCGCTCGCGGACTCGCTGCGGGAGATGCCGTACACCGACAGCCACACCATTCACAGCGACCCGCCGTTCCCGCACGCCTACTACGGCGACAGCGTGGTGCTCGGCGATCTGGACGCGGAGCGTGCCGTGCGCACGCTGGAGCTGACCGGGCCGAAGGCGCCGATGATGACCGTGGTCCAGCTCAACCACCTGGGCGGCGCGCTGGCCGTACGGCCCGCCGTCGACAACGCGGTGCCCTACCGCGAGGCCGGATTCCTGCTGCGGCTGCTGTCGCCGCTCGACGGCACGGATGTGGCGTCTGTACGGGCCCTCTACGCGGAGGTGGCCGCTGTGCTCGCCCCGCTCGCCCTGGGCCGTTCGCTGAACTTCTCCTTCGGCGGCGGAGACCGCACCGACGGCTTCCACGACGCGCGGACACAGAAGAGGCTCGCCGGTCTGGTGTCGCGTCACGACCCGGCGAGCCTCTTCGGAGGGAGCTACGGCATCAGCCGCGACGGCCGATGAGCTTCCAGGAAGCGGGCAGCGCGCCCATCGCCAGTGCCGCCTTCAGCGCGTCGCCGAGCAGGAACGGCACCAGGCCGGCCGCGATCGCGGCGCTCGCCGACATGCCGGTGGACAGCGCCAGGTACGGGACGCCGACCGCGTAGATGATCGCGGAGCCGACCACCATCGTGCCCGCGGTGCGCAGGACGGAGCGGTCTCCGCCACGACGGGCGAGGCCGCCGACCACGGTGGCGGCGAGCAGCATGCCGAGGACGTAGCCGAACGAGGCGCCGCCCGCACCGGAGCTGCCGCCCGCGAACCACGGCACGCCCGCCATGCCGACGAGCGCGTACACGGCGAGGGAGAGGAAGCCGCGGCGGGCGCCCAGCGCGGTGCCGACGAGGAGCGCGGCGAACGTCTGGCCGGTGACCGGGACCGGGGAGCCGGGGACCGGGACGGCGATCTGGGCGGCGATACCGGTGAGCGCGGCGCCACCGAGGACCAGGGCCGTGTCGACGGCGTAACGGTGCCGGGCGGCGGGCAGCAGGTCGGCGAGGACCGCTCCGGTACGGGCAGGGACGGCGGCAGCAGTGCTCATCGGGACTCCGCGGGGTGAGGGCAGGTGGGGACAGACTGAGGCTGACGTTAGCCCAAGGGTTAACGCTCGATCACCATCAGTGGCCCACAAAGCGGTGGTCGAGGCATTGGTGGGGTTCAAACAAAAGGGCTGACACAATCACACGATGGCGTGATGCTCGTCACTGAGGTGGGTACGGATCGGCTCATATTTTGCCGGCAGAGGCCGTCGGGAGAGACTGTAGGTTCCTGCCAAAACCGTCCAGGAACCGCTCAGGGTCCGGCCGGCGACCGCACCGGCCGTCACCCCGTGCCCGGGTGCGCACCTTCGGTGAGCATCGTGCCCGTATAGCGGACAGCGGTTCCCTGTGAACGGGGTGCGCGCTCAGACTGTGCGCGCACGTCCCCCCACGTCTCACCTACCGAACAGAGCTTGTCCATGTCTCGGAATTCCGCGTCTCCCCCCACCGGCTCCCCGGTCGCCGTCTCCGACGCCAGGACCGATTCGGCGCTCACCCACGGCCTCAAGCAGCGCCATCTTTCGATGATCGCCCTCGGCGGCGTCATCGGCGCCGGACTCTTCGTCGGCTCGGGCGCGGGCATCGCCGCCGCGGGCCCGTCGATCATCATCGCGTACGCCGTCTCCGGGCTGCTGGTCATGCTCGTGATGCGGATGCTCGGCGAGATGTCGGCCGCGAACCCGGCCTCCGGCTCCTTCTCCGTCCATGCGGAGCGGGCGATAGGGCCGTGGGCGGGGTTCACCGTGGGCTGGGCGTTCTGGGTGCTGCTCTGTGTCGCCGTCGGCCTGGAGGGCATCGGCGCGGCGAAGATCGTCACCGGCTGGCTGCCCGGTACGCCGGAGTGGGCCTGGGTCGCGCTGTTCATGGTGGTCTTCCTGGGCACGAACCTGGCCTCGGTGAAGAAGTTCGGCGAGTTCGAGTTCTGGTTCGCCGCCCTCAAGGTCGTGGCGATCACGCTCTTCCTGGTCCTGGGTGTGCTGGCGATCCTCGGTGTGCTGCCCGGTACGGACGCCCCCGGCACCACCAACCTCAAGGGCGAGGGCGGCTTCATGCCGAACGGTGCCGAGGGCCTGGTGATCGGACTGCTCGCCTCCGTCTTCGCGTACGGCGGTCTGGAGACCGTCACCATCGCAGCGGCCGAGTCCGAGAACCCGGTGCAGGGTGTCGCCAAGGCCGTGCGGACGGCGATGTGGCGGATCGCGCTCTTCTACGTCGGCTCGATGGCGGTCGTCGTCACGCTGGTCCCGTGGGACGACCCGAAGGTCGTGGAGGTCGGCCCGTTCTACGCGGCCCTGGACCACCTCGGCATCAGCGGCGCCGCGGAGATCATGAACGTGGTCATCCTGGTAGCCCTGCTCTCCGCGATGAACGCCAACATCTACGGCGCCTCGCGCATGGCCTGTTCGCTGGTCGCCCGTGGCCAGGGCCCGAAGCGGCTCGGCAGGATCTCCTCGGGCGTCCCGCGCACGGCCGTCCTGGTCTCGTCCGTGTTCGGCTTCCTGTGCGTGCTGCTCAGCTACTGGCGGCCCGACGACGTCTTCCCGTGGCTGCTCAACATGATCGGCGCGGTGATCCTCGTCGTCTGGATCTTCATCGCCCTCTCCCAGGTGATCCTTCGCGACCGGCTGGAGCGCGAGGCCCCTGAGAAGCTCGTCGTACGGATGTGGCTCTTCCCGGTCCTGACGGTGGTGGCGCTCCTGGCGATGCTCGGCATCTTCGTCCTGATGCTGCGTGAGCCGGACACCCGTGACCAGCTGATGGCGTCCGGCGTCCTGACCGTCGTACTGGCGGCCATCGGTGTCGTACGGCAGCGGCGGTCCGTCGCCGTCAAGGGCTGACGTCCGGTACGCACGGCACATTGAGGGAGAGCAGCGCACCGCCCTGCTCCCCGATCCGCACCTCGCTCACCGCCGTGTTCCGCAACCGCGGGAAGACCCGGCGGTAGGCGCCCAGCGGAATCGACAGCAGCTCGCACAGCACGAGCCGCAGCAGTGTGTTGTGCGCGACGACCAGCACCCGCTGCCCCGGGTGCCCGTCCGCGATCCGGCGCAGTGCCATCACCCCCCGGGCCGCCGCCGACCGGGGGTCCTCGGCACCCGGGAAGGGGTGGGTCACCGGGTCGGCGCGGTACTCCCGGGCCCGCTCCGGGTGCTCGGCCGCGAACTCCGCCAGGGTGCGCCCCTCCACCTCACCGAAATCGCATTCGCGCAGGTCGTGTTCGCGCCGGGGGACGAGACCGAGCGCGCGGCACGCGGGCTCTGCCGTCTCGATCGCGCGCCTGAGCGTCGACGTACAGATCGCGTCGACCGGGTGCCGGGCCGCCCACTCGCCCAGTTGCCCGGCCTGGCGGCGTCCTTCGTCGGTGAGGGCGATGTCACTGACCCCGGCGTAGCGGTTCTCCGCATGCCAGACGGTCTGACCGTGGCGGGCGAGCAGCAGGGTGGCGCTCGGACGGGCGGTCATGGCTTCTCCGTTCGGGTACGGGCGTGGGCGGCGACCGGGCCGGGGAGCCAGCCGCGTCGCTCCAGTTCGTCCACCAGCGTGAGGTACGACTCGGTGTACCACGCGGTACGCACCGGGTGCGGGCGCAGCACGTGCCGCAGCCGCACCATCCGCCCCGCCGCCTCCTGCAGCGTGGCCGTGGCCCGCGCCCCGTATGCCGCGAGCACGGCCATGCCGAGCGCCGGTTCGCTGTACTGCGGGATGTACACGGGCCGGCCCAGGATGTCGGCGCGCAACCGGCTCCAGTAGCCGCTGCGGACCGCGCCGCCGGTGAAGGTGAGCCGGCCGTACAGCTGGGCGCCGAGCAGGTCGAGGTAGTCGAGACAGAGTCGTTCGACCAGGCCCACCCCGGTCAGCAGGGCCGCCCAGTGCTCGGCGTCCGAGCCGGGCTCGCCGAGCAGGAAGCCGGTCGCCTCCGGCGCGACGAAGGGAAAGCGTTCGCCCGTCCCGGCGAGGGGGTACGCCACCACGCGCGCCGGTTCGTGTGCGCGGGCCAGCGCGTCCAGGCGGGCCGGGTCCCCGCCCGGGAAGGCAGCGGCCAGCGTCCCGCCGCCGACCCCGGAGGCACCGCCGGGCAGCCAGCGGCCGTCCGGGGCACGGTGGTTGTAGACCACCCCGGCCGGGTCCGCGACCGGCGACGAGGTGACCCCCTTGAGGACCAGCGTCGTGCCGAGCACCGAATTCCAGGAGCCCACGGTGAGCCCGCCGGAGGCGATCTGCGCCGCGCACCCGTCCGTCATCCCGGCCACCAGGAGCGTGCCCGCCGGAATCCCGGTCTCCTCGGCCGCCGCCCGTCCCACCTCGCCGATCCGCCGGCCCGGCCGCACCACGTCCGGGAACAGCCCGTCGGGCAGGCCGAGCTTTCCGAACCTCCGGTGCGGCCAGGCGTCCCGTTCCAGGTCGTAGCCGGTCTTCAGGGCGTGGCTGGAGTCGGTGGGCAGCGGGGTCCCGGCGAGCCGCGCCAGGACCAGATCGGCCTGATGCATGACCCGTACGGTGCCGCCCGCGCCTCGCCCGTACTCCCGCAGCAGCCACATCGCCTTGGGCAACGCCCAGCTGGGCGGGGTCCGGGCCCTGGCCGCCTCGGTCACGGCGCGCCCGTCGTCGTACATCACCCCCGGGGTCAGTGGCCGTCCTTCCCGGTCGCCGAGCAGAACGGTGCCGGAGGTGGCGCAGACGGCGAGCGCACGCGGCGCGGGGCAGTCGCGCAGTGCCTGGCGGCTGGCCGCGCACACGGCCGTCCACCAGTCGAGGGGCCGCTGCTCATGCCGAACACCGTCGCGTCTGCCCGCGAGCGGGGCGGAGCCGCTGCCGAGTATCTCGCCGCGGTCTCCTGCCACCACCGCACGGACGCTCTGCGTGCCGAGATCGATACCCATCCACATATCGGCCCTCTCTGTGAACTTCTCACTCTGCACCGAGAATTTCCGTTGCGCGAGGGATTGACGGCCAACTTCCATTGTTCCAAGCTCTGTTAACCAGTCGACTCAACGTGTGAACGGGCACCGCCCCCACTCGTCTCCCGCCGGACCGTGGAGGTCACGGATGGACATGAACGCGCACGCCCGGCGACGGTTCCTCGCCATCGGCGCGGCGGCGGCCGCGTCCGCCACCCCGCTGCTCAGTCACCGAGCTGCTGGGCCGGGCCACCGAGGTCACGGTCAGGATCGGCGGGCAGCAGCTGTCCCTCGTCGTCCCGCGCGCCGAGGCGGTGGGCCTGAGACCCGACCGTCCGGTCCGGCTCTCCGTGCCGCCTGAGAGTCTGCTGCTGTTCGAGGCCGACCGGCCGGCACGTCCAGGACGAAGGATCAGCACGTGAGCAACGTTCCGCAGCGGGGCCCCGCCCCACGCCAGGCATCCATAGCCGAGTACGTCCTCGCGCAGGGCGAGGTGAGCGCCGCCGAACTCGCAGAGCGTTTCGACGTCAGCCTGATGACCATCCACCGCGATCTGGACGAGCTGGAACGACAGGGCATCGTCCGCAAGTTCCGCGGCGGTGTCACCGCCCAGCCCTCCGGCGTCTTCGAGTCGAACGTCTCCTACCGGCTGAAGACGATGCGCGCCGAGAAGGCCGCCGTCGCCGAACGGGCCCTGCGGCTCATCGAGCCGGGCATGGCGGTGATGCTCGACGATTCGACGTCCACGCTGGAGATCGCGCGCAGGCTGCGCTCCATCACTCCGCTGACCGTCGTCACCAACTTCCTCGAAGCGATCAACCTGCTGTCGCAGGAGCGCGGCATCCATCTGATGGGCCTCGGCGGCGACTTCGACCCGCTGCACTCCTCGTTCCTCGGCGTCTCGTGCGTGGAGGCGGTCCAGTCGCTCCAGGTCGACATCTGTTTCACCTCCACCTCCGCCGTGTCCGGCGGTTACGCCTACCACCAGGAACAGCACATCGTCTCCGTCAAGCGGGCGATGCTCGACTCGGCGAGCCGCAATGTGCTGCTGCTCGACCACTCCAAGCTGGGCCGGGTGGCCCTGCACCGGCTCGCCCCGCTCTCCCGCTTCGATCTGCTGCTGGTCGACGACGGGGCGTCGGACCGGGCACTGCGCGAACTCGACGAGCACAAGGTGCCCTACGAGGTCTGCGGCACCGGCCGGGAACCCGGAGCGGGAGGCGGCGATGACGGGTGACTGAACCGACCCTGCGCGCACTGCGCAAGACCTGCACCGGACGCGGGGGCCGGGTACGGCCGACGGGGCGGGCGGGGTCCGCCTCTCGGGCTCCGTGCGCATCCCCGTACCGCAGCGGCCCGCGGCGGGGCGCGCGGTGGTGCTCGGCATCCGCCCGGAGGACCTGCGCCTGGACGACGCGGGTGTACGGGCCCGGGTCGCCGCCCATGAACCCCTGCTGGAATCCGGCATCGCCACGCCCTCGCTCGACGGCGTGGCGAAGCCGCTGGTCGTCGCGACCGGTCCGGAGGCACGGCTCGACCGGGACGACACCGTACGCATCACCGCCGATCCCCGGCACATCCATGTCTTCGACACCCGGACAGGAGACGCTCTGCGATGACCCGCCCCATGACGGTCCGCCCCGCGACGAGGATTCTGGTCGCCGGTGACCGTTTCGTCCGCAACTCCCTGATCGCCGAGGCCCTCCACCACGCTCTCGGCCCGGAGCACCATCTCACCGAACTCACCCTCCCCTGGCCCCTGGAGCCCTTCGGCAAGGTCGCCGAGGTCGACGAGGCGAGCGACGTCGAGGACGCACTGATCCGCGCCCTGGACGGGGTCGAGGTGTGCGTGACGCAGATGGGCCCGTTCACGGAACGGGTCCTGGCCGCCGCACCCGATCTGCGGCTGGTCGTGGTCTGCCGGGGCGGCCCGGTCAATGTGAACGCAGCCGCGGCACGGGCCCGGGGTGTGCGGGTGTGCTTCGCGCCCGGACGCAATGCGGCGGCGACCGCCGAGTTCACCGTGGGGCTGATGCTCTCGGCCCTGCGCCGCATCCCCGAGGCCCACCGCTCCCTCGCCGTCGACGGCCGCTGGGACGCCTCCCACTACACGTACGAGAACTGCGGCCTGGAGCTGGAGGACACTCCCGTCGGCCTGATCGGTTACGGCGCGGTCGGCAGCCGGGTGGCCCGGGTACTCTCCGCGTTCGGCGCCGAGGTCGAGGTGTACGACCCGTATGTGCGCGGCGACGTCCACGGCATGCGCGCCACCTCACTGGAGGCGCTCCTGGACCGCTCCCGCGTCCTCACCCTGCACGCCCGGCTCACCCCGGAGACCCGGCATCTCATCGGCGCCCGCGAACTGGCCCTGCTGCCGCGTGGCGCGGTCCTCGTGAACGCGGCCCGGGGCGGGTTGCTGGACACGGACGCGCTGTGCGACGCCCTGGACTCGGGGCAGTTGCGGGCCGCGGCGCTGGACACATACGAGCAGGAGCCGCCCCCGCCCACGTCACGGCTCTTCCGCACCCCGCGTCTGCTGATGACCCCGCATGTGGCGGGCGCCAGCCGGCCGGTCGCGCAGAAGGCGGCCCGGATCGCTGCGGCCGAGGTGGCGCGCTACGTGCGGGGCGAACCTCTCGCCCACGCACTGTGAGGGGAGCCTGTCCATGACGAGGTACATCGGCATCGATGCCGGCACATCCGTGGTGAAGGCCGCGGCCTTCGACCCGCAGGGCCGCACGCTGGCCGTCGAATCCCGCCCCGTGGGGCTCACGATCCGCGGCGGTTTCGTGGAGCAGGACATGGAGGAGGTGTACGGGGCGGTCTGCGAGGTCCTGGCCGCGCTGGGCACCGACGGGGTCGCGTTCGCCGGCCTCACCGGTCAGGGCGACGGCGTCTGGCTGGTCGACGCGGCGGGCCGGCCGGTGCGTACGGCGATCTCCTGGATGGACGGCCGAGCCCATGAACTGGTCGACGCCTGGCTGGCGTCCGGTGTCTTCGGAGCCGTCTACCGGCGCACCGGCAGCGCGATGTTCCCGGGCTGTCCGGGCCCGGTGCTGGCCTGGCTCGACCGTCACGACCCGGCCTCGCTCGACGCGGCGACGACCGCCCTGTACTGCAAGGACATGGTGTTCCAGCGTCTGACGGGGGTCCGGGCCACGGATGTCTCCGATGCGTCGATGCCGTTCCTGGACCCGATGACCCGTATGTACTCCTCGGATGTCGTGGCCGCACTCGGCCTCGGTCACCGGGCTTCGCTCCTCGCCCCGGTCAGCGATCCGGTCGCCACCGCCGAACTCCCCTCCGGGGTACGGATATCCAACGGTCCTTACGATCTGCCGGCCTCCGCCCTGGGGGCGGGCGTCACCCGTCCCGGCGACGGTCTGCTGATCGTCGGCACCTGCCTGGCCGCGCTGGTGGCCACGGAGCGGCTCGATCTGGACGGCGAGCCGGCGGGTCTGTACATCTCCACCGACCGACCGGGCCACTGGCTGCGCGCCATGCCGGCGATGGTCGGCACCGCGGCCCTCGACTGGATCCTGGCCACCACCGGCGTACGCCATGCGGAGGTCGACTCGCTCCTCGCCGCCACTCCGCCCGGCGCGAACGGTGTCCGCGTGCTCCCCTATTTCGCCCCGTCCGGCGAACGCGCCCCGTTCGTCGAGCCGCGCCTGCGGGCCGAGCTGACCGGCGTGTCGCTGGAGACCACCCCGGCGGATCTGATCCGCGCGGTCTGCGAGGGCATCGGCTTCGCCGCCCGCCACTGCCTGGAGGCCGCGGGCCTCACCGGCACCCTCGCCCTGTGCGGCGGCGGCACCCGCTCCCCTGCCTGGATGCGCCTGTTCGCCGATGTGCTGGGCCGGCCGGTCCGGATCGTGGAGGGCGAGGTCGGTGCGCGGGGCGCGGTGCTCGCGGCGGCACAGCGCTTCGGCGCGGAGTTGGACACGGCTGCCTGGACGGCCCCGGCAGAGGTCGTCGAACCGGACCCGGAACGGGCGGTGTTCTATGCGAAGGCGTACGAGGACCACCTGGCCCGGCTCGCCGCGGCCCGTACGCACGCCCGCGCATGAGCACTCGTTCCCGGTCCGAGGACACGCACCACCGGCGCCGGTCCCCGCCCCTCAGCTGTGGAACTGGTTGAAGGTGGCACTTGCGAGCAGGGAGCCGTCCGCGTTGAGCAGGCGGACGCCGGTGACCGGTGATGTGCCGGCGAGGTAGGGCCCGCCCCAGGAGCCGTAGCCGTCGTCATTGAGGGTGAAGGAACCGATCTTGACGATGGAGCCGTCGGCCCGCTGCAACTGGCAGCGGACGGTGCCGGAGTGCCCGTCGGCGTCCACCGCCATGTACAACCAGGGCGAGGACCCGGTGTAGAGGTAGACCTGCCCGAACGACTGGCCCGCGTGGGCGAGTTGAGCGGTGAGCAGCCGCGGTTGCACCGGGACGACGATGGGCGCGACCGGGACCGGACGGCCGACGGACGCACCCAGCACCCAACCGCCGCCACCGAGGGCGAGGCCCGCTGCCGCTGCCGCCGCGGCGAGGGCGAACCGCCGCCACTGCACGCGCCGGCGCGGCCGTCGCCCGGAGGAGAGCCCGAGCCGGTCGATCACCCTGTCCTCGAAGCCGACCGGCGGTTCGCTGCCGGGTACAAGATCCAGCAGCGCGTCCGACGCCGCCGTCAGCTCGTGGACGTATTCGCGGCAGGCCGGGCAGTGCTCCAGGTGGTCCATCACCCCGGCCCGGTCCTCGGCGGGCAGCACGCCGAGCGCCAGCTCCGCGCCGATCTCCCGGAGCTGCTCACAGCTGAACCCGCCGTTGTCAGTCATGGTCCACCTGCCTCGTCGCGAGCGACGCCCGGACCTTGCCCATGGCCGTCCTTATCCGGGTCTTGGCAGTACCGAGCGGTATCTCCTCGATGTCGGCGACCTGCTGAGCCGTCATCCCGTAGATCCCTGCCATCACCAGAGCCCGCGCCTGCTCCCGTGGCAGTGCGCCGACCGCGCGGCGCAGTTCCACCGCGGTCTCGGTGGAGAGTGCATGCCGCTCCGGTGTGTCCGTGATGGTCTCCATCATGTTCTCCAGGTCTGCGGGGTCGACCGGAGTGGCCTTGCGCGCGCGTACGGCGTCGATCGCGAGGTTGTGTGCGATGGCCGCCAGCCAGGTGGGCACCGATCCCCGGCGCGGGTCGTAGACCTGAGCGTGTCGGCAGGCACGCTCGAAGGTCTGCTGGGCGATGTCCTCGGCGAGCTGGACATCACCCACCACGGCGATGGCCACGCCGAAGACCCGACGCTGGAACCGCCGGACGAAGGCCACGGCGATCTCGGGGTCGCCGGTCATGAGCCCGGCCAGCAGCGCTTCGTCGGGCACCCGCTCCAGGGGTATGCCAATCCTGCGCATACTCCTTACGTAACACGGGCCCGCAGGGATTGCCTGCGCCGGGCAACCCCGGCGCGGTGGAAGGACTGGCACAGGACCGCGGCATCAGTGCGCGGCGAAGACGGTGGACTGACCCGGGTACGAAAATTTCCTGAAACAGGCAATCCCCTGAGCACTCCGGAGCGTATTCCATCTGGAAGCCTCTTCAGGAGGGAAGCTCATGGCGATCTTCAGTCATCTCATCCCCGCGAGAAGCGGTCACGACATGAGGGACACGTCGCGGCGCTTCGACGACAACGGAAGGGACCATCGTGGCCACCGTGGTCACGACCACGGCCACGACCACGACCACGGTCACGGCCACGGTCACGGCGGCCACCGCGATCACCGCTGGTGATCGCGCAGGACGGCCGGGCGGGCCCGGGCTCTTGGTCCGCCCGGCCGGCAATCTTTGAGGAACGCGTCTTATGAGGCGTGTCTCGCTTCATGTGCTGCGGCGGCTGCTGTCGGTGGCCGATGACCCCGACGCAGTCGTCGCCGCCGCGCCGCCCGTGGCACCGCGTGAGGCGTTCCGGCGGTTCTGGCCCTATACACGCGGCGGCCGGCACTGGCTCGTTCCGGTACTCGTCTTCAGCATGGCCGGACCCGTCATCGACGCGGCCGAGATCTGGCTGTTCAAAGTCGTGGTGGACGACGTCCTCGTTCCGCGCGATCTGCGTCCCTTCCTCTGGATCGCCCTGGCATACGCAGGGCTCGTCATCTGCTCCGGCGTTCTGGGATTCGCCGACGACGTGACCTCCACCTGGGTCAGTGAGCATTTCCTGCTGGCCCTTCGGTCGGATGTGTTCCGGCACGTCCAGGGCCTCTCACTCGGGTTCTTCGAACGGCGACGGCTGGGGGACCTGCTGTCGCGTATCACCGGCGATGTCGACGCGGTCGAGACGTTCCTCCTCTCGGGGGTGGCGGACGGCCTGTACTACGTGATCCGGTTGGGCGTCTTCCTCGGTCTGCTGTTCTACCTGCGGTGGGACCTGACCCTCCTCGCGCTCGTCATCGTGCCGCTCTTCTGGTGGGCGGCCCGGCGCTTCTCCCGGCTGATCAAGGCCGCATCGCGCGAGCGGCGGCGGCGCAGCGGCTCCATCAGCGCGATCGCCGAGGAGTCACTCGGCAACATCGCCCTGGTGCAGGCGTACAACCGGCAGGAGTCGGAGGATCGACGGTTCGAACGCGAGAGTGTGGGCAAGTTCCGCGCGGCGATGACCTCGGCGCGCATCCGCGCCGTCTACGGCCCGATCGTCGACGTCATCGAGCTGGCCGGCGGGCTGGCCGTCATGGGCCTGGGCACGTGGAAGTTGGCGCAGGGTCAGCTCACCCTGGGCGGGCTGCTGGTCTTCCTCGCGCTGCTGGGCAATCTCTACGGTCCGATCCGCGACCTGTCCCACCTCGCCAACACGTTCTACGCGGCGTCCGCCTCCGCCGAGCGGATCATCGAGCTGCTCGACCAGCGCCCCCAGGTCGTCGACGCCGCCCACGCCCGACGGATCGGGCGCGCCCGGGGCGACATCGAGTTCCGCGGCGTCTGTTTCCGCTATCCGGGTACGTCCCGGTGGGCGCTCTTGGACGTGTCGTTCCACGTGACGCCCGGCACGACGCTGGCACTGGTCGGCGCGAGCGGTGCCGGTAAATCCACGGTCGGGAAGCTTCAACTGCGCTTCTACGACCCGGACCGGGGCGCCATCCTCCTCGACGGCACCGACCTGAGGGACCTCCAGCTGTCCGAGCTGCGCGAGAACGTCGCGGTGGTCCTCCAGGAGACGCTGGTCTTCCACGGCACCGTACGGGAGAACATCGCCTACGGCCGTCCGGACGCCGCGGAGGCGGACATCGTCGCGGCGGCCCGCGCCGCCGACGCCCACGACTTCATCCAGCTGCTGCCCGAGGGCTACGACACCCTGGTGGGCCAGCGTGGCCGAACACTGTCCGGCGGGCAGGCCCAGCGCCTCGCGATCGCCCGCGCGATGATCAGGGACGCACCCGTACTGCTCCTGGACGAACCGACCACCGGCCTGGACGCCCGGTCGGGCCGCCGGATCATGGAACCGCTGCGCCGGCTCATGGCCGGGCGGACCACCATCGTCATCTCCCACAACCTGTTCACCGTCCGCGACGCCACATCCACCGTGGTGCTGGACCGTGGCCGGGTCGTCGAGTACGGAACGCACGAAGACCTGCTCCTGCGCGGCGGAACCTATGCCCGGCTGCACCGGCTGAACGAAGTGACCGGCCCCGCCCTCGCCGGCGCCCCATCCCCACGGAAGGTTCTCCCATGAGCCGCGCCACAGCCGGGCCGGCCCCGCCTCTCGCCCCGGCGTCCTAGTCCGAAGGACTGATCACCTCCACCCCCCTCCTGCTGTTAGCCTGCTCTTGCATATAGGTTGCAATAACAACAGGACAGCAGCTGAAAGGTTCGACCACATGGCCACGTACACGCTTCCGGAACTCCCGTACGACTACGCGGCGCTCGAACCGGTCATCAATCCGCAGATCATCGAGCTCCACCACGACAAGCACCACGCCGCCTATGTGAAGGGTGCGAACGACACCCTGGAGCAGCTGGCGGAGGCGCGCGACAAGGAGGCATGGGGAGCGATCAACGGGCTCCAGAAGAACCTCGCGTTCCACCTCTCCGGCCACATCCTGCACTCGATCTACTGGCACAACATGACCGGCGACGGCGGCGGCGAGCCCCTCGCGGCGGACGGTGTCGGCGACCTCGCGGACGCGATCACCGAGTCGTTCGGCTCGTTCGCCGGCTTCAAGTCCCAGCTGACGAAGGCCGCGGCCACCACGCAGGGCTCCGGCTGGGGCGTCCTCGCGTACGAGCCGGTGAGCGGAAAGCTGATCGTCGAGCAGGTCTACGACCACCAGGGCAATGTCGGCCAGGGCTCCGTTCCGATCCTGGTCTTCGACGCCTGGGAGCACGCCTTCTATCTCCAGTACAAGAACCAGAAGGTCGACTTCATCGAGGCGATGTGGGCCGTCGTCAACTGGCAGGACGTGGCGAAGCGTTACGCGGCCGCCAAGGAGCGCGCCGACGTACTGCTGCTCGCCCCTTGACCGGGAGGCGCAGATACGTCCTGCCTCGTGATCGTCTTCTCAACCTTCACCGGGCAGGCGGATGAAGGGGGGACCCTCGCCTGGACGTGACAGGCGAGGGTCCTTCTCTGCGTCCGACGCCTCAACGGACAGCGGCGCGCTCCAGCAGCGTGCTCAGCACCTGCTCGGCATGCGTCCAGAGCACCGCGCCGCCGGCCTCCGGCACCAGATGCCGGACCGCGCCCGGGATGCGCGAGGCCAGTTCGGCTCCCTGGTCGGGCGAGTGGCCGGTGTCCTTCTCCCCGTACCAGAGGTCCACCGGTACGGCGATGTCCGACAGTTCGATCCCCCAGTGCCCCATGGCCAGGACGGTGTCCCGGGCGTACCCGGTCGCTCCCTGCGCGAAGGCTTCGTCGAGGGCACGCCGGTAGGCGGCGGCGAACGCGGGCTGCCGGTACACGACAAGGTCGCACTCCGGGCTGCCGGACATGACCATGTCCCACATCGCCTGCGGGGTGAACCCGGCGAAGACCTGCTCGGCGGCGGACGGTTCGGACACGACCAGGTCCACGAGGCGGCGCAGTTCGCCCGGAAGCGCGTCGGCGAAGCACGGCGCCGCGACCTCGTCCGCGCCGGAGACCACCGCGAGCGCGCCGACCACTCCGGCGGCGGCGCACGCCAGCGCGAAAGGCGCCCCCTGCGAGTTGCCGACCATCAGGGGCCGGCCCAGGTCGCGCAGGCCGGCGAACGCGCGGATGTCGTCGACGAAGTCGTCGAACGTGCGGCCCGGCAAGGGCGAGGAGACCCCCAGTCCTGGACGGTCGAAGGAGATCACCCGCACACCGAGCCCGTCCAGTACATCGGCACCGAACCCGAGATGCCTGCTGGTGGCCGCACCGGGCGACAGCAGCACCGGCACCCCGTCCCGCGGCCCCCACTCGGCCCAGCCCAGCAGCCGCCCTCCCACCATCCGTTCCGTACCGACGCGAACCGGGTCGATCATGTGCAAACTCATGCACCCGATCATGACCGGCCCCACCACACCCGTCGAACGCTTTTCCCGCCCGCCCGCTGCTATCGCCCGTCGGTGACGAGCGCCATCATCAGCCCGTCGTACCCCTTGCTGCCAACGGTCTGCAGAGCGGTCGCACTCAACCTCGGCTCGGCCGCGACGAGTTCGGTGAACCGGCGCACACCTTGCACCTTCGGGTCGTCACTCCCGCCGTCGACCACCTCTCCGTCGCGCACGACGTTGTCGGCGACGATCAGGCTGCCGGGCCGGGTCAGCTTCAGGGACCAGGCCAGGTAGTCGGGGTTGCTCGGCTTGTCGGCGTCGATGAACACGACGTCGAACGGCCCGCGCCCCTCCGCCGCGAGCTCCGGCAGCGTATCGAGAGCGCGGCCGACCCGGATCTCGACGACGTGCGCGAGCCCGGCGCGCTCGATGTTGGCCCGCGCGATCTCCGCGTACGCCGGATCGGCCTCCAGCGTCACGACCTTGCCGCCCTCGGGCAGCGCGCGAGCCAGCCAGATGGTGCTGTAACCGCCCAGGGTGCCGATCTCCAGCACGGTGCGCGCCCCCTGGAGCCGGGCCAGCAGGTTCAGCAGCTTGCCCTGGTTGGCGGCGACCTGGATCGCCGGCAGCCCGGCCTTGTCGCTGGCCTCGACGGCCGCGTCCAGGGCTTCGTCCGGGCCCACCAGCAGGCCGTTGAAGTAGTCGTCGACCTCGGTCCACTGCGCCAGCGTCACGGCAGGTTCCTCTCTCGATATCGCGCGAGTTCCTAAAAGGAACTTACATCATGCGAGGTGAATGCGATGATGGGCGCCATGAGTTCCGTTCCCGCCGACCCCACCGTTCTGCACCCGATGCCCGGCCAGCCCCGGGTCGTCCAGCTGAAGCCCCTGGTGAAGTCCGAACTGATCGAGGTCGGCGACTACTCGTACTACGACGACCCCGACGACGCGACCACGTTCGAGACCCGCAATGTGCTGTATCACTACGGCCCGGAGAAGCTCGTCATCGGGAAGTTCTGCGCGCTGGGGACCGGAGTGCGGTTCATCATGAACGGCGCCAACCACCGGATGGACGGCCCGTCCACGTTCCCGTTCCCCACCATGGGCGGCTCCTGGGCCGAGCACTTCGATCTGCTGACCGGGCTGCCGGGCCGGGGTGACACGGTCATCGGCAACGACGTCTGGTTCGGCTACAACTCCATGGTGATGCCGGGGGTACGGATCGGGCACGGCGCGATCATCGGCGCCGGCGCGGTCGTCGTCGGTGACGTACCCGACTACGGCATCGTCGGCGGCAATCCGGCCAGGCTGATCCGTACCCGGTACGACGACGAGACCATTGCCCGGCTCCTTGCCGTCGCCTGGTGGGACTGGCCCACCGAGCACCTCACCCGACACATCCGCACCATCATGTCCGGCAGCGTCGAGGACCTCGAAGCGGCTGCCCCGGAGGGGACATCGTGACGATCACTGTTCGAGAACTCGCCTACTACCCGGTCAAGGGCTGCGCCGGGATCACGGTCCAGTCCGCGCGGGCCGGCGCGACCGGCCTTGAGCACGACCGGACGTTCATGGTCGTGGACGCGGCGGACGGCGCATTCCGCAGCCAGCGTACGCACCCGCCGATGGCCGCGATCAGGGTCGACGTCCTGCACGACGGGGCGGCCTTGGCCCTGTCCGCCGAGGGCGTCGAGCCGCTGCTGCTGGACGTCGACCGGGACGGCCCGCGCCGCGACGTCAGCATGTTCGACCGCCCGCTCGGCCAGGCCGCCGACCAGGGGGACGCGGCGGCGGAATGGTTCTCCGATGCGCTCGGTGCGAAGTCCCGCTTGGTACGGGTGGCGCCCGGCTTCGACCGGGACGGCTGGGGTGAGACCCCCGGCAAGGTCAACTTCGCGGACGCCCACGCGGTGCTGGTCGCCTCGACGGCCTCCCTGGACGGCCTCAACGCCCGTATCGCCACCCGGGGCGACGCCGCGCCCGTCCCGATGGACCGCTTCCGCGCCAACATCGTCCTGACCGGCAACGACGAACCGCACTTCGAGGACCGGGTACGCCGGATGACCATCGGCACTGCGGAACTCGCCTACTCGGTACGGGCGATGCGGTGCAACGTCCCGCTCGTCGACCAGGAGACCGGCCGCCGCGCGGGCCCGGAACCGGTCCGGACCCTCGCGACGTACCGGCGCGAGCCGGAGTACAAGAACAAGGTGAGCTTCGGCGCGAAGAACGCGGTGGTGTGCGAGGGCGTGGTGAGCGTCGGGGACGTGGTCGAGGTCGCGGAGTGGCTCCGTCACTGAAGGCCCCGGCCTTCGCACCGTCGATGTGGGGGTACGCCTCGAATCGTCAGTACGGAAGGGTGAAGATCATCGTCAAGGTCCGGTACGCGCGCAAGACGGACGACGGACGGTACGACGCAGGGCGCGGGCAAGTAGTCGGCGTGATCACGGCATATTGCAATGGCGTGCGTAAGTGCCCGAACTGGGTGAATGAGTAACACGGTGAGTGAAGACACGGAAGAGATCGAGGAGCTGCAGGCTGATATCGCAGGCCTTCTGCTGCACCTGGTCTACGCGCCTCTGGTCGGTGATCAGCACGTGCGGGGGGGTTCTGCCCGCGCCCTCGGCAGCCGCAGCGGTCCGCGTCGCTCTCGGTGACAACGGCGAACGCGCCCCCGACCGGCTGACCGCCTATGAAATCCCTCTCCGTCCGGGCGATGAACTGCTCACCGCTCACGACATTGTCGGCATCCTGCGCAGCGCGCACACCGGAACACACATTTACCCTCGGAGCAGAGTCGGGCTCGACCATGGGGATGACCCTGCTCCGCGTGGATCCGACGACTGTCGAGGCAGCTCCGTTCACGCCTGACGACTGGTCCTTCACTCTCCTGAGATGCTTGGCATATCCGTCAGCCGAAGAGCGGCACGCGGCGCGTTTGCGCGGGTTCCTGTTCATGGAAGGAGGCCCGCTGCGTCTCTATCTGGACAGCGAGGATGTTTCCGGCGTGATCACCGCCGACGTACACCCGGGTGGCGCGCTGACCGCCCTGCTGGCCGCTCTGCCCTCACTGCTCGGCGAGGAGTGGCGCACATCCGCGGGCGCGGACGACCCGCACTGCACGTACGTGGTGGATCTGACCGATTGGTGATCGACCGAGTGACCGGCCCACCCGGTCGGACATCGCACCGGTCTCACCCACGCCGACGACAATGCCCTCACCCGCCGGACGCCGAACCGCGGGAGCGGTGGCGCGGACCTGACGGCTGGACTTCCACCGGACGACCGGCCGCCGCCGGGGCCCGGCACGGGTCCGGACCCTTGCGACGTACCGGCGCGAGCCGGAGTACAGGAACAAGGTGAGCTTCGGCACGAAGAACGCGGTGGTGGCGAGCCGCACGCCTACACGGCACGGGCGGGTGCCGGCGTGATCAGCTGGTCCGCGCGCGCCGTGCGGGCCTTGCCCATAGGCACGGTCAGCGCGATTCCGTGTCGAGGGAATCCGCGATGTGGGACATGACGGACCAGATGATCGCCTTCCGGCAGTTGCTCAGGCCCTTGGTCTCGATGTACAGGGTGTTGTCCCCGCCGACCCGGTAGTTCTCCCGGCGACCGTCCGCCTTGAGCTTGATGCCCTCCATGCGGCGCCGCAAGTGAGGAATGGTGATGGCGACCTGTTCCTCGTCCACGGTCAGCCGGGTGACCTCGTCCCACGGGATCTCGTCGGCGGCGCCCTTGACGTGCAGGTAGGTATCGCCGATCTCGAAGGGGTCGTACCGGACCTTGCCGCCCTCGGTGGCCAGTTCGTGCACGTCGTGCCGCACACGCGCCTCGACGACGCGGTCGATGATTTCGCCGAACATCGGCGTCAGGTTCCCCGGGGAGCGCAGGAACGTGCGCAGAAGGCCCGCCCCGACGTCGGTCAGGAAGTAGTTGCCGGACAGTTCACGGGCACCCTGGCCGGTCGCCGTCCACAGGCGCGCGACGATCTTGTCCGAGATGGGCCGGGAGGACCCGCCCACGTACGTCACCTCGTGAGAGAGGACGACGTCCTTGAAATCCTCCCAGCGGTGCGCCCACCGCACCTTGCGTCGGCCCCGGTAGACGATTCCGTCCTCGTGCAGGATCAGCCACGAGGCGAGGGAGTGGGTCAGCTCGTACACGCCCCAGACGAACAACAGGAGGCAGATGACGTCGAATACGAGGTGCCCGGTGCCCGGCATGGAGTCGGGTATGCCGCCGAACAGCAGGAAGGCGACGACCGGAACGACGGTCAGGCCGAGTTTGCCCATCGTCGGGCGTTCCCGATAGCGCGCCAGAACGGACCCCAGCTCGGCCGGATCGGCCGTTCGCCGCCGCTCGTCGTTCCCGTTGCCCCGATCCGCCATGACCCCCATACCGCTCCTCCGTCATATTCCGCTGATTCCAGGGCGAGTTCGGCGTTCCACCGACCGCCCTTCGGCGCACGGCTCCGACGCCGTGGCCGCAGCCTAGACCCGTCCACAGCGGACCGACGCCCGCACCTGCTCCGCCGTCGCGGAGTGATCGCGACGGCTGCCGGTGACGTGCACCCCAGCTTCGGCGGGCTGAGCGCCTTCTACAAGGCCCCCGAGGTGAAGCAGCTGTTCGCGACGACGGGGCCGTGTGACGCTCACATCCACACCGGTGATCTGCATCCAACACCGGCCGAGCGGTATACAAGGCATTGCGAACAATCCATCACCCCCGCCCCCCTCCTGGAGCATGCCGCATCCGTCCTTCTGGGCATCGGCCTCACATCAACCGGACGCAGAGTTCCGGCCATGACGTCCGTTCCTCAGCAGGCCCTGGCGTATAGGCAGAGGCCGACCGGCTGCTGCCGTTCCTGTCTCCGCAGCACTTGGCGCCCTGCACGCGCGGCTCTGCTGCGCATTTCGCTGGGGCGTGCGGGGTGACCGTGTCGGGGGCCAGCAGCTGCGAGGTGACGGTGGGGTGTCAGGTCTCCCGGTGCCCGCTCAAAACAGTTCCAGGTCCTCGCCGCTGGTGTCCGCGATGACTGGCCGGAACTGGGCAGGGAGGCCGTCCAGGCGGTCAGGACCGGCCGCGGCGGCCACGGCAGGGGCCGTCTCGGCCAGCCAGGCACGAAACCGCTCGGCGGCTTCGCGGTAGGGGACTCGCGCCAGGACGCGGTGCTCGCCGGAGGGACAGAAGTCGACGGCGACAGTGAGCAGGCAGGAACGGGGCGCGTTCTGGCTGCCCGTCCAGGACACGCGCAGGACACCGCAAGGCCTGCGCCCGCGGGGGGCGCGGTGGGTCGGGCGCAGCGATCGGCAGGCTATGTGGGCGGTCCATGCGGCGAGGTGTGGCAGGGGCAGGGTGGTGCGTGCGCGGCAGCCGGGGCAGCGGTGCCAGTGGCGGAGCCAGTCGTCGGTGTCGGTATGGAAGAGGCGTGTGTAGCGGTTCGCCACGCGGATGTCGTTGCTGTACAGGTGGTCGGGGCGTTCCTGTGTGTTGCAGGACTGGCAGACGGGGGCGCGGACGTAGCCGTGTTCGTGGCAGTGGTCGAGTACGGTGGCGGGCGCAGTGCGGCAGACGGCGCACGCCCACCCAGCCACCCTGCGGGAGGTACCGGGCTTCCTGCTGAGCACCGAGTACAGCTGGCCTTCCAGCTCTTTGTTGTACGGGCGCAGTGAGGCGGTGAGGCCCTCGGGGCTCGTCGTCTGCCGACCGCCGGCGTCTCGGGCCTGCCGGGGGTGGGAGGGCGGCTCGGTGACGGCTGCGCTTGCCTGGCGGGTCCGCGCGGCTTGCACCCACTGCGTTTCGGCGTGCTCGGCCGCGTCCAGCAGCCTGACCACAGCGCGCGGCAGCCACCACGTGCGCTGCGTCCCGTCGCGGGTCTGCTCCACGAGTATCTGTCGCCAGTCGATCCCCGCCAGATGGTACGGCCGGCCGACTTCACGTCGTGCTGCCCGCTCGGGGCCGCCCAGCTCCTGCAGTTCCCCCGCTATGCGCCGGCGCCAACGCAGCGGCGTTTCCTCGCTGCACTCCTGCCTCAGCGCCCCACGAAACGGACCGATGCGGACCAGGTCCTGCCGATCCATCCCCACCGCGTTCAGTTCCGCGGCCGCCCGGCGCACCTCGACCTCCGGAACACTCAACTGACCGCCGCTCGCCCTCACCGTCGCCACCACATGGCCGCCGAGCAGGACGTACCCCACCCGGGCACGGGCAGGAGAGCAGGTGAATGCCCCAGAAGCCGTCGGCACAGCACTGTCGGCCGCCAAATCGACCCACAGAGCGTCCGCGGCAACCAGGGTGATCAGGCCGTCCGTGCGACCGGGCATGACACGCTCTGACATACCGACAGGCTAACGGCCTGCAAAGCGGCAACGGGTCCCAAGCGCCTCGGTCAGCCGGGCCGCCGCCCGCAACTCCTTATTCCTGAGCATCTGGTTCGTCAGCACCTCCCGTGCCCGTAACCTCACCACCAGAACGTCAAGAACCGGGCAGTCGACGGTTGCCGGACATGAAATCCCCTACGAGCAACCGCACTCCTCAGCCGCCCCGCTGGGCACCCACCAGCACGTCACCCACATCCGTACGGAAGTACAGCACCGACCGCCCAGCCCTTCGGCGGCCCGCCAGGCCGGCGTCCAGCAACACCTTGAGGTGGCGGCCGACCGACCCCAGCCCCTGGCCGGTCAGGGCCACCAGTTGGGTGGTGCTCTTCGGGCTGGAGAGGAGGATGAGGACCGATGCCCGCGCGGGGCCGAGCAGGCGGCCCAGGCTGTCGGGGACCTGCGCCCGTCCCGCGTCGGCCAGGGCGCCCGAGCAGGGGTAGACGACCGCGTACCGCTTCGCGTCGTCGTCCCAGGAGACCCAGCCCGTGCGCTGGGTGACCGGGACGAACAGCAGCCGCACACCCGCCAGTTGCTTCGGCGGGTAGTCGTGCGCGTTGATCTGGAGCCGGCTCCCGCCGAGCCACCGCATTCCCGGGCGCAGGCCGCTCAGGGCGGCGGCCCAGCCGCCCTGGCTCAGCTGTCCGGTCCGCGCGACGATGTCCGCCTCGATGATCCGGCGGCGGCGCGGCCAGTCCGGCAACACGGTCCGGTGCCAGACCCAGTCCAGTACGTCGGCGGCGCGCTGCGCCAGGTCGTCGCGGTCCAGGAGCTCCGGGAGCGGACGGCCGCCGAGCGACACCGACAGGTCCGCTCGGGCACGCTCGGGCGTGGTGGCCCGGACGGGGGCCAGCTCCTCCTCGAAGGTCGGGGCGCCGTCACCCGTCGGCGTGGGCGTGATGAAGTCCGCGTTCCAGCTGCCACCGAGTGCGGCCGGTACGAGACGGGCCGCGACCGGGTCGGCGGCCTGCCGTGCGCAATAGGCGGGCAGATGGGCATCGAGCCAGGCCCGCTCGCCGGGGTGCTCGGGCCGGCCCCTCTCCAGGGATTTCAGGGCGGAAATGGTCTCGGCGAGCGGTGAAACGACGAACCGGCTCCCGGCCAGCGTGTCCGTGTTGATCTGCCACAGGCCCACGGCGTCATGCCTCCACGTTTCGCCTCCATGCGAAACAGTAACGGCCGCCGTGGACGGCCACTGACACTCCCCGCATGCGCACCTACCGGGAACTCTTCCGAACGCCTCAGTTCGGACCGCTCTTCGCGACCAGTGCCGTGCAGGTCGCCGGGTCGACGATGAGCGGGCTGGCCCTCGGCAGCCTCGTCTACGCCGCGACCGAATCGCCGCTGCTCGCCGCCCTGTCCATGTTCGGCTCCTCGCTCGCCCAGGTGATCGGGGCGACCGTGCTGATGTCGGCGGCGGACCGCCTGCCGCCACGGGCCGCGATGACCGGCATGGCGCTCGCCTTCGGGCTGGCCACCGCCGTCCTCGCCGTCCCCGGGCTTCCGCTGCCGATGGTCTTCGCGATCATCCTGATGCAGGGTGTGGTCGCCGCCGTGGGCGGCGGTGTGCGGTACGGCCTGCTCAATGAGGTGCTGCCCAAGGACGGCTATCTGCTGGGGCGTTCCGTACTGAACATGTGCGTCGGCCTGATGCAGATCGGCGGTTTCGCGCTCGGCGGGCTGCTGGTGACGACGCTGTCCGCGCGCGGCACACTGCTCGTCGCCGCCGCCCTGTATCTGATGGGTGCGGCCGTGGCCCGGTTCGGGCTGGCACGCCGTCCGCCGCGCGCCGCCGGGCGGCCGTCGGTTGCGCAGACGTGGCGGACCAATGCCGTGCTGTGGTCCTCGGGCCCGCGCCGCCGGGTCTATCTCGCGCTCTGGGTGCCGAACGGGCTGATCGTCGGCTGCGAGTCGCTGTTCGTCCCGTACTCCCCGAAGCACGCGGGGCTCCTCTTCGCGTTCGGCGCGTTGGGGATGCTCGTCGGGGACACGGTGGTGGGCCGGTTCGTCGCACAGCGTTGGCGGGGGCGGCTGGCCATGCCGATGCAGCTGCTCCTGGCCGCCCCGTATCTGCTCTTCGCCGCGCGACCGGCGCTGCCCGTGGCGTTCGCTCTGGCCGCGCTCGCCTCGGTCGGTTTCTCGGCGAGTCTGCTGTTCCAGGAGCGGCTGATGGCCCTGACCCCGGAGGAGATGACCGGTCAGGCTCTCGGACTGCACTCCTCCGGCATGCTCACCATGCAGGGCGTCGCGGCCGCGCTCGCGGGCGCCATCGCCCAGCGGACCTCGCCGGGGACCGCGATGACCGTGATGGCGACGGCCTCACTCGCGGTCACCCTGGCGCTGGCCTTGGCCGGGCGCCGGGCTGCTGAACCGGTCGAGACGGCTACCGGGCCCCGGCAGGGGGTCAGCGCGACGTGAGGCCGACTTCCAGCAGCGGCAGTTCACGGCCCGGGATCGATCCCGACGGGGTCGCCCCGATCCGTACCGCGCCCATCGCCAGGTAGAACGGCTCCGCGTTCGGGTCGGCGTCGATGGTGAGGCGTGCGAAACCGAGGCGGCGGGCCTCCGTGATGGTGTACTCGAACAGGAGCCGTCCGATGCCCCGGCCGATCGCGTCCGGGGCGACGAACATCATGCCGAGGGCGCCCTCGGGCGGGGCGCCGTCCAAGGTGATGAAGCCCAGGACGCGGCCGTCCTCCTCGGCGACCGTGGTGCGGCGGCGGTCGATGTCGGCCGGGTGCAGGGTGAGTTCGTCGCGGCAGGCGGCGAGGAACGCCTCGTCGTAGCCCCAGTGGGCCTTCGATGCCAGGGCCAGCTCGGTCAGTGCCGCGGCCTCGGACCGCCGTGCCGGTCGTACCTTCATGTCCGCCGGACTCCCTTCCCTCGGCTCCCTCGGCAACTCGCCGCACCCGAGACTGTCAGACCACTCCGGCATGCTGCACCGCATGGACACGACGGACTTCTGGAATCTGATCGACGACGCCCGCGCACAGGTCACCGGCCCGGAGGATGCGGAGGCCGTCGTCGAGCGGGCCTCCGCGCTGCTCGCCGCCCGGCCCCGGGACGAGATCGTCGCCGCGCAGCAGTTGTTCTGGGACGTGATGGCCGCCTCGTACCGGGCCCCGCTCTGGGCTGCGGCGTACACGGTCAACGGCGGCTGTTCGGACGACGGTTTCGAGTACTTCCGGGGCTGGCTGATCGCGCAGGGGCGCGAGGTGTTCGAGCGGGTCGTCGCCGATCCGGACACACTGGCCGAGCTGCCGGTGATCAGGGCCGCCGCGCCCGAGGGCCGGGAGGTGGAGTGCGAGCGGATGCTCGGGATCGCCCGGGACGCGTATCTCGCGGCGACGGGCGAGGAGCTGCCCGGCCATTCGTTCACGATCGACTACCCCGCCCTGGACCCTGAGTGGGACTTCGACTTCGACGACGCGGGGCGGGTGGCGCTGCGGCTGCCGAAGCTGGACGCGTTGTACGCGTGAGCTGAGGGGTGCGGGTTCCGGACGGCGGCCGGCACCCGCACCGCATCGTGTGCGATCAGTCGAAAATGGGGCCCTGGGTCCGGGTCCGCTTGATCTCGTAGAAGCCGGGGATCGACGCCACCAGCAGCGTGCCGTCCCACAGCTTCGCCGCCTCCTCGCCCTTCGGGGCGGGGGTGACGACCGGGCCGAAGAAGGCGATCTGCTCGCCGTCCGAGCCCGGGACGGCGATGACCGGGGTACCGACGTCCTGGCCGACCTTGTCGATGCCCTCCTTGTGGGAGGCGCGCAGCTCGGCGTCGTACGCGTCCGAGTCCGCGAAGTCCGCCAGCTCGGCCGGCAGGCCGACGTCCCCGAGCGCGCCCACGATCGCCTCGCGGGTGGGGCCCTCGCCCTGGTTGTGGAAGCGGGTGCCGAGCGCGGTGTAGAGCGGCCCGACGATCTCGTCGCCGTGCTTCTGCTGGGCGGCGATGACGACGCGTACCGGGCCCCAGGCCTTGTTCTCCAGGAGGTCGCGGTACTCCTCCGGCAGCTCGTCGAGCTTGTCCTCGTTGAGAACGGCAAGGCTCATCACATGCCAGCGGACCTCGACGTCACGGACCTTCTCCACTTCCAGCATCCAGCGGGAGGTCATCCAGGCCCAGGGGCAGAGGGGGTCGAACCAGAAATCGGCAGGGGTCTTGCCGGTCGCCGTGCTGTTGTCAGACATTTCTCTCCTCTTGAGGGCGTTCGCACCTGTGCGCGAGAACGCCTCAGGGCGCACCGGCCATTCCCGCATGCCCGGCCGAGTGGCGACATGGGAGGATCAAACTATTCGAACGTGACACAAAGGAGTGTGCCGTGCCCGGTGAGAACCTGTCCCGCGACGAGGCCCGCGTGCGGGCCGAGCTGCTGAGCGTCGACGGTTACGAGGTCGCTCTCGATCTGCGTTCCGCCGTCGGTGGGCCCGAAGGGGACGGCGACGGGGCCTCCTCCGGTCCGCGGACCTTCCGCTCGGTGACCACGATCCGGTTCCGCACCGCACGGGCGGGGGCGTCGACCTTCGCGGATCTGGTGGCGCCGAGCGTGAACACGGTGACGCTGAACGGGCAGCCGCTCGACCCCGCCGTCGTCTTCGACGGGACGCGGGTGGCGCTGGAGGAGCTGCCGGAGGGCGACAACGTCCTGGTCGTCGACGCGCAGTGCGCGTACAGCCGGACCGGCGAGGGGATGCACCGGTTCGTCGACCCGGAGGACGGCGAGGTCTACCTCTACACGCAGTACGAGCCGGCCGACTCGCGGCGGGTCTTCGCGAACTTCGAGCAGCCCGACCTGAAGGCCCCCTTCCGCTTCGAGGTCGCGGCGCCCGAGGGCTGGACGGTCTGGAGCAACGGGGCCGAGGAGTCGCGGGACGGGGAGGTGCGGCGGTTCGCCGAGACGAAGCCGATCTCGACGTACATCACGGCGATCGTGGCCGGTCCGTACCACTACGTCACCGACTCCTACACCCGCACGTTCGACGACGGCACGGAGCTGGAGATCCCGCTCGGCGCGCTGTGCCGCAAGGGGCTCGCCCGGCACTTCGACGCGGACGACGTCTTCCTCGTCACCAAGCAGGGCCTGGACTTCTTCCACGACAACTTCGACTACCCGTACCCGTTCGGGAAGTACGACCAGGCGTTCGTGCCCGAGTACAACCTCGGCGCGATGGAGAACCCGGGCTGTGTCACGTTCCGCGAGGAGTACATCTTCCGCGGCAAGGTGACGCAGGCGTCGTACGAGAGCCGGGCCAACGTCATCCTGCACGAGATGGCGCACATGTGGTTCGGCGACCTCGTCACCATGCAGTGGTGGGACGACCTGTGGCTGAAGGAGTCGTTCGCCGACTTCATGGGCGTCTTCGCCATGGTCGAGTCGACCCGCTTCAAGGACGGCTGGATCACCTTCGCCAACAACCGCAAGTCCTGGGCCTACCGTGCCGACCAGCTGCCGTCCACGCACCCGATCACGGCCGACATCCGTGACCTGGAGGACGCCAAGCTCAACTTCGACGGCATCACCTACGCCAAGGGCGCCTCCGTACTGAAGCAGCTGGTGGCGTACGTGGGACGGGACGCGTTCCTGGAGGGCGCCCGGCGCTACTTCAAGAAGCACGCCTACGGCAATACGCAGCTGGGCGATCTGCTGTCGGTCCTGGCCGAGACGTCCGGGCGGGACATGACCGTCTGGTCCCGGTCGTGGCTGCAGACCGCGGGCGTCAACTCGCTGACCCCGGTGGCGACGTACGACTCGGCGGACCGGATCACGGAGCTGGCGGTCCTCCAGGAGGCGGCCGCTTCCCACCCGGAACTGCGGCCGCACCGGGTCGCGGTCGGCCTGTACCGGCGGGCCGCCGACGGCAACCTGGTGCGCTACGCGCGTGCCGAGGTGGATGTGGCGGGACCGCGCACGGTGGTCGGGGAGCTGGCGGGGGCCGAGCGGCCCGAGCTGATCCTGGTCAACGACGACGACCTCACGTACTGCAAGGTCCGCTTCGACGAGGTGTCCCTGGCCACGCTGCGGGCGCACCTCGGTGACATGACCGATCCCCTGGCGCGGGCACTGTGCTGGTCCGCGCTGTGGAACCTGACCCGGGACGGGCTGATGCCGGCCCGTGACTTCATCTCCCTCGTGCTGTCCTTCTCCGGCCGGGAGTCCGACATCGGCGTCCTGCAGATGCTGCACGCCTGGACCCGGACCGCGCTCACGCACTACGGGGCGCCGGGGTGGCGCGAGGAGGGCGGCCGGGCGCTGGCCGAGGCCGCGTTGCGGGAGCTGCGGGTCGCCGAGCCCGGCAGCGAGCACCAGCTGGCCTGGGCGCGGTTCTTCGCGTCGGTCGCCGACGCGGACACGGACTTCCAGCTGCTGTCCGGGCTGCTCGACGGCTCGGCCCGGATCGACGGCCTCGACATCGACCAGGAGCTGCGCTGGGCGTTCCTGTCGCCGCTGGCCGCGCACGGCGTGGCCGACGAGTCGGCGATCGACGCCGAACTGGCCCGCGACGACACGGCGTCCGGTAAGCGGCACCAGGTCCGGTGCCTGGCCTCGCGGCCCTCGGCTGCGGTGAAGGCACAGGCCTGGGCGGGTGTCGTGGAGTCGGACGCGCTGTCCAACGCGTTGGTGGAGGCGACGATCACGGGGTTCGAGCAGTCGTCGCAGCGGGAGTTGCTGGCACCGTACGCGGAGAAGTACTTCCAGGCGATCGAGCGGGTGTGGGCCGAGCGGTCGATCCAGATCGGCGTGATCGTGGTCAAGGGTCTGTTCCCGGCGCTCCAGGACGATCCGTCGACGCTCGCGGCCACGGACGCGTGGCTGACCGCGCACGCGGACGCGGCGCCGGCGCTGCGGAGGCTGGTGCTGGAGGCCCGGGACGATCTGGCTCGGGCGCTGCGGGCACAGGCGTGTGACGCGACAACGGCAGCGGCGGCCGGAATCTGACGGACGCGCCGGGGCCGTACGCCCCGGCTCCGTCCTCGGACACCGGACGGGCCGGACGTGTCCTGGCGGGAGGAAACTCCCGCCAGGACAGTCCTTTTCGGTCGTCGAACGTGCGTACTTTAGGACGGCGTTGTCCTGAATTGTCGACGGGCGTGTAACAGGGGTTAGTGCCGCGACCGCGTGCGGGATATCCCGGAACATGACCCAGAACACCCCACTCTCTCCCTGCCGACTCCGCATCACCGGCGATGTCCGTCAACGTGTGCTGTCCGCAGCGCAGTTGAGAGCAAACGGCGTGTCCGCCTCGGAGGTCGCCGCACGGTGCAGGACCGGTGGGCCGTGGCAGCAGCCGCTGCCCGGCGTGTATGTCCTGCACCCGGGACCGCCCACCGGCGAGGAACGGTTGCGTTCCGCCCTGCTGTACGCGGGCCGGCCACCGGCCTCCGGCCGCCGGGGCGTACCCGCGCAGCCCGGGGCGGACACGGAGTCCGGGTA
Organism: Streptomyces sp. Ncost-T10-10d; assembly: GCF_900091955.1. Taxonomy (GTDB): domain Bacteria; phylum Actinomycetota; class Actinomycetes; order Streptomycetales; family Streptomycetaceae; genus Streptomyces. The sequence goes on from NZ_FMDF01000160.1 coordinate 66,732, forward strand.
CGGCGCGGCCATGGTCACCGGGCTTGCCGCGCTCGCCCTGCACGGCTTCGTGGCCGCGCCGCCGCCCGCGTCGTCGGGCCGGATCGATGTACTGGTGCCGCGCATCCGGCGACTGCGCTCGGTCCGGTACGTACATCTGGTACGGGCCTCCGAGCCCCCTCGCCCCGAGCAGGTGAACGGCTTGCCCGTGGCCCCGGTGGAGCGGGCACTCGCCGACGCGGTCGCCGGGCTCGGGGACACCTCGGCCGTACGCCGTCTGCTCACCGAGGCGGTCCGCGGCGGGCACTGCGAGCCGGCCGCCGTCGTGGGCGAGTTGAGCCGGGCCGGGCTGCTGGGCCGCCCCCATGTGGTGGCCGCCGTCGACTCGTTGCTCGCCGAGGGCCGGGCACTGGCGGAGGGCCGGCTGTACGACATGGTGCGGACGTACGGCCTGCCGGAGCCGCTCTGGAATGTGAACCTGCGACTGCCCGGCGGCCCGCATCTGGGCGGGGTGGACGCCTACTGGCTCGAGGAGGCGGTCGCCGTGGTGCTCGACACCAGGGCGCCACGGCACAGCAGGCTCGACGACACCCGGCGCCAGGAGGATCACGACGCGCAGTGGTCCGCGTACGCCGCCAAGCGGGAACATCTGGAGCGGCTCGGCGTCACCGTCGTCCACCTCTCGCCGAAGAAGCTCCGCGACGCGCGGGAGCAGCAGGCGGTCGTGGTGCGTACGGCACTGATGGCGGCGGCCGACCGTGAACCGGCCGCGTATGTGATGATCCTGCCTCGTTGAGGGCGGGCCACGGAGGCCACTTATTCACCGTTTCATCCCTGATGGCGCATCAGCACCACTGGCGGAAGTCCGCCATGTCCACATCTCGCCCACCTCAACTCTCCACAAACCCCTGTCATTTACGAAAGGGTGAGCGGTCATCCGGTACCGAATTCCGGACTCTCTCTTTCACTTCAGGGATGCTGATGACCTCCGAGTCCCCCAGTTCCATACCCGGGGCAAGACGCGTGGCCCGAGTCGCGGCTGCCGCCGGCCTGGTGGCCGCGCTGGCCGCCACCGGCGCCGCCCCGGTCTTCGCCGCCGATGACCCCGCTCCCGCTCCCGTCAAGTCCGCCGCCAACGGCGCCACGGCCGACAAGCTCGGCTCGGCCGATGCCGATGTTCTGGCCAAGGCCAAGGCCAAGGGCGAGAAGAACGTCACGATGATGGTCGCCACCACGCCCGGTGCGACCGAGCAGGTCGCCGAGCAGCTGGACGCCGTCAAGGGGTCCGTGCTGGGTCGTACGTACGACAAGCTCGGCTACGTACGCGCGACCGTCCCGACCGCGACCGCCGAGGCGACCATCAAGGCGGCCTCCAAGCTGTCGTCCGTCCACGGCATCGATCTCAAGCAGGAGATCAAGCTGGACGACCCGACTCCCGCGGCCGACCGGGCCGCCGGGGCGACGACGAAGTCCACGGGCACCTACCCGGCGCCCGGCAAGAACACGCCGGCGAAGAACCCGTACAACCCGTCCTTCGAGACGGGCGCGGTCGACTTCGTCAAGCAGCACCCGAAGGCCGACGGCCGGGGCGTGACCATCGGCATCCTGGACTCGGGTGTCGACCTCGGTCACCCGGCGCTCCAGAAGACCACCACCGGCGAGCGCAAGATCGTCGACTGGGTGACGGCCACCGACCCGGTCAGCGACAGCGACGGTACCTGGCTGCGGATGACGGCGTCGGTCTCCGGCCCGACCTTCACCATCGGCGGCCGCACCTACTCGGCGCCGGCCGGCTCGTACAAGATCCAGCTCTTCTCCGAGGCCGCCACCAAGGGCGGCGACATGGCCGGGGACCTGAATCGCGACGGTGACACCACCGACGTCTGGGCCGTGCTCTACGACCCGGTCGCCGGTACCGTCCGCGTCGACCTGAACAACGACGCGGACTTCTCCAACGACGCCGTCATGAAGCCGTACAAGGACGGCCACCAGGTCGGCTACTTCGGCACGGACAACCCGGCGACCGATGTCGTCGAGCGCATCCCGTTCGTCGTGGAGACCCGCAAGAACGTCGTGTACAACGCGGCAGGCGACAAGGCCGACTACGTCAACATCGGTGTCATCGAGTCCGAGCACGGCACCCACGTCGCGGGCATCACCTCCGCCAACGGCCTGTTCGGCGGCAAGATGAACGGTGCCGCGCCCGGCGCGAAGATCGTCTCCTCGCGTGCCTGCACCTGGTCCGGCGGCTGCACCAACATCGCGCTCACCGAGGGCATGATCGACCTCGTCGTGAACCGCGGTGTCGATGTCGTCAACATGTCGATCGGTGGCCTGCCGCCGCTCAACGACGGCAACAATGCCCGCGCGGAGCTCTACAAGCGGCTCATCGACATCTACGGCGTCCAGCTGGTCATCTCGGCCGGCAACGACGGCCCGGGTGTGAACACCATCGGTGACCCCGGCCTCGCCGACCACGTCATCTCCGTCGGTGCGTCCATCTCCAAGGAGACGTGGGCGGCCAACTACGGCTCGAACGTCACCAAGAAGTACGACATGCTGCCCTTCTCCTCGCGCGGTCCGCGTGAGGACGGCGGCTTCGCGCCGATCCTGACGGCCCCGGGTGCGTCCATCAACACCACCCAGACCTGGCTGCCCGGCGGCCCGGTCAAGGAGGCGGGCTACAGCCTGCCGGCGGGCTACTCCATGCTGCAGGGCACCTCGATGGCCTCGCCGCAGGCCGCCGGTGCGACCGCGCTGCTGCTGTCGGCCGCGAAGCAGAAGCACATCGAGCTGCCGCCGGCCGATCTGCGTACGGCGCTGACCAGCACCGCCACCCACATCAAGGGGGTGCCGGCGCACGCCCAGGGCTCCGGTCTGATCAACATCGTCGGTGCCTGGAAGCAGATCGAGAAGCAGGGCGCCCCGGCGCACGAGTACGCGGTGAAGGCCCCGGTCGACACCGCGATCGACTTCGCGCTGAAGACCCCCGGCTTCGGTACCGGTCTGTACGACCGCGAGGGCGGTCTGAAGGCCGGTCAGAAGAAGTCGTACGACGTCACGATCACCCGCACCACGGGACCGGACAAGGCCGTCAGGCACCAGCTGTCGTGGAAGAACAACGACGGCACCTTCAAGCTGACCGGTCCGAGCACGGTCTCCCTGCCGCTGGGCAAGCCCGTCACCGTCAAGGTCGAGGCGAAGCCGGGCAGCGCGGGCGTGCACAGCGCGATCCTTCGGGTGGACGACAGCAGGACCGTCGGCGTGGACCAGCAGATCCTCACCACGGTCGTCGTCTCCAAGGAGCTCGCGAAGCCCGCCTACGCGTTCAAGGCGTCCGGCTCGGTGCAGCGCAACAGCACCACGTCGTACTTCCTGACCGTGCCGGAGGGCGCCAAGACCCTTGAGGTCGCGATGAGCGCGCTGCGCTCGGGCAGCCAGACCCGCTTCATCTCGATCCACCCGTACGGGGTACAGATGGAGGACAGCTCCACGATCTTCTGCTACCCGAACTACGAGAACCCGGCCAACACCTGCCGCCCCGACGTGCGCTCCTACAAGGACCCGCAGCCGGGCGTCTGGGAGATCGAGGTCGAGGCACGGCGTACGTCGCCGCTGCTGGACAACCCGTACAAGCTGGATGTCTCGCTGCTCGGCGCGACCTTCGACCCGGCGGTGCAGACCATCGCCGAGGCGAAGATCGGCACGCCCGCCCCGGTGAGCTGGAAGGTCACCAACAACGCGGGCGACCTGGAGGGCACGCTCAAGGGCGGCTCGCTGGGCTCGGCCAAGGTCGCCAAGCCGTCGATCAAGACGGGCGACGAGCAGGAGTTCGAGGTCACCATCGGTGAGGGCGTCGAGAAGCTGGACGTCGCCATCGGCGGTACGTCGGACGCCAACGCCGACATCGACCTGTACGTCTTCCGGGGCAACACCCAGGTCGGCAAGTCCACCACGGCCGGCTCCGAGGAGTCGGTCAGCCTGGTGAAGCCGGCCGCCGGTACGTACACCGTCGTGATCGACGGCTACAGCGTTCCGGCCGGGACCACCACCTACGACTACCGCGATGTGTACTACGCGCCGTCGCTCGGCACGATCAAGGTCGACGAGTCGAAGGCCGTGAACCTGGCCAACGGCGCCTCCGCCCAGATCGGTGCCGAGGTCTCGGTCGCCGGGGCGGCCCCCGAGGGCCGGCAGTTCTTCGGCGAGGTCCACCTGGTGAACAGCCACGGGACCGCGGCGGGCACCGGTAGCGTCGTGATCGAGAAGGTCACGCCGTAGCGGAGCCCGTGATCTCCGCGGTGACCGCGGTCACCGTGTGATCCGTACGACAGTGGGGCGGGTGCTCAGTGGAGCTCCCGCCCACTGCTCTGCCCGGCCGGGCGGGCGATGTCCGCAACGCGGACAATGGATTGGACAAGGAAGCCGTGGACACACGCATCATGGAACGGCAACCGTGCCAGTTCGTACGTTCGAAGGAGTCCCTGTGAAGGTCGGAATCGTCGGCGCCACCGGTCAGGTCGGCACAGTCATGCGCAGGATCCTGGCCGAGCGGAAGTTCCCGGCCGACGAGCTGCGGCTGTTCGCCTCCGCGCGCTCCGCGGGCTCCACCATCGAGTGGGAGGGCCGGGAGATCACCGTCGAGGACGCCTCGACGGCCGATTACTCCGGGCTGGACATCGTGCTGTTCTCGGCCGGTGGCGCAACGTCGAAGGCGCTCGCCGAGAAGGTCGCCGCGCAGGGCGCCGTCGTGATCGACAACTCCTCCGCCTGGCGCAAGGACCCCGAGGTCCCGCTGGTCGTCTCCGAGGTCAACGCGCACGCGATCGCGAACCGGCCCAAGGGCATCATCGCCAACCCGAACTGCACCACGATGGCCGCCATGCCCGTGCTGCGCCCGCTGCACGACGAGGCCGGCCTCCAGACGCTGACCGTCGCCACCTACCAGGCGGTGTCCGGCTCCGGCCTGGCCGGTGTCGCCGAACTGCACGGCCAGGCGTCCAAGGTCGTCGCCGACGCCGACAAGCTCACCCACGACGGCGAGGCCGTCGACTTCCCCGAGCCGGGCGTCTACAAGCGCCCGATCGCCTTCAACGTGCTGCCGCTGGCCGGCTCGATCGTCGACGACGGCTCCTTCGAGACCGACGAGGAGCAGAAGCTCCGCAACGAGTCCCGCAAGATCCTGGAGATCCCGGAGCTGAAGGTGTCCGGCACCTGCGTCCGGGTGCCGGTCTTCTCCGGCCACTCGCTCCAGGTCAACGCACGTTTCGCCCGTCCGATCAGCGTCGAGCGCGCATACGAGCTGCTGAAGGACGCCCCGGGCGTCGAGATCTCCGAGATCCCCACCCCGCTGCAGGCGGCCGGCAAGGACGCCTCGTTCGTCGGCCGGATCCGGGTCGACGAGACCGTGGACAACGGCCTCGCGCTCTTCGTCTCCAACGACAACCTGCGCAAGGGCGCGGCGCTGAACGCGGTACAGATCGCGGAGCTGGTGGCGGCGGAGCTGAACGGCTGACGCCTGTACGCACGAAAAGGGCGGCCACCGCGGTGCGGTGGCCGCCCTTTCGTATCCGTCAGAGGGCGAGATGCCGACGCAGGGCGGCGTCGATCTCGGCCATGCGCCGGCGGGGGACGATACCGATCCGCTTCAGGACACGGTCCGGGGCGACCGCCCGGACCTGCTCGCACTGGACCTTCGAGTCCTTCGGCAGACGGCTCTCGTCGGCCCTGAGAAGGACCTGGAACGTGAGAACACGTGCGGTGTTCGATGTCAGAGGCACCACGGTGATCACGCCTCTGCCGTTGAGCTCGACCGACTGGTTGGCGGCGTTGTTGGAGACGATCACGGCAGGCCTGACCTTGTTGGCCTCGCTGCCCCTGGCCGGCTCCAGATCGACCAGGTGGATGTCGCCTCTACGCATCGGCGATTCCGTCTCCGACCGTACGGTCCCAGAGCGCGGCGTCCTCGCTCGCGTCCCACTCCTCGAACGCCTCTGTGTACTCCGCCTCCAGACCGGCGGCACGCAGCAGCTCGATGGCGGCATGGATCACCGCGGACCGGGAATCCGCATCGGTCTTCAGGGCGTACTCGTCGACGAAGGCGACATCCTCCTGCGGCAGGCTCACACTGATCTTCATACCATTGATGCTACCGCGGTGGCACACCCATAGCCACTCCATTCGGGCATGTGACATGGAAGGATGACCGGAAACGTCACATACCAAGGAGATGACCGCGTGCCTGGCACCAATTTGACCCGCGAAGAGGCACAGGAGCGGGCGCGCCTGCTGACCGTGGACGCGTACGAGATCGATCTCGACCTCTCCGGAGCGCAGGAGGGCGGCACCTACCGGTCCGTGACCACCGTGCGCTTCGACTCCGCCGAAGCCGGTGCGGAGACCTTCATCGACCTGGTCGCCCCGGCCGTGCACGAGGTCGAGCTGAACGGCAGGTCGCTGGATGTCGCGGCCGTGTTCCGCGACTCGCGCATCAGGCTCCCGCACCTGGTCGCGGGCTCCAACGAGCTGAAGGTCGTCGCCGACTGCTCGTACACCAACACGGGTGAGGGCCTGCACCGCTTCGTCGACCCGGTCGACCAGCAGGCGTACCTCTACACCCAGTTCGAGGTTCCGGACGCGCGTCGCGTCTTCGCCAGCTTCGAACAGCCCGACCTCAAGGCGACGTTCCGGTTCACGGTGAAGGCGCCGCAGGGCTGGTCGGTCATCTCGAACTCGCCGACGCCCGAGCCGCAGGACGACGTCTGGTCCTTCGAGCCGACACCCCGCATCTCGACGTACATCACGGCCCTGATCGTCGGCCCGTACCACTCGGTGCACAGCAGCTACGAGAAGGACGGCCAGTCCGTTCCGCTCGGCATCTACTGCCGTCCGTCGCTGGCCGAGTTCCTCGACGCGGACGCGATCTTCGACGTGACGCGGCAGGGCTTCGACTGGTTCCAGGAGAAGTTCGACTACGACTACCCGTTCGCCAAGTACGACCAGCTGTTCGTCCCGGAGTTCAACGCCGGTGCGATGGAGAACGCGGGCGCGGTCACCATCCGCGACCAGTACGTGTTCCGTTCGAAGGTGACGGACGCGGCGTACGAGCGGCGTGCGGAGACCATCCTGCACGAGCTGGCGCACATGTGGTTCGGCGACCTCGTCACCATGGAATGGTGGAACGACCTGTGGCTGAACGAGTCGTTCGCCACGTACACCTCGGTCGCCTGCCAGGCGTACGCGGAGGGCTCGAAGTGGCCGCACTCCTGGACCACGTTCGCCAACTCCGAGAAGACCTGGGCCTACCGCCAGGACCAGCTGCCGTCCACGCACCCGATCATGGCGGACATCCGTGACCTGGACGATGTGCTGGTCAACTTCGACGGGATCACGTACGCCAAGGGCGCCTCGGTCCTGAAGCAGCTGGTGGCGTACGTCGGCATGGACGAGTTCTTCAAGGGCGTCCAGGCGTACTTCAAGGCGCACGCGTTCGGCAACACCCGGCTGTCCGACCTGCTGGGCGCGCTGGAGGAGACCTCCGGCCGCGACCTGAAGACCTGGTCGAAGGCGTGGCTGGAGACGGCGGGCATCAACATCCTGCGCCCTGAGATCGAGACGGACGAGAACGGCCACGTCACGTCCTTCACGGTCCTCCAGGAGGCCCCGGCCCTCCCCGCCGGCGCGAAGGGCGAGCCGACGCTGCGGCCCCACCGCATCGCGATCGGCTGCTACGACCACAACGACTCCGGCAAGCTGGTCCGTACGAACCGGATCGAGCTGGACGTCGACGGCGCGCGCACGACCGTGCCGTTCCCGGCCGGCACCGCCCGCCCCGCCGTGATCCTGCTGAACGACGACGACCTCTCGTACGCGAAGGTCCGTCTCGACGAGGAGTCGCTGCGCGTCGTCACCGAACACCTCGGCGACTTCACCGAGTCCCTCCCCCGCGCCCTGTGCTGGGCCTCCGCCTGGGACATGACCCGCGACGGCGAGCTGGCGACCCGGGACTACCTCTCCCTGGTGCTCTCCAGCATCGGCAAGGAGTCGGACATCGGCGTCGTCCAGTCGCTGCACCGTCAGGTGAAGCTGGCGCTGGACCTGTACGCGGCGCCGGAGTGGCGCGAGGCCGGGCTGACACAGTGGACCGAGGCCACGCTGGCGCACCTGCGCGCGGCGGAGCCGGGCAGCGACCACCAGCTGGCCTGGGCCCGCGCCTTCGCGGCGACGGCCCGCACCCCGCAGCAGACGGACCTGCTGCAGTCGCTGCTCGACGGCAAGGAGACGATCGAGGGCCTCGCCGTCGACACGGAGCTGCGCTGGGCGTTCATCGAGCGGCTCGCCGCCACCGGCCTGCTCGAAGAGGACGAGATCGCCGCCGAGTACGAGCGCGACAAGACGGCGGCGGGCGAACGCCACGCGGCGACCGCCCGCGCGGCCCGCCCCACCGAGGAGGCGAAGGCGGAGGCGTGGGCCTCGGTCGTCGAGTCCGACAAGCTGCCGAACTCCCTCCAGGAGGCGGTCATCGCCGGCTTCGTCCAGACCGACCAGCGCGAACTGCTCGCTCCGTACACGGAGAAGTTCTTCGCAGCGGTCAAGGGCGTCTGGGAGTCGCGCAGCCACGAGATGGCGCAGCAGATCGCCGTCGGCCTCTACCCGGCCGTCCAGGTCTCGCAGGCCACGCTGGACACCACGGACGCCTGGCTGTCCTCGGCGGAGCCGAACGCGGCCCTGCGCCGTCTGATGTCCGAGTCGCGTTCGGGTGTGGAGCGCGCGCTGAAGGCCCAGGCCGCGGACGCTGCGGCGGCCACGGCGTAACGACTGAACGGTGAAGCAGTGAGGGGCGCCTCCCGCGATGGCGGGGGCGCCCCTTCCTCTCTCCCACCCGGTTGTCGGATCACAGCAGCCGGAACGTCTCACCACCCGGGTCGGCCACGGCCCTGATCTCCGCGCCCGCAGTCGCTGCCGCCACGCCATGAGGCATCGGGCCTCCGGCCTCGAACACCGGGAATCCGGCTCCGCCGACGCGCACGCGCATCCGGATCCGTCCGGGCACAGCCGTCCGTGCTCACGCCCTCGTCCGGGGGCGTCGGCCTTGGAAACCGCCCGTCGGGCGGGCGCCGTCGCGCAGCCGTCCGACGGGCGGGAGCAAAGGGGGTTACAGGAGGAAGGCGATTACGGGAGGAAGAGGTTGCGGGATGGGGGTCATGCGCCCGACTCCTCGTGGCGCCGGACCAGTTCGGCCGCACCCGACTCCGTCAGGCTGCCGTGCAGGCGCATGCGGGCGACTCCGCCGTCCGGGAAGGCGTCGAGACGGACGTGGGTGACGATCGCCCGGTCGCGGAGGGGGAAGCGGTGGAGGGTGTCGGGCTGGAGCCTGGTGCGGGGGATGATCTCGAACCATTCACCCGTCTCACCGTTGCGGCCCTGGAGGGCGATCCAGCCGGCCGCGTTGCCCTTGAGGTAGGCCGTGTCGATCTCGACCGCGCGGACCACGCCCTGGGCGGGGAGGCGGAAGCGGACCCAGTCGTTCGTGTCGCGGACCCGGCGGCGGCGGTTCTCCCAGCCGTCGTCCATCTTGCGGGAGGTGCCGGGCAGGATGATCTGGGTCGGCGAGGAGTAGAAGCGGTCGGAGGCGTCCTCGTAACTGCCGCCGTTCAGGACCGAGATCAGGTCGAAGGTGCCGAGCATGGCGAGCCAGGACGGGTCGGGGAGGACCTCGCCGTGGACGCGGAGCCGGGCGATGCCGCCGTCGGGGTGCTGGCAGAGACGGACATGGGTGTAGCGACGGCCGCCGGTGATCTCGAAGCCGTTGGCGGCGTGGCCGCGTACGGGGGTCGGCGGGACGATCTCCTCCCACTTCACGTCGTCGGCGAGGAGTTCGGCAGGGCCGGGTGAGCCCTCGACCGCCGTCGCCTGGATCGAGACGCGCTGCGGGTAGTTGCCGCGGAAGTGGGCCGTGTCGACGACGATGCCGCGAATGATGCCGGGAGCACCGAGGCGGATCAGGGCCCAGTCGTGCTCCTCGGGGGCCGGGAACGGATGGGCCGCGTCCGCACCGCGTCGGCGGCGGGTCTCCCAGCCGTCCATGATCTTGCCCTTGTGGCCGAAGTGCTCGGGGTCGAAGACCGCGCGCTCCCGGACCAGGAGGTTCTCGCGCTGGGCGAAGAACTCGTCGTTGGCGGCGATCACACCCGCGCCGAGGCGGCGGTCGGCGAGGTCGACGAGTTCGGTGAAGGGGAGGTCGGTGGTGCGGTAGTCGGCGTACGGGTCGCCACCGCCGTACGGAGCCGCATCGTTGGCGTGGGGGTCCTCGTGCCGGTTCTCATTCTGTTCGAAGGTCATGCGCCTACTGTCGCGGCGGACAACCCATTAGGTCCATCGAAACTTTTTGCATTATTTATTCAGCTGAAGTGAACGATGAGGCCGCTTCGCCGAGCGCCGCGAGGACTCTGGCCACCGCCGGACCCCGCTCGGCCCCCTGCCGTACCGCCGCCACCACATGGCGTCGCGGCTGGTCCGCTTCCAGTGCGCGCATCACCACACCGCCCCGGCTGTGCCGTTCCGCCGATGCCATGCGCGGGATCAGGGCCACCCCCATGCCCGCCTCGACCATGGCCAGGATCGCCGTCCAGCCGGAGGCACTGTGCGCCTGCTCGGGCACGAATCCGGCGGCCTCGCACGCGGCCGTCGTGATCTGTGACCAGGGGCCCGAGCCACCGAAGATCCAAGGGTCGCCGGAGAGATCCGCCAGACGGAGGGCGGGCGCCGCGGCGAGGCGGTGGTCCGCGGGCAGGGCCACGTCCAGGGGGTCCGCCAGCAGGGGCGACACCGCGAACCGGGGGTCGCGGGCCGTCGGGGCGTGCGCGGCCAGGGACAGGGCGAGGTCCACATCACCGGCGGCCAGGAGTTCGTACGCCTGCGCGGCCTCCGCCTCCCGCACCCGTACGTCCGGTCCCGGGCGCTCTTCGGCGCGCAGCCGCTGGATCGCCGGTACGACGAGGGCGGGCACCGCCGTCGAGAACGCCGCGATCCGTACCTCGCCGGCCTCGCCGCGCAGATAGCCGGTCAGCTCGGCGTCGGCGCGCTCCAGTTGGGCGAAGACGGCCTCGGCGTGGCGCAGCACGAGGTGCGCCGCGTCGGTGAGGCGGACCCGTCGGCCCTGGGCCTCCAGAAGCGGTACGCCGAGCTGGCCGGACAGGTTGGACAGCTGCTGCGAGACCGCGGACGGGGTCATCAGCAGGGCCTGCGCGGTCGCGGTGACCGTGCCCCGGTCGCGCAGGGTGCGAAGGATGCGGAGCTTCTTGACGTCCCACTCGATCATGGCCGCAACCTACCCGGCGCCCGGACCGGGCATCCGGGTCCGGACATGCGTGTGCGCCGCACGGTACGGGGTACCTGCGGCGCACTCGGGAAGAGCGTGGGTGCTAGGCCTGCTTCTTGGACTTGTCGAGGACCATGACCAGGCCCGCGATGACCACGAACAGGGCGATGGGAGCCACGACGTAGAGACCGATCGTCTCCATCACGCTCAGGCCGGGACCCGGGTCGTCACCGGCGTCACGGGTCAGCGCAAGCGCGGGGGACGACATGAGCAGCATCATCAGCGTCGTACCGGCCGCCACGGCGCCGGCGCGCATTGCGTTCTTCTTGTCCACGGTGCAAACGTAGCGAACGCCCAGGACGGGCGCGCGCCCGGGGGTGCCGTACGGGGTCACGAGCGGGATTCCGGATGGAATTCCGGGTGGGGATCCGGGCGGGTTCCCGGGCGGTTCCCGCGAGATTCGAAGACCTCCATCAGCCGGTGCAGGCGGGGTGCGGCGGCCAGCTCCTCCAGGGTGACCGGGTGGCCGTCCGCGTCGGCGACGGGCAGTCGCCAGTTGGGGTACTGGTCCCAGGTGCCGGGGAGGTTCTGCGGGCGGCGGTCGCCCAGCGTGTCGGGCAGCCAGACTCCGACCATGCGGGCGGGGGTGCGCAGCAGGAAGCGGTGTACGGCGCGGGCGGCGCCCTCCTCGTCGCCCGCCCCCTCGGGAAACAGGCCGAGCCGGGCGAGATGTCCCAGCCACTCGGCGGTGTCGGTCGCGTCCGCGGTCAGCTCCTCGGCGAGGCTGCGGGTGAGCAGGCCGAGGCGGTGGCGCAGCGTCACATGGTCGCCGGTCAGCCGGGCTGCGGTGGACGGCAGGTCGTGCGTGGTGACGGTGGCCAGGCAGCCCTCGCGCCACGCCTCGGGGGCCAGCGGGCGGCCGGTGCCCGCCCAGTCCCGTTCGAACCAGAGCACGGAAGTGCCGAGCACGCCGCGTCGGGCCAGCGCCTCGCGTACCCCCGGCTCGACGGTGCCGAGGTCCTCCCCCATGACGACCGCACCGGCCCGGTGCGCCTCCAGGACGAGGACGGCGAGCATCGCCTCGGCGTCGTGGCTGACGTAGGTGCCCTCGGTGGGCGGGCGCCCCTCGGGCACCCACCAGAGCCGGAACAGACCCATGACGTGGTCGATGCGCAGGGCTCCCGCGTGGGCGAACAGTCCGCGCAGCAGTCCTCGGTACGGGGCGTAGCCGGACGCGGCGAGGACGTCGGGGCGCCAGGGCGGCAGGCCCCAGTCCTGGCCGCGGGCGTTGAAGGCGTCCGGAGGCGCGCCGACGGACATGCCGTGCGCGAAGGCGTCCTGCTGGGCCCAGGCGTCGGCGCCGCCGGGGTGCACGCCGACGGCGAGGTCGTGCACGATACCGACGGCCATTTCGGCGTCCAGGGCGGCACGCTGGGCGGCGGCGAGCTGGCTGTCGGTCAGCCAGGCGAGCCGGCAGTGGAAATCGACCCGGTCCAGCAGCGCGCGGCGGGCGCGGGCGGTCTCCTTGGAACGGGGGTCGCGGAGCGCGGGCGGCCAGGTGTGCCAGTCGGAGCCGTGCACCTCCGCGAGGGCGCACCACAGGGCGTGGTCCTCCAGGGCCTGTCCCTGCTCGGCCAGGAAGTCGCAGTACGCGGCGCGGCGGCCCGGGGTGAGGGGCACCTTCGTCACGAGTTCGAGGGCCTGGCGCTTGAGCTCCCAGACGGCGTCCCGGTCGATCAGGGCGGCCTTGTTCAGCACGGTGTCGCTGAGCGTCGCCGCGTCCTGGCGCAGATCGTCGAGGGTGCCCCGGTCCGGCACGTGCCCGTACTCGGGGATGGACTCGATGTGCAGATGGACGGGGTCGGGGAAACGCCGTGACGACGGGCGGTACGGGGACGGGTCGGTGGGATTGCCGGGCACGGCGGCGTGGAGCGGGTTCACCTGGACGAATCCGGCGCCGAGGGTCCGCCCGGACCAGGCGGCGAGGTCGGCGAGGTCCCCGAGGTCGCCCATGCCCCAGGAGCGGGCGGAGAGCAGGGAGTAGAGCTGGACGAGGAATCCGTGGCTGCGTGCGGGCGGCTGCGGCACCCGGGACGGGGCGACGACGAGCGTGCCGGTCGCGCTCCGGCCACCCGGAGCGCGTACGGCCAACCGGTGCACCCCGAGCGGCGGTTCGACCCACCAGGCGGGGGTCGGGGGCACGCGCGTCGGGGCACCGCCTCCCGCACCTTCAGCCGCGTCCGTTCCGCTCTCCCCGTCCGCACCCGCGCCTGCGTCGGCGGTGCCCCGTCCCGAAACGGCCGGATCCGGTCGGTCGGCCGGAATGTACATCCGCCGAGGCGGGGGCGATCCGCCGTCCCCTCCTCGATCGAGTCCGATGTCCAGCGAAGTGCCGGGCGGCAGGGTGGTCAGGGCCGGGGGCAGTGGCTCCCCGGTCCACACCACCAGCGTCGGCGGCAGCAGCCGGGAACGGGCCGAGGACTCGGCGGCGACGAGCGATTCCCGTACCGATTCGGGCGTGGCGGCGTCCACACCGAGCGCGGCGAGCACGGCGATGACGGTGTCGTCGGGAACGGACACCGTGACATCGGCGGACGGGGAGTAGGAGGTGGCGACGCCGTGCAGTGCGGCGAGCCGGGACAAGCCCATTCAGACTCCTGGGAACTCCATGCCCCACGCGCCGCCGGAGGTGGCCGGCTCGCTGGTCAGCGGGGCATTGACGGCGAGCGGGGCTTCGCTGGTCAGTGGTGTGGCGTCGGCGAGCGGCGGCTCGCTGGTGAGAGGTATCGCGTCGGCGAGCGGCGGCTCGCTCGTCAGCGGACCGGGGCCGGGCCCGGCGGCCGAAACCGCACCGGGCAGCGGGACGGGACCGGGTTCCTGTTGGGAGAGGGCGGAGAGCAGAAGCTGCGCGGCAGCGGGCATGGTGGCCTCCCGGCCGTGGAGGAACAGGACACAGCAGACCTACCCAGCGGGCTCGACCGCAGACGTAGGCGTTACCACAACGAATTCAACGTGCCCTGGGTCACATTTCGTCCCCGGAGCCCGGTTCTCCGTAAGTTGTCCGCTGTTTTCGGCCATTCGACGTCATCCTTGGCGTCGCCCGTCAACAGCCGATCACCCCTCACCTCACCCGCCGCATCGGGCATTTACGGCACAACAGCCCCCCGCATTGACACCCTCGCGCGTGGGTGGTGGGCTCGGAGCCCACCCGTGGGAGCGAGGGAGAAGAGCAATGCGGCTCAGGCGCAGAAAGCAGGCAACGGCTGTCGCGGTCGCCGTGCTCGGCGGGCTGCTCTCCGCCGGGACGCCGGCTGCCGTCGCAGCCCCTTCGGCGCCCGGCTCCACCGCCGTCACCACCTCCGACCGCACCGACGACGGCACGCTGCCCGCCGTATGGCCGCGGCCCCAGTCCATCAAGGCGTCCGGGTCCTCCGTACCGCTCCTTGCCGAGGTCACCCTCGTGGCCGGCGCGCACGCGGATCCGTACGCCGTCGACGCACTCCGGCAGATCCTGCGGGACGCGGGCGTGCGGACGGTCCACGAGGCGTTGCCGGGTCGCGGAACCGTCATCCGGCTCGGCGGCGACGGTGCCCAGGACGCCCTGCGCTCGCTGCGCGCCCCGGACCGCGGCGATCTGCCGTCCGGTGGCTACCGGATCGCGGTGGGCCGGGTCGCGGGCCGGGACACCGTCGCCGTGGACGGCGTCGGCGAGGACGGTCTCTTCCACGGCGTGCAGACACTGCGTCAGCTGATCGGGGACAAGAGCGTCGCCGGGGTCACCGTCAGGGACTGGCCGGGCGCCGCCGTACGCGGGATGACCGAGGGCTTCTACGGGCAGCCGTGGACCCGTGCGGAGCGGCTGGCACAGATCGGCTTCATGGGGCGCACGAAGCAGAACAGGTATCTGTACGCGGCGGGCGACGACCCGTACCGGCAGGCCCGTTGGCGCGACCCGTACCCCGCCGACCGGCGCGCCGACTTTCGGGCACTGGCCGAGCGGGCCCGCGCCGAGCATGTGACGCTCGGCTGGGCCGTCGCCCCCGGCCAGGCCATGTGCATGTCGTCGGACAACGACGTGAAGGCGCTGACGAAGAAGCTCGACGCGATGTGGGCGCTGGGTGTGCGGGTCTTCCAGCTGCAGTTCCAGGACGTCAGCTACAGCGAGTGGCACTGCGACAGCGACGCCGACACCTTCGGCAGCGGACCCGAGGCGGCGGCCAGGGCGCAGGCGCGGGTGGCGAGCAAGGTGGCGCGGCATCTCGCGGACCGCTATCCGGACGCGAAGCCGCTGTCGGTCATGCCGACGGAGTTCTACCAGGACGGGTCGACCGACTACCGCAGGGCGCTCGCCGAGGAACTGGACGACCGGGTCCAGATCGCCTGGACCGGTGTCGGGGTCGTACCGAGGACCATCACGGGCGGCGAACTGGCCGGTGCCCGCGCCACGTTCCGGCATCCGCTGATCACGATGGACAACTATCCGGTCAACGACTACGCACAGGACCGCATCTTCCTCGGTCCGTACACCGGCCGGGACCCGGCGGTGGCGATGGGTTCCGCGGCACTGCTCGCCAACGCCATGGAGCAGCCGTCCGCGTCCCGCATCCCGCTGTTCACCGCCGCCGACTTCGCCTGGAACCCGAAGGGGTACCGGCCGCAGGAGTCCTGGCAGGCGGCGATCGATGATCTGGCGGGCGACGACGCCCGCACCAGGGACGCGTTGCGCGCGCTGGCCGGGAACAGTGCGACGTCCGTGCTGGGCGCTGACGAGTCGGCGTATCTGCAGCCGCTGCTGGCCGCGTTCTGGCAGTCCCGTACGACGACCGACGCGACGGCGCAGGCCGATGCGGCGCGCAGGCTGCGGGCGGCGTTCACCGTGATGCGGGAGACCCCGCAGCGGTTGAAGGGGCCGGCCGACGGGCTTCTGGACGGCGAAGTGCGGCCGTGGACGGAGCAGTTGTCCCGGTACGGCCGGGCGGGCGAGCTGGCCGTCGATCTGCTGCAGGCCCAGTTGCGCGGTGACGGCGCTGCCGCGTGGCAGGCTTCGCTGGCGCTGGAGCCGGTGCGCAAGGCCGCGAAGGCGAGCGGTGCGACGGTCGGCAAGGGCGTCCTCGGCCCGTTCCTGGACCGGGTGCGCCGGGAGGCGGACGCCTGGACGGGCGCGGACCGCGACGCCGGTACGGTGACCGAGGCCCCGGGCAGCTACACGGTCCGGCTGAACCGCTCCCGCCCGGTGGAGACCGTGACGGCGATGACGGTGCCCGGCAGCGGCGCCGTGGCCGGTGCGACGCTGGAGGCCCATGTGTCCGGCGAGGGCTGGCGCAGCCTCGGCCCCGTGTCGGCCACCGGCTGGACCCAGATGCCGGCCAGGGGGCTGCGGGCCGACGCGCTCCGGATCAGCTGGCCCACGGGCGGTCCGTCGACACCGCCGGTCATCACGGGCACGTTGCCGCCGATCGTCCCGGGAAGCCGGATGGGAAGCAGCATCGAGACCGCCGCCTCGGGGAGTGCGCGGGGCCGGGCTCCGCAGGTGCGCGCGCTCGTGCCCTGGTTCGGCGACGAGCCCGCCGCCCGGCTAGATCTCGCACGCGGCGAGACGGACGCCGAGATCGGCGGCGGGCCGCAGCGGGTCGAGGCGCGGCTGGCCGCCCGGCGCCCTGCCGAGGTGCGGGGCACGCTCACCGCGAAGGCGCCCGAGGGCATCGAGGTGCGCGTCCCGAAGCAGACGAGGGTGCCGCGCGGTTCCCGTACCGACGTCCCCGTCGAGATCACCGTCCCGAAGGGCACCCCGGCCGGCGAGTACGAGGTGCCGATCGGCTTCGGCGAAGAACGCAGCACGCTGACCGTCCGGGCGTACCCGCGCACCGCGGGCGCCGACCTGGTGCGTACCGCCGCCGTCTCCTCGTCCGGCGACGAGACCCCGGACTTCCCGGCGGCGGCCGCCTCCGACGGCGATCCGGAGACCCGCTGGTCCTCGCCGGCCGAGGACGGCGCCTGGTGGCAGGCGGAACTGCCGCAGCCGGCCCGGGTCGGCCAGGTGGTGCTGCACTGGCAGGACGCATACGCGTCCCGCTACCGCATCCAGGTCTCCGCGGACGGCCGCAACTGGCGCACGGCGGCGACCGTACGGGACGGCAGGGGCGGGCACGAGTCGGTCCGGATGGACGCGAAGGACACCCGCTTCCTCAGGGTGCAGGGCGATGCCCGCGCCACCGAGTTCGGCTACTCGCTCTGGTCGGTTCAGGCGTACGCCGTGGCCGGGCAGGACAACTGACCTTCCCCGGCTTACCTGCCCGGGGACGGCAAAGGCCCGGGAAATCAGGCCGATATGCCATCGGTCCGAGCCATCGCGTCGTCCGCGCCGAACGGTTGCGAGCAGGGCAGGGCGGCCTGCGCAGGTGGCGTGCCCCGTGCGGATGGCGGCCGTCCCTCCGACGACCCGCCTCGCACAGCACGAGAACATGACGGATGAATCGAACCGGCCAGTGGCCGAATTCCGTTGAAGAATCGAGGCCAGATTGTCCTGTTCCAGGGGAACGTCAGAATGTGATGACCTGTGAAATCTGCACATATGGAAGCAAATACGATCCGGCTCACTATGTGCGGGCATGCCGAAATGCCTCAGAATGGGGCACCGCGTGAATATCACCTGCGGGATCCTTCTACGACTGGAGGGCGCACCTCCCGCAGCCAAGAAAAGCGTTGCCCGGAGATTCACCCAGGTGTTATTGTCTGGACGAT
This sequence comes from Streptomyces sp. Ncost-T10-10d, assembly GCF_900091955.1. GTDB lineage: Bacteria > Actinomycetota > Actinomycetes > Streptomycetales > Streptomycetaceae > Streptomyces. The sequence continues at coordinate 84,772 of NZ_FMDF01000160.1, forward strand.
GCGAGGGGGGAATCTTCGCATGCACGGGGGGATACGAAAGTTTGCACCTTTCGTGCTGGATTGAATCCAGAATGGGAAATTCGTGAAATTTAGCGCACGCCTGGCAACGACGGCCGGGACGGCCGCGGTCATCACTCTCGTTTTCGCCACTTCTGCTGAAGCCAACTGGTCAAGCAGCATTACCGCGGCAAGTGTGGGGTTCGAGTCCCGCCGCTGGTCCGACGAGCTGTACTCGCAAATCCAGTTCACCGATTGTCGCACCGACGGTGTGGCAAAGAACACCGATGTGCAGATGTGGCGCGACATCCCCTTCCAGCCCGACGACTCGTACGACACCAAGACCTTTACCGCCTGCTTCGGCGGTGGTACGAGCAACGGCGAGTGGACCGACCTGGGCTCGGGTATGAAGAACGTCTACTTCCAGATCAGGAAGATCGCCAGCATGACCGTCGGCCCGCAGCTCAGCGTCCGGGTTGTCAGCGTCGACACCACCAAGGCCGACGGCTGACTGAACATCCGCCCCGGGGGCCGTCACGGCGGCCCCCGGGGCGCACCCTTAAACTCTGTGAGTCGCGATGAAATTCACCACCGCACTGCGCAGTAGCAGCGTGCGCTGGGCCGGCCCCGTCGTTCTCCTGCTGACTTCCCTTTATTACCTGACGGGAGAAGTCGCACCTCTCAGCCAATATCACCACTGGGCTCCAGCCATTGTGTCGGCTCCGCTCATGGTTCTTTACGCGCTCGCCTATGCGGTTTCTGCCGCCCTTGGGGTATGGGAAAGCGGGCGGTTGCGGAAAGCTCATGTCTGGGAATTGCTGCCCTCCCGTAGCCGTTATCGGGTCGCGGCCAACGCCCTGTTGCCCGTGGTGATTTTGTCCTGGCTCGTATTGTTGCTGCCGTCGGCCGTGTCCCTTGTTCGCAGCGGCACTGTCCCGAGCCTCGACTCCCTGCGGCTGCCCTTGATGGGCATGGTGATATCGGTTGCCCACGCGATTGTTGGATTTACCCTCGGCTCCGTTCTGCCGCAGCTGATCGCCACCCCGGTGGTTGCCGTGGTGGACTGGATCGCAGTCGCCTTCACCCGGGCCACAGAGCCCTACTGGCTCCGCCATGTGTCCGGGCAGTTCTCCGACATCGGCTTCGGTGAAGTACCCCGGCTGGTGTCCGTGGCCGCGCCTGTCCTGCTGGCAGGGGGCATCGCCATCGGCCTGATGCTTCTCTGGCTGCCGTTCGGCCCCCGGGCGCTGCGCGGTGTTCTCGCGCTCGGTGTCGCCCTGGCCGGTGTCCTCGGTGCTCACCACATCACCCGGGACTGGCCGCACACGCCTCCCATGGCCACCGGCCTGGCCGCTGTGGACTGCACGGGGGAACAGCCCCGGGTGTGCATGCCGCAAGTGGCCTCCGAACACCTGGCACAGGCCCAGCGCGAAGCGTCCGACGTACTGCGCACCCTGCATGCCGCCGGAGTCCCTGGCACCGCCCCCACACGGATCGAGGACCTGCTCACCGGGACGGCCTCGGCCGGGTCCGGCGACCGGGTGTGGAGGATGAGCCTCATGTCGGCCGACCAGCCGCACGAGGCCGGCTACCAGGTCATGGTCCGGGCGCTGAAGTTCCGCTGCGCGCAGGTTCCCGTCGTCCGGGCTCACTCCGTGTGGCTGTGGGCCGCCACCCGTACCGGACAGGTCGAGGCGTACCAGGACCGCCGCAGGCGCGAAGGCGTGACCCCCCAGAGCCAGCAGATCGAGAGCGAAGTCGGCGCCCAGGTCCGTGACGTTCTCGGCCGGGCGCCCGGCGAGCAGGCCCGGTGGATCCGCAGCACCCTCAACTCCTCCTGCACAGCGAGCAGCACATGAGGTGGTGGATCGGCGCCCGGCGGGCGAACGCAATGATGCCGCTGGCGCTGGCCGGTTTCCTGCTGCCCCTGTTCGCGGTGCAGAACGTCCGGGTCGCCCTGCCTTCACTCGTCGGTTCTCCTCAGGTCGCCCTCACCCTTTTCGTCCCCGTACCGATCCTCGCCTGCCTCATGCACGTTCTCGAATCGCGTCTCCCCGCCCCCGAGGACTCCGGGGTGCGGCCGATAGGCCGGTACGACGCCGCGCTCGTCGCCGTGCTGGCTGCGGGGACGCTCGGGTGCGCCCTGCTGGTCGCCGCCTGGGGCGGTACGCAGGAGGCCGCCGCTTCGGGCCGCAATGTGCTCTTTCTGGCCGGTCTGATGCTCCTTGGGCGCGCCGTTGTCGGTCCGGCCGCGGTTCTGGTGCCCGTGGCCTGGCTCGTTCTTGTCGTCGGCATCGGCTTTCGTGGCAATGTGCCACGCCTGTGGACCGTCGTACCGCAGTCCGCCTACGACGTTCCCACGGCCGTCGTCTCCCTGCTGGTGTTCATCGCCGGCGTGACGGCCCTGATCTTCGCTCCGAGGAAGGCACCGTGACCCTCGAACTCACCCGCTGCACCTATCGCTATCGGCGTCGGCGGCAGCCTGTCCTGCAGGACTTCGACTACGCACTCCCCGAAGGGCTCTCCATCCTCCTGGGGCCCAACGGCGCGGGAAAGTCGACCTTGCTGAAACTCGCGGCCTCGGTCGTCACCCCACAGCGGGGCAATGTCCATCTCGATGGGCTCCCGGCGGGAACAAGGCAGTACCGGCAGGACGTGGCGTGGATGCCGCAGGACATCACCCCCATGCCCGGACTCACCGCACGCGAGTACGTCGCGTACATCGGCTGGCTCAAGGGCATGAGCCGTCCCGAGGCCTGGAAACGGGCCCGGAAGTCCCTCGCCCAAGTCGACCTCGCCGACCGGATGAACGAGCGCAGCGACCGCCTTTCCGGGGGTCAGTTGCGGCGGGTCGGGGTGGCCGGCGCGCTGGTGCACGGTGCCCGTGTTCTGCTGCTCGACGAGCCGACCGCGGGGCTCGACCCGTACCAGCGGCGGGTCTTCAGGGACATGCTCTCGGGGCTCACCGGCGACATCCGGGTGCTGCTGTCCACGCACGACGTCGCCGACCTCGCCGAGGAGGCCGACCACGTCACCGTCGTCTACGACGGCAAGATCGTCCACCACGGTGACACCGGATCCTTCCTCGCCCTCACCCCGCCCGGCACCGTCGAGGGCCGTGCGGCCGAGGGCGCATACACAGCCCTGCTGCGCGGCTGCGGCGCCCGGGCCTGAGGTCCCAGACCTCAGGCCGGGGCGCGATCGCCCTGCCCGCGCACGAGGTGCCGGCCCGGGTCCTCCGCCCGGAGACCGCGCTCTCGCTGAGCCGCGGTGCGCGCGGCGCTCCGCGAAACCGTCTTCCCGAGACGCAGAAGCCCGGATCTCTCAGGCTGAGATGCCGTCGATCCGGGCCATCGCGTCGTCCGCGCCGAACGGTTGCAAGTACGGCAGCCAGCGCGGGTCGCGGTGTCCCGTCCCGATGATGCGCCAGGCGAGACCCGTCGGCGGGGCGGGCTGCTGGTGCAGCCGCCAGCCGAGCTCCGGCAGGTGCCGGTCCGCCTTGACGTGGTTGCAGCGGCGGCAGGCCGCCACCACGTTGTCCCAGGCATGCTGTCCGCCGCGGCTGCGCGGAATGACATGGTCGACGCTGGTCGCGGCGGCGCCGCAGTACATGCAGCGGCCCCCGTCCCTGGCGAACAGCGCCCTGCGGGTCAGCGGTACGGGCCCCCGGTAGGGAACCCGTACGAACCGCTTCAGGCGGACGACGCTGGGGGCCGGGACGGCCCGGGTGGCACTGTGCATGAAGGCGCCGGACTCCTCAAGACAGATGGCCTTGTTTTCGAGCACGAGGACGAGCGCGCGGCGGAGCGGTACGACGCCGAGCGGCTCGTACGACGCGTTGAGAACCAGGACATGCGGCACGGTGGATGCCTCCTTGTACGCCGGCGGCGCGTGGCTCGCGCCGGGACGATCCGATCTCAGTCTCTACTCACGCCTGGTCAAAGCGCCACCACGTGCGAGTAACGGGCCGGGAGGATTTTTTCTCCGCCCCCGCCGTTCACACCTTCGCCGCCCGCCGGAACAGGCCCTTGTGAGCCTCCGCCGCAGCGGCCGCGCCCCGATGTGCGATCGGCCACACGCCGCCTGCGCGCCCCGCGTGAGACATGCTCTCCCCCCGATCGTGGCAACGGAACACCCCCGATACCCCGTTAGTGTGGTTGGTCCGCCGTCGTCCATCTGGAGGTTCCACCGTGCTCCCGTCCGCCCTGTTGGCCGCAGCCCCCTCGCCCGGGTCCGGCGGCTCGCTGGACGAGGCCGCCGAGCAGGCCGGTAACGCCGCAAGCTGGGTGGAGGAGAACTGGTCCACCTGGCTGAGCATCGGTCTGCGCATCGTGCTCATCGCCGCGATCGCGATCGTGTTGCGCATCGCGGTCCGCCGTGCTCTCACCAAGCTCATCGACCGGATGAACCGCAGCGCCCAAGCGGTGGAGGGCACCACGCTGGGCGGGCTGCTGGTCAACACGGAACGCCGCCGTCAGCGCTCCGAGGCAATCGGTTCCGTACTCCGCTCGGTCGCGTCGTTCCTGATCCTCGGCACGGCCGCCCTGATGATCCTGGGCGCGTTCCAGATCAATCTGGCTCCGCTGCTGGCCTCCGCCGGTGTGGCCGGTGTGGCGCTCGGTTTCGGTGCACGCAACCTGGTCACCGACTTCCTCTCCGGTGTCTTCATGATCCTGGAGGACCAGTACGGCGTCGGCGACACCGTCGATGCGGGCGTCGCCTCCGGCGAGGTCATCGAGGTCGGCCTGCGGGTCACCAAGCTGCGCGGCGACAACGGTGAGATCTGGTACGTCCGCAACGGCGAGGTGAAGCGGATCGGCAACCTCAGCCAGGGCTGGTCGACCGCCGGTGTCGATGTGACGGTGCGTCCCACGGAGGATCTGGACAAGGTCCGTGCGGTGATCTCCGCGGCCACCACGGCGATGGCCAAGGAAGACCCGTGGAACGAGCGGCTGTGGGGCCCCGTGGAGATCCTGGGTCTGGACTCGGTGCTCCTGGACTCGATGACGGTCCGGTTGACCGCGAAGACGATGCCGGGCAAGGCGCTGGGCGTGGAGCGCGAGCTGCGCTGGCGGATCAAGCGGTCCTTCGACGAGGCCGGAATCCGCATGGTCGGCGGCGTTCCGGCCCAGCCGGACGAGCCCTCGCCGGCCGACCCGACGGCCGCCATGGCCGCCCCCTCGGCGTACGCGTCGGCCACCTCGCCGCAGTCCCTGGCCACGACACCGATCACCCCGCCGCCGAACATGTCGAAGTAGGACCCGGCCGGAGCAGGACTCGGCCGTACGAGTGAGGGGCGCCCCGCGAGGTCTGCGGGGCGCCCCTCACTCGTGAGTGGGTCGACGTGACCTCAACTCGGTTCGCCATCAGCCCGGTTGGGAATGCAAAACGAAGGACCCATACATTCCGGAAGCACCCCAGGTAACGCTTTGGTAGCCACCGGGGCGCTGCCCATTGACGGCCCGGTGACGCGCGCATAACGTCCTCTCACCGAATAGGAAACTTTCCTAACAGAGGGCAGGTGCAGTGCTCATGGCCGGAACCACACCGGGTACCCCCCGCGTTCTGCGGGCCATGAACGACCGGGCCGCCCTCGATCTGCTGCTGGAGCACGGGCCCCTCTCCCGGACCAGGATCGGGAAGCTGACCGGGCTCTCCAAGCCCACCGCGTCGCAGCTGCTCGCGCGGCTGGAGGCGGCCGGGCTGGTCGTCGCCACCGGGACCGTGGCGGGGCGGCCGGGGCCCAATGCCCAGCTGTACGCGGTGAACGCGCGGGCCGCCCATGTCGCGGGGCTGGATGTGAACGCCCGCCGGATCGTCGCCGCCGTCGCCGATGTGACCGGTGAGACGGTCGGCGAGTTCGAGCTGCGCACCCCGGGGCGGCGCGCCGACTCCGTGGTGCGGCAGGTGGCGGACGCGCTGGACGGGGCGGTCAAGGACGCCGGGCTCACCCGCGCCGATGTACACCGGGTCGTCATCGGCACCCCGGGCGCCTTCGACCCCGGCACCGGGCGGCTCCGGTACGCCTCGCATCTGCCCGGCTGGCACTCCCCCACCCTGCTGGACGAGCTGGCCGCGTTTCTGCCGATGCCGGTCGAGTACGAGAACGACGTGAACCTGGTCGCGGTGGCCGAACAACGACTCGGCGCGGCGCGCGGGCACGACGACTTCGTCCTGCTGTGGAACGAGGAGGGGCTCGGTGCCGCCCTCGTCATCAACGGCCGGCTGCACCGCGGCTTCACCGGTGGCGCCGGCGAGGTCGGCTTCCTCCCGGTGCCGGGAGCCCCGCTGGTCCGCCAGGTCACCAAGGTGAACGCGGGCGGGTTCCAGGAACTGGCGGGCGCCCAGGTGCTGTCCCGGCTGGCCCGGGAGCTCGGCATCGACGACGAGCTCAGCCGCGGCTCCGGCACCCACCACGAGGTCGCGGCCCGGCTGATCGCCCGGGCCGCCGAAGCCGCGGAGGCGGGCGAGGACGGCCCGTACTCACGGCTCCTCGATCTGTTCGCCACCGGACTCGCGACCGGTCTGGCCTCCATGGTCGCCGTACTGGACCCGGAACTCGTCGTGCTGTCCGGCGAGTTGATCGCGGCCGGCGGGGAACCGCTGCGCGGCCGGGTGGAGTCCGAGCTCGTCGAGCTGGCGGCCTCCCGGCCCCGGCTGATCGCCGGTGACGTGACCCAGCGCCCCGTACTGCGTGGCGCACTGGAGAGCGCACTCGCCACCACCCGTGACGAAGTCTTCGACACGTCGCGCTGACCCGTTTCCCGCCTCTTCCTTCACACGCCCCCCGCCCCCATCCTTCATCGGGAGTCACCGCCATGTCCGGACACCGCCGGAAGACGGCCGTCGCGCTCGCCGCGACCGCCGCGATATCGCTGTTCGCCTCTGCCTGTACGGGCCAGAGCAACTCGGGTGCCCATGATGACGCGTCCAAGGAGACGACCATCAACTTCTGGCACGGCTGGAGCGCCCCGAACGAGGTCAAGGCGATTCAGGCCACGGTCGACGCCTTCGAGAAGGCACACTCCAACATCCATGTGAAGGTCGTCGGCAACATGACCGACGACAAGATCAACCAGGCGCTGCGGGCGGGCGGTTCGAAGGCCCCCGACGTCGTCTCGTCGTTCACCACGAACAATGTCGGAAAGTTCTGTTCGTCGAAGGCGTTCGTCGATCTGAACCCCTTCCTGAAGAAGGACGGGATCGACGCGGACAAGACCTTTCCCAGGGCGATGAACGAGTACACGCAGTTCGACGGTGTGCGCTGCACCGTGCCGCTGCTCGGTGACGCGTACGGCCTCTACTACAACAAGGACGCGTTCAAGGCCGCCGGTATCACCGGTCCGCCGGAGACCTGGTCGGAACTGGCCGAGGACGCCAAGAAGCTGACGAAGACCAAGGGCGACTCGTACGAGCAGCTCGGCTTCATGCCGAACTACCACGGCTACGAGACGACGACCGAGCACTACCTCGGTGGCTGGAACCCGAAGTACTTCGACAAGGACGGCAAGTCGAACATCGCCGAGGACCCGGCGTTCGCCTCCATGCTCACCACCCAGAAGAAGCTGGTCGACGACCTGGGCGGTTACGAGAAACTGGAGAAGTACCGTACGGCGTTCGGTGACGAGTGGGGCGCCAAACACCCGTTCCACACCGGCCAGGTCGCCATGCAGCTGGACGGTGAGTGGCGGCTCGGGATGGCCGAGGAGACCAAACCGGAGTTCGAGATCGGGGTGGCCCCGATGCCCGTCGCCGACGACGAGGCCGACACCTACGGCAAGGGCTATCTGACCGGCACCATCGCCGGTATCGCCGCCACCTCGCAGAAGCAGAACGCGGCGTGGGAGCTGGTGAAGTTCATGACGACCGACACCGACGCGGTGGTCGAATTCGCCAATGCCATTCACAATGTGCCGTCCACGCTGGACGCGCTGAAGTCGCCGAAGCTGAAGTACGACCCGCGGTTCAAGACGTTCCTGGACATCGCCGCGAACCCCGAAAGCACCACCACCCCGCCCTCGGTGAACGGCGGCGCGTACCTGGTGTCCCTGCAGAACCTCGGATTCGACATCGAGAAGGGCAAGCAGACGGACATCAAGGCCGGTCTGGAGAAGACCGCCAAGGAAATCGACGCGGCGATCGCACAGGCTAAGTAGAGACGCGATGAGCACACGTACGGGCACGTACACACTGCGTTCGAAGCACCGCCGGTCGGCGCTGCGGACGGCGGCCTTCATGTCGCCGTGGCTGATCGGGTTCTGCGTCTTCTTCGCCTACCCGCTGATCTCCACGCTCTATTTCTCCTTCACCAGCTACGACGGATTCGCGGCCCCGGAATTCAGCGGGCTGAAGAACTGGTCGTTCGTCTTCAACGACTACCCACTGTTCTGGCCCGCGCTGCGCAACACGCTCTGGCTGGTCGTGGTCATGGTGACCTGCCGGGTGGTGTTCGGCCTCGGTGTCGGGCTGCTGATCACCAGGATCAAGACGGGTACCGGGGTCTTCCGCACCCTGTTCTACCTGCCGTATCTGGCCCCGCCGGTCGCGGCGACCCTCGGCTTCGTCTTCCTGCTCAACCCGGGTACGGGGCCGGTCAATTCGATCCTCGGCGACCTGGGAATGCCCACGCCGGGCTGGTTCACCGACGCCACCTGGTCCAAGCCGGCGCTGACCGCGCTCGCGGTGTGGGGGGTGGGTGACCTGATGGTGATCTTCATGGCCGCGCTGCTCGACGTACCGAAGGAGCAGTACGAGGCGGCGGAGCTGGACGGGGCTACCGCCTTCCAGCGGTTCCGCTTCGTCACCCTGCCGAACATCTCGCCGATCGTGATGTTCGCCGTGGTCACCGGGATCATCCAGACGATGCAGTACTACACCCAGCCACTCGTGGCGGGGAAGGTCGCCTCGGGCGTGATGGGCGGCTCCGGGCAGCAGTTCGAACCGGGCTATCCCGACAAGTCGACACTGACGCTTCCGCAGCTCGTCTACAACCTCGGCTTCCAGCGCTTCGACTACGGCTCCGCCTGCGTGGTCGCGCTCGTTCTCTTCGTACTCGCGATGGCGTTCACCGCACTGCTGATGCGGCGCCGCAGCGGGCTGATCCAGGCAGGTGAGTGACGTGGCGCAGGCTCTCGACACCCTCAAGGCAGCCGACCGGGCGGCCGACCCGATCACTCCGGCCGAACGTACGGCACGCCGCAAGGCGCTGCTGAACTGGATCGCCGTGCACTCGCTCGGGGTCGCTGCCGCGCTCTTCTTCGTGCTGCCGTTCGTCTTCCTCCTGCTCACCTCGCTGATGAGCGACCAGCAGGCGCTGACCCGCGATCTGTGGCCGCACCCCTTCGAGTGGAGCAACTACAAGAAGGTGTTCGACACTCCGGGCTTTCTGACCTGGTGGAAGAACACCCTGCTGTACGCGGGGCTCGGCACCGTCCTCACGGTCGTGTCGTCGCTGCCCGTGGCGTACGCGCTCGCCAAGTTCCGCTTCCGCGGGCGGCATCTCTCACTGATGCTCGTCATCTCGATGATGATGCTGCCGCCGCAGGTCGTCGTCATCCCGATGTATCTGTTCTGGGCCAAGCAGCTGGACATGTCCGGCACGCTCTGGCCGCTGATCATCCCGATGGCGTTCGGTGACGCGTTCTCCATCTTCCTGCTGCGGCAGTTCCTGCTGACCATCCCGAACGAGTACCTCGACGCGGCGAAGGTCGACGGCTGCGGTGAGCTGCGCACCCTGCTGAAGGTCGTCGTACCGATGGCCAGGCCGGGCATCGCCGCCGTCGCCCTCTTCCAGTTCTTCTACGCCTGGAACGACTATTTCGGCCCGCAGATCTACGCCTCCGAGAACCCGGCCGCCTGGACGCTCAGTTACGGCCTGGAATCCTTCAAGGGGGCACACCACACCGACTGGAACCTGACCATGGCCGCGACCGTACTGGTCATGGCCCCCGTGATCCTCGTCTTCTTCTTCGCCCAGAAGGCTTTTGTCGAGGGCGTCACACTGACCGGAGTAAAGGGCTGACCATGAAGCTCGCAGTAGTTGGTGGCGGGTCCACCTACACACCTGAACTGATCGACGGCTTCTCCCGGCTGCGGGACACGCTGCCCATCGAGGAGCTCGTGCTCGTCGACCCGGCGGCCGACCGTCTCGAACTCGTCGGCGGCCTCGCCCGGCGGATCTTCGCCAAGCAGGGCCACCCGGGGAGGATCGTCACCACCTCGGACCTCGACGCGGGCGTCGCCGACGCCGACGCGGTCCTGCTCCAGCTGCGCGTGGGCGGCCAGGCCGCCCGCAACCAGGACGAGACCTGGCCGCTGGAGTGCGGCTGCATCGGCCAGGAGACCACCGGGGCCGGCGGCCTCGCCAAGGCGCTGCGCACCGTCCCCGTCGTCCTGGACATCGCCGAGCGGGTCCGCCGTACCAACCCGAACGCCTGGATCATCGACTTCACCAACCCGGTCGGCATCGTGACCCGGGCGCTGCTCCAGGCCGGGCACAAGGCCGTCGGCCTGTGCAACGTGGCGATCGGCTTCCAGCGCAAGTTCGCCAGGCTCCTCGACGTCACGCCCGGCGAGGTGCACCTCGACCATGTCGGGCTCAACCACCTGACGTGGGAGCTCGGGGTCCGCCTCGGCGGCCCGGACGGCGAGAACGTCCTGCCGAAACTGCTCGCCGAACACGGCGACACGATCGCGGACGATCTGCGCATGCCCCGGGCGATCGTCGACCGGCTCGGCGTCGTCCCCTCCTACTACCTGCGGTACTTCTACGCGCACGACGAGGTCGTACGGGAGCTCGGCACCAAGCCGTCCCGGGCGGCCGAGGTCGCCGCGATGGAGAGGGAACTCCTCGCCATGTACGGCGACCCGGCGCTGGACGAGAAGCCCGCGCTGCTCGCCAAGCGCGGCGGCGCCTTCTACTCGGAGGCGGCCGTGGACCTGGCGTCCTCACTGCTCGGCTCGGGCGGCACCCCGGTGCAGGTGGTCAACACGTACAACAGGGGGACGCTGCCGTTCCTGCCGGACGACGCGGTGATCGAGGTGCAGGCCCGGGTCGACGGCACGGGTGCCACGCCGCTCGCCGTTCCGGAGCTGGACCCGCTGTACGCCGGCCTGATCGCCAACGTGACGGCGTACGAGGACCTCGCCCTGGAGGCGGCGCTTCGTGGAGGAAGGGACCGGGTGTTCAAGGCACTGCTCGCCCACCCGTTGATCGGCCAGTTCGAGTACGCCGAGGCGCTCACCGACAAGCTGATCGCGCACAACCGGGAGCACCTGGCGTGGACGTGAACGCTTCGGTCCTCGCGATCGATGCGGGGAACAGCAAGACCGATGTGGCACTGATCGGTGAGGACGGAACGGTGCTGTCGGCAGCCCGCGGCGGTGGCTTCCAGCCGCCGGTCGTGGGGATCGAGGCGGCCGTGGACGTTCTCGGCGCGGCAGTCGGCCGGGCGCTGGAGCTGTCCGGCGAACCGGTGGACTCCGTCGCGCATGTGTCGGCCTGTCTCGCCAACGCCGATCTTCCGGTGGAGGAGGAGCAGCTGGCGGCTGCGCTGCGTGCCCGTGGCTGGGGGGTCACGGTCGAGGTACGCAACGACACCTTCGCGATTCTGCGCGCGGGGGTGGACGAGCCGCGGGGTGTGGCCGTCGTCTGCGGTGCGGGGATCAACTGTGTCGGCATGGTGCCGGACGGGCGGACCGCGCGCTTCCCCGCCATAGGCCGGATATCCGGTGACTGGGGCGGCGGTTCGGGGCTGGCCGAGGAGGCGATGTGGTTCGCCTCGCGGGCGGAGGACGGCCGCGGTGAGCCGACCGAGCTGGCCCGTGCGCTGCCCGGACACTTCGGGCTCGACTCGATGTACGCGCTGATCGAGGCGCTGCATCTGGGCCGGGTCGAGTTCGAGCGCAGGCACGAGCTGACTCCGGTGCTCTTCGCGACCGCGGCGGCCGGGGACCCGGTGGCGGGTGCACTGGTGGACCGGCTGGCGGAGGAGGTCGTCGCGATGGCGTCGGTCGCGCTGACCCGGCTCGGCCTGCTGGACGAGGAGGCTCCGGTGGTGCTGGGCGGCGGGGTGCTGGCGGCCCGTCACCCACAGCTGGACGACAGGATCGCCGAGCTCCTCGCGGTACGTGCCCCCAAGGCAGTGGTGCGGGTGGTGACGGAGCCGCCGGTCCTGGGGGCCGCGCTGCTCGGCCTGGATCACACGGGGGCGGCTGCCGGGGTGCACGAGAGGCTGCGTGCGCAGTACGGCTGAGACGGTCTTCCGGCGCAAGGGGCGTCCTGCGGCGTTTCGCGTCACAGGACGCCCCTTGCGCACGGGAACCGTTCAGTTGTCCCGGACGTGTTCATGAGTGGGGAGATCGGTCCGCTTCGGGGATTGGTCCGCCGATCGGCTTGATCGGCGGCTCAGGCCTTGATCGAATGCGTGTGACTACCATCCGTGGACCGGTGCAGGATCCGGGCGTTCCTGGTGTGGATGTCGGTCCCTGCGGCCATACTTCTGGCCGGGTACCAGTCCTCCGATCGGCCGGGGGGCCGGGCCACCGCCAGTGACCGAGGGGGAGGTCGAGTGACATACCCGCCGAATGTACGCACGGCGCCGGAACACGCGCGGGCTCAGCCGCCCGTGCCCGCGACCGTACCCGCTCCGCCGCAGCACGGTGCCTGGTCCGCGACCGCGGACCGGCTGCGGGCCGCGGCGACGACCGAACCGGGCAGGCTCCAGATCATCGGGGCCGTACTGGCCCTGCTCGTCGTGGCGTTCGGGGCCGTGACGGCGTTCGAGATCGCCGACCGGGCGGCCGCGGCCGACGACGTGGTGAGCCGCAGCCAGCCGCTGAGCGCCGACGCGGCGGACATCTACCGCTCGCTGGCCGATGCCGACACCGCGGCGGCGAGCGGCTTCCTGGCCGGGGCGCAGGAGCCGCGCGATGTCCACGACCGGTACGACAAGGACATCAAGGAGGCATCCCGGCTGCTGGTGAAGGCCGCGGCCAACACGGACGCGTCGACGAGCTCCGGGCACGAGATCACCACGCTCAACGAGGAGCTCCCCCGCTACGCGGGTCTGATCGAGCGGGCCCGTGCCAACAACCGGCAGGGCCTGCCGCTGGGCGGCGCCTATCTCCGGTACGCGAACCAGAAGATGACCGACGTACTGCTGCCGGCCGCCGAGCGGCTGTACACGGCGGAGACCGGGCGCCTCGACCGGGACAACGACTCGGCCAGGGCCTGGCCGTTCCTCTCCCTCGGGCTCGGTGTCGTGGCGCTGGCCGCACTGTTCTGGGCGCAGCGGCGCAACTACCGCAGGACGAACCGGGTCTTCAACCACGGGCTGCTCGTCGCAACCGCCGCGTCCACCGTGGTGCTGCTGTGGCTGGCCGTGGGGCACACGGTGGCGCGGTCCGAACTGCTGGACGCCGATGTGCACGGGCAGCAGTCCCTCGATGTCCTCAATCATGCGCGGATCGACTCGTTGAAGGCGCGCGCCAATGAGAACCTCACTCTTGTCGCCCGCGGCGCGGTACTCACCCCGGACGGCAGGAACGACCAGTACGAGACCGACTACAACACGGGCATGAAGGCCCTCGGTGAAGAGCTGGGGAAAGCCAGGAAGCTCGCCGACGACTCCCAGGGGAGCGGGCCGGTGGCGAACGCCATCAACGGTGTCTCCGAGTGGCAGGGCCGCCACCGGACCGCCCGCACGACCGACGACAACGGCGACTACGAGGGCGCGCTGAAGCAGATCATCGGGCCGAGGAACTCGACGGGTGAGTCCTTCAACCGGGTGGACGAGGCGCTGAAGCAGGCGCTCGCCCATGAGCAGGGCGAGTTCACCCGGGCCGCGAAGAACGGACGCGGGGCGCTGGGCGGGCTGCCGATCGGGGCCGCCGCGCTCGCCGCGCTGGGTGCCCTCGCCGCGATCGTCGGGGTCAACCGCAGGCTCTCGGAGTACCGGTGAGAGGGGGAGCGATGACCAGGAAGCGCACTGGGTTCACCCGCGGCAGGCTGCGCGGCTGGGGCGGGGTGACGGGCATGGCCGTGGCCTGCGCGGTGACGGCCTCGCTCACCCTGCTGCCGCTCTCCCACGGCGCCGCCGACGCCTTCGGCGGGGACGCTTCGGGGCCGGGTACGGCGCAGGTGGTGCAGGCCCGGGCCGACGACTGCACGGACCCGGAGGCCAGCCTGCCGCCGTCGAGCGCCGACGGCACGAACATCGCGAAGATCAAAGCGCGCGGAAAGCTGATCGCGGGCGTCGACCAGAACAGCTTCCGCTGGGGATACCGCAATCCGGAGACAGGCAGGCTCGAAGGCTTCGACATCGATCTGGTGCGGGCCCTCGCCAAGGACATCCTGGGCGATCCCGACGCGGTGATCTTCCGGGCCATCCCCACCAACCAGCGGATCGCCGCCCTGGAGAACGACAAGGTCGATGTCGTCGTGCGGACGATGACGATCAACTGCAGCCGGCTGGACCAGGTCTCGTTCTCCACGGCCTACTTCCAGGCCGGGCAGCAGGTCCTCGCGCCGAAGGACTCACCGATCACCGGGTTCGACAAGTCCCTGGCGGGCAAGCGGATCTGCACCGCCGAAGGTTCCACCGCGTACGAGGCGCTGGAGAAGCAGTCGTTCGGCTCGGTCTTCAAGGACGAGCGCGACGGCACCGAGGCGGACGAGGACCGGCTCACCGTCCCCAACCAGCTGGACTGCCTGGTGCGGCTGCAACTGGGCGAGGTCGACGCGGTGGTCACGGACAACGCGCTGGCAGCCGGCCAGGCCGCCCAGGACCCGGCGGTCGAGCTCAAGGGCGACAAGCCGTTCACCACCGAGTACTACGGCGTGGCGACGAAGCGCGGTGCGAACGATCTGGTGGCCCGGGTCAACCAGGTGCTGGTCGACTACCGCAGAGGTGGTGCGGACAGCCCCTGGATGGTGTCGTACCGGAAGTGGCTGGAGGCCGGTCTGCCGGGGATATCGGCGCCGCCGGCCCCCAAGTACCGGAGCAACTAGCGCCGGGCCGGTCAGGTGTGCCCGACGGCAACGGACCGGACCGGCGAAACAGTGGCACTGATCCCGCCGGGCCCGTCCCGGCAGGAAGAGCGGAGAGGTGATCGATGGGCGTCGCGGGCCCCTTCCCCGGCTACACGGGGAGGCCCCCCGGCCCGGTCATGGACCGGGACGAGGCGGACCGTGCGCTGGCCCGGCTCGGCGCGGAGCACGAGGCGATCGAGACCTCGCTCCTCGCCCTGCAGGACCATGCGGGCCGCCGGCTCCTGGAGGGCGCCGATCTGACCGGTGTCACCAAGGAACGCTGGGCCTCCACCGAGCAGTCGATCACACTGCTGTGGGGATATTTCGACGCCTACACGGGGGCGCTGGCCGAGGCCCGCGCGGTGCGGGCCCGTCGGCGCCACCCCAACCGGGACGACCTGGTGGCCCTCACCGAGCTGCTGCGTGGCCAGGGTGTCACCGTGGCACATGCGGCCGGCAGCCCCGATCCGTCGATCACGGGCCCGGCCAAGCTCTCCGAGCGTTTCACGCTGGAGGAGTTGGTCGCCCGGATGAACGACCTGTACGCCCGCTCGCTGGACATGGTCGTCGCCTCCGACTCCGTGTGGTCCGCACTGCCCGCCCGGATAGATCTCCTCGCCGCCGAGCTGCACCGCACCCGCTCGCTGGCGCACTCCGTCGGCGTCCGGCCCGGAGAGCACCCGGCGGGCGACGACCTGGAGGCGATCACCCATGAACTGACCACGCTGCGGGTCCAGGTGATCTCCGACCCGCTCGCGTTCTGGCTGTCGGGCCCCGGAAGTTCGGCGCCCGGCGGCGGACGCCCCGACACCACGCGCTACGACCGGGCGGCCCGTGCTCTGGACGACGTACGCCGCGAGATCGAGGCGGTGCTCGCGGTCCGGCAGGACGCCGAGCAGCGTCTGGTCCACCTGCGTGATGTCCTCTCCCGCGCGGACCGCACCCTGACCGAGGCCCGGTCTGCCCGCGGCGAAGTGCTGGCGAAGATCGCCGCCTCCGAGGTGCCCGCGGTCAGCGGCCCGGCGACCGCGCTCCAGGAGCGGCTGGCCGCCGCTTCGGAGTACCGCAGGCACGCCCAGTGGCACCGGCTCTCCCCGCTCCTGGAGACGCTGGAGCGGGAGGCCGAGGAGGAATTGCTGCGGGCCCGGGAGTCGCTGACCGCGGTCACGGCCCCGCTGGCCGTACGGGCGGAGCTGCGCGGCAGGCTCGACGCGTACAAGGCGAAGGTCGCCCGGCACGGGATGGCCGAGGACCCGCTGCTGATCGAGCGGTACGACGCGGCGCGCCGGATGCTGTGGAGCGCACCGTGCGATCTGCGGGTCGCCGCGCAGGCGGTGCTGCGCTATCAGGAAGCGGCGGCCGAAATGCTTTCCCAGCGCCGGACCTCGGGACCGGAGGACCGGCGATGAGTACAGGCATGTGCAAGGTGGAGGGGCCGCCGCGGCGGCGGGGCGAACAGGGGGACGGACCATGAGTACGCAGTGCCAGCGCCCCGCGTGCGAGGGCAATTACGAGGACATGGGCGGCGGTGAGCTGTACTGCGACACCTGCGGTCTGGCTCCGGTCGTGTCGCCGACGGGCATGGTGAGTTCGCCGCCCACCGGGATCGCGGGCGGCGGTGGCGCGAGCAGCAGGGGCAGTCGGGGCAGCAACAGCAGTTCGCGGGCCTCGTCCCGGGCGTCCTCGCGTTCCTCCTCCCGCTCGTCGACCTCGCGGCGTTCCGTTTCGGGGCGGCTCTCGCGCTCGCTGTCCGGTGGTACCACGTCCCGTTCGGTGTCGGTCCGTTCCTCCGGTTCGTCCACGGGCGCGTCGTCCGGCCGGGGGAGGCTGGGCGCGGGCCTGGTGCAGGTGCCGGACGTGCCGCGTCCCGACCCGCGCTCCGCGGTGATGGCGAACCCGGAGGTGCCGGAGCGCAAGCGCTTCTGTTCGCGTTCGGACTGCGGGGCCCCGGTGGGCCGGGCGCGAGGCGAACGGGCGGGCCGCACGGAGGGGTTCTGCACCAAGTGCGGCCATCCGTACTCCTTCGTGCCCAAGCTCCACGAGGGCGACATCGTGCACGGCCAGTACGAGGTCGTGGGCTGTCTGGCGCACGGCGGGCTCGGCTGGGTCTATCTCGCGGTCGACCGTGCGGTGTCCGACCGCTGGGTGGTCCTCAAGGGCCTGCTCGACACGGGTGACCAGGACGCCATGGCGGCCGCCATCTCGGAGCGCCGCTTCCTCGCCGAGATCGAGCACTCCAACATCGTCCGGATCTACAACTTCGTCGAGCATCTCGACCAGCGCACCGGTTCGCTCGACGGCTACATCGTGATGGAGTACGTCGGCGGCAAGGCGCTCAAGGAGATCGCGAACGAGCGCCGTACCCCGGCCGGGAAGCGCGATCCGCTGCCGGTCGAGCAGGCGTGCGCGTACGGCATCGAGGCGCTGGAGGCGCTCGGCCATCTGCACAGCCGCAACCTGCTGTACTGCGACTTCAAGGTCGACAACGCGATCCAGACCGAGGACCAGCTGAAGCTGATCGACATGGGCGCGGTCCGCAGAATGGACGACGACGAGTCGGCCATCTACGGCACGGTGGGGTATCAGGCGCCGGAGGTCGCGGAGGTCGGCCCTTCGGTCGCCTCCGATCTGTACACGGTCGCGCGGACGCTCGCGGTGCTCACCTTCGACTTCCAGGGCTACACCAACGTCTTCGTGGACTCGCTGCCGGATCCGGACAACATCGAGGTGTTCCGGACCTATGAGTCGTTCTACCGGCTGCTGGTGCGGGCCACCGACCCGGATCCGGCGCGGCGGTTCGCCTCTGCGGCGGAGATGGCGGAGCAGCTGACGGGTGTGCTGCGCGAGGTGGTGTCGCTGCAGACGGGGCGGCCGCGGCCTGCGCTGTCGACGCTGTTCGGTACGGAAGTACGGGTCACGGACACGCAGTTGTTCGCCGAGCTGACGGACGATGTGTCGCGGCTGGGGGCACGGGCTGCCGCTCCGGCGCCCTCAGGACGCTTCGGGCGGCGGCGGAACGGGTCGGTGGCCGGTGCGGCCCCGGGCACAGCCGCCGTGCCGCCCACGGGGGCGGGCGCACTGCCCGCGGGTGCTCCGCCCGTACCCGGGTACGCCGCGGCGGGTGCCGGTCCGCTGACCGCGCCGCCCACCCACGTACAGGCGGGCAACGGGGCGGGCCGGAGCGGTGCGGCCGTCTCGTACGCGCAGACCCGGGCAGCGATTCCGGCCCCCCGTGTCCCGGCCGCCGATCCCGGTACGCAGCCGGGGCCGTACGTCCCGAACGGCCCCCGGCTGGCCGGGCTCGACGCACGGGCCACCTCGCTCGCACTGCCCGTGCCCCGGGTCGACGCGAGCGACCCCAACGCGGGCTTCCTCGCCGGACTGATGGCCACCGCCCCCGCCGAACTGATTGCCGCATTGAACGCCGTACCCGCGGCCTCGCTGGAGACCCGGCTGCGTGAGCTGCGTGCCCGTCTGGAGATGCACGAACTCGGGTCTGCGGGGCAGACCCTGACGGCGCTGGAGGGCCAGTACGCGGACGACTGGCGGGTCGTCTGGTACCGCGGTGTCACCTCGCTGGTGACCGGTGACAACGAGAACGCGGCGCTCTCCTTCGACGCGGTGTACGACGCGTTCCCCGGCGAGCCGGCGCCCAAGCTGGCGCTGGGGATCTGCGCGGAGGTCCTGGGCCAGCTGGACAACGCCGCCGAGTACTACCGCCTGGTGTGGACGACCGACCCGAGCTTCGTCAGCGCCGCATTCGGCCTGGCCCGGGTGCAGATCGCCGCCGGGGACCGGGTCGGCGCCGTGACGACGCTGGAGTCCGTGCCGGAGGCGTCGATCCACTACACGGCGGCCAGGGTCGCCGCGGTGCGGGCGCGGCTGCGTGAACGGTCCCCGGACGAGCCGCTGATCGCCGATCTGACGGCCGCCGCCGACCAGGTCTCGGGGCTGGCCGGTTTCGGTCTGGACGCGGTGCGCCGCGAGCAGTTGTCGACAGAGGTGCTGGGGACGGCGCTCGACTGGGTACTCTCCGGTAGTCCAAAGGCTCTGCCCTCGGCCCCGCAGCCGCACGCGTCTGCCGGGTCGCCCGGGCCGAGAACGCTGCTCGGCAGTGAGTTGGACGAACGCGGCCTGCGGTTCGGGCTGGAGCATTCGTACCGGATACTCGCCCGGCTTGCAGAGCCCGGCGACGAGAGGATCGAACTGGTGGAGCGGGCCAACCGTTTCCGCCCCCGGACGTGGGTGTGAAAATGTCGCAGAAGCCCCAGGAGACGGCCTTGTCGAAGTGCCCCGGCTGCGAGGAGCCGCTGGAGCCGGGGGACCTGTTCTGTGGTGCGTGCGGGTACGACCTGTCGGCCGTGCCCGAACCGCCGCAGGACCACCCGACGATCGCCATGGCCGTGCCGGCGGAGAACGGCGCGGCGGCCGCCCCCCGCACTCCGGCGGCCCGCCCGGCAGCGGTCCGGTTCGACGAGCCGGGCGGATCGGGCGACTTCGAGCTGGCCGCGCCCGGGGTCGCGCCCGCATCCACGCCGTCCGCCGAGGTGTCTGCGTCCGCACCCGACCCCCGTACCTCTGCCGCGGAGCTGCTGTCCACGCCACCGGCCGGCACCAAACTGTGTGTGGCCTGTCGCGCCGGTCGGGTCGACGACGACGGCTATTGCGAGAACTGCGGTCACGCCCAGCCGCGCGAGCGCGACCACATGGAGCAGGAACTCGGTTCGGTGGCCGCCGTCAGCGACCGGGGCCTGCGCCACCACCGCAACGAGGACTCGTTCGCGGTGTCGACCACCGCCCTGCCCGACGGTTCACCGGCCGTCGTCGCGATCGTCTGTGACGGCGTCTCGTCGGCGAGCCGCCCCGACGAGGCGTCGGCGGCCGCCGCGAGCGCCGCCAACGAAGCGCTTCTGGAGTCGCTGCCGCGCGGCACCCATCCGCAACAGGCGATGCACGAGGCGATCGTCGCGGCCTCGGAGTCGGTCAACTCCTTGGCCGAGGAGCCCGGCCAGTCCATGGAGCACGATCCGCACCGCCACCGGAACGCCCCGGCGTGCACCCTGGTCGGCGCGGTGATGGCGGGCGGTCTGCTGGTCGTCGGCTGGGTCGGCGACAGCCGCGTCTACTGGGTGCCGGACGACCGCACCAACCCGCCCGCCCGGCTGACCGAGGACGACTCCTGGGCCGCGCAGATGGTGGCGGCGGGCCTGATGAACGAGGCCGAGGCGTACGCGGACGAGCGCGCCCACGCCATCACGGGCTGGCTCGGCGCCGACGCGTACGAACTGGAGCCGCACACCGCTTCCTTCAAACCGGACCGGTCCGGTCTCGTGGTGGTGTGCACGGACGGCCTGTGGAACTACGCGGAATCGGCGGCCGAGATGGCCGCGGCGGTGCCGGCCGATGCGCAACTGCGGCCGTTGCACGGTGCCCAGGTGCTGGTGGGTCATGCGCTCGACGGTGGGGGCCACGACAACGTAACAGTGGCTCTGCTGCCGTTCGCGGTACCGCCTCAGGGGGCAGGATCGGCCTGCGGCACCACATGAGTCCCGTTCCGTAACGCTTGATTCCGTTTCTGTCCACCCACCCCACCCCTGACACCCTCGCCCGCGTTCACCCGCGTTCACCCGCGTTCGCCCGCATTTCTGCCCTCACAGCTGTCTTCATCTGACACCTGGAGCCTCAAGGAGCCGATCAGATGGCCAACTTCTCCAAGTCGAACGTGCCGCAGTTCTCCGTCGAGGTGTACCAGAACGAATATCTGCCGGAGGGCGGTCGCGAGGTCAACGCGATCGTCACGGTCACCTCGACCGGAGGCGGTACCACCGGCGGCGTCCCGCTGTCCGGTGCGGCCGCGACGCCCACGCACGTACCGGGACAGGCGTCGAAAGCCGCCGTGGTGATCATGGTCGACTGCTCCGGTTCGATGGACTATCCGCCGACGAAGATGCGCAACGCCCGCGATGCGACGGCCGCGGCCATCGACACCCTTCGCGACGGCACCTCGTTCGCCGTGGTCGGCGGTACACACGTCGCCAAGGAGGTCTACCCGGGCAACGGAGGGCTCGCCGTCGCCGATGCGCGGACCAGGGCCCGGGCGAAGGAGGCCCTGCGTGCGCTCAGCGCCGGTGGCGGTACGGCGATCGGCACCTGGCTGCGGCTGACGGACCGGCTGCTCGGCGCCGCCGATGTGGAGATCCGACACGGCATCCTCCTCACCGACGGCCGCAACGAGCACGAGGCACCGGAGGATCTGCGGGCCGCGCTCGAATCCTGCGCGGGCCGCTTCACCTGTGACGCCCGTGGTGTCGGCACCGACTGGGAGGTGAAAGAGGTCACAGCCATAGCCTCCGCGCTGCTCGGCACGGCCGACATCGTCGCCGACCCGGCGGGGCTGGCCGCGGACTTCACGCAGATGATGGAGAACGCGATGGGCAAGGAGGTCGCGGATGTCGCGCTGCGGCTCTGGACGCCCGTCGGGGTCGAGATCAAGTTTGTGAAACAGGTCGCACCGACGGTCGTCGATCTGACCGACCGCCGCACCGGGGCGGGCCCTCGCGCCGGGGACTATCCCACGGGTTCCTGGGGGGACGAGTCCCGCGACTACCACGTGTGCGTGCAGGTGCCGCAGGCCGGCATCGGGCAGGAGATGCTGGCGTCCAGGGTCTCGCTGATCCTCCCCGACCCGTCGGGCGGGGCCCCGCAGACCCTTTCGCAGGGCCTGGTACGGGCGGTGTGGACGGAAGACATGGTGGCGTCCACCTCGATCAACCCGCAGGTCGCGCACTACACGGGCCAGGCGGAACTGGCACAAGTCATCCAGCAGGGGCTCGATGCCCGCAAGTCGGGAGACTTCGACGGCGCGACGGCGAAACTGGGCCGCGCGGTGCAGCTGGCATCGGCGTCCGGGAACGAGGACACTGCGAAATTGCTTTCGAAGGTGGTGGACGTCGTCGATGCCGCGACCGGTACTGTGCGACTGAAGGCGAAGGTCGCGGAAGCCGACTCGATGACACTCGAAACACGCTCGACCAAGACCGTTCGCGTCAAGAAATAACCACACAGCCGCACAGCCGAGCCGCCCGGCCGGAGCGATCCGCCGGGTGGCGAAGAGCAAGGAAAAAATGACGGCCCCAGGGCCGGACGAGGAGAGGGGGAAGCGCCGACATGCCGACATGCCCGAACGGACACCAGTCGGGTTCCGATGACTGGTGCGAGGTCTGCGGCCATCGCATGGCCGGGGCGGGCGCGCCTGCGGGTGCGGTCCCTCCGCCGCCTCCCCCGCCGCCCGCTCCCGGTTACGGCCGCCCGCAGGGCCCCGATGCGACCCAGCAGGCCGAGCTCTGCCCGCAGTGCCGCACGCCGCGTGAGCCCATGGCGCCGTTCTGCGAGGAGTGCCGCTGGAACTTCCTCACGAACACCGCGACGTCGTACACGCCGCTGGCGCCGTCCCACAGCCTTCCCGGCCCTCCGGCCGGTCTCAACCTGCCGCCCGGCTTCCAGGCACAGCAGCCGCCGGGCCCTCAGCAGCAGCGTGATCCGTTTGAGTACCAGGGCTCGCGGCCCTCGCAGGTGAACCGCCCGGCCGAACCGCTCTCCCCCGACCAGGGAAGCCGGCCCGGGCCGCCCCCGGCACCGGGCCCGCAGTCACCGCAGCCGCCGCATCCGTTCCAGCAGCAGGGGCCGCCGCCTCCGCCGTCCTTCCAGCAGCAGGCCCCGCCGCCCCCGCCGTTCCAGCAGCAGGCCCCGCCGCCGTTCCAGCAGCAGTCGGCGCCGCCCGCATTCGAGCGGCCCGGTCCATCCGTCCCGCAGGCCCCCCAGCCACCGGCCCCGCCGCAGGGGCCGCAGTCCGGCGATGACGACGACTGGATGCTGTCGCCGCCGTCCCTGAAGCAGGCACCGCAGCCGCCGGCCCCGGCGCAGCAGCAGCCGCCGTTCCCGGGTCAGAACCAGAACCAGCCGCCCGCGACCTGGACCGCGGTCATCGCCCCGGACCGTGAGTACTTCCTGGCGATGATGCAGCGCAGCGGTCCCGAGGCGACCGGGCTCAACCTGCCCGCGTACTCCCCGGAACAGCAGCTTTCGCTGACCGGCAACCAGATCACCATCGGTCGCCGCAGGCACAGCACCGGCGAGTCCCCCGACATCGATCTGTCCGTTCCGCCGGAGGACCCGGGCGTCTCGCACCAGCACGCGGTGCTGGTGCAGCAGCCCGACGGCAGCTGGGCCGTGGTCGACCAGAACTCCACCAACGGCACCACGCTCAACGGCGCCGAGGACCCGATCCAGCCCTATGTCCCCGTCCCGCTCCAGGACGGCGACCAGGTGCACGTCGGGGCGTGGACGACGATCACGATCCGCCGGGACTGACCCGCGCTACCCGCTGGGCAGTGGCCAGGCGTACGGCCCTTCGGGGTCGTCCAGCCAGGCCCACTGCCGCCCGTCCCGGACCGTGATGCCGAACCTCTCCCGCTCGGGGCGCCGTTCGCGCTGCCAGAGGGAGAGGGCCTCGCGCGGGTCGAGGGTGGCCTCGGTCAGCGTCAGCAGGAACTGGAAGAGTTCGTTCTCGCTGACGCGCCTCGGCAGCGCGCCGGTGTGCGGACGCCGCACGGGCCGCGGCGGTGTGCCGCGCAGCGGTACGAAGTACGCGGGCGTGTGCAGGAACCGGCCCTCGGCGTACTTCCCGTGCACCCCTTCGCGTACCTGCAGCGCGATCAGTCCGGTGGCGAACGGCGCCAGTATCCGTGCGCCGGGCGTGCACTGGTCCAGCCAGGCCTTCGGTACGCACGGCAGGGTGCAGGTCGCGATGATCCGGTCGTACGGGCCGCGCGGGGGCCAGCCCCGCGCCCCGTCCCCGGTGATCACCACCGGGCGGTATCCGGCCGCCGCCAGATGCCGGCGGGCCGACTCGGTGATCTCCGGGTCGAGGTCGACGGTGGTCACGGCGTCGTCACCGAGCCGGTGGGCGAGCAGCGCCGCGTTGTAGCCGCTGCCCGCGCCGATCTCCAGGACCCGCTGCCCCTCCCGTACGTCCAGCTCTTCGAGCATCCGGGCCATCAGCGACGGCTGGCTGCTCGACGAGATCAGCTCACCGTCCCTGATCCGGGTGGCCAGCGCCCCGTCCGCATACGCCCCGTGCAGCCACTGGGCCCGCCTGACCGGGTCGGGGTCCTCGCACCACAGGCGGTCGAATCCACCGGCCACGAAGTAGTACGGCACGAACAGATGCCGCGGCACCTCCTCGAACGCGGCCAGCCATCGCGGGTCGCCCAGCGCCCCACCGGCCACGATCCCGCGCACCATGGCCCATCGCTCCTCGGCAGCGGCCGCGGCGAACCGATCCGGGTACGCGTCGTCCATACCTCCACCTTCCTGCGCCGGGGGCCCCGGGGCCAGGAACCGGGCCGGGTCCGGGCCGTCCCGTTGCGGACGCCGTGCGGTGGTCGGCGGCCCGGCGGGAGGACCGGGACCTAGGACCCAGGTCCTCGGCCGGTGCGTCTGCGACGATGGACGGGTGACTGAGATTCCGCGCGACACGCTGCAGGAGCAGACCTTCTACGAGCAGGTCGGCGGCGAGGAGACCTTCCGACGCCTGGTGCACCGCTTCTACCAGGGGGTCGCCGAGGACCCGCTGCTCCGGCCGATGTACCCGGAGGAGGACCTGGGACCCGCCGAGGAGCGGTTCCGGCTGTTCCTGATGCAGTACTGGGGCGGTCCCCGTACCTACAGTGAGCGGCGCGGACATCCGCGGCTGCGGATGCGGCACGTTCCGTTCCAGGTGGACCGGGCGGCGCACGACGCGTGGCTGAGCCACATGCGGGTCGCCCTCGACGAGCTCGGACTGGCGCCGGAGCACGAGCGGCGGCTGTGGGACTACCTCACCTACGCGGCCGCCTCGATGGTGAACACCGACGGCTGAGAACGCCCGCTGTTCCCCGCGCCGGGTGCGAAATGCGTTCCCCCGTCGCCGATTAACGGTCACGATCCCATCAAGGTGCACGCACAAGCGGTTTCCAACAGCGTGCATGTCCTGACAACATCCATGGAACGCCGGGGGGCGTGTGTGTTGTGAGGGTTCAGGGGGGCACGTGTGACGGGGTTCGTCTTTCTGCGGGTGAGGGCCTATCGGCTCCTGCTCGCCGCCGCTGTCCTCGCCATCCTGCTGACCACCTCGGTACTCGCCGCGCTCACCGCGTTCTCCGGTTCCGTCGGCGATGCCGCGCTGCGCCACGCCCTCACCCATCGGTCGGCGTCCGCCGCCTCGCTCGTCGTGTCCGCGCAGGTGGCGTCCGCTCAGCGGGACGCGGCCGACGCGGCCGTCCGCAAGAGCGCCCACGACACCTTCGACGGCCTTCCCGTGACCGTCCGGACGCTGGAGACGTCGGGTTCGTACGCGCTGCCGGACAGTCTGCGGGCTCCGGGCGGCCGGGGCGGCGACCCCGACCTCACCCACTTCGCCTCGCTCGACCGCAGCCGTGTCCGGCTGACCGCGGGCCGTATGCCGGCGGCCGGGACCAAAAGGGCCGGCGATCCCGTCCAGGTCGCCCTGCCGCACACCGCCGCCGGGGCCCTGAAGCTGAGACCGGGCTCACGGATCACCCTCACCGACCGGCTGGACGACAAGCCGGTGCGCGTCCTGATCACGGGCGTGTACGAAGCCTCCGACGGGACCGACCCCTACTGGCAGTTGGACGAGCTCGGCGGTCGCGGCATCCGCACGGTCGCCTTCACGACATACGGTCCGCTGCTCGCCGACCCTTCGGTGCTCGGTTCGGGACGGGTGAGTTCCGGCACGGTGTCCTGGCTGGCCGCCGCCGATTTCCGCTCGGTCACCACGGGGCGGATGGACACCCTGCACGACGCCGCCACGGCTGCTCCGAAGAAGCTGCGGGCCACCCCCGGGTTCAGCAGCGGGGCCACCGTGCGGACCTCGCTCCCCCAGGTACTGGAGCAGATCGACCGGGCGCTGCTGGTCTCCCGCTCCACACTGATGATCGTGGCCGTCCAGCTGGTGCTGCTCGCCGGTTACGCGCTGCTGCTGGTGGCCCGGCTGCTGAGCAGTGAACGCGACGGGGAGACCCGGCTGTTGCGCGCCCGCGGCGGATCGCGCGGCCGCATCACCGGGTTCGCCGCGATCGAGGCGCTGCTGCTCGCGCTGCCCGCCGCCCTCCTCGCCCCGCTGCTCGCCGGGCCGCTGACCCGGCTGCTCGCGAACAGCGGCGCGCTGTCCCGGATCGGGTTGCGGCTCGACGCGGGTGCGACCGCGACCGTGTGGCTGGTCTCCGCCACCGCCGCGCTGACGTGTGCGCTGGCCGTCGTGGCGCCCGCGCTGGCAG
>NZ_FMDF01000171.1 GCF_900091955.1 Streptomyces sp. Ncost-T10-10d
TTAAACGCCAAGCTTGGACGTCGGCCCAGAAGTCCGGGGCCAGGCGGGCCAGGACGTCACCATAGGCGTCCGCGGCGGGTTTGGCCCTGTCCAGCGGCAGGTGGCCGATGGCCGGGTACCCGTCCACCGGGCGCGGTATGCCGGGAAAGCCGTCCGGCAGCCCGCCGAAGAGGTATTCGCCGGGCAGCAGGTCGCCCGGCACACCCAGGCGGCGCAGCTCCTGGTCGACCAGGCCGAAGAGCGTGGGGGGATCCGCGTAGGTGCCCAGGGTGTAAGGGTCGCAGGCGTTGTGGTCAATAACGATCTGCAGTGCGGCGTGATAGGCGTTTCCCGCGCGCTCGGCCTTCGAGGACGTGTGCCCGGCCAGGAGGTGGTCGAGCGCTTCCGGGACGGTCAGACCCCATTCGACGTCCTGGTGGTCGGGACCGGTCTGCCGCGCACGGGCGGAGTTCCGCATGTTCTCAAGGCGGTATTGCTGATCTGCGGTCAGGTTGCCGTTGCTGCCCAGGAAGGCAAGGACGTCGGCCTGGTCGGCAGTGGAGTAGGAGATCCCGTGGCTCATGGCGCCATGGTGCCAAGGACGACTGACACCCCGCCGGACGGCGCCGTCCCCATCGGCCCGCGCCTACCTGCGCGACCCGCTCCGCGCCCCGAACCGGTGTGGGAAGTCGACCTCCCCAGCAGAGAACGCGAACATCTCCACAGCGCCACCATGGCCGAGGCCCGGCTCCTCTTCTGCGTCTGCGCCGAACTGCGCTACCGCGACGCGGCGATCGTCCGTACCAGGAACGTCTGGCGGTGTGGCTCTGACGGCAGGGTGCAGCAACACCGCAGGAGATCACGCGGTGGGCGGGTGGCACCCTTGCGCAGTGACCTCGCCGGGGCCGGGCCTGCCGCCCTCATCGGTGTTGGCACGGCGCAGCCACTTCGACAGCGTGATCGGGTGGACGCCGAAGTCGGCGGCGATCTGTTCCAGCGTGACGCCGGGTTCACGGTTGCGCGCGACCCGCACGACGTCCTCGCGGAACTCCTTCGGATACGGCTTGGGCACTGCAACATCCTTCCAGGCCGCCTCTCAGCAAGCCAGGTCAGGTGTCACTTATCCGTGCAGCAGTCCCCACGGCGAGGTGCCCGATCATGGCAGTGGCAAGACGACGAAGAACAACCATCCACTGGCTGCGCTCGCTGCCCTCGTAGGGGCGACGCTGCCGTCATCAGCAGGTCTTGTGGTACGGGACGTCGGGGATATGGGTCTTCCACTCCCTCTCGGTCAGGCCGCCCGACATGGCGCACAGCTCATGGACGAGCTGGGTAGGCGAGACCATGTGGGTCCGGAACACTCCGTCGTCATCCAGGGTGACGAGGGTGGAGTCGTCGCGGGTGAAGGTCGTCAGCTGGGGCGAGATGGCCGACATTCAGGGCCACCCCCTGGGGGCTCAGAGTCTGCGGGTTAAGAAAGGTCAAGTTGCTCTGTTCGCTGGTCGGGTTGCTGTAGGCCGATTCACTGTCGGGGCAGAAGCCGTCGAGGTGCAAGTCCGGGGTGCCGCGGACGAGGATCTTGCCGGACGGGACGGCCACCGTCCCCAGGAGGGAGCTGACGGTCACGGCTTTCCCATCCGGCCGGAACGTCACCGTCGAAGAGAAGTCGAACATGCCAGCTTTGAGAGTGAAGGCCTTCTTCCGGATCAGCGGGCCGCGCCGCCGACGGGGCCGCGATGGTCGGACGGTCCAGGGGTGAGGCGTCGAGACCGAACGCCTCACTGAGTTCTCCGGTGGTCGTCGGCCCCTGTACCCGGATACGGCACAGCAGGACGTAGTAGGCACTGCGTTCCAGGACGGCACCCTTGCGCCGTCCGCCCCGCTGGTTCAGGAAGGTATGACGACTCAAGCAGCATCTGCTCGTGCCCGACATCCCGTGTCGCGCCGGACATCGTCCCCTGCCGCCTCTGCATCCGTCGCCGGGGGGCATCCGCCGCTCATCCCCGCCATGCGCCAGGGCAACGGCGGCCGGGAAGCCGCCTCCGCGATTGTCGAGCACGACAAGTCGGCGGTCGGAACCTGAAGAAACACATCTCCTGGGTCCACCACGGCCGGGAGGTACTCTGCCCGAGTGATGGAGCACACCCGGCCGGACGCGCGGCGCCCTGCGAACCAAGGGCCGAAGGCCGCCGCCCGCAACCGGGCCGCCCTGATCACCGCCGCCCGGGTGATCTACGCGGAGCACGGTCTGAATGCGCCGCTGTCCGCCATCGCCCGCCGGGCCGGGGTCGGACAGGGCGTCCTGTACCGGCACTTCCCCGACCGGACCGCACTGGTGAAGGCAGTCCTGGAGGAGAACGTGCGGCAGGTCGAGCAGGCGGCCGAGGCCGAAACCGCGACCTTCGCCGACCTCCTCGGGGTGTTGACGTGGCACCTCACGGAATCAGCGGCCTTCATCGGCCTCCTCCACCGTGACCAGGCGGGCGGCCGCTCCGGTTTCCGGGAGCAGGCGTCGGCCCTGTCCGAGCGGGTCCAGCACAGCCTGCGGGCACACCTGCCGCAGGACCACCGGCTGAACGAGGACGACCTGGAACTCGCGGTCGCCATGGTCTCCGCCGCCGTCACTGGCCCCACTCGTGAGGAACGGGAGCGCCAGGCGCGGGCCGCCTGGCGGCTGCTCGACGTCGAGGTGGGACCGGTGCACCCCTTCGAAGGGTGAACGCAGCGAGGATCAGCCGCCGTTGGACTGCCGGATGCCCTTCGCGAGCGCCTCGAAGGTGTACAGGTACCCGCCTGCGGGCCCACTGACGGTCATGTACGCCTTCGTTCCGCCGGGCGTGATGGCCACGTTCGTCGCCGACTCCAGACCCTCACTCCGCCCTGGCAGTTCGACCGTGCCCAGGTGCTCACCGTACCGGTCGTACACCGCCATCGCCGGCCGGCCGTGCAGCCCCTGGTAGAGGTTGCCGTCCGCGTCCACGGTGATCGAGTCCGTCTGGGCGATCCCGCCATCGACGCGGATCGCCGTGTGCCGGGATGTCACCCTGCCGTCCCTGTCCAGGCGCAGGTAGGAGATCCGGTTCTCGGTGAGCTCGCTGAACCACAGCCCGCGGTAATCCGCATCGAACGAGATCCCATTCGGCGCGGCCAGCCCCCCTGCCAGCACGGTGGCCTTCGTGCCGTCGCGACTGATGCGCACCACGCGTCCGTGCGCCTCGCCCTCGAACAGGCCCCGTGAGTCGCTGACGTACAGGTTGCCCTCCTGGTCGAAGGCGAGGTCGTCGGGGTTCATCCGCGCCCCGTCGATCTCGCCGGAGAAGAAAGTCCGCACATCGGTGCCGTCCGAGGCCAGGCTCACCACCTCGCCGTGGGCGAAGTCGGTGAGATAGAGGCGATCGTCGTACGGGCTGAACTGGGCCGAGGTGTAAGCCGCTTGCCCCTCAGACCGCACCGACCGGAACGTCTTGTTCTCGACGTTGACACGAATCACCTTGGGCTTGCCTTCGGGCGCGGTGACGTCGACGACCAACAGACGGCCGTCCTCGTCGAAGACCGGCCCCTCCAGCAGGGTCATCCCGGACTCCTCATGCGGCTGAGTCAGCTGCATGAGCTTGTGTGCGCGGATCGTCCTGCCTTCCCCGGAGGAAGGCGCCCGGTCGCCGGGTGCGCCCGCCTCCGTGCCACATCCGGTCAGAATCAGCGCGCCAACCGCGACAAGCACCGCCAGGGGTCGAATCGGGAGTTGTTGCATGAGAGATCACTCTTCCTGTCCGTTGTGTGCGAGCACCGCCTTCCGAACAGATCGCAGTCGCCCCGAGGGCGAAAGCACGATGGCCGGATTTCACAGTACGCACGCACCTCCTACCGGACAGCGCTGTCCGGTAGTTGTTACCGTAGCGGTCCGGCCGCTCGCTCCGCAGCGGCCCAACCTGCGGGAGCGAAGGCTCACATGACACCCCGTCATAAACCGAACCACAAAGAACTCGCCGCGCTGAGGCGGCGGTACCACGTCGAACGGGAACGCCGCGTACGCCCCGACGGCAGCAGCCAGTACCAGGGCACCGAGGCCGAGTTCGGCTACTACGCAGCTGATCCGTACATTAAGGGGCCGACCAAGCGCGAGGCCTTCCACGACACTGTCGAAGTAGCCGTGATCGGAGGCGGATTCGGCGGCATCCTCGCCGGAGCGCGACTGCGGCAACAAGGTGTGGAGCGCGTCCGGATCATCGAGAAGG
This sequence comes from Streptomyces sp. Ncost-T10-10d, assembly GCF_900091955.1. Classification (GTDB taxonomy): domain Bacteria; phylum Actinomycetota; class Actinomycetes; order Streptomycetales; family Streptomycetaceae; genus Streptomyces. The sequence continues at coordinate 4,215 of NZ_FMDF01000171.1, forward strand.
GCGGCGACTTCGGCGGCACCTGGTACTGGAACCGGTACCCGGGCGTCCACTGCGACATCGAGTCGCACGTCTACCTGCCGATGCTCGACGAGACCGGTTACGTACCGGAGTGGAAGTACGCGCCCGGCCAGGAGATCCGCCGCCACGCGATGAGGATCGCCCGGAAGTTCAACCTCTACCCCGATGCCCTGTTCTCCACCAGTGTGACGTCGCTGACCTGGGACGAGGCGTCCGAGACGTGGGCCGTCGCGACCGACCGCGGCGACATGATCCGGGCCGCGTACGTGATCAACGCCACCGGCACCCTCACCAACCCCAAGCTCCCCGGGATACCCGGCGTCGAGGACTTCAAGGGACACACGTTCCACACCTCCCGCTGGGACTACGCCTACACCGGCGGAACCCCGGAAGGCGGCATGATCGGCCTCGCGGACAAGAGGGTCGGCGTCGTCGGCACCGGAGCCACCGGCGTCCAGGTCATCCCGAAACTGGCACAGGACGCCGCGCACCTCTACGTCTTCCAGCGCACACCCTCCACCGTGGACGTACGCGCCAACCGCCGCACCACCGCGCGGGACGTCGGCGCCGACCGCAGCGGCTGGGCACACGAACGCCGCGAGAACTACCTGCGCATCGTCTCCGGTGAACCGGAGGAGCAGGACCTCGTCGCCGACCAGTGGACCGCCTCGGCAGGCCTCCTGGAGAAACTGCTGCCGAGCTTCCGCCGCCACGGCGACCGGAAAGCGTTCGAAGCCGCCTATGAGGCCGCCGATGCCGCCAAGATGAACGAGCTCCGTTCCCGCGTCGAGCAGACCGTCACCGCCCCGGACACGGCGGAGAAGCTCAAGCCCTGGTACCGGTATGCCTGCAAGCGGCCCACCTTCTCCGACACTTACTACGCCGCGTTCAATCGCGACAACGTCACCCTGATCGACACCGCCGACACCCATGGCATCGAGCGCATCACCGAACGCGGTGTCGTAGTGGACAACAACATCCTCGAAATCGACTGCCTGATCTTCGCCACAGGATTCTTCGTCGGTTCCTCAGGAATCCACTCTGGGAAACTCCCCGTCCACGGCCGGAGCGGCACCCAACTACTGCACACCTGGGCACAGCACGGCCCGCGCACCCTGCACGGCTTCCCGAACCTGATCCAGATGGGATCCTTCCAGAACGCCAGCAGCGTCAACTTCACCCACATCCTGGACGAACAGGCGACCCACGCCGCAGCCCTCGTCGCGGCAGCCGAAGCCGCGAACGCACTCGTCGAACCGTCTCCCGATACCGAGGACGCCTGGATAGCCCTCCTGGCCAAGGACGCGCCCGACCACGAGTGGTTCCACGCTGAGTGCACGCCTGGCTACTACAACCGCGAAGGACTCGGCCGGCCGAACGGCCCAACCGCCTACCCGCACGGCGCCGTCGCCTTCCACCAACTTCTGGCGGACTGGCGCAAGGGGTCCATGGACGAGGTCCTCCGGCCCAGAACCGCGACGCGCCCTTGACCCGGGCCAGGCACGCGGCGCGCCGGGTGCCGCCGTCGGCCAGCCACCACCGGGAACCGGTGCGCCGAGGGCAGGTGGGCCAGGGCGGAGGCCTTGCGTGCACGGATCGAAGTGGATCCTGGCGCACCGGTCACGCGTGACACCGATGAAGCCCCGCCAGGCATGTTCGATCGTGAACTGTACGTCGGGGAAGAACAGGCGAAGACGTTTGCTCAGCGTGCGCACGGTACGGCTGTCCACTGCACCCTGGCCGGGAGTGCTGGAATTGAAGGTATAGGGGTGCCGCGGCCGCCGGTGGCGATGTGGCCGCCCTCGGCGCGCTGTGCGTGGATGAAGGCGTGCGCACCGTCGTCCAGGCATTCACACCCTCGCCGGCGGTACGCCGCCTCGCCGCCGACGCCGACGCCGTGATCACCAGCGCCTCCCCGGGCGACCAGTACAGCGGGACCGCCGGCATCAACTTCTCCGAGGCAGCCATCGAGGGCCTGCGCGAAGGCGGCACCTTCATCCACACCAGCGGCATCTGGGTCTACGGCAACAGCGACCAGATCACCGAGGAGTCAACGTTCGACGCCTCCACCATCGTGGCCTGGCACCCCGAGGCCGACGCCCGGCTCCTCGCCGCCCCCGGCGTCCGCTCCACGCTCATCGAGCCCGCCATCGTGTACGGCTACGGCAAGGGCATTCCCAACGTCGTCACCGCCGCCGAACAGACCGGCGACGCACCAGTCCTCCAGTTGGTGGGCCCGGGCACCCAGCACTGGACCACGGTCCACGTCGACGACCTCGCCGAGCTGTACGTGGCCGTCCTCGAACGCTGCGAGGCCGGCCACCGCTACGTGGGGGCCAGCGGCGTCAACCCGACCGTGCGCGAGCTGGGTGAGGCGGCCAGCCGCCGTCGCGGCCTCGAAGGCCGTGTCGCGCCCGAGACGGCTGCCGCGACGACAGAGCGGCTCGGGGCCTTCGGTGAAGCGCTTCTGCTCGACCAGCCGGCATCCGGGCAGAAGGCGCGCGAGGTCCTGGGCTGGAAGCCCTCCCGCCCTTCGCTCGTCGAGGAGATCGCAGCCGGCCACTACGACCAGCCCTGAGCGACGACGGTCACGTGAAGCACACCCCAGCTACAGGCGACGCCTGCGGCTGGGGTTTCGCACATCTCCTTGCGGTCCCACCAGGAAGGCAGCGCCATGACAGTTCTCGACTCGCCGATCCTGCGGTTCCACCTCGCCATGCCCGTCGACGACCTGACCTCCGCCCGCCAGTTCTACGGTGCCGTACTGGGACTGGAAGAGGGCCGCAGCGCGGAGACTTGGGTGGACTGGAACCTGCACGGGCACCAGTTCGTCACCCATCTCGCCGCGGAGCGCGCAGCAAGGGCAGTTCCCCATGCCGATCGAGCTGGAAGTAAAGGTCCCTGTGAAGGACCTCTACCAGGCGGTCCGGTTGTCGGTCATGGTCGGAGGCTCCCGCTGGAAGCCGGATGCCCGGGCCCCGCACCATCGAGTTCCGCCCGGATCGGACGGCCATCGACACCGAAACCGGAAGGCGTCTCGAGCAGCAGTACTCACACCTGCTGTGACGTCTCCAACGTCGGGTTCGACCGACGGAAGCTGACACACCAACGCGCAGAAGGCCGGACCCCGAAGAACCGGGAGCCGGCCTTCTGCGTACCCCCCGGCGCCCTGCCCTGGGCTTCGGCTGCCTCGTCGGCGGCCGAAGCCCTCACAGGCCGCCCGGCCTCAGCACCTCCCGGCCCCCGCAGCACCCTGCGGACGATCCCAGCTTCGTCATCCTGCCCCGCCGTCGCGGCCGGGCTCGCCCTCCTCCCCGCGTTCGCGACGCGCGGCCTGACCCTGCGCCGCCCCGTCGCCCGCCCCGCCCGTCTGGCGAAGGTCACCGTCCGGCCCGCGATCCATGTCCTGGTGCCGGTCCCGGCCGCGCCCGCTGACCAGCACCCGCACAACGGCTGCCCCTTCCGGGACTGATCTCCGGTCGCTCCGCCTGGTCCTCGCCCATCCCGACGCGTGTGGGCGAGGACCGGGCAGACACCTCAGAGCTTTAAGAGCTCGCGCAGATAGGCGGGTGTGGCGTCCAGGCAGTGAGGCGGGCACAGGTGTCCGTGATCATGGAATTGCGACGCTCTGTGATCACCGGGGAGGCCTGTGCCCGTTCTTCCGGCAAGCTGACCGACCTGCGGATCAATTCGCGGCGCTGCTGCCCGAGCGTCCCGCGGTCGATCCGGCCCCAGCCGCTGGTGAGCGCCGTAGGGTTAGCGGCCGATCTTATCGAGCTCGGCGAGATCGTCGTCGGACAGCGGGAGTCCCGCGCCGGCGACGTTCTCGCGCAGGTGTGCCACCGATGAGGTGCCGGGGATCAGCAGGATGTTCGGCGACCGCTGCAGCAGCCAGGCCAGGGCGACCGACATGGGCGTCGCGTCCAACCGGGCGGCTACGGCCGTGAGTGCCGAGGACTGCAGCGGGCTGAAGCCGCCGAGGGGGAAGAAGGGCACGTAGGCGATGCCCTGCTCTGCGAGCTCGTCGATCAGGTCGTCGTCGTGGCGGTGGGCGAGGTTGTACATGTTCTGCACGCACACGATCGGCGCGATCGAGCGTGCCTCGGCGACCTGTTCCGCCGTCGCGTTGCTCACGCCGAGGTGCCGGATGAGGCCCTGCCGCTGGAGGTCGACGAGCGCCCCGAACGCCTCCGCGAGCGAACCGGGCACGGGGCCCTGGGCGTCGCCGAGCCGAAGGTTGACCACGTCCAGCGTGTCGAGGCCGAGGTTCTCGAGGTTCTCGGTGACGGCCCGGCGCAGCTCTTCAGGCTTGCGTGCCGGGGGCCAGCCTCCCTCCTCGTCGCGGGTCGCGCCGACCTTGGTCACGATGTGCAGCGAGTCGGAGTACGGGTGCAGCGCTTCGCGGATCAGCTGGTTGGTGATGTGCGGCCCGTAGGCGTCGGCGGTGTCGATGTGGGTGATGCCGAGGCCGACGGCCTCGCAGAGAACGGCGAGTGCGCCCTCGCGGTCGGCGGGCGGACCCATGACCCAGGGGCCGGCGAGCTGCATGGCGCCGTAGCCGAACCGGGTGACGGTCAGGTCGCCCAGGGTCCAGGCGCCGCCGGGAAGCGAGGCGGAGGGGGTGCTCATGGTGTGCCTTTCGTGTGGAGCCAGGGGATGGTGCCTAGCGGCGCCTTGCACCACTATTGGTGCGTAGATTCTTATTGGGAAGTAGGCACTTCGAGGTGCGTAGGGCACCCACGGGTGAGAGGAATGGTCCATGGCGACGATGACGGCAGCTCAGCAAAGGGCACAGGCCAAGGTGGAGTACGACGCCTTCGTGGCGGCCTGCCCCAGTCGCAAGCTGCTCGACCGGATCTCGGACAAGTGGGTCGCGCTGATCCTGGCCGCGCTCGGCAGCGACAGCGCGCATCAGCCCGGCGCCGACTGCGCCGGCGGGCCCCGGATGATGCGCTACTCAGAGCTGCAGCGCCTCTTGGCCGGCGTCAGCCAGAAGATGCTCACCCAGACGCTGCGCTCCCTGGAGCGCGACGGCCTGGTGTCCCGCACCGTGGTGCCGACCGTGCCGGTCACGGTGTCCTACGAGCTGACCGATCTCGGCCTGTCGCTGTACGAGATGATGCGCGGCCTCAAGGCATGGGCCGAGGTTCACATGGACGACGTGCTGGCCAACCGCGAGACCTACGACACCCGCGGCGCCTGAACCACACCAAGGTTGCCGATCAGCGGGAATAGTCTGCGTGTAAGAGGCCGGGCAGATGGACGGGTGGTCACGGGCGTCGTTTGGGGCGGTGGTCCCAGCGGTGGGTGGTCCAGGCCCGGCGGATCAGGCTACGAACGGCGGTGATCGTGTCCGCGAGGTCGAAGAAGGCGTTGGCGACAGTCGCACGGCGCTCGTAGCAACAGGCAAGTCGGTGGAAGGCGTTCTGCCAGGCGTGCGTGCGCTCGACGTGCCACCGCTCGCCGGCCTGGATCGGCGCCTTCTCGCCCTTGTGCGCGATGCGACCGTGCAGGCCTGGAAGGATCAGAAGTACCGTTCCCGAGACAGCGGCACGGAGCGAGGTGTCCCGCCCCATGACAGCAGTGCTCCTCGCATGCACCGCCCCACGGCAGTCACCTCTCCCCCACCCAAGGCCCGGACAGCGAGAACACCCCGGCCTGACATACCGTCACTGACACCCACCCACCGACACCAAACCGGCACATCGCAACGTGCCGCTGCCGTTGTCCGGGCGGGGCTACCTCCAGCTGCTGCCGGTGTGCTGGTGCGCCATCACCGGCCGCGGCATCCACCGGGGAGACGTACGCCAGGAACTCGGCGTCCACCTCGCGGCCGACGGCGCGCAGTTCGCCTAGCTAAGAACCTACGCGGATAGGCGGGTTGGGGATCCCTGTAGCGAGAACCGGGACTGCTCTCGATAATCATGGAGTGGTGACTTTCCGTGATCACTGAGGGGGGTTTGTGCCTGTTCTGCCTTCGTGGCTGAGTCAGCCGTTGTGGGAGCAGTTCGCGACGTTGCTGCCGAAGCGGCCGGTCTTCGATCCGGGGCATCCGCTGGGCTGTCACCGGCGCCGTGTCGGTGACCGGGTCGTCTTCGACAAGCTGCTGCAACTCCTGCGGTTCGGCTGCTCCTACCAGGCGATAGCGGATGCGGCCTGTTCGGCCACGACGATCCGGGCCCGCCGGGATGAGTGGATCCGGTTGGGCGCGTTCGCCTGGCTGAAACAGCTCGCGCTGGAGGCGTACGACCGGATGGTCGGGCTGGTTCTGGACGAGATCGCCGTCGACGGATGCATCACCAAGGCGCCTGGGGGTGGTGAGGTCGCGGGGCGCTCGCCGGTCGACCGGGCAAGCAAGGGCTGAAACGCTCCGGCCTGGTGGACGGATACGGCATCCCTCTCGGCCGCATCCTGGCCGGGGCCAACCACCACGACTCACCCCTGCTCGCCTCGACCTTGGACCTGCTGACCGCCCTCGGACCGCTGCGCGACGGCATCACCGTGCACCTTGACGCCGGCTACGACAGTGCCGTCACTCGCACCCTGCTCGGCGAACGTCGCCTGCACGGGCAGATCGCCCGCAAAGGTGAGAAGGCGCCGATCCAGGCCGGCGGGCGGTGGCATGTGGAACGCACTCTGGCAGAACGCATTCCACCGTCTCGCCCGCTGCCACGAGCGTCGTGCAAAGGTTATTGACGCGCTCTTCGACCTTGCCGATGCGATCATCACCGTCCGCAGCCTTATCCGCCGGGTGTGGACCACGCACCGCTGGCACACCCGACCCCGCAACCGCCTTTGAACAGCTGATGCCGACACGCCCCCGGGCTTCGGCCTCCGCGTGGCAGGTGCCCAGGGGTATGTCGTGTGTGGGGCTGGTCAGGAGGGGGCCAGGACTGCCACCTCACAGCCGAACCCCACCACCAGTCGGCCATCCGAGGTGACGGCCACGGCGTGCACCGCTGCGGGAAACACCAATTCCGGTCCGACCTGCTGACTGGTAGCAAGGTCCCACACCCGCACCGTCTTGTTGTCGCTACCGGTGACGGCGACCAAGCGGCTCTCCACCACGCCCGTCGCCACCGCCAACACCCGGTCGGTGTGGCCAGTGATGGGCTCGCCCACGGGCCGGCCAGTGGCCAGGTCCCACACCCGTACCATCCCCATCATCGCTGCCGGTGAC
>NZ_FMDF01000240.1 GCF_900091955.1 Streptomyces sp. Ncost-T10-10d
ATCGACCGACTGAACCCCCACGCACCCAACCAGAACGGCTTGACAAACGGCATGAGGAATCGGTGACACGAACTCGCGGTGGCCCCGGTCTCCCTCTGCTTGTTCAGGCGGGATCAGCGCGTCACGCCGAGGGTGGCGATCAGGTCTTCGTGCAGCTCGAACCAGACCCGGTGGCAGGAGTCACGGTCGGTGCCGGTGATCCAGGCAGGTTCCGCATGTGCCTTGGCCAGGGCTTCGGCGAAACGCTGCTGGTAGCCGGAGAACCGGTCGAGATGGGCCGTCAGGCGGCCCTCGAGCCCGGCCAGCGCAGCGGCGGGGCCTTCGAGCGCCGTGATCGTCTGGGCGAGGGTCAGGGTCTGATCGTCGATGCCCATCTCGGCCAGCTGCCAGGCGGTGCAGGCGGCGGCCATGACGTCGTTGAGCGGCAGGAAGTCCTGGTGGACCTTCTCGACAGCTGCACGGGCACCGGCTTCGTCGAGCTCAGCCGCCAGCAGCCGCTCTCCATGTGCTTTGCCGGACTCGGTCAGCGACCAGCCCCCGTCACCGGCGAAGGAAGAGAAGGTGATCCAGCCCTGGGCCCGGGGGGCCAGCAGGTACTCACGCGCCTCGCCCTCAGTCACGCTCAGTCGAGCGGCTATCCGTGCGGTGTCGGCATAGCCCATGGTCCGAACGGCGTGCAGCACCAGGAGGTTGATTGGGGAAGTCTGGCTCATCTGCGCTCCGTGGTGTGATCTCGGTGTGGGGCCTGTCCAGCGAGGGCGACGTTGCCGCGGCTGCCGTCCACGACGACGCAAAGTCTGTCGGCCAGCACAGTCGTCGCGTCGTCGGCGGCCGTGACTGCCGGAATCCGGAACTCGCGGGCCACGATCGCAGCGTGGCTGAGAACCCCGCCGACCTCGGTGACGACCGCGGCGGCGCGGGCCAGCAGCGGGGTCCAGGCCGGTGAGGTCGTGCGACAGACCAGCACGTCACCGGACCGGAAGCGGGTGAAGTCGTCCAGCCCGCCGATCATCCGTACCGGCCCGGTTGCGGTGCCGGGGCTGGCCGGCGTGCCTGTGACAAGCGCCTCGCCGGCATCGCGGGCCGCATGTCCGTCCGGCTCGGCAGCCGTGGTGATGGGGCGCGCTTGCAGCACCCAGACCGTGCCGTCGGCGATGGCCCACTCGACGTCTTGCGGGCATCCGAACGAGGCCTCGATCCGGCGGCCGGTCTCGCCCAGCGCGCGCACCTGCGCCGCGGTCAGGACCGGCTCTACGACGGTGTCCGGAGTGGTGAGCACGTCGCCGTCGATGGTCCACCTCTGCGGGGTGAGGCTCCCGTCGACGACCTTGTCGCCAAGTCCGCGAGCCGCCTCGATCACCACCTGGTCGGCGCCGGTGACCGGTTGGCGAGTGAACAACACCCCGGCCACTTCCGCACGGACCAGCCTCTGCACGATCACCGACACCACGGGTCCGGGTGACCGACCTCTCCGGGCGGTGTACGCGACGGCCTGCGGGCTGGTTCCGGACGTGGCGGTGCGCCGCACGGCCACGGTCACCTGCGCCGTAGTGGTCGCGCCGAGAGTGGTGTGCAGCTGGCCGGCGAATGACGCCTGGACGGCGTCCTCGCCCACGGCGGAGGAGCGCACCGCGAACGGCCCGGAACCCAGACCCCGCAGCGCGGACTCGAGCTCGTGGGTCCAACTGTCGTCACTCACGTCCTCGATCACGAACCCAGCCGGCACGGCAAAGCCCTCGCGCAGCAGCCGGGCGAGGTTGGCGGCCTTGGCCCCGTACCGTTCATCGGCGTGACTCAGCGGGATCACCACGGCTGAGCACGAGTCTCGGGATCGCTGGTCCGGGTGAGCACTCGATTCAGGCGCTGTTGAGCGGCCTGAGCCGAGGCCAGACCGAGAGCGTCGGCGATCTGCGGCCACGTCATCCCCACCCCGCGTGCGGCGAACAACAAGGCGGACTCGGCCTGGTCGAGTTCTGCCCGAGCGGAGGCCAACAGTCGCAGCCCTGCGTGCATGACCGTGGGATCAGCCGTCTTCGCATCACGCGCGGTCCACGTGGTGAACCGCACCAAGTCGGCGTCCGAGGCGGGCTGTCCGGGTTGCTGCCACGGTCGTCGTTCGAGACCGGCGGCGCCGGCGTCGTTGACCACAGCGCGGGCACGGTCGAGGTCGGCAGCACGGTCCTGATC
>NZ_FMDF01000161.1 GCF_900091955.1 Streptomyces sp. Ncost-T10-10d
TGGTCACCGGCACCACCCTCGGTCGCCCGCACCACCCTGGTCACCGGCACCACCCTGGTTACCCGCGCCACCCTGGTCACCGGCACCACCCTGGTCGCCCGCACCACCCTGGTTACCCGCGCCACCCTGGTCGCCACCCTCCGTGGTGCCGCCCTGGTCGACACCGCCCGGTTCGCCGCCCTCGGTGCCACCCTGGGACTCGCCCGACGGCCCGTTGAGGCCGGCGCCGATCCCCAGACCGCTGTCGTCGACGTGCGCGTTGGCCGACAGCCCGGCAACGTTGACATCGACACCGACGGCCGATGCCACACCGGCAGCGGTGAGCGAGGCGCCCGCGGCGATCACCGCACCCGCGGCTATGCGCGCGACGCGTACTCGCGTCTTCTTGGTCATCTGCTGCTACCCCCAGTAGCTGTTCTCGTCAGTGGAGCAGCCATATGCGGGCCCCGGCTCTGCGGGGTTTGCTCCGAACAGCGCCACATGGAGCCGTGGTCATGCCGCCCGCCCCCGTTCACATCCGTCCCAGACATACGCATGCTGCTCTAGCACCCTGTCCACAGTTAAGGTCTGCGTCAAGGCCGTTCCGCGCAATGTGCACCGCTTTGGTCATAGTTGACCCTCATTCAGAATCGCGACTGTGACGCACTCACCACGGCACCTGCGCAACTCGGAACCTCAACTCCCTTTCGGGTGCCGCCCCGCACCCCTCCCCGACGAAAACGGCGGTGCCGGAATCCCCATGGGGATTCCGGCACCGCCGTAAGAACAGGAAGCAGCAACAGGCCGCTGGGGCCCGCCTACTTCTCCCGCTGCTTGCGCCAGCGGATGCCCGCTTCCAGGAAGCCGTCGATCTCGCCGTTGAAGACCGCTTCCGGGTTGCCCATCTCGAACTCCGTACGCAGGTCCTTGACCATCTGGTACGGGTGCAGGACGTAGGACCGCATCTGGTTGCCCCAGGAGTTGCCACCGTCGCCCTTGAGGGCGTCCATCTTGGCCTGCTCCTCCTGGCGGCGGCGCTCAAGGAGCTTGGCCTGGAGGACGTTCATCGCGGATGCCTTGTTCTGGATCTGCGAGCGCTCGTTCTGACAGGAGACGACGATGCCGGTCGGGAGGTGGGTCAGGCGCACCGCGGAGTCCGTGGTGTTGACGCCCTGACCGCCGGGGCCCGACGAGCGGTACACGTCGACGCGCAGCTCCGACTCGTCGATCTCGATGTGGTCGGTCTGCTCGACCACGGGCAGCACCTCGACACCCGCGAAGGACGTCTGGCGGCGGCCCTGGTTGTCGAAGGGCGAGATCCGGACGAGCCGGTGGGTGCCCTGCTCGACGGAGAGGGTGCCGTAGGCGTACGGAACCTGGACGGCCAAGGTGGTCGACTTGATGCCGGCCTCTTCCGCGTACGACGTCTCGTAGACCTCGGTCTTGTAGCCGTGCCGCTCGGCCCAGCGGATGTACATGCGCTGGAGCTTCTCGGCGAAGTCGGCGGCGTCCACGCCACCGGCCTCGGCCCGGATGTTGACCAGGGCCTCTCGGGAGTCGTACTCGCCGGAGAGGAGCGTACGGACCTCCATCTCGTCCAGCGCCTTCTTGACGGACTCCAGCTCGGACTCGGCCTCGGCCAGGGCATCGGCGTCGCCCTCGTCCTGGGCGAGCTCGAAGAGGATCTCGAGATCGTCGATCCGGCCGCGGAGGGCCTCGGTCTTGCGGACCTCGGCCTGGAGGTGCGAAAGCTTGCTGGTGATCTTCTGCGCCGCCTCCGGGTCGTCCCAGAGGGAAGGCGCGGCCGCCTGCTCCTCGAGCGCGGCGATGTCCGCCCTCAGCGCATCCAGGTCCAGGACGGCCTCGATCGACCCCATGGTCGAGGAGAGGGACTTCAGCTCTTCGGAAATATCGACGACTGCCACGGGTCCAGCGTAACGGCTGTCGGCGCGGACATTCCTCGGGCCGCATGATCACGACTCCGCGAACCGTGTGGGCGCCGCGCCCCCGGGCCGTACGGCAAAGGCGTGCCCACGGGGCTCTGCGGCCCCGGAGCCATCCGGGGCCGCCTCACCGGGCCCCTCGGGGTCAGGGTGTTCCCGGCGCCGAGCTCTTCGTGTCCTGCGCGGGCGCGTCCGCGGCGTCGTCGCCCAGCGCCAGCCAGCCGCCCACGCCCAGCGCCACCACCAGCACCAGCGCCGCGGCGCCCAGCGTCAGGCGGCGCTTGCGGACGGCCGCGGACTTGTTGCGGGCCGAGCCCGGGCGGGGCCGGCCCGGGGAGCGCGGGGCCCTGGCCGTGCCCCGGGGGCCGCCGGAGAGTTCGTCGGGGGCCGGGACACGCATGCTCGTGTGGGTGTCCCGGTTGGAGTCGGCGGACGAGCCGGGGACCAGGGGGACCGCGCCGCGGCGGCGGGGTTCCTCGGGCGCGGGGGTGTACTGCTGCTCGTCGTACGTCCGGGGTTCCGGTTCGGCGTCCGGCTCGTCCACGTCCAGCGGCGGGATGCCGGCCAGCTGCGGGAGCTGCTCGCGCAGCCGGGCCGCGAGCTCGGAGGCGCGCAGCCGGGAGGCCGGAGCCTTGGCCAGGCACTGGACCAGGATCTGCCAGAGCTCGTCGGGGATGCCCGGGAGCGGAACGACGGTCTCCGTGACGTGGCGGCGCAGGACCGCGCCGGGGTGTCCGCCGCCGAAGGGCGTGAAGCCGGCGAGGAGTTCGTACAGGACCGTGGCGAGCGCGTAGATGTCGACGGCGGCGCGGGGCGGGAGGCCTTCGACTATCTCGGGGGCCAGATAGTCCGGCGTACCGATGATCTTGCTGGCCTTGGTGCGGCGCGGGGTGTCGATCAGTTTGGCCACGCCGAAGTCGGTGAGCAGCGCCGGGTGCGAGCCGCCGGGGCCGAGCGGGCCCTCCATGTCGAGCAGGATGTTCTCCGGCTTGACGTCACGGTGGACCACACCGGCGGCGTGCGCGGCGGCCAGGCCGTCGGCGACGTCCGCGATGATCGCGACGGCGGCCTCGGGCGCGAGACGGCGTTCGCGGTCGAGCCGGGTGCGCAGGTCCGTGCCGCGTACCAGGTTCATGACCAGTGCCAGGTCGTTGCCGTCCACCACGAGGTCGCGGACGGCGACGACATGCGGATGGTCCAGGCCGAGCAGGGCGGTGCGCTCCTGGACGAAGCGGCCCACGAGCTCCTGGTCGGACGCGAGGTCCTCGCGGAGCAGTTTGATGGCCACCGGGCCCTCGGGCCCGTCGCCGAGCCACACCGTGCCGGCGCTGCCGCGCCCCAGGATCTGGTGGGCGGTGTACCGGCTGCCGATATTCCGTGCCAAGACTGCTCCCTCAGCGGCTGGCGATGGACCGTCGCTCATGACCCCCGATCGACAAAGTTACGCGTCGATCGGGGTGTTGAGTGCCCGAGATGGCGCCGGCCCTCACTTCTGCGGGCGAAATGCGGTGGAAACTGGCCCGCAGAAGTCGATATAGCTACAGAGTTGATGGTGTGCCGGCGGCTCAGGAGCCGCTGCCGCCGCTGCCGCCGAGTTTCGAGACCCAGTCGGTCACGCTGGAGACGGCGTCACTGATCGCCTGCCAGTAGCTCTTGCCCTGGCCGATCCAGTCCTGCAGCGGGGTCAGTTCCCAGATCAGCCAGCTCGCGACGAACAGCAGCACCAGGGTGAACAGACAGCCCTTGAGGCAGCCGAGGCCGGGAATCCTCATCGGGTTGGCGCTGCGCTGCCTCGGCTCGCGGGGCTGCCGCGGGGCCGGCTGCTGGGGCGGCGGCTGCTGCGGGGGCGCGTACTGCTGCCGCTGGTACTGCTGTTGGGGCTGGTGCTGGGGTTGCGGCTGGTACTGCTGCTGCCGGGGCTGGGGGTACTGCTGCGGCGGCTGCTGGTACTGCTGATGCTGCGGCGGCTGCTGCCGTCGCTGAGGCTGGGGCTGGGGCCGCTGGGGTCGGTGGCGCAGCGGGTCCTGGCTCGGGTCGAGGTACTGGACCTGCGTCTGCTCGTTGCGATCGCGGGCCGCCTGGAGCTGGGACTGCCAGGGGTGCGGCCCCTCGGGCTCCGGAGGGCTGTCCGGGTGCGGCGGTACGGGCGGCATGACCGAGGTCGGGTCGGCGTGCCCGCCCGGGCCGGGGGCGTGCTGCATGACGCTGGTCGCGGCGTTCGGATCGTACGAGCCCGCGTTGCTGGGCAGCACCTGCGTCGGGTCGGCCGCCCCGGGGGTCTGGGGAACGGCCGCGGGCGCAGGGTCGGGCGCGAGCAGGGCACCCACGCCGTCGGCCGCCGCGATCTGGGCCGAGCCGGCGTGCACGCCGATGCCTGCCGCGACGGTACGCAGTCCACGGGCCAGGTTCTCGGCGCTGGGCCGCCGGTCGGGGTCCTTGCTCAGGCAGCGCTCTATGACCGTCCACAGCGGCGCCGGGACGGTGGTGGGGCGGCGGGGCTCCTCGCTGAGGTGCCGGTGCAGGACTTCGAGGGCGGTGCCTCCGGAGAACGGCGGGCGCCCGGTGACCAGTTCGTACAACAGAATGCCCGCGCCGTAGATGTCGACCGCGGACGTCTGCGGCCGGCCCTCGGCGGACTCCGGCGCCACATAGGCGGGCGTGCCGACGAACTCATGGGTCCGGGTCAGCCCCGGGGAGTCGGCCAGTCGCGCGATGCCGAAGTCGGTGAGCATCGGGTGCATCTGGCCGTCGCGCTCGTCGAGCAGGACGTTGGCGGGCTTCAGGTCGCGGTGGACGACGCCGTCGGCATGGCTGGCGGCGAGCGCGTCCGCGATCTGCGCGGTGAGGAGCGCGGCGGCGACCGGGGTGAGCGGGCCGTTCTCACGGAGGTAGCGGTGCAGGTCGGGGCCGTCGACCAGGTCCATGACGAGGGCGAGAAGGTCTCCCTCGACGACCAGGTCGCGGGTGCGCACGATGTTCTCGTGGGTGAGCCGGAGCAGCACGGAGCGCTCGCGCAGGAACCGCATCACGACGTCCGCGTCGTTGGCGAGCTCCTCCTTCAGGACCTTGATCGCCACGGTCTCGCCGGGCTGGCCGGCGACGGCCGCCTCGGCGCCTGCGGTCTCCCGCTGGCGGGCACGCCAGACGGTGCCCGTGGCGCCGCGTCCCAGCGGCTCCTCGAGCAGGTACTTGCTGCCTACCGGCCGCACGTCATGCGCTCCCTGCTGATCGTGGTGCTTGCGGAACTCCCGGGTCCCCCGGGAGTTCCGGCCCACTCTAGTGGGGTGATGGGCGAGGTCGGGCGGGTCCGCCCGGTTGCCGCCGCCGTCCTTGTCCGCCGGGCCCGTTTGCCTCCTGACGGAGGTATCGGCCGGTTGCGGAACAAGACGCTCACACCGGGCGGATGGTTGCCGCACACGCGTGCGATGAATCGGCTCCGGGCACTCTCCCGGATCTGATGCGCTGCCGCGGAGAACCTTCCAAGCAGGCACTTATGGGCGCACAGCCGACCTTTCAAGATCACTTAGCGGTGACCCCCGGGCGTGTTGTCAGTGGCAGGTGCGAGGATGCCCTCAGCACGCGCTGTGGGGTAGGGAGCCCTGTGGCACGTGACGAACCTGTACCGGACGACGCGTCCGGGTCGGGTGGGGGGAATCACAGGGCGTTTCCCCTGCCCGGCGCCCCGCGCAGAAGGGACCGCTGACGGCGATGCAGATCCGGCTGACCGTCCTCGCGCCGCGCAGCGGCCAGACCCCGGCGCGCGCCTGCGACGTGCTGGTCACCGCCCCACCGGGGACGGCGCTCGCCACGGTGGCGTCCAATCTGGCCGCCGCCGTCTCCGGCCCCGACGGCTCGCTCGGCAGCGGTGCGGTGGTGCTGTTCGCCGGGCGTGAGCGCCTCGACGCGCAGCGGTGCGCACTGGGCGAGCCCCCGCTGGTCGACGGAGCGGTGCTCTCGCTCCAGGTCCCGGGCGAGGACGAGGCGGCGGACGACGCCGTTCCGGCGCAGCTGCACGTGGTCGCGGGGCCCGACGCGGGCGGGGTCCATCTGCTGCACGGCGGCCGGATCCGCATCGGCCGCTCCGCCGACGCGGACGTCCCGCTCGACGACCCCGACGTGTCCCGGCTGCACTGCACGGTGACGGTCTCCGCGGACGGCCTGGTCTCGGTGGCCGACCTGGGCTCCACCAACGGCACCCTGCTCGACGGTACGGAGGTCCGCGACCGCCCGGTCCGTCTGAAGCCCGGCGCGCTGCTGCGGCTCGGCGAATCGACGCTCCGGCTGACCTCGGGCGCGCGTACACCGACGCTGACGACGGCCCCGGACGGCGAGGGGCATCTGCGGGTGTCCGGTACGGCAGGCGCGGCCGCCGCCGATGGTGGCTCGGCCGAGGAGTACGGCTCCGGCCACGGGTACGCCCCGGCCGCCGCCGGCCCCGGGCCCGCCCCGCACGAGGAGCCCGACGACCGTCACACGTACGGGAGCGGCGAAGGCGGGTGGGCCGACACCCGTCGCCAGTCCCCCTCCGAGCGTTCCCCCCGCCTCCCGGACGACGGGACACCCCGGCGGGGCGGAATAGGCGCCTGGGCGCGCAGACTCGCGGGCAACAAGGGCGAGCCGGTGCACGAGGCGACGCCCGACGAGACGGGCGCGGCCGAGCTGCCGTTCCCGGCCGGCGCCTCGCCCGCGACACCATGGGGATCCGCCGCGGAGAGCGTCTGGCCCGACCCCGCGGCCGTGCTGCTGACCGCGCTCGGACCCGGCCCCCGGCTGTGGGAGCGCGACATCGCGCACCCGGAGGCGCTCGTGGTGCGCCTGGGGACGACGGACCGGGCCGAGCTGCCCGCCGTGCCGGTGACCGTGGGACTGCGGGAGGCCGGTTCCCTCGGGCTCGCCGGGCCGCGGACCAGGCTGGCCGGACTCGCCCGTTCAGCGGTGGCGCAGCTCGCCGCGCTGCACTCCCCCGCAGATCTGGAGATCGTGCTGATCAGCACGGACCGCGCCCGCAGCGCGGACGAGCGCAGGCGCGAATGGGCCTGGCTCGGCTGGCTGCCCCATCTGCGACCCATGCATGGCCAGGACTGCCGACTGCTCCTCGCGTACGACCGGGAGCAGGCCGTGGCCCGTACGACGGAGCTGGTGCGCCGGCTGGACGACGGGCCGCTGGGGCCCGGCTGGGCAAGCCTGGACCGCGGCACGGTAGCGGAAGCCGCCGGGCAGTACGCGGGCCCGTACACCGTGGTGATCATCGACGGCGACCCCGGCTCGGCGGTGCTGCGCGAGAACACCGCCCGGCTGGCCGCCGCGGGCGCCGCTGCCGGAATCCATCTGATCTGTCTGGCCGAGACCCCGGCCGCCACACCCACCTCACCGGTCGCGGCGACGTACGAGGCCGCCTGTCACGCCTCGATCGCGTTCCGTGAGTGCGGGGCGGTGGCGATGCTGAGCGGCGATGTGGCCACGGCACTGCGGCTGCTGCGCACGGCGGACGGCCGGGCCGCAGGCCGCGGCACGGTCGCCGCGGTGGACGCGGTGTCGGCGCACTGGGCCGAGC
>NZ_FMDF01000166.1 GCF_900091955.1 Streptomyces sp. Ncost-T10-10d
GGGGGGCGCGGGGCTCCGTCGTACGGACCCGCCCATGCACAACGTCGGCCCGATGCTGCATGCTGTGTCTTTACACGGTCTTCGGCATGGAGCTGCGCATGACTTCCACCTTTCCGGACATCTCCATCAGCACGGATCGGTTGGTGCTGCGCCCCTTCGACATGGCGGACATCCCCGCGTACATCGAGATGATGAACGACGAACTCGTGACCGCCTGGACCGATGCCCCTCACCCCTACACCCAGGTCGACGCCGAACGCTGGGTCCGCAGGATCGCGCCCGCACAGCGCACCACGGGCGACGGCATCGTCTTCGCCGTCACTGAATTCCTGACCCAGCGACTCGTCGGCTCGGTCCGCCTGCGCAACACCGACTGGCGCACCCTCGCCACCGAGGCCGCGTACATCACCGCCCCCTGGGCACGCGGCGAGGGGTACGCCACCGAGTCCGTGCTGGCGCTGGCCCAGTGGCTCTTCCGTGACCAGGGCTTCGAGCGCATCGAACTGCGCACCGCCGCCGACAACACCGCCTCCCAGCAGGTCGCCCAGAAGCTCGGCTGCATCAGCGAGGGGGTGCTGCGCAACGCCCGCATAGCGCGCACCCGGACCGAGAACGGCACAGCCGGAGGCTGGACCGACATCAGGACCGACCTGATCGTCTGGGGTCTGCTTCCCGAGGACCTCGAAGGGGTCGCCGAGCAGCTCGCCGACGCGGGCGCCTACGGCGCCTACAACGACTGGAACTGACCTGTCCAAGGGGTCCTGGCACCGTACTGTCAGAGACCGGGTACTCTCACCCTGCCCGCCCTGTACGGGCATCCCCACCTGCGACAACTCCAGGAGACTGACGACAGATGGCCGATCGGGTCACCGTGATCGGCTGGGACGGCTCGCCACTGACCGGAGCGGCCACGGCCGCCCTCTCGGCCGCCACGCTCGTCGCCGGAGCCGCCCACCACCTCGCACTCCCCGAAGTCCCGGCGAACGCCGAACGGATTCGCCTGGGCTCCATCGACCTGGCCGCCCGCCGGATCGCCGGACACCGCGGCAGCGCCGTGGTCCTCGCCGACGGAGACCCCGGCTTCTTCGGGGTCGTACGCAATCTCCGCGCACCCGAGCACGGCCTCGAAGTCGAAGTGGTGCCCGCCGTGTCCTCCGTCGCCACCGCGTTCGCCCGCGCCGGGATGCCGTGGGAGGACGCCCAGATCGTCGTCGCCCACCCCCGCACCCTGCGGCGCGCCGTCAACGTCTGCCGCGCCCACCACAAGGTCGCCGTTCTCACCTCGCCCGGCGCCGGCCCCGCCGAACTCGCCCTGCTCCTCGAAGGCGTCCACCGCACCTTCGTCATCTGCGAGGAACTCGGCACCGCACGCGAACAGGTCAGCGTCGTCACATCCGAAAAGGCCGCCGACCACGTCTGGCGCGACCCCAACGTGGTGATCGTCATCGGCGGCGGCCCCGAACCACAGGCCGCCGGCGCCTGGATCGCGGGCCGTCACCCCGCCTACCCCCGTGGCGTACGCGGCTGGGCACTGCCCTCCCATGCCTACCCGGGCGGCGCCACGGACGCCGGGGACGAGAGCGGCGAGGGCGAGTCCCCGGGGCTGCGCGCCGCCCAACTGGCCCGTCTGGGCCCCCGCACCGGAGACCTCCTGTGGGACATCGGCTCCGGCAGCGGTGCCCTGGCGGTGGAGGCCGCCCGTTTCGGGGCTGCGGTCCTGGCGGTCGACAGCGACCCGGCGGCCTGCGCCCGCACCGCGGCGTCGGCCCGGTCCTTCGGAGTTCAGCTCCAGGTCGTCGAGGGCCGGGCACCCCATGTGCTGGAACGGCTGCCGGAGCCCGATGTCGTACGGATCGGGGGTGGGGGAGTCCCCGTCGTCACCGCCGTCACCGAGCGCCGCCCCGAGCGCATCGTGACCCATGCGTCGACGCGGGACGAGGCCGAGGCACTCGGCGCGGCACTCACCGGGAACGGGTACACCGTCCGGTGTTCGCTCCTCCAGTCCGTCGAACTCGACACGGCCGCATGGTCGGAGCGCGAACGCTCGGTCGTGTTCCTGCTCTCGGCGCTGCGTTCGGACCTCGCCCCCTGACCCGGTCGGCGTACAGCGCGAGGTAGGCTGGCCGATCGTTGCACCGCGGCTGGACGTTCGTCGCTTCGTTCGTCAATGTCCGGAAAAGGGGACCGTTTTGGCCCCCGTTGTGGTACGGCAGAGCCGGGGGATGCGCGACGTGGCGCAGTCCACAGCGGGCCGTGGCGAAATGAGCTGCCGCGGCGGCGAACGGCCGCGAGAATGCAGTATGTCCGCGACCGTTTCGTGCCGCGCGGCGCGCCCGCTCGTTCTTGTTGACGAGCGCCGGCGTGCCGTGGTCGGGCGTCCCGGGCGATGGGCCGAAGGAGCACTGACGATGGGCGAGGGGTACGCATGAGTGACACCGGCCAGATCCCGGGTGAGGGACTGCCGGAGAACGCAGGCATGGTGGAGCAGCCGGGCATCGCCGCCCCGGATGCCTACACCTACCTCGCTCCCTCCGAGCATGTGTCCGAGGACGACGATCTCCTTCTGATGCCGAGCCCCCAGGGCGCCTGGGGCGACCCGCAGGCGGTACCGGCCCCCGGCCAGTACCCCGAGGGTGTCGCCGCACAGGCGCTGCTGCCCGAACAGGGCGCCTACCAGGCCCAGCCGTCGGCACACGCGGTCCACTCCCAGGCGGGCGGCGAGGTTCCCGTGCAGCCCCAGGGGCCCGTGCAGGTGCAGGAACCCACCGTTCAGACGCAGGTCGCGGACGCATACGTCGCGCAGCAGCCGGTGGCCGAACCCCTGCCCGAGACCGGCCAGGGGACGCACGAGACCGGTGGCCGTGACTCCGGTTCGGTCGACCTGAGGGGCGTACGCATCCCGTCGCCCACCCAGGCTCCCGCTCCGGCCACGGCAGCGCAGACCCAGGCGCCGGTGCGCCGACCGCTGCATCGCGGCCCGGTCGCGGCAGACGGTGGGCCGTCCTACGGCGGAACGCCGAGCGGCGGGGTGGTCCGCTCGCTCGCCGACCGAGGACCGGCCGCCGCGCCCCAGGCGCAGGCCCCCGCACGGCACGCCGGAGCGCCGACCACCGGGCCCGAGTACTTCGAGATGCCGGTCGACGAGGCGGCCGCACTGCCGGGCCCGCAGCTCGGTGAGATCCTGCCGCAGGGCGGAAGCCCTTGGTCGGCCGAGGCGCCGCAGCCGGTTGTTCCCCCGGTGGCAGCAGAAACGGTCGTGCCGGAGCCGGAGCCGGAGCCTGTCGCCGAGCCGGTACCGGCGACACAGCAGGAACAGTCGGTGCAGGTCGCTCCGGCAGTGGTGCCGGAGGCCGTGAATGCTCCCGGGGCCGACACGGTGCCGACCACTGTCGAGACTCCCGTAGAGGGTCCGGCGAAGGTTTCTGCCGGGGCACAGGCAGAGACTGTGTCCGAGGTGCCTGCCGAAGCCGCTGTCGTCGCATCGCAGGACGTCGCGGAAGCCGCTCCCACGGGCCAGTTCGTGCCCGTGGAGGGTTCGGTGCCGACGACCCCGCACCTGGCCCCGACCCCCGTGGTGGAGCAGGCCGTGGAAACCGAGCCCGAGCCCGAACGCGTGGTGTTCGCGATGGAGCCGGTCCAGCCCGCTCAGCCCGAGGCCGCCGAGGCCGCGGAAGTGGTCGAGACCGTCGAGCCCGCCGAAGCTCCTGAGCCGATCCCCGCGCCCGCCCCCGAGGCCGAGGCTCCGACGGTGGCCGAGCCGGAGCCCGAACCGGGCCCCGAGGTCATCGAGACCCCGGACATCACGGCCCCCACGGACAGTGCAGAGGCCATGGAGACCGCGCCCGTGGAGCCCGTACAGCCCGAGGCCCGGCCCGAGCCCCTGCTCCAGGCCGAGGAAGCGGAAGCTCCCGAGGCGTCCGATTCCGACGAGAACGGGGCTCCCGCCTCCCCGCCCGCCCCCGGCTACGAGGACGCCGAGCGCGAGGCCGTCCTGCGGGTCATGCGCGAGCGCCGCGACATCCGCAACGGCTTCCGCAGTGACCCGATTCCGCACGAGGTTCTGCTCCGCGTCCTCGAAGCCGCGCACACGGCGCCCAGCGTCGGCCACTCGCAGCCCTGGGACTTCGTCGTCATCCGCTCGGCGGAGACCCGTCGTTCCATGCACGAACTGGCACAGCGTCAACGCGACGCCTATGCCAAGTCGCTTCCCAAGGGCCGGGCGAAGCAGTTCAAGGAACTGAAGATCGAGGCCATCCTCGACACCCCGGTCAACATCGTCGTCACCGCCGATCCCACCCGCGGCGGCCGCCACACCCTGGGCCGGCACACCCAGCCGCAGATGGCCCCGTACTCCTCGGCGCTCGCCGTCGAGAACCTGTGGCTCGCCGCCCGCGCCGAAGGGCTCGGCGTCGGCTGGGTCAGCTTCTTCGACGAGCGCGAGATGGTCCGCGCCCTGGGCCTGCCCGAGCACCTCGAAGTCGTTGCGTACCTCTGTGTCGGTTACGTCGACGAGTTCCCCGAGGAGCCCGAGCTGATGCAGGCGGGCTGGTCCAAGCGCCGCCCGCTGTCCTGGGTCGTCCACGAGGAGACGTACGGCCGCCGCGCACTGCCCGGCGAGGAGCCGCACGACCTGCTGCAGGAGACCATCTCCAATATCCGTCCGCTGGACGCCAAGGCGCTCGGCGAGGCCTGGGAACGCCAGAAGCGGATGACCAAGCCCGCTGGTGCGCTCGGCATGCTGGAGATCATCTCCGCGCAGTTGTCGGGACTCTCCCGGATGTGCCCGCCGCCGATCCCCGAGCCCGCGGCCGTCGCGATCTTCGCGGGCGATCACGGGGTGCACGCCCAGGGCGTCACGGCCTGGCCGCAGGAGGTCACCGGCCAGATGGTCGCCAACTTCCTCGGCGGCGGCGCGGTCTGCAACGCGTTCGCGGCCCAGGTCGGCGCCGAGGTGTGCGTGGTCGATGTCGGTGTGGCCATGGAGCTGCCCGCGACCCCCGGCCTCCTTCCCCGCAAGGTACGCGCCGGAACGGCCGACTTCACGACCGGACCGGCCCTCACCCGCGAAGAGGTTCTCGCGGCCATCGAGGTCGGCATCGAGACCGCCCGTGATCTGGTCGCGGCAGGCAACAAGGGTCTGCTCACCGGTGAGATGGGCATCGCCAACACCACCGCGTCGGCCGCACTGATCTGTGTCTACACGGGCATGGACCCGGCCGAGGTGACCGGTCGCGGTACCGGCATCAACGACGAGATGCACGCCCGCAAGGTCGACGTGGTCCGCCGGGCCCTCGAACTCCACCAGCCCGACCCGGCAGACCCGATCGGTGTCCTGGCATCGGTCGGCGGCCTCGAACACGCGGCGATGGCCGGCTTCCTGCTGGGCGGTGCCTCGCTCCGTACGCCCGTCATCCTCGACGGCGTCAGCGCGGGCGCCGCGGCCCTGGTCGCCCGGGCGATCGCCCCCGAGGCCCTTGCCGCCTGCATCGCCGGCCACCGCAGCGCCGAGCCCGGCCATGTCGCCGCGCTCAACAAGCTGGGCCTGCGCCCGCTGGTCGACCTCGACCTCCGCCTCGGCGAGGGCACGGGTGCGCTGCTGGCGCTGCCGATCGTGCAGAGTGCGGCGCGGGCGATGCACGAGGTGGCGACGTTCGACTCTGCGGGCGTCACGGAGAAGTAGTCCCTCCACCGGACCACCGTTCCTCAATCACCGAAGGGCTTGTTCTCCAGCCTTGCGGCGTTTGAGGCGCGGGGTCCGGTGCGGAGCCCCGGTCACAGGAAGGGGCGGGCAGCGGAACAAGCCCGCCGCAGGCTCCCCACGCACCCCCGCACCCACCCCGTATCGTGGACCCAGCCTCACGAACCCGCACGTCACAGCCGCTCCACCGCCGCAGCGGCCCGCACCCCGCACCTTACGAGGAGCCGCACCGCCATGGCCGAGCACGCAGATCACGTCGATCACCCTGCGTACCCCGTCGGACTGCGTCTCAGCGGCCGTCGAGTCGTCGTGGTCGGCGGCGGGCAGGTCGCCCAGCGCCGCCTCCCCGCGCTCATCGCGGCGGGCGCCGACATCGTCCTCGTATCGCCGGCCGCGACCCCGTCCGTCGAGGCGATGGCCGACGCCGGCGAGATCCGCTGGGAGCGCCGCCCGTACGCCGACGGGGACCTGGCCGACACCTGGTACGCACTCATCGCGTCCGACGACACCGCGGCGAACGACGCCGCCTCCGCCGAGGCCGAGCGCACCCGCACCTGGTGCGTCCGCAGCGACAACGCCGACGCCGCCACCGCCTGGACCCCGGCCACCGGCCGCAGCGAGGGCGTGACCGTCGCCGTCCTCACCACCGACACCCATGGCCGCGACCCGCGCCACTCCGCCGCCGTCCGCGACGCCATCGTCGAGGGCCTGCGCGACGGCACCCTTGCCGCACCCCACCACCGCACCCGGACCCCCGGTGTCGCCCTGGTCGGCGGCGGCCCCGGCGACCCGGACCTGATCACGGTGCGCGGCCGCCGCCTCCTGGCCGAGGCCGATGTCGTCATCGCGGACCGCCTCGGCCCGCGCGACCTGCTCGACGAACTCCCGCCGCACGTCGAGGTGATCGACGCCGCGAAGATCCCGTACGGCCGCTACATGGCCCAGGAGGCGATCAACCAGGCGCTCATCGAGCATGCCAAGGCGGGCAAGGCCGTCGTGCGGCTCAAGGGCGGTGACCCGTTCGTCTTCGGCCGCGGCATGGAGGAGGCCCAGGCGCTCGCCGCCGAAGGCATCCCCTGCACCGTCGTCCCCGGCATCTCCAGCTCGATCTCCGTGCCCGGCGCGGCCGGAATCCCCGTCACCCACCGCGGTGTGGCCCATGAGTTCACCGTCGTGAGCGGCCATGTCGCCCCGGACGACGAGCGCTCGCTGGTCGACTGGCCGGCCCTCGCCCGGCTGCGCGGCACGCTCGTGCTCCTGATGGCCGTCGACAAGATCGGCGCGATCGCCCGTACCCTCATCGCCCACGGCAAGGCCCCCGAGACCCCGGTCGCCCTGGTCCAGGAGGGCACCACGGCAGCCCAGCGCCGGGTCGACGCGACGCTCGCGACCGTCGCCGAACGGGCCGTCGCCGAAGATGTACGTCCCCCGGCCGTCATCGTCATCGGCGACGTCGTCGCGGTCGGCGCGAGCTCCGTACCGCACCCCGCCGAATAACCGGCGCGAGCGCCGCCCGCACCCCGCCGAGTAACCAGCGGTAACGGATCTTCTCCCAAGCCGTTGGCACCACACACCGGACAAGGCAGTATCAAACCCGTGGCTGATCTCATCACCGTCGACGACCCCGACGACCCGCGCCTGCGCGACTACACCGGACTGACCGATGTCGAACTCCGGCGCAGACGAGAGCCCGCCGAGGGCCTCTTCATCGCCGAGGGCGAGAAGGTGATCAGACGCGCCAGGCACGCCGGGTACGAGATGCGGTCGATGCTGCTCTCGGCGAAGTGGATCGATCTGATGCGCGACGTCATCGACGAGGTCCCGGCCCCGGTGTACGCGGTCACTCCCGAGCTCGCCGAGCGCGTCACCGGATACCACGTCCACCGCGGCGCCCTCGCCTCGATGCAGCGCAAGCCGCTGCCGACGGCCGACGAACTGCTGGCGACGACCCGCCGGGTGGTCGTCATGGAGGCCGTCAACGACCACACCAACATCGGGGCGATCTTCCGCAGCGCCGCCGCCCTCGGCATGGACGCCGTACTGCTCTCCCCGGACTGCGCCGACCCGCTCTACCGGCGCTCCGTCAAGGTCTCGATGGGTGCGGTCTTCTCCGTCCCCTACGCCCGTCTCGACACCTGGCCCAAGGCCCTGGAGACCGTACGGGAAGCGGGCTTCAAACTTCTCGCGCTGACCCCGGACGAAAAGGCCAGCAGCATCGACGAGGCGGCACCGCACCGGATGGACAAGGTGGCGCTGATGCTCGGCGCCGAGGGGGACGGACTGTCCACCCAGGCCCTGGTCGCCGCCGACGAATGGGTGCGCATCCCGATGGCGCACGGCGTCGACTCGCTGAACGTGGGAGCGGCCGCCGCAGTCGCGTTCTACGCGGTGGCATCGGGCCGCCCGCGGAACTGACCGCCTACTGAGGCTGCAGGCCCCGGCCCTGGTTCTGGTCCGGGTTCTGGTCCCGGGGCTGCGTCTGGCTCTCGCTCATGCCCAGCCCGCGGGCCGGACCCTGGCAGCCCTGTGCCGCCGCGATGCCCAGCGCGACCAGCAGTGTGACCACGACGAAGACGACGAGCCGCTGCCTCAGCAGCCGCGGGTTGGCGGGACGCCGCCCCGTCGAAGTCTTACGGGCCCCGGGCCGCGTTCCCGGCCGGCCGTTCGTCCCGTTCGTGCCCTGCGGACGCCTGCCGGACCGCGTGGTGGTGCGCGGCGGCTGATGGTGCTGAGGGCGCGAACCACCGGTGCGGGGCGACCCGGGCCGCGACGACGTGCCCTGCCGGCTGCTCTGAGGCTGCTTCTGCTTCTGCTGACGGGGTGATGGAGGAGCCGTACGCCGGGTCTGCTGCTCGGTGTACGGGCCGTCGAGACGTCCGGTCGGCCGGTCCAGCTCCTGGGCCGAACGCTGAACGGGCGGACGGCTCTCGTGCAGACCCTGCGCCTCCCGCGCCGCGATCTCCTTGAGCCGCATGGAGAGTTGGAGCGTGCTCGGCCGCTCCTCGGGGTCTTTCGCCAGGCAGGCGCTCACCAACGGCGCGAGCGCATCGTGTACGTCGTACAACTGCGGTTCCTCGTGCACCACGCGGTACAGCATCACCTCGGAACTGCCGTGCCCGAAAGGCGAGTCGGCCGTCGCCGCATACGCCAGCGTGGCACCGAGCGAGAACACGTCCGTCGCGGGTGTCACGGTCGCGCCGCGCACCTGCTCGGGCGCCAGGAATCCCGGCGAGCCCACCGCCGTACCGACATGGGTGAGCGTGCTCGCCCCGGTCGCCCAGGCGATCCCGAAGTCGATGATCCTGGGGCCCTTGGGGGAGAGAAGGATGTTCGACGGCTTCAGGTCACGGTGGACGACACCGGCCTCGTGCACCGCCACCAGGCCCTCGGAGAGTGCCGCCCCGATCGAGGCCACCTCGGCCGCCGACAGCGGACCCTCCTCGGCCACCTTGTCGTGCAGCGAGGGCCCCGGGACGTACTGCGTGGCGAACCACGGGCGGTCCGCCTCCAGATCGGCGGCCACCAGACGCGCCGTACAGCCACCGCGGATCCGTCGCGCGGCGGACACCTCGCGCGCGAAGCGCGAGCGGAACTCCTGGTCCTCCGCCAGATCCGGACGGATCACCTTCAACGCCACCCGCTGGCCCCGCCGGTCCGAACCGAGATAGACGACACCCATGCCGCCCGCTCCGAGCCGCCGGTGCAGCCTGAACGAACCGACGACACGCGGGTCCTCGCGCCGGAGCCGCATCATCGCCATGTCTGCCCATCCCCGCTGCCTGGTACGCCTGACGAGGCACAGCTTACGTACCCGGCGCCCGGGGCGCTCAGAGGCCGCGCCCTCGCCCGCCGATCGATTGTCCGGGCGTGGCACGGTCCATGACGGGGAGTGGAGCCGCAGCCGGTCCCGCACCGAACGGTGTCTGGTCATCAAAGCGGCTGTGGTGACCAGGGGTTGGCGCTGTGAAGGCTGCGGACCCGACGAGTGGGGGCGCGACACGGACCCCGCGGGGAGGGGCCGCGGCGACCGGGGCGACGTACCCACGGCCCACGGCCGGGAGCCGCGGCGCGGGCGAGTGAGTGAAGTCACGGTCGCCGTCCCACCTGCCGCCGCATCCGTACGCCCACCTGATCCACAACATTCCGGGCACCCCTCCGGGATGACCCCGGGATCAGGAGCCCGATCTCCACCCAGGGGAGTACGCCGACTACCCGGAGCTCATCCTCCGGGAGGCCCGGAATTCGGTACGCGGGCATGACGTCGTGTCCCTTCCGCGTCCCTAATGTTGAAGTCAAGCGGCGGGCGCAGCACTCGTCCCCCGAGGTCACACGCCCGTCGCTCCACATCCAGTCAGGAGAGGAACCATGGCGGACACGGCAGCGCGGACCATGATCCGCACACGAGGACGCAGGGCCCGTGCCTCGTTCGGCAGCCGCCCGTCGTCCGGGACGCGCCACCCGCTGGTGGCGACGGCGATGGTTCTTCCTCTGGCGGCCCTGCTCGTGGTCGCCTTCGGCGGCTGGGACGCAGTGGTCACACAGGCGTCGTCCGTGGGCGTGATGCTGGGGCGCTGAGCGGCGCCCCGGGTCCGGAAGAGCGGTCCGGACCGGGACATCCGGCCAACAACCCCGTGGGGACGGGGGTGCGGCGGACGGCAGCGTTTGTCCGGTCAGCTGGGGAGCTGACCGGACATCGCGCTGTCCGGGGTCTTTTCGCGACGCGCGTACGCTCGTCGGCGGGCCCGGCGCGTACCGGGCCGCCCGCACCTGTCCGCCACCGGGGGAGACCGTGACCACCGCAGTCGCACGCGCGCTGGGCGCCCTCGCCCACCGGGCCGCCCACGCCCATCCCGGGCACATCTGTTCCTGCCCGCCACCCGCGGTGCTCGCCGACCGCGCGGACGGCACAGTGGTCCGCAGCGGGCCCGTCGTCGCCAAGGCACACGCCCCCGGCACGGACACCTCCGACCTGCTGTCCCGACTGAGCCTCGCGAACGACCCCCGCCTGGCCGGCGTCTTCCTCGCCCCCCTGCAGCCCCGGCCCCCCTTCCCTCCACCACCATCCAGGGGCCGCCCGGTCACCCTGTGGCCCCACGGCGAGCCCGTCGACCCCGGCGACCCCGACGCCGCCCCCTGGGAAGAGGCAGCCGTCCTGCTGGCCGGGCTGCACCTGACTCCGGCCCCGCCCTCCCTCGCGCTCCCGCCCATGCGGGGCCCCGCCAAGGCCTCGCTCGCCGTTGCCCGGATGCACGCCGCCCGGCCCGGCGACCCGGCCGCCACCCCCGTACGCGAAGCGTGGCGCCGCCTGCCCGCCTGGGCCCGCGGCGAAGCCGCACCGCCCCCGCATCGCTCCCGCTTCCTGTGCCACGGTGATCTGCACCTCGGGCAACTCGTCCGCCATCCCGCCCCGCGCGGCCGCTGGCTGCTCATCGATGTCGATGACGCCGGCCTCGGCGACCCCGCATGGGACCTCGCCCGCCCCGCCGCCTGGTACGCGGCAGGGCTGCTGCCACCCGAGGTCTGGCTCCGTTTCCTGGACGCCTACCGGGCGGCCGGCGGGCCTGCCGTACGCGCCGAGGGTGACCCCTGGCCCGAACTGGACGTCCCGGCCCGGGCCCTGACCGTTCAGACCGCGGCGCTGGCATTCGCCAAGTCGGCGGCGGAGGGTCGAACTCCGGATGAGGTGGAGCAGACGATGATCGACGCCTGTGCCCGAATTGCCTCCCTCCCGCCCGAGTTGGCCGCTGAGCCCTCGTCGTAGGCTGAACCGACCGTCGGCGGGCATGTATTCCGGCGACGGCGACCCGACGGCGAGGAGTGAGCCGAACCATGCAGTGTCCCAAGTGCCACGCGCAGATGCAGACGTACAACCGCAATGGCATACAGATCGAACAGTGCAGCGGCTGCCGGGGGATCTTCCTCGACTACGGCGAGCTGGAGTCCCTGACCCGTATCGAGGCGCAGTGGACGCAGCAGGCCCCGCCCGCGCCGCCCGCCCCGCAGGCCTACCCGGCCGCCCCGGCGCCCGCCTGGGGCGCCCCGCAGCACCACGGCGGCCACCACGGCGGTCACTACCGGCACAAGAGCTTCGGCCACATGCTCTTCTCGTCCTGAGCGGGCCGACACCGGTGAGCGCCTGACCGCGGGCTCGGACGCCTTCCGTCCGGGCCCGCGGTGCGTTCCGCCGTCCGGCCGCTCACCAACACCCACTGCTGCTGATCGTGGAAACGACAAAGTCCCGGTCGTCGAGACGACCGGGACTTTTACTGCGTGCGCGATACTGGGATTGAACCAGTGACCTCTTCCGTGTCAGGGAAGCGCTCTCCCGCTGAGCTAATCGCGCGAGGGTGAACCTGCGTGTACTGCGTGCGCGATACTGGGATTGAACCAGTGACCTCTTCCGTGTCAGGGAAGCGCTCTCCCGCTGAGCTAATCGCGCGGGGATCCTTGCGGATCAGTGGACGATACTGGGATTGAACCAGTGACCCCTTCCGTGTCAGGGAAGTGCTCTCCCGCTGAGCTAATCGTCCTTGGAGGTGGAGACGGGATTTGAACCCGTGTAGACGGCTTTGCAGGCCGTTGCCTCGCCTCTCGGCCACTCCACCAGGAGTGAGGGTTCGGGAAGATCCCCCACTTTCTGCGAGCGGACGACCAGGTTCGAACTGGCGACCTCAACCTTGGCAAGGTTGCGCTCTACCAACTGAGCTACGTCCGCTTGTCTTTCCCGGTCCGCTTGCGCGTCCCGGCGACGTGTTGAACTCTAGCGGATTCCTGGGCCAGTACAAAAACGCGTTTGTGCAGCGTGCTGGGGTGCGTTCGCCCCGGCGCAGGTCAGCACGCGCCGTCCTAGACTCAACGGCGTGCACGACCTCGCTCCGATGGCCCGCTTCGGCGGCCTCGTCGCGTCCGATCTGCAGGACGTGACCAATGATCCCGCAGCCCTCGACTCGTCCGGATTCTGGGCCGTATCCGCCGATTTCGAGGGCCGCCTCGTCTGCGCGCGCTTCGCCGCCGTACGTACCGAGGCGGTGCCCGACCCGGTACGCGGTGTCTGGTGCGGCCCCGCGGCCGGTGACTGGAACTCGTCCCTGGACCGTGCCGCGTACACCGCGGGCGTCCGGCGGATCCGCGAGTACATCGCGGCGGGCGAGGTCTACCAGGCCAACCTCTGCCGGGTGATGACCGCGGCACTGCCCGACCCGGCCGCCGCGGACGTGGACGCGCTGACCGCGCTGCTGGCGCGCGGCAACCCCGCCCCGTACGCAGGAACGATTCGGCTGCCCGCGCACGGCGTGGAGATCGCTACAGCCTCCCCCGAACTCTTCCTGAGGCGCGACGGCCGGATCGTCGAGTCCGGACCGATCAAGGGCACCGGACGGACCGAGGACGATCTGCTGGAGAAGGACCACGCCGAGAACGTGATGATCGTCGACCTGGTCCGCAACGACCTCGGCCGGGTCTGCGCCACCGGATCGGTCACGGTCCCCGACCTCTGTGTGGTGGAGAAGCATCCGGGCCTCGTCCACCTCGTCTCCACCGTGCGCGGAGAGCTTGCCGAAGGCGTCGGCTGGCCCGAACTCCTCGACGCGGCATTTCCGCCCGGCTCCGTCACCGGGGCACCCAAGTCCAGCGCCCTCAGGATCATCGAGGAACTGGAGACCGCACCGCGCGGGCCCTATTGCGGCGGCATCGGCTGGGTCGACGCCGACCGCCGAACCGCCTCCCTGGCTGTCGGCATACGGACCTTCTGGATCGACCGGACCCGGACCGCACCGGTACTCCGCTTCGGCACCGGGGCCGGCATCACCTGGGGCTCCGACCCGGAGCGCGAATGGGACGAGACCGAACTCAAGGCCTCCCGGCTGCTCGCTGTAGCGTCGGGCGCCTACGAAGCGACTGGAAGGACCGCGTGATGAGGATTTGGGTCAACGGCGAACTGCGGGACGCCGACGACGCCCGGGTGTCCGTGCTCGACCACGGACTCACCGTGGGGGACGGCATCTTCGAGACGGTCAAGGCCGTCGACGGCAGGCCCTTCGCCCTCACCCGCCACCTCGACCGGCTGTCCCGCTCCGCCCGCGGCCTCGGCCTCCCGGCCCCCGACCTCGACGAGGTGCGCCGCGCCTGCACCGCCGTCATCGACGCCAACCCGATGGCGCTCGGCCGGCTGCGCATCACCTACACCGGAGGACTCTCCCCGCTCGGCTCCGACCGCGGCAACGCCGGCCCCGGCCTCGTCGTCGCCCTGGGGGAGGCGGGGCGCCGCCCCGACACCACCGCCGTGATCACCGTCCCCTGGACCCGCAACGAACGCAGTGCGCTCGCCGGGCTCAAGACCACCTCGTACGCCGAGAACGTCGTCGCCCTCGCCCGCGCCCATGAGCACGGCGCGTCGGAGGCGCTCTTCGCCAACACGGTCGGACAGCTCTGCGAAGGCACCGGGTCCAATGTCTTCGTCGTCCTCGACGGGCAGGCCCACACCCCGCCGGTCGCCTCCGGCTGCCTGGCAGGGATCACCCGTGCACTGGCCGTGGAGTGGACGGGGGCCGTGGAGACCGACCTGCCGTTCGATGCCCTGGAACGGGCCGAGGAGATCTTCCTGACCTCCACGCTGCGTGACGTGCAGGCCGTCCACCGGGTGGACGGACGGGAGCTGCCCGGCGGGCCCGGACCGGTGACCGCAAAGGCCATGCGGATCTTCGACGAGCGGGCCGGGAACGACCTCGACCCGTAAAACGCGTACCTCCAACCCGTAAAACAGGGTGACGGGCAGGGGCTCAGCGGATAGAACGTCTCCGATGACCACGACCCTCCGGCCGACCGGGCCGATCCAGCAAGGCGCCGACGGCGCGAAGAGCCGTATGTACGACGTATGCGACAACGGGCGGCCCGTCGGCGCCGTCGAGATCGGCACGGATCCCGGGTTCGGCGAGAGGGCGGGCGTGCTCCGCTCCCTGCACATCGACGAATCCCGCCGCAGGCGCGGCCGCGGCACCATCGCGGCACTGGCCGCCGAAGAGGTGCTGCGCGGCTGGGGCTGCACCCAGATGATGGTGGCGGTCCCGGCGGAGGACACCGCGGGGCAAGGACTGGCCACAGCGCTGGGCTACACCGAGCGCAGCAGGAACATGGTCAAGACACTGCCGCAGACCCCACCCGCGCTGCCGGACGGTGTCGCTGCCCGCCCGATGACGGACGACGAATTCGCGCAATGGGAGCGCGACGCGATCACCGGCTATGCGCAGACCTGGATCGACCGTGGCGTCCCGGTGGAACAGGCCATGAGGAAGGCCGAGACCAGCCATGCCCAGAACCTGCCGCACGGCCTCGCCACCGAGGGAGCGCATCTGCACGTCCTCGTCCACGAGGACGAGGTCGTGGGACATGTCTGGGTGGCGAGGCACGAAATGCATCCGGGGATGCTGATGGGATTCGTGTTCGACGTCGAGGTGCGTGAGGAGTTCCGGGGGCGGGGGCACGGCCGGGCGCTGATGCTCGAGGCCGAACGCATCGTGCTCGGGGCGGGCGACGACCGGATCGGACTGCATGTCCTCGCCTCCAACACGCCGGCCCTGCGACTGTACGAGTCGCTCGGTTACCGAACGACTCAGTACAACCTGGCCAAGACGCTCTAGGAGCCGCGTCGGCTCAGCCCTGCTCGGCGAGCAGCCGGTCGGCGATCTCCTCGATCCGTTCGCGCAGCCCGTCCTGGCTCTTGCCGCCGTCCAGCCGCTCGTCGCCGATCACATACGTCGGCGTGCCGGTGACCCCGATCGCCTTGCCCTCGGCCTGGTCGGCGTCGACGATCAGCATGTGGCGTCCGTCGATCAGCGCGGTGTCCATCTCCTCGGCGTCCAGGCCGAGTTCCCGCGCCACCTCGATCAGCAGCGGCTCGCCGGTGCGGCCGAGGTCGTCGGTACGGGCGAGAACCGCCTCGATGTACGGCCAGTCCTTGCCCTGGGCCGCCGCCTCCTCGGCGGCCTGCGCGGCGGCGTAGGCGTGTTTGTGCTTCTCCAGCGGGAAGTGCCGCAGCCGCACCTCGAGGCGGTCGCCGTACTTGGCCCGCAGGGCGTGCACATCGGTGAGGGCCTGGTGACAGTCGGGGCACTGGAGTTCGCACCAGACGTCGAGGACGACGGGCGCTGCGGGGATGGAATCGCTCATGCGGCCAGTCTCCCAGGGCCCGGGCGGGCGTCCCAATCGGCAGCCGGTCCGCGCCGGCTCCGTACGGCCGGATCGCCTCCGATCGGCACCTGGGGAGGATTCCGGCCCTGAAATGTCCCTGATGTGGTCTCGGATCGTGGCCGTCCGGGCGATGACCGGTGCAGGATGGAAGGGACGTTTCCCCTTGCGCCTGGAGGCCCCGATGCTTGCCGAGACCATCTGTTCCGCGGCGTCCGCGGCGGGCTTGGGCATCGCCGCCGTCACCGCGTACCGGAAGCGCTTCCTCGCCGCGGCCCGGATCGCCGCCTACTCCCTGGTGCCGATCGGCCTGGTGCTGACCGGCGTCGTGGACTGGGTTGCCGGAATCGCCTTCAGGCCGAGCGTCTGGATCGGCTTCGGGCTGCTCGCCGTGGCCTGGCTGTTGTTCATGACCACTCGTGCGGTCGAGCGCTGCGGCGTCGGTACCCGTAAGGAACGCAAGGCCGCCGCCCGGGCGGCGCGGAGCGAGGCCATTGCTCCTGCGGCTTCGGCGCCCTCCTTGGGGTCCGGGCTCCCGGCGACGCAGCCGCAGGCGCGTCCGAAGACGAAGCCGAAGCAGCAGTCCGCCTCGTCGGGCGAGGACTTCAGCGACATCGAGGCCATCCTGAAGAAGCACGGAATCTGACCCGCACCCCCGCCTTCTTCCGGCGGGGAGTGTGTGCCCTCGATGGATGAATCGATTCATGGCTCGCCTTGACGGGGTACGGGGATGAAGCTAGCGTCCCGATCGCATTGAAACAATTCATTCCGTTGTGGGTGATCCCCGGGAAACCGGCCCGGGGTGACGGAACGCCTCGTAACGGCGTCCGTACGACGGGGTGACGCGCCGCGGACCGGTGCGGCCGAGGACATCAGTGGGGCAGGGCAAGTGGCGCGTGTGGCAGGGATCAAGGATGTGGCCAGGCAGGCCGGAGTCTCCGTGGGCACCGTGTCCAACGTGATCAACCGGCCCGAGGCGGTGCTGCCGGAGACCCGTGCGAGGGTGCTGGCAGTCATCGAGGAGCTCGGGTACGTGCGCAGCGAATCGGCCCGCCAGCTCAGGGCGGGCCGCAGCCGGATCATGGCACTGCTCGTCCTCGACATGGGCAACCCGTTCTTCGTCGACGTGGCCCGTGGCGCCGAGCGCGCCGCCCGTGCGGCCGGCCTCGGTGTCATGGTCTGCAACAGCGGCCAGAGCCCGACGGAGGAGGCCGAGTACCTCGGGCTCTTCGCCGAGCAGCGGGTGTGCGGCGTCCTGGTCACCCCGGCCGATGCGACCGGCCGCAACCTGGAGGCGTTCAGCCGTCACCGGATTCCCTTCGTGCTGGTGGACCGGGTGGCGTCCGGCACGGGGACCTGTGCGGTCTCCGTCGACGACGTCCGCGGCGGCGCTCTCGCCGTCGGTCATCTGGTCTCGGCCGGACACCGCTCGGTGGCGTACGTCAGCGGCCCCGGCGACCTGCATCAGATCAGGGACAGGCGCGAAGGCGCCCTTTCGGCCCTCGCCGACGCCGGACTGCCGCCCGAGGCGCTCGTCGAGATCCCCTCCGACCGCCTGGACGTGGCGGCGGGCCGCGACGCCGGGGCCCGGCTGCTCGGTCTTGTACCGCGGCCGACCGCGGTGTTCTGCGCCAACGACCTGCTTGCCCTCGGTGTGCTTCAGGCGCTGTACGCGGCGGGCGTGCGGGTGCCGCACGACATCGCCATCGTCGGCTACGACGACATCGAATTCGCCGCCGCCGCTGCCGTACCGCTCACCTCGGTCCGTCAACCCGCGGTCGTCATGGGCAGGATGGCCGCGGAGCTCCTGCTGGAGGAGGCGGACGACGAGGGTGGCACGCACGAGCACCGCAGCGTGGTGCTCCAGCCGGAACTCGTGGTGCGTGCCTCCAGCGCGACACCGCGCTGAGACCGCGACCCCGCCCGCCCGGCCTCGTTCGCGCCATTCCTGGCCCAACTCGTCGACTACCGACCGGAGTCCGGTGAACCGGAGGACTTCGATGTCTTCTGACGGCGCGTCCGCAACCGATCGGCGCTCATCAGCCGGGCACCGAATTCGTCCTGTGCAAAGCGGTGTTGAGGGGCGCGTCGACGTCCGAGATGTGGCGCATGCGAGGGGGGCGCGTCAGCTGTCGCACCGAAAATGTGACTGCCGATCGGACGCCGGAGCGAATCGTGCCCGGCTCCGGGGTGGGTGAACTCCCCGTACGAGAAGGCGTGTTGATCGCCAAAGGGGCCCGGGCTGAGTCATGATCGTCCCGAGATGGTGGACACTTCCCGGGGCGATGCCCCCGCAAGCCCTGCCGAAGAGCCGCGCGGCTGCCTCTTCGCGCTTTCCCAGCCCCCTTTGATGATCTTCCTCGCGGTGGTCGGCAGCCTGCTGCTGATGGCCGCGCTGCATGATCTCTTCATGCTGTGAGCGGTCAGCCGGCCGCTTCCTTGCGGCGTGCCCGGTACGCGGCCACATGCAGACGGTTACCGCATGTCCGGCTGGAACAGTAGCGGCGCGAGCGGTTGCGGGAGAGATCGACGAAGGCGTGCCGGCAGTCCGGCGCCTCGCAGCGGCGCAGCCGCTCCTGCTCGCCCGTCACCACGATGAAGGCCAGCGCCATGCCGCAGTCGGCGGCGAGGTGGTCGGCGATCGAGGCGTCCGGTGCGAAGTAGTGGACATGCCAGTCGTAGCCGTCGTGATTGCTGAGCTGGGGTGTGGTGCCGGCGGCGGCGATGAGGGCGTTGACCAGCGGTGCGGCGAGCTGTGCGTCGTCCGTCGCGAAGATCGCGGCGAAGCGCGTCCGTACGTCCTGCACGGCGCGCAGGTCCTTCTCGTGCAGCTCGTCCACGCCGCTGATGCGATGGCGCTGCGCGAAGTCGTACAGCGCTCCGATGTCGGCGAGACCGTCGATCGGCTCGCCTTCCGGCTGTCCGCTTCCCGGGGGCTCGCTCTCCGGTGCGGTGTTCAGCAGATCGACCACCGTGTCGAGGGCGATCCGGGTGTCGTGGGGGATCAGCACGCTTTCGCTCCCTGGCCTCCGGCGGGCGGGTGTCCGCCGATGCCGGCTGACTCTACTGGCTCGACGCCGGCGCACAGAGGCCCGAGAGGGTCCATGAGGGGCGCGGGGAGCGCTTACCGGCCACCTATCGGTATCCGTGGCCGGAGGCTGCCTGTTCGGGCCGTGAGCGGGCACCCTGGGCCCCGGGGTGTGTGCCGGCGCGTGGGGGTGCGGGCCTGGCTGAGGGGGAACGCGCCGACGCCGTCACCACGGTGGATTCCGTGATGGCGGCGTCGGTGTCAGCCCTATGAGGTTTTCCGCGCGGCGCCGCCTCCCCGAGTCGGACGGCGCCGTGCAGCTCTCGGCCTGGCTCAGCTCTCGGCCAGGATGTGTGAGAGCTCCGTATCGAGATCGAAGTGACGATGCTCGGTGCCTGGCGGAACCGCGGCGTCGGTCCTTTTCAGGAACGACTCCAGGGCCCTCGCCGGGGCCTCGAGCAGGGCTTCGCCCTCTGGGGAGCTCAGCGCGATGCAGACGACGCCCTGGCCGTGACTACGGGATGGCCAGACGCGGACGTCTCCGGTGCCGGTGGGCCGATGAAGCCCCTCGGCAAGGAGGTCGCGGGCGAAAACCCACTCGACCGTTTCCTCCGCTCCGGTGTGGAAGGTGGCGTGCACGGCATAAGGATCGGCCGTGTCATACCGCAGGCCCGCAGGTACAGGCAGTGAGGACTCGCTCGACACAACGAGGCGCAGGTGCAGCTCGCAGCTGACCGTGGTGTTCATAAGCGCCAGGGCCTTTCGCTCAGTGTGCGCTCGGGGATTCGCACGTCGGCGAAATCGACATGCCACCTACGGTGGCGTTGTAAACCCCTCTGACCTTTTTGTGTTCCTTCAGGTAGCTCGTACGGCGGTGTGTAACTTTGGGTTATGCGGCCATTCCGGTGACGAAGGCCGTTCCGGTAGGTTGGCTCCCATGAATGCGGAGAGTGACGAGCGGGACGGGGGCGCCGTGCCGGTGAAACCGGTGTCCGCCGCGGGGGATGTGACAGAGAGCGTGACAGGGGATGTCGCGGAGGGCGTGACTAAGGAGGACCGGGAGCTCGGCTCCAGGGCGCCCGGGTTCATCAAGGCGTCCAGGGCGCTGCATCTGAGCTGGCAGGTCGGCGTCTTCGTGGTCGGTCTCGCGGTGGTCGTGGCAGGCATCATCATGCTGCCGCTGCCCGGCCCCGGCTGGCTGGTGATCTTCGGCGGCATGGCGATCTGGGCGACCGAGTTCGTCTGGGCGCAGCTGGTTCTGCGCTGGACTCGGCGGAAGGTCACCGAGGCCGCTCAGCGTGCGCTCGACCCCAAGGTCCGGCGTCGCAACATCATCCTCACCGTGGTCGGTCTGGTGATCATCGTGGTGCTGGTGGGGATCTACGTCTGGAAGTTCGGCATCACCATGCCGTGGAAGATCCACGAGTGACCTGGGGATGGTCATGGGGCGCCGCTGACATGGGGTAATGTTTGGCCTGTGCCCGGGCGATTAGCTCAGTGGGAGAGCACTTCGTTCACACCGAAGGGGTCACTGGTTCGAACCCAGTATCGCCCACCCCGGACAGAGGGCCCGTGAGACCGCAGAGTCTCACGGGCCCTCTGCATGTCCACGTCCACTCGTTGCGACGTCTTCGTGAACGATTCAATCGATCGTGGCAGCGGGTGACGCCGGGCATCGTTCCCCGGGAAGAGGCATTCGGATATCAGCGTCGGGACGGGCTGCCAGGGCCGTCTTCCAGGGTTACGAGAATTTCTGGAAGAGTTCAACACCCGAGCCCCCGCGGGCAAATGCATCTCCCGATGCCTTCCGGAACTCCGTCGTATTTCTGCGCAAGTACGGCGGGAAACGCGTACTGCGCGACTCCGAAGGGCAGGCCGGCCGCGACAACTTCCTTGTCCGGTACGCCTTCGACGACGACCTGATGACCACGGGCCGGCCCGAAGCCCATGAGGGCGACCCGGGCCGGCCATGTGGCCACACCGTCAACGCATCCGGCCCAGAGCGTCCTTCAGTCGCCGGGCGTCGCGCAGCCGCTGCTCGTACGTCGCCCCGACCACCAGCAGCAGCACCCCGGCCAGCGCGGGCGGCAGCCAGCGCGGCAGGGCGCCGACGACCTGGACCACGTAGGGCGCGAGTTCGTGCAGGGCGTCCAGAGCCAGCACCGCGCCGCCGAGCAGCAGCAGCGCCTGGAGCCGCAGCCGCGCGCCCGACAGGGTGATCACCAGTGCCGCCACACCGAGCAGCAGCGGCCGCACCCAGTGCGGATCGGCCCATGCCGTGAAGAGGCTCGGCACCAGCGTCGCCGCGAGGCCCGCACCGTACGCCGTCCACGACGACGCCTCCGGGTCACGGCGTCGGCGCAGCGTACCGACTGCCAGAGCGGGCACCGTCACCGGCAGGGTGTATGCCTCCGGCGCCGACACCCCCGAAGCCGACAGCCGCAGCCAGGCCGCCAGGACGAAAAGCGTCATCGCCAGATACCCGGCCACCGGCCGCCGTTCGGCTCGGACAGCCGTACCCGCCGCCAGTACCCCGCACAGTGCAAGCACCAACGCCAGGAACGGCCGGTCCGTCACTGCCATGCCCACCGCCACCAGGCCCGCCACGGCCCCGGTCAGCTCGACGGGCAGAGCCGAAGGGAGACCCCGCAGCCGAGCTCCGAGCAACACCGTCACCGCAGGGACGACCAGCATGACCGGCGCCGCCTGATGCGCGGAAAGCCCCAGCGATGCCCCGACCGCACGGGCGAGCACCATCCCGCACACCACCGCACCGCACGCCGGTACCGCCTGGACGATCTGCAACGTCCCCACGGATCGAGACGCTTGACCGTACGGCAGCGGCGGCAATGTCCGCGCCGCCGGCACCGCGGCGCCGCCGAGCAGCACCGCGGCCCCGCCGAACACCACCAGTAGCACCGCGAACGCCGCGTACGTGGCAGCCTCCGCCGCGAGCGACAGCATCCCCGTACTCACCGCGCCGACCAGACCGCACACCAACGCAGTCAGTCCCACGCCATCCATCCGGCGGCGCAGACCTCGTACCGCCACCGCGAACACCCCGGCGACCAGGGTCAATTGCACCGACACAGCGGCCGCGTACGACACCCCCAGCATCGCCGGCAGCACGGTGAGCCCCGCCCAGCCGAGCGCCACCGCACCCGCGCCCGCCGCACCCCGCCCCGCCGCACCCCGCCCCGTCGCACCCGGCGACAGCACCGGCCCGGCCACCCGCACCAGCCATGCCCACGACCGGTACGCCGCCCCCAGCAGACCGGCCACCACCAGCAGCACCACCGGTGCCGCAGCCATCTGGGACCACGCCGGACCCTCCACGCCCAGCGCGCCACGGACACCACCGCCCGGCGCCCCCGACCACACCCGGGCCATCTGCGACGCCGCACCCATCAGCGACAGACCGACCGGCGGTGCCGCGGCCAGCACCGCTCCGACGGTCACCGTCGACGAAGCCCACACCAGCCCCTGCCCGACCGGACGCGGCAGCGGAGCGCGCACCGCCATCAACAGCACCACACCGCACAACAGATACACCGGCACCGACC
Source organism: Streptomyces sp. Ncost-T10-10d (assembly GCF_900091955.1). Classification (GTDB taxonomy): domain Bacteria; phylum Actinomycetota; class Actinomycetes; order Streptomycetales; family Streptomycetaceae; genus Streptomyces. The sequence goes on from NZ_FMDF01000166.1 coordinate 22,472, forward strand.
AGCCCCAGGCCACCCCGGCACGCAGCACACCGCCCACGGCGGCCACCCCGCACAACCCGGCCACCAGGCCACCGGCCACCGCAAGCCCCGCCGGTGCACGCCACGCCCCGGACACCGCGATCAGCGCACCCACGAGCAACAGCACACCCGGCGCCAGCGCGGCCGGCGCCGCATCGGCGGACACCGACTGCGCCAGGGCCACCAGCAGCCCCAGCAGACCCGTCGCCCAGCAGCAGACGCAGGCCGTCACCCGTACGGCAACACCCTTGCCCCACACCGCGATCGCGCAGTCCGACGCCGCCGTGACGAGCAACGCCCAACCGAACACCGTGGCTCCCGCACCCGCCGCCCACGCCCACAGCAACAGCGGCAGCTGCGCACTCATCACCGCCAGGGGCAGCGGCAGCCGCAGCCGGTCGAGCAGCAGCCCGTACGCGCCCCAGAGCACGGCCAGCACCGCTGCGGCGGCCGCGGCGAAACCTCGTCCGTCGGCCTGCGGCACCACCACCCGGTGCATCGCATACGCGTCCAGCACCATCAGCACCGAAGCCAGGGCGGCGAGCGACTCGGCTGTCGCGGGCAGCCCACGACGCAGCAGCACGGCAGGAGCGGAGAGTGTCGCGACCGTCACCACCCCGAGCACGGCCGAGCGGCCACCGATGCCCATGTGACCCCAGCTGACCAGAGTGAACGCGACCGCTGCGATCGTCAGCAGCAGACCGCCCAGGGTGAGCAGTACATTCTGCGCACCGCGCGTCCCGACAGGCGCGGCAGGAGGCCCGAACGGAGCCGCGAACGATGCCGGGGGCCGGACCGGCGACGGCGGCCCGAACGGAGCCGCGAACGGCGGTGCGGGCGGGGCGGCAGGGCGCGCGACGGGCGGCGTCAGCACACTCAGCAGCCAGGCACGACGAACCAGCAACTGGGACCGGCGGGCATCCAGCCGGGCCAGCTCGCGATCGAGGAGCGCCAATTCCTCGGCGGGCGGCGGCACATGTTCCATGGACGGGAGTGTGGTGCGAGCCACAGGATCGGACATGCGCTCGGGTACTCAGTTCTCCGGCTGAGTACGCGCAGACTGGGACCATGGAGTGGAGTCAGTACCGATTTGTGAGCATCTGGGACCTGCCAGGCCCACCCGACGCCGTGTACGAGATCCTCGGACGCGCGGATGACTACCCGCGATGGTGGCCGCAGATCCGCGAGGTCACCTCGGTCGACGGCACCACCGGAACCACCCGCATCCGCTCCTTCCTCCCGTACGACCTCGTCATGACCGTCCGCGAACGCCGCCGCGACCCCCGGGCCAGGGTCCTCGAAGCGATCCTCAGCGGCGACCTCGACGGCTGGGCCCGGTGGACGGTCACCGCACACGGCACCGGGAGCCGTGCCACCTACGAGCAGGAGGTCGAGGTGCACAGACGGCTGATGCGGATCCTCGCGGTGCCCGGACGCGCGGTGTTCCGGGCCAACCACGCCCTGATGATGCGTGCCGGACGGCGAGGCCTCACGGCCTGGCTGCAAGGAGTTTGAACCAGACCCTCCGAGCCCTGTATGGTTCAACCCGTTCCGGGCGATTAGCTCAGTGGGAGAGCACTTCGTTCACACCGAAGGGGTCACTGGTTCGAACCCAGTATCGCCCACCCGGAAGAGGCCGGTCCGTCAGTAGAATCGACGGACCGGCCTCTGCGTGTCCGGGAAGAGGCTCCAGGGTGTGACCGATCACGCAGCAGCAGGAAGGTCCGGGCGCAGCGGCCACGCAGGATCCACTGCCTCCGCCGTGCCGTTCTTCGCGAACCACGCCTGCAGGCCGCGCGCCTGTGCCGCATGCCACACGGCCTGCAAGGTGTGCAGCTCCGCCGGCGTCAGCCGCTCCAGACGGGACGAGAACCGTCGCCCCACCGCCCGTACCAGCTCCAGCGAGGCCACCGCATCGGCCGCCGCGTCATGCGCACCGTCCAGCACCACTCCGTACAGCTCGCAGAGATCGGTGAGGGTCCGCCGGCCCTTGCGGTAACGGTCCAGATGTTTGTCGAGTACGCGTGGATCCAGCACACACAGCGGTGCGTTCTGCAGATATCCGGCGAGCGACGACGCGCGATGACGCTTCAGCTCCCGGTCCAGCAGCGTCAGATCGAACGGCGCGTTCATCACGACGAGCGGACGGCCGGCCGCACACTGCTCGGCCAGCGCCCGGGCTATCTCCTCCACCACGGGCGCAGGCCAGCGGCCGTTGCGCTGAAGGTGATCGTCGGTCAGACCGTGGATCTCGGTCGCCCCGGCGGGCACCGGTACCCCTGGATTCACCAGCCAGCGAGTGACGCGCACCCGGCCGCCTGTCGTGTCCTGGACGACCAGGGCGGCCGAAACGATCCGGTCCTCCTCGACGTCCACTCCCGTTGTCTCGGTGTCAAAAGCGGCCAGCGGCCCCTCGTACCAGTGAGTCATCCCCGAACTCCTCGTGCGTGAACGGCAGATGGTGTGATTCCCCTGCCCGGTTCGGTGATACCCGCACCCTTTGCCTGATACGCCGTTTGCGGGCCGCCCTGTGCGGTGACAACACAGGTGACGGGAAAGGAAGTTGTCCGTCACCCCTGCAACGAAGAACCGATCGGCACAGCCGGGAAGGCACACGCAGCCATGGCGCTCGCGCAGCCCGAACCGAGCGGGCTGCTGCCCCAGCGGATCGCACCGCTGCGCGGCACACTCGCCACCACCGCCTGCATGGAGACCCTCCAGGTGGGCTACTTGCACGCCGTCGCGGCCGCGGCGGGGTGCTCCCTGTCACAGCCCTTCCCCGACAACGGCATCGACTGGCACGTCAGCCACGGCGCCCCCGGTCACACCGTGGACGACGAAGTGACCATAAAGGTGCAGCTCAAATGCACCTACCAGATCCCGCCGCACCCGGCCGGACCGACGTTCTCCTTCACGCTCGACAACGCACATCTCGTGAAGCTCGCCCGGACGCCCGTGTCGGTGCACAAGATCCTGGTCGTGATGATCGTGCCGCGCAGCCAGGACGACTGGCTGCGCGCCGGACACGACCGGCTCGACCTGCGGCACTGCTGTTACTGGACCAACCTGGCCGGCCACGCGGTGACGGGCCGGCACAGGACCACTGTGCGGATCCCGACCTCGCGCATATTCGACGACCGGGCGCTCTGCGAGATCATGACCCGCGTAGGGGCGGGAGGGAGACCCTGATGCACCGGCCGATGGACGAGTCCGTCAACGAAGCGATCCCGTCAGCGACACGTCCGCACCCCAGTGAATCCGCGGGACCGTGGCCCATCGCTCCCGAGCCGTTCGGAAACATCCCCGACCCCGCCCGTATCGACCCCGCGGTCCTCGGTGTCCTGCTCGACCGGCACGGCTGGCACCGCCGCGGCGGTGCGGCAGGACGCTACAGCCGCTGGACCCCGCCCGGACCACCGGCCCCGCCCGGCGGCGGTACGAGCCTCCTCGTCCCCGACACCACCGCCTTCCCCGACAGCGAGGACCTCCTCGGCGAGGCGCTGACCGCGCTCGCCCGCAGCGCCGCCCCCTCCGCCCGTGAAGTCCTGGTCTCCCTCGCCGTACCCAGCGACGAGATCCGCTGGTGGCGCGAGGTCCCCGAACCGGTCGCCGGAGCGGCCGGGGCCGCCAGCTGGACGGGGGCGGAGCAGCTGCACACCGCCGCCCGGCAGATCCTGCTCGCCGGGGCGCTCGCCGTACGAGGGCGCGCCGGCTACCACGGCGCACGTCACCGCCGCAGGGCCCTGGCAGCCCTCGAAGGCATCCTCGTCGGGCCCGCGCCCGGCGGTCGCGATCTCACCGCCTTCGTCCCCGCCGAAGCGGGCCGTGCCGTCGCCGTACGGCTCTACCACGCCCTGCACGCCACCCGCGAGGCAGTGGACTACCAGCGGGCCACCGGTGGCTTCGAAGCCTTCGACACCGCTGTCGAGGCAGGTGTCAGCCGGGAACTCACCGAGGCCGTCATCGCACTGGTCCGGGGCTCGGAAGGGGCCGGGATCGCCCTGGAATGGGCGCCCGCCGCCGGGACCCCCGAGGGCTGCCCGGCCCGCCCCGAACCGGTGGAGTTCTCCCCGGGCGACCTGCCCGCCCTGCGCCGGGCGGGCGCCCGCTACCTCCAGGACGAACCCGCCGTGACGGTGCGGATCACCGGCGTCGTCGTCCGGCTGCGCCGCTCGGCACCGCGTGGCGCCGGGATCGTACGGCTGCGGGTGCTGGCCGGCGCCGAGGTGCCGCACGTACGGCTGGAGCTGGACGAGGAGGCGTACCGCATCGCCGGCCACGCCCACCTGGTGGGGCTGCCGATCCGGGTGGAGGGCAGGCTGGAGAGTCGCGGCGGCTTCCGGCGGCTGACCCGGACCTCGCAGGTCGTGCCCGTGCAGGTGGACGAGGCGGAACGGGACCGGCTGATGAAGTCGCTCCAGGAGAACGTCGACTATTTCGAGGAGGCGTGCACCGGCGAATGAGGGGCGCAGGGGGCGGGCCGCGGGCAAGAGGCGGCCCTTCGCGCTCAACCGTTTCGCAGAGGGGGCCCACGGCTCGGTACGATTCGTATCGCACGTGCACCACGAATGCGTGCGTACCCCCTGAGTCAGGAGAGACCGGTGTCAGACGTCCGTGTGATCATCCAACGCGATTCCGAGCGGGAAGAGCGCGTGGTGACGACGGGCACTACGGCAGCCGAGCTCTTCCCCGGCGAGCGCACCGTTGTCGCCGCCCGGGTCGCCGGTGAGCTGAAGGACCTCGCGTACGTCGTCGCCGACGGCGAGGTGGTCGAGCCCGTCGAGATCTCCTCCGAGGACGGCCTCAACATCCTCCGGCACTCCACCGCGCACGTCATGGCGCAGGCCGTGCAGGAGATTTTCCCCGAGGCCAAGCTGGGCATCGGTCCGCCGGTCAAGGACGGTTTCTACTACGACTTCGACGTCGAGAAGCCGTTCACTCCCGAGGACCTGAAGGCCATCGAGAAGAAGATGCAGGAGATCCAGAAGCGGGGGCAGAGGTTCTCCCGCCGGGTCGTGACGGACGAGGCGGCCCGCGAGGAGCTGGCCGGCGAGCCGTACAAGCTGGAGCTCATCGGTATCAAGGGCTCCGACTCCGTCGAGAACGCCGGCGACGGCGCGGATGTCGAGGTGGGCGGCGGCGAGCTGACCATCTACGACAACCTCGACCCGAAGACCGGCGACCTGTGCTGGAAGGACCTGTGCCGCGGTCCGCACCTGCCCACGACCCGGAACATCCCGGCGTTCAAGCTGATGCGGAATGCTGCGGCGTACTGGCGGGGCAGCGAGAAGAACCCCATGCTGCAGCGCATCTACGGCACGGCGTGGCCCACCAAGGACGAGCTCAAGGCGCACCTGGAGTTCCTGGAGGAGGCCGCCAAGCGCGACCACCGCAAGCTCGGCAACGAGCTGGACCTCTTCTCCTTCCCGGACGAGATCGGCCCCGGTCTCGCGGTCTTCCACCCCAAGGGCGGCATCATCCGCCGCGCCATGGAGGACTACTCGCGCCGACGTCACGAGGAGGAGGGCTACGAGTTCGTCTACTCGCCGCACGCCACCAAGGGCAAGCTCTTCGAGAAGTCCGGTCACCTGGACTGGTACGCCGAGGGCATGTACCCGCCCATGCAGCTCGACGACGGGGTGGACTACTACCTCAAGCCGATGAACTGCCCGATGCACAACCTGATCTTCGATGCGCGTGGGCGTTCCTATCGTGAACTGCCGCTGCGTCTCTTCGAGTTCGGCACTGTGTACCGCTACGAGAAGTCGGGTGTGGTACACGGCCTGACCCGCTCGCGCGGCTTCACGCAGGACGACGCGCACATCTACTGCACCAAGGAGCAGATGGCGGAGGAGCTCGACCGGACGCTCACCTTCGTCCTGAACCTGCTGCGCGACTACGGTCTGACCGACTTCTACCTGGAGCTCTCCACCAAGGACCCGGAGAAGTTCGTCGGCTCGGACGAGGTCTGGGAAGAGGCCACCGAGACGCTGCGCCAGGTCGCCGAGAAGCAGGGGCTGCCCCTGGTCCCGGACCCGGGCGGCGCCGCGTTCTACGGCCCGAAGATCTCGGTGCAGTGCAAGGACGCCATCGGCCGCACCTGGCAGATGTCGACCGTGCAGCTCGACTTCAACCTGCCGGAGCGCTTCGACCTGGAGTACACCGGTCCCGACGGCACCAAGCAGCGCCCGGTCATGATCCACCGCGCCCTGTTCGGTTCCATCGAGCGCTTCTTCGCGGTACTTCTCGAGCACTACGCGGGTGCGTTCCCGGTGTGGCTGGCCCCGGTCCAGGCGGTCGGCATCCCGATCGGCGACGCGCACATCCCGTACCTCCAGGAGTTCGCGGCCAAGGCCCGGAAGAAGGGCCTGCGGGTCGAGGTGGACGCCTCGTCCGACCGGATGCAGAAGAAGATCCGGAACCAGCAGAAGGCCAAGGTGCCCTTCATGATCATCGCGGGCGATGAGGACATGGCCAACGGCGCGGTTTCCTTCCGCTACCGCGACGGATCGCAGGAGAACGGCGTCCCCGTCGAGGACGCTATCGCCAAGATCAAGAAGGCCGTCGAGGACCGCGTTCAGGTCTGACGGGTACGAAGTGAGAGGCCCCCGGGGAGCTACCTGCCGCCCGGGGGCCTCTTCTCGTCCTCCCGCCTGAACACCTGCAACAGCCACGACGAGAACGAACCCGTCACTGCCCCGAGCAGCGCCAGCCCACAGGCCATCAGGCCCGACGCCACGACTCGTCCGCCTGCTGTGACCGGCACCGTATCCCCGTACCCCACCGTCGTGAGCGTCTCGCACGCCCACCACACCGCGTCGCCGAAGGTGCGGATCGAAGCTCCCTTCGCCGCGTGCTCCTGGTGGTAGACGGCGAGCGATGCGGAGAAGCCGAGTAGCAGGGAGGTCGTACCGGCATATGCGATCACGCGGACGTACAGGCTCAGCCGTGCCCTCTCCCTGCGCTGCTGGACCGCGCTGTAGACCCGGATCAGGCGCAGCGGCCGCAGCAGGGGAAGCAGCAGGACGACCGTGTCCAGCCAGTGCACCCGCACGAAGCGGTGGCCGAGGCCGCTGAGGCGGAGTCGGACGACGTAGTCCGCGGCGAAGACCAGCCAGGTGGCGCCGACCAGGGCGAGGGCGAGGCTGTGCCAGGGCTCGGCGCCGTGGGGGGCGAGGACGCGGACCGCGTATCCGAGCAGGAAGAGTAGCGAGGCGCCGAAGAGCGGCACCTCTGTGCGCTGCTCCCAGCGCCTGAAACGAAGAGGGGTGGAGTCCGCGGGCTGGTCGCTCATCGCCTCAGCATCGCCGTGCGCCGACGGGTCCGGCCCCGGCGACACGCTGCCCGGGAGCGAAGCAATATGCTGATCGGCATGACGAGTGAGCCGGAGCAGCAGATCGGAGTGGGAACGCCCGACGCGTTCCAGCGCCTGTGGACACCCCACCGGATGGCGTATATCCAGGGCGAGAACAAGCCGACCGGTCCGGAGGCCGGCGACGGCTGTCCGTTCTGTGCGATCCCGGCCAAATCGGATGAGGACGGACTCGTCGTCGCGCGCGGCGAGAAAGTATACGCCGTGCTGAATCTGTATCCGTACAACGGCGGCCATCTGATGGTGGTGCCATACCGGCATGTCGCCGACTACACGGAGCTGGACGGTCCGGAGACCATGGAGCTGGCCGATTTCACCAAGCGGGCGATGGCGGCTCTGCGGGCGGCGTCGGGTGCCCACGGGTTCAATATCGGTATGAACCAGGGCTCGGTGGCGGGGGCCGGTATCGCGGCCCATCTGCATCAGCATCTGGTGCCGCGCTGGGGCGGTGACACCAACTTCATGCCGGTGGTCGGGCATACGAAGGTGCTGCCACAGTTGCTGGCCGATACGCGCAAGATGCTTGCCGACGCCTGGCCGGCGGCCTGATCGGAGCTGTTGCCTCTGCGCGGGCGCCCCGGTTTTTGCCGGGGCGCCCTGTGCATGTCTATGCGTCGTACAGGTCGGCCTTGCGCGGGGTCGGGTCCTGCACCAGTCCGCTCAGTATCATCGAGCGGTTGTCGAAGCGTTCGGTGTCGACGCCGTTTTCCTCCAGGACTCGTAGGGCGGCGCTGTGCACGGCGCGCAGAACGGGGGTGGCGGCGCGCATCGCGTCGTCGGCCATGAAGCGGTGGCGCCATGGCTTCTCGGCCCAGGCGTGGCGCAGGCCGAACGGTTCGGGCAGGGCGATCTTGCCGCCCAGGTAGTCGAGGAGCGGCGGGTACCAGGTGAAGGGGGCGCGCAGGGCGAGGCGGACGACTTCACGGGGTTCGACCAGTGCGAGAGTGATGTCGCGGGTCTCCCAGAAGCGGACGGTCTTGTTGACCGTCTTGGTCCTGGCCGCCGGCTTGCTGGTGAAGAGCGAGTGGACCGGGCCGAGTGCGTGTCCGGTGACTTCGATGCGCAGGGTTTCGTAGAGCACCGTGACCGTGATCATCATCGTGATGACCAACTGGCCGTCCCAGAGGGTGAACTGGACGCCCAGATAGTGCCGGTCGCCGCCGCCGAACTGCTGGTGGTTGCAGATCCGCTGTATTTCGTGCGGCTTGACCTGGAAGGTGGCGACGTCCTCGCCGTCGGGCCTGGAGACCGCGTCGGCGTTCTCGCCGACGGGTGACACGATCCAGTGGGTGACCGACGGGGTGGGAAATCCTCCGGTGTTCAGCGGGCCGCGCTCCAGCACCTTGAGCTGGTCGTGGATGACCCGTATCAGGTCCCAGCTGCGGAACTGGTGGAACTCCTTGCCGGGTTCCTTGGCGACGAGCTGTTCGGCGAGCTGCCAGCTGCCCCAGCGGGTTCCCATGCCGAGGATTCCCTTGGGGCCCGCGTAGAAGACCGAGTTGGACTGCTGCTCGGCGGAGAGCTTCTCCAGGCCCTGGCGGAGCGCCTCGCGGGAGGTCTCGTTCGGGTTCTTGGGTACGGCCTCGGGGATCTTGGCGATCACGCCGCCGCCGGAGAGCAGTCCTTCCCAGCGGGCGCGCATGTCCTTGGCGGAGGACTCGGCGATCCGTTTGGCGATGAGCCAGCCGATGACGGGAGCGACGATCATCGCCCGTACGTAGAGTGCGGGAATCCCGGTGAGCGGCAGCTTGATCAGGAAGAACAGGGCCACGATGCCGATGACCGGGAGCAGCGCGTTGCCCAGGGCGGCGAGGGCCTTGTCCTTGGTGTTGCCGAGCGAGTCGCGCAGCCGGAAGGCGATGACCCACAGGAGCATTCCGGGCAGGAAGAGAAAGCCGAACAGGGCGGTGACGGCGGTCAGTTTGGTGTCGCGTGCCCTGCGCAGGCGGGTCGCGGACAGGCAGTGCTCGACGACGGTCTGCGGGTCGGTGCCGAAGGACTGGATGAGGGCCTTCCGGGCGCCGCCCAGCATGCGTTCCTGGACGGCGCGGGAAAATGCCTCGCCGAGGTTGGGCTTGAAGTAGTCGGACTTGAAGAGCTTGGAACGGCCCGCCTTCACTTCGGACTTGTGCCACTCGCTGTTGGCTTCAAGGATCTTCTCCACCGGGCTGTCGCGGTACGCGGCGGAGGCGAGGGCGTTCGTCGCCACCGCCTGTGAGCCCGCGCCCTGGAGCGGGATCTGCGCTCCGGGAGAGAAATCGAATCCGTCGTTGGCCACTGTCGCCCCCACTCGCCGCCAAGGAACTGCTCCTGCGGCTGTTTCCCAACTGCCGTGCCCGGCACACCTTCTGAGCTGGGACCACAGCGTATCGTCCGGATCAATTCGCCGCCCGCCTCTGTGGACAAGGGCGGGCGGCACAGTCGATTACGCGTCATTCGGGTTGTTCTCCTGCTGCTCGCGGATGCGTTCCGCGAGCTGTGGGGGCATGGCTTCGTGCCGGGCGTACGCCCGGTCGAAGCGACCGGCGCCATGGGACAGGGAACGCAGGTCGATCGCGTACCGGCCGATTTCCAGCTCCGGGACCTCGGCCCGTACGAGGGTGCGTCCGGGGCCGGACTGCTCGGTACCGATCACCCTGCCGCGCCGCCCGGACAGATCGCTCATCACCGGGCCGACGTAGTCGTCGGGGACCAGGACCTGGATCTCGACGACGGGTTCGAGGAGCTGGATACGGGTGTCCGCGGCGGCTTCGCGCAGGGCTAGTGCGCCCGCGGTCTGGAACGCGGCGTCGGAGGAGTCCACCGAGTGGGACTTCCCGTCCCGCAGGGTGATGCGTACGTCGACGAGCGGATGTCCGGCGGCGACTCCTCGGGCGGCCTGGGCGCGCACGCCCTTCTCGACGGACGGGATGAACTGGCGCGGGACCGCTCCGCCGACCACCTTGTCGACGAACTCGATGCCCGACCCCGGTGGCAGCGGCTCCACGTCGATCTCGCAGATGGCGTACTGGCCGTGGCCGCCGGACTGTTTCACATGCCTGCCGCGCCCGGTCGACGGGCCGGCGAAGGTCTCGCGCAGCGACACCTTGTGCGGTATGGCGTCGACCTGCACGCCGTAGCGGCTGCGCAGCCGGTCCAGCGCCACATCCTGATGGGCCTCGCCGAGGCACCACAGGACCACCTGGTGGGTGTCCTGGTTCTGTTCGAGGCGCATGGTCGGGTCCTCGGCGACCAGCCGGGAGAGCCCCTGGGAGAGCTTGTCCTCGTCCGCCTTGCTGTGTGCCTCGATGGCGAGCGGCAGCAGCGGGTCCGGTGTGGTCCAGGGGTCCATCAGCAGCGGCTGGTCCTTGGCCGAGAGGGTGTCCCCGGTCTCGGCACTGCCCAGTTTGGCGACGCAGGCCAGATCTCCGGCGATGCAGGCGGTGAGGGGGCGCTGTTGTTTGCCGAAGGGGGAGGAGAGCGCGCCGACGCGCACCTCCGCCTCGTGGAAGGGGCGTGTCTCGTGGCAGGGATCGTTGAGGCCGTGGCCGAAGACGTGGACGGTTTCGTCGGGGCGAAGGGTGCCGGAGAAGACGCGTACGAGCGAGACCCGGCCGACGTACGGGTCGGAGGCCGTCTTGACGACCTCGGCGACGAGTGGGCCGCGCGGGTCGCAGGTCAGGACCGGTCGCGGCGCCCCATGAAGGGGAGTGACTTCGGGGAGGGGGCGCTCCAGCGGGGTGGGGAAGCCGCCGGTGATCAGGTCCAGGAGCTCGACGGTGCCGATGCCCTGACGGGCACCTTCGGTGGCGGGGGCCGCAGTGAGGACGGGGTGGAAGGCGCCTCGGGCCACGGCGCGCTCCAGGTCGTCGATGAGTGTCTTGATGTCGATCTCGCCGCCGCCGAGGTAGCGGTCCATCAGGGTCTCGTCCTCGCTCTCGGCGATGATCCCCTCGATGAGCCGGTTCCGGGCCTCCCGGAGCGTGGTCCGCTGGGCGTCGGCGGGCGGGTTCTCCTGCCGGTCGCCCGAGGAGTAGTCGAAGATCCGCTGGGTGAGGAGTCCGGTGAGGCCGGTGAGCGGAGCGTGCCCGTCCGGGCCCTCGGGGCCGTGCACCGGCAGGTAGAGCGGGAGTACGGCGTCGGGGTCGTCGCCGCCGAAGATCTTGCCGCAGATCCGGGTCATCTCGTCGAACGAGGTGCGTGCCGTGTCGAGATGCGTGACGACTATGGCGCGTGGCATGCCGACGGCGGCGCACTCCTCCCACACGGCGCGGGTGGCGCCCGCCACGGCGTCGGCCTCCTGGGCCGCGGACACAACGAACAGGGCCGCGTCCGCTGCCCGCAGACCGGCCCTGAGTTCCCCGACGAAATCGGCGTATCCGGGAGTGTCCAGCAGATTGATCTTGTACCCGCCCCATTCGACGGGGACGAGCGAGAGCTGTACGGAGCGTTGCTGGCGGTGTTCGATCTCGTCGTAGTCGGAGACCGTGGCGCCGTCCTCGACCCGCCCGGCCCGGTTGACCGCGCCCGCGGTCAGCGCGAGGGCCTCGACGAGGGTGGTCTTGCCGGAGCCGCTGTGGCCGACCAGCACCACATTCCGTACGGATGAGGGCTGGTCGGCCGTCGCTGCCCTGCCGGCGGCCCCGGTGTGTGCGTGTGCCTTGTCGCCCATGATGCGTGCCTCCCAGATAGTGGCGCGGAGCGGGAAGAAAAGCCGGCGCGGTGTGGGGAGAAGGGTGCACGGGCACGGGGAGCCGCCGCGGCGGCTACGGCGACGCCCGCGGTAATTCGAGCTTTCCACTCAGGTCAGGTTGCGTCCATACGTCGTGCACCGCGGCGCGATGCCGGGTGCCCGGACGGTGGAGTCCGGCGGGCGTGACTACGATGGGCCAGCCGGTGGCCGTAGGGGCTGCTCGGCCCACCGACCCTCGGGAAGGCCATGCTGAACAAGTACGCGCGTGCATTTTTTACGCGTGTCCTCACACCGTTCGCCGCACTGTTGCTCCGTCTCGGCGTGAGCCCTGACGCGGTCACTCTGATCGGTACGGCCGGAGTGATGGCAGGTGCGCTGGTCTTCTTCCCGATGGGGGAGTTCTTCTGGGGCACGATCGTCATCACGATCTTCGTCTTCTCCGACCTCGTCGACGGCAATATGGCCCGGCAGGCCGGTATCTCCAGCCGCTGGGGCGCGTTCCTGGACTCGACCCTGGACCGGGTCGCCGACGGGGCGATCTTCGGCGGGTTCGCGCTCTGGTACGCGGGCAACGGCGACGACAACGTCATGTGCGCGGTCGCGATCTTCTGCCTGGCGAGCGGCCAGGTGGTCTCGTACACGAAGGCGCGCGGCGAGTCGATCGGGCTGCCGGTCGCGGTCAACGGTCTCGTGGAGCGTGCCGAGCGGCTGGTCATCTCGCTGGTCGCGGCGGGATTGTCCGGTCTCCACAAGTTCGGTGTTCCGGGGATCCAGATCCTGCTGCCGATCGCACTGTGGATCGTCGCCGTGGGCAGCCTGGTGACTCTTGTGCAGCGGGTCGTGACGGTGCGCCGCGAGTCCGCGGAGGCCGACGCGGCCGAGGCCGCTGCCGCGGACCGGGGGAGCGGGGCCGCACAGTGAGCGGCGCACCGGGTGACACGCAGTCCGGCCTGCGGAACCGGCTGACCGACGGGCTGTACGGGCTCGGCTGGACCGCCGTCAAGAAGCTCCCCGAACCGGTCGCCCGGGCACTCTTCCGCTGCATCGCCGATCAGGCGTGGAAACGGCGGGGCAAGAGCGTGCTGCGGCTGGAGTCGAATCTGGCACGGGTCGTGCCCGGGGCTTCCCCGGCCCGGCTCGCCGCGCTCTCCAAGGCCGGGATGCGCTCGTACATGCGCTACTGGATGGAGTCGTTCCGGCTGCCCACCTGGAGTCCGGCGCGGATCAAGGCGTCCATAGACGTGACGGACGCACACCGGCTGACCGACGGGCTGGAAACCGGCCGCGGTGTCATCCTCGCCCTGCCGCACCTGGGGAACTGGGACCTGGCCGGGGCCTGGGTCACCACCGATCTCAAGGTGCCCTTCACCACGGTCGCCGAGCGGCTCAAGCCCGAGACGCTGTACGACCGGTTCGTGGCCTACCGCGAGGGGCTCGGCATGGAGGTCCTGCCGCACAGTGGCGGCGCCGCCTTCGGCACCCTGGCGCGGCGGCTGCGCGCGGGCGGCCTGGTCTGTCTGGTCGCCGACCGTGATCTGTCGGCGTCCGGCGTCGAGGTGACATTCTTCGGCGACGCCGCACGCATGCCCGCCGGGCCGGCGCTGCTGGCCCAGCAGACCGGGGCGCTGCTGCTGCCGGTGACGCTCTCGTACGACGACACGCCCGTGATGAAGGCGCGTATCCATCCGCCGGTCGAGGTGCCCGAGTCAGGCAGCCGTACGGAGAAGACGTCCTCCATGACACAGGCGCTGGCCGATGCCTTCGCCGTCGGAATCGCCGAGCATCCGGAGGACTGGCACATGCTGCAACGGCTCTGGCTGGCCGACCTGGAGAACCGGGAGGGCCGGCCGTGAAGATCGGCATCGTATGCCCGTACTCCTGGGACGTGCCGGGCGGTGTGCAGTTCCACATCAGGGACCTGGCCGAGCACCTGATCCGGCTGGGGCATCAGGTGTCGGTGCTGGCGCCCGCCGACGACGAGACACCGCTGCCGCCGTACGTGGTCTCGGCGGGCCGGGCGGTGCCCGTCCCGTACAACGGCTCCGTGGCCCGGCTGAACTTCGGCTTCCTCTCGGCCGCCCGGGTGCGCCGCTGGCTGCACGACGGCACCTTCGACGTGATCCACATCCATGAGCCGACCTCGCCGTCGCTGGGGCTGCTCGCCTGCTGGGCGGCGCAGGGGCCGATCGTCGCCACGTTCCACACCTCCAACCCGCGCTCCCGGGCCATGATCGCCGCCTACCCGATCCTGCAGCCCGCGCTGGAGAAGATCAGCGCGCGCATCGCGGTGAGCGAGTACGCACGCAGGACCCTGGTCGAGCATCTGGGCGGCGACGCGGTCGTCATCCCGAACGGGGTCGATGTCGGCTTCTTCGCCGGGGCCGAGCCCAAGGCCGAGTGGCAGTCACAGGGGGCGCGAAGCTCGGTCGAGGGCGGTGGTGGGAGACCGGAGGGCGGCACGATCGGCTTCATCGGGCGTATCGACGAGCCCCGCAAGGGCCTGCCCGTCCTGATGAGGGCGCTGCCCGCGATCCTTGCCGCACGTCCGGACACCAGGCTGCTGGTGGCGGGCCGGGGCGACGAGGAGGAGGCCGTCGCCTCGCTGCCGGAGGAGATGCGCGGGCGCGTCGAATTCCTCGGCATGGTGAGCGACGAGGACAAGGCGCGCCTGCTGCGCAGCGTCGATGTGTACGTCGCGCCCAATACGGGCGGCGAGAGCTTCGGGATCATCCTGGTCGAGGCGATGTCGGCCGGTGCGCCGGTCCTGGCCAGCGATCTGGACGCGTTCGCGCAGGTCCTGGACCTGGGCGCGGCGGGCGAACTCTTCGCCAACGAGGACGCGGACGCACTGGCGTCGGCGGCGATCCGGCTGCTCGGCGACCCGGGGAGGCGTACGGAGCTGCGTGAACGGGGAACCGCGCATGTGCGGCGTTTCGACTGGTCGACGGTCGGGGCGGACATCCTCGCGGTGTACGAGACGGTGACGGACGGCGCGGCGTCGGTGGCGGCCGACGAACGCACGGGCCTGCGCGCACGCCTCGGACTGGCACGGGACTAGGGCCCCTGGTTCGAGCCCGTCCGGCGATGGCGGGCCGGGGCCAGGGGCAGCATCCCCGGCGGCGGTCGAGCCCGCCCCGCACCCGCACCCGCTTCCGCGCCCAGGACCGGACGGCCACACCGCCTGCGCCCCGACGGTAGCCTTGCCGCCCGTGATCGAAACCCTCATCTGGATCGCCGTCGCGATCGTCGCGATCGGTATGTACCTCAGCTGGACCGCCGGGCGGCTGGACCGGCTGCACACACGTATCGACGCCGCCCGCGCCGCCCTCGACGCGCAGCTCCTGCGCCGCGCCTCGGTCACCCAGGAACTGGCGACATCGGGTGTCCTCGACCCGGCCGCGTCCATCGTGCTGTACGAGGCCGCGCACGCCGCCCGCCAGGCGGAGGAGGAGAACCGCGAGGTCGCGGAGAGCGAACTGAGCACCGCGCTGAGGGCGGTGTTCGGTGAAACGGCGCAGGTGGAGTCCGTGAAGGAGATCCCCGGCGGCGAGGAGGCGGCGTTCGAACTCGCCGCGGCCGTGCGCCGAGTCCCCATGGCCCGGCGTTTCCACAACGATGCGGTGCGCGCCGCGCGTGCGCTGCGCCGGCACCGTACGGTGCGGTGGTTCCGGCTGGCGGGGCACGCCCCGTTCCCGCTCGCGTTCGAGATGGACGACGAACCGCCTGTCGCCCTGGCGGACCGCCCCGTCAGCTGACCCGGCGGCCACGCTTGTGCGTGACCGGGATCACAACCCACTTCGTACACGCGCAAAACGATCCACCGGCCTCCCATTGGCCCTTGCTGTGGACTGGTTCCGGAGAGTTTGCTCAGCACTGCAACCAGCGCTTTCAGTATCTTTTTCTCCGAGTGAGGTCGATCCGTGTCCACGCTTCCCACCACCCCGCAGTCCGCCGACTCCCCGGCCACCGGCACCGCTCGCGTCAAGCGCGGCATGGCCGAGCAGCTCAAGGGCGGCGTGATCATGGACGTCGTCAATGCCGAGCAGGCGAAGATCGCCGAGGACGCGGGCGCCGTGGCCGTCATGGCCCTGGAGCGGGTGCCGGCCGACATCCGCAAGGACGGCGGCGTGGCCCGGATGTCGGACCCGAACATGATCGAGGAGATCATCGAGGCCGTCTCCATCCCGGTGATGGCGAAGTCGCGCATCGGACACTTCGTCGAGGCCCAGGTCCTGCAGTCCCTCGGTGTCGACTACATCGACGAGTCCGAGGTCCTCACCCCGGCCGACGAGGTAAACCACAGCGACAAGTTCGCCTTCACCACCCCGTTCGTCTGTGGCGCCACCAACCTCGGTGAGGCCCTGCGCCGCATCGCCGAGGGTGCGGCCATGATCCGTTCGAAGGGCGAGGCCGGCACCGGAAACGTCGTCGAGGCGGTCCGTCACCTGCGTCAGATCAAGAACGAGATCGCCCGGCTGCGCGGCTACGACAACAACGAGCTGTACGCCGCCGCGAAGGAGCTCCGCGCCCCGTACGAGCTGGTCAAGGAGGTCGCCGAGCTCGGCAAGCTGCCCGTCGTGCTGTTCTCCGCGGGCGGTGTCGCCACCCCCGCCGATGCCGCGCTGATGCGCCAGCTCGGCGCCGAGGGCGTCTTCGTGGGCTCCGGCATCTTCAAGTCCGGCGACCCGGCCAAGCGCGCCGCCGCCATCGTGAAGGCCACCACCTTCTACGACGACCCGAAGATCATCGCGGATGCCTCCCGGAACCTGGGCGAGGCCATGGTCGGCATCAACTGCGACACGCTGCCCGAGGCCGAGCGCTACGCCAACCGTGGCTGGTAATCACTGATGAGCGAAACCCCTGTGATCGGAGTCCTGGCTCTCCAGGGCGACGTACGGGAACACCTGATCGCCCTGGCCTCGGCGGATGCCGTGGCCAGGCCGGTCCGGCGTCCCGAGGAACTCGCCGAGGTCGACGGCCTGGTCATTCCCGGTGGGGAGTCCACCACGATGTCCAAGCTGGCGTCCCTGTTCGGCATGCTGGAACCGCTGCGCGAGCGGGTACGGGACGGGATGCCGGTCTACGGCACCTGTGCCGGAATGATTCTGCTCGCCGACAAGATCCTCGACCCGCGCTCGGGCCAGGAGACGGTCGGCGGGATCGACATGATCGTGCGCCGCAACGCCTTCGGACGGCAGAACGAATCCTTCGAGGCGGCCGTGGAGGTCGCCGGTATCGAGGGCGGCCCCGTCGAGGGCGTGTTCATCCGCGCCCCGTGGGTGGAATCGGTCGGCGCGCAGGCCAAGGTGGTGGCGGAACACGGTGGTCACATCGTCGCCGTACGTCAGGGAAACGCCCTGGCGACGTCTTTCCACCCGGAACTGACCGGGGACCACAGGGTTCACGCGTTGTTCGTGGACATGGTGCGCGCAGTCGGCTGACTCGATCCCGGTAGGATCTCTCGGGTTCGGATCGAATTTGGTGACGCGAAGGAGAAGGCAGATGTCCGGCCACTCTAAATGGGCTACGACGAAGCACAAGAAGGCCGTGATTGATGCCAAGCGCGGCAAGCTCTTCGCAAAGCTGATCAAGAACATCGAGGTCGCGGCCCGCACCGGCGGTGTGGACCCCGAGGGAAACCCGACCCTCGTGGACGCGATCCAGAAGGCGAAGAAGAGCTCCGTACCGAACAAGAACATCGACTCCGCAGTCAAGCGCGGTGGCGGTCTCGAAGCGGGCGGCGTCGACTATCAGACGATCATGTACGAGGGTTACGGCCCGAACGGTGTCGCGGTGCTCATCGAGTGCCTCACCGACAACCGCAACCGTGCCGCATCCGACGTGCGTGTCGCGATGACCCGCAACGGTGGTTCGATGGCAGACCCCGGTTCGGTCTCGTACCTCTTCAACCGCAAGGGTGTCGTCATCGTCCCCAAGGGCGGGCTGACCGAGGACGACGTCCTGGGTGCCGTGCTCGACGCGGGCGCCGAGGAGGTCAACGACCTCGGTGACACCTACGAGGTCGTCAGCGAGGCCACCGACATGGTCGCGGTCCGTACCGCGCTCCAGCAGGCCGGCATCGACTACGACTCCGCCGAGGCCGACTTCCTGCCCACCATGCAGGTCGAGCTGGACGAGGAGGGCGCGCGCAAGATCTTCAAGCTGATCGACGCGCTGGAGGACAGCGACGACGTGCAGAACGTCTTCGCCAATTTCGATGTCCCGGACGAGGTCATGGAGAAGGTCGACGCCTGAGCCACGCTCAGCACAGCCTTCACGGACGGGCCGACGGGGACACACCCTGTCGGCCCGTCGCATTGTCAGTGCGAGCCGATAGCCTGCGGGAACAGTTGACCGATCGGTACGGAGGGGCCTCCCATGCGGGTACTCGGCGTCGACCCGGGGCTGACCCGGTGCGGTGTCGGCGTCGTCGAAGGCGTCGCCGGCCGGCCCCTGACGATGCTCGGCGTCGGAGTCGTCCGCACCGCGGCCGATGCGGAGCTCGGTCACCGGCTGGTGGCCATCGAGCGCGGCATCGAGGAATGGCTCGACGAGCACCGGCCCGAATTCGTCGCCGTGGAGCGGGTGTTCAGCCAGCACAACGTCCGTACGGTGATGGGCACCGCCCAGGCCAGTGCGGTCGCCATGCTCTGCGCATCCCGGCGCGGCATACCGGTCGCCCTGCACACCCCCAGCGAGGTCAAGGCGGCCGTCACCGGAAGCGGCCGTGCCGACAAGGCGCAGGTCGGAGCCATGGTCACCCGGCTGCTGCGGCTCGATGCCCCGCCGAAACCAGCCGACGCGGCCGACGCACTCGCGCTCGCCATCTGCCACATCTGGCGAGCCCCTGCCGTCAACCGCCTCCAGCAGGCACACGCGGCTGCCGCCGCCGCTGCCCGTACCGCACATGCTCCCCGTACACCTACAGTTCCCGTCCGGAAGGTCCCCCGATGATCGCCTTCGTCAGTGGCCCCGTGGCCGCGCTCGCCCCGACCACGGCCGTGATCGAGGTCGGCGGCATCGGCATGGCCGTCCAGTGCACCCCGAACACCCTCGCCGGCCTCCGGGTCGGCAAGGAGGCCAGGCTGGCCACCTCCCTCGTCGTACGGGAGGATTCGCTCACCCTCTACGGCTTCGCCGACGACGACGAGCGGCAGGTCTTCGAGCTGCTCCAGACCGCCAGCGGGGTCGGACCGCGGCTCGCCCAGGCCATGCTCGCCACGCACAGTCCGGACGCCCTGCGGATCGCGGTCGCCGGCGGCGACGAGAAGGCGCTCACCGCCGTCTCCGGCATCGGCAAGAAGGGCGCACAGAAACTCCTCCTCGAACTGAAGGACAGACTCGGCGAGCCCGTAGGCGCCCACATCGGCCGACAGGGCATCGGCACCGCCGTCACCTCCTCCTGGCGCGATCAGCTGCAGGCGGCCCTGATCGGTCTCGGCTACGCCACCCGCGAGGCCGACGAAGCGGTCACCGCTGTCGCCCCGCAGGCCGAGGCGGCCCTGGCCGAGGGTGGACAGGCCCCCGTGCCGCAGCTGCTGCGCGCCGCGCTGCAGACCCTCAACCGCGCGCGCTGACCGGAGCGCGTCACCCCGGGGGAGACCCCGACCGGGCCGGGCACCGCACGGCACCGAAACACCCGAGGCGGGACAGACTGAATGAACTGGGACGAGACCGGACCCGATACCGACGAGCGGCTCGTCGACGCCGACGCGGACGGCGAGGACACCGCGGTCGAAGCGGCGCTGCGGCCGAAGGACCTCGACGAATTCGTCGGTCAGGAAAAGGTGCGCGAACAGCTCGACCTGGTCCTCAAGGCGGCCAGGGCCCGCGGCGCCACCGCCGACCATGTCCTGCTCTCCGGCGCCCCCGGTCTCGGCAAGACCACCCTATCCATGATCATCGCGGCCGAGATGGGCGCCCCGATCCGGATCACCTCGGGCCCCGCCATCCAGCATGCGGGTGATCTCGCCGCGATTCTCTCCTCACTCCAGGAGGGCGAAGTTCTCTTCCTGGACGAGATCCACCGCATGTCGCGGCCCGCCGAAGAGATGCTCTACATGGCGATGGAGGACTTCCGCGTCGATGTCATCGTCGGCAAGGGCCCCGGAGCCACCGCCATCCCGCTGGAACTGCCGCCCTTCACGCTGGTCGGTGCCACCACCAGGGCCGGACTGCTGCCGCCCCCGCTGCGTGACCGTTTCGGCTTCACCGGCCATATGGAGTTCTACGCCCCCACCGAACTGGAACGCGTCATCCACCGCTCCGCGCGCCTCCTCGACGTGGCGATAGACGCGGGGGGCGCCTCCGAGATCGCCGGACGTTCCCGCGGCACCCCCCGTATCGCCAACCGGCTGTTGCGCCGTGTCCGGGATTACGCCCAGGTCAAGGCCGACGGACGGATCGACCGTTCCGTCGCCGCCGTCGCCCTCGGGGTGTACGAGGTCGACGCGCGTGGCCTCGACCGGCTGGACCGGGCGGTGCTCGGTGCCCTGCTGAAGCTCTTCGGCGGCGGCCCCGTCGGACTGTCCACCCTGGCCGTGGCCGTGGGCGAGGAGCGCGAGACGGTCGAGGAGGTCGCGGAGCCCTTCCTGGTACGGGAAGGACTGCTGGCCAGGACGCCGAGGGGGCGTGTCGCGACACCCGCGGCCTGGGCCCATCTCGGCCTCGTACCTCCCCAGCACGGCGGAAAGGGACAACCGGGCCTGTTCGGGGCGTGATGCATCACAGGTTCACCCGGACAGGAACCACCGAGCGGCGCCGGGCGTTGTTCCATCGATGCGGACTCGCTTAGACTCCGCCGATGCCGCCCGTACAGGTCGGTGTACCCACCCCCGTAGATCAGGCCGCCTTCCAGCGCGGTCGTGCGAAGGAAACTCGTCCCGTGAATCCCGTGACTCTCCTCCCCTTCATCGTGCTCATCGGGGCCATGTTCCTGATGACGCGGTCCGCCAAGAAGAAGCAGGCGGCCGCTGCCCAGATGCGCAATGAGATGCAGCCCGGCACCGGCATCCGGACGATCGGGGGCATGTACGCCACCGTCAAGGAGCTTCACGACGACACCGTTCTCCTTGAGATCGCGCCCGGCGTCCACGCCATCTACGCCAAGAACGCCATCGGCGCCGTCCTGGACGATGCGGAGTACAACCGCATCGTCCACGGCGACGGCGATGACGCCCTCGACATCGACGGCGCGGTCGTGCCGGACGACGCCTCCTCGCTGACCGAGGCCGAGCCCGACGCCGACGAGGACTCCTCGGACGACGCCAAGATCGACCTGGGCAAGAAGGCCGAGGCCGACGACGCCGAGCCGAAGGACGCCGAGTCCGACAAGAAGTCCGAGGGCAAGACCGACGGCGAGGCCGACGCGAAGTAACCCACGAACCGGGGATGCTGTGAGCCCACAGGCATCCGGCACTCCCCGGACCGTGCGGTCTTCTGCGGGGGCGGGTCCCCACTACACTTCGTGGCCGCTCGGGCGCGTACCCGGCGCGGGGCGGTTGGACAGGGAGAAACGAGAAGGTGGCAGCACCGAAGAAGAGCCGAGGGCCGGCCGGCGGTCAGGGCAGGCCGGGGCGTTCCCTGGCTCTGATCCTGATCGCCATGGTCGCGCTCACCGGCGGGATGTTCCTGGCCGATCAGCCGACCCCACGACTGGGCATCGACCTGGCGGGCGGCACGTCCATCACGCTTGAGGCGAAGAGCGAGCCGGGCCAGGAATCGGCGATCAACAAGACCAACATGGACACGGCGGTCCAGATCATGGAGCGCCGTGTCAATGGTCTGGGCGTCTCCGAGGCCGAAGTCCAGACACAGGGCGATCGCAACATCATCGTCAACATCCCCAAGGGCACGAATTCAGCCCAGGCCCGTGAGCAGGTCGGCACCACAGCCAAGCTCTACTTCCGGCCGGTGCTGACCGTCGCCCAGGGCACGCCCACCCCGGCGCCCAGCGCCTCGTCGTCCGGCAAGCCCAGCCCGAGCGCCTCGACGTCGGACAAGGGGAAGGCGTCGACGACGCCGAGCGCCGGCGCCTCCACGCAGGGCCGCGCGGTCACCGACGGCCTCAAGACCGACACCACGCCGAGCCCCAAGGCGAGTGGATCCGCCGACGCCACGGCGTCGCCCTCCGCATCCGCTCCCTCCGCCGCGGACGAGGCGGCCGCCGCCAAGCTGCAGAAGCAGTTCGCGGACCTCGACTGCTCCAGCAAGGCTTCCCGCGCCGAGGCCGCACGGGGCGCCAAGCCCACCGACACGGTCGTGGCGTGCAGCTCCGAGGGCGACGCCAAGTACGTCCTCGGTCCGGCCGAGGTGTCCGGCACCGAGGTCGACAACGCCAAGGCCGGCTTCGACCAGCAGCGCGGCATGTGGATCGTCAACATGGAGTTCACCAAGAAGGGCTCCAAGGAATTCCAGACGATCACCAAGAAGCTCTCCGCGCAGCAGTCCCCGCAGAACCAGTTCGCCATCGCCCTGGACGGCGAGGTCGTCTCCGCGCCCCAGGTGAACACGACGCTCAGCGGCAGCGCCGAGATCTCCGGCAGCTTCACCCAGCAGTCCGCCGAAGACCTGGCCAATGTGCTCTCCTACGGTGCGCTCCCGCTCTCCTTCAAGGAGGCGAGCGTCACCACCGTCACCGCCGCGCTCGGTGGTGAGCAGCTCAAGGCCGGTCTGATCGCAGGCGCCATCGGCCTGGCCCTGGTCGTCATCTACCTGGTGGCCTACTACCGCGGACTGGCCCTCATCGCGCTCCTGAGCCTGATGGCCTCCGGCATCCTGACCTACACGATCATGTCGCTGCTCGGCCCGGCCATCGGCTTCGCGCTGAACCTCCCGGCGGTCTGCGGAGCCATCGTGGCCATCGGCATCACCGCGGACTCCTTCATCGTGTACTTCGAGAGAATCCGCGACGAGATCCGCGAGGGCCGTACGCTCCGTCCGGCCGTCGAGCGCGCCTGGCCGCGTGCCCGGCGCACCATTCTGGTCTCCGACTTCGTGTCGTTCCTCGCCGCCGCGGTGCTCTTCGTCGTCACTGTCGGCAAGGTCCAGGGCTTCGCCTTCACGCTGGGTCTCACCACCCTGCTCGACGTGGTTGTGGTGTTCCTCTTCACCAAGCCCGTCATGACGCTGATGGCCCGCAGGAAGTTCTTCTCCAGCGGTCACCCGTGGTCCGGTCTGGACCCGAAGCGGCTCGGCGCCAAGCCGCCGCTGCGCCGCTCGCGCCGTGTCAATGCCCCCACTGACCCGAAGGAGGCGTGAGATGTCGCGACTCGGCAGTCTCGGCGCCCGTCTCTACCGCGGCGAGGTCGGTTACGACTTCATCGGCAAGCGCAAGATCTGGTACGGGATCTCGATCCTGATCACCATCACGGCCATCGTCGGCCTGGCGGTCAGCGGCCTGAACATGGGCATCGAGTTCAAGGGCGGCGCGGTCTTCACCACCCCGAAGACAAGCGTCAGCGTCTCCCAGGCGGAGGACCTGGCGACGGAGGCATCCGGTCACCAGGCGATCGTCCAGAAGCTCGGCAACGGCGGTCTGCGCATTCAGATCACCGAGGTCGACACTGCGAAGTCCGACCAGATCAAGGACCGGCTCTCCAAGGACCTCGACGTCCCGACGGAGAAGATCGCCGCCGACCTGGTCGGCCCCAGCTGGGGTGAGCAGATCGCCAACAAGGCCTGGACGGGCCTCGGCATCTTCATGGTCCTCGTGGTGATCTACCTGGCCATCGCCTTCGAGTGGCGCATGGCCATCGCGGCCCTGGTCGCGCTGATCCACGACATCACCATCACGGTCGGCATCTACGCCCTGGTCGGCTTCGAGGTCACCCCGGGCACCGTGATCGGTCTGCTGACCATCCTCGGTTACTCCCTCTACGACACGGTCGTCGTCTTCGACAGCCTCAGGGAGAGCACGGGGGACATCACCAAGCAGACCCGCTGGACGTACAGCGAGATCGCCAACCGTTCGATCAACGGCACGCTGGTCCGTTCCATCAACACCACCGTCGTGGCCCTGCTCCCCGTCGCTGGTCTGCTCTTCATCGGTGGTGGCGTCCTCGGCGCCGGCATGCTGAACGACATCTCGCTGTCGCTGTTCGTCGGTCTCGCGGCCGGTGCGTACTCCTCGATCTTCATTGCCACCCCGCTCGTCGCCGACCTCAAGGAACGCGACCCGCAGATGAAGGCTCTGAAGAAGCGGGTCCTCGCCAAGCGTGCGGCAGCTGCCGCCAAGGGCGAGTCCGCCGAGGACAAGACGTCGGACGACGACTTCCCGGAGGACGCCGACCCCGCACCCGCCGCCGCGGTCGTCGGCCAGCGCCAGCAGCCCCCCAGGGGCCACGGCCGGACCTCGGGGAAGCGCCGATGACCAGCACCACCGAGAGCACGAGGGAACTCCTGCTCAGCCGGATCCGTGACGTGCCGGACTATCCGAAGCCGGGCGTGATGTTCAAGGACATCACCCCGCTGCTCGCGGACCCGCCGGCGTTCGCGGCCCTCACCGAAACCCTCGCGGAGCTGTGCGTCCGGCACGGCGCCACGAAGGTCGCGGGTCTGGAGGCCCGCGGCTTCATCCTGGCCGCGCCGGTCGCGGTCCGGGCGGGGATGGGATTCATTCCCGTACGCAAGGCGGGGAAGCTCCCCAGGGCCACACTGCGGCAGGCGTACGACCTGGAGTACGGCACCGCGGAGATCGAGCTCCACGCAGAGGACCTGCGCGCCGACGACCGGATCATGGTCATCGACGACGTCCTCGCCACGGGTGGCACCGCTGAGGCGTCGCTGGAACTCATTCGCCGGGCCGGTGCCCAGGTCGCGGGCGTCGCGGTCCTCATGGAGCTCGCGTTCCTCGCCGGCCGGGCCCGTCTGGAGCCCGCCTTGGCGGGCGCGCCGCTCGAGGCGCTCAGCCAGGTCTGAGTACCCACAGCCGCGCAACGGGTGCCCCAGGGATTTTCCTGGGGCACCCGTTGCGCGTGACGCGATTTCACGCGAGATCGCCCCGGGGGCCGGCTTCTCCCTCTGTCCTTCGCGGCCGTCGCCGTGGCGGGGCGCGCTCCTGCGGTGGGACCGAACTGCGGCGTGATCCTCCCCGGTTCCGGGCGCGCACGTCCCGAGCAGCGCCTGCGCGCCGCCCACTGAAGGTTCTGATCACTGTCCGACCAGCAGTCGGACCGTACGTGGCAAGGGGTCATGCGCGAAGGACGGGCGCCCGGGAACAACCGGATGCCCGTCCCGCGTTGTGGAGGGGTCTCACGGTCCCCGGGGGAGGACCGGCCACAGGGTCGATACGATGGCCTTTCCGGGTATCCGGATCCGCATGAGGAGCGCTCTTGCCAGACGAGGCCCAGCCAGTCGCCGCCCCGCAGCCCGACAAGCCGGTGGCGGCCCCAGTCGCGCCCGGAAAGAATCAGGCCGCGGAGAAGCCGAACGCCCCCGGCCCCAGA
>NZ_FMDF01000167.1 GCF_900091955.1 Streptomyces sp. Ncost-T10-10d
CGCGTCGGCCGCGGACCCGGCCACCGCCCGCTCCACGGCCACCACGAGACCGGCGAGATCCCCGTCTGCGTACAGCACCGCGACACGGCCCCGCTCGGCGAGCGCCCGCGCCGTCGCCGTCACCTCGGCGGGCAGCCCGTGCGGCGCCTCCGTCACACCCGTCAGGACCAGCGCGGCGGCCCCCGCTGCCGCCGCGTCCCGCACCGCCACATCCAGCAGATGCCCCGGTACCGGCGCCAGCAGCACGGCGACCGTCCCGGCGGGCATGGCGGCGAGCCGGTCCGGGCGCGGTTCCAGGCGCACCCCCGTGACCGCCACCGCGTCGAGCGGGCCCACCAGCGGACGGACCCCGTCGAGTCCGGGGGAGGAGAGGAGCTCCACGATGTTCGGCATCCATCCAGTGTGCTGCAAGCACATCGGGCTGTTCAATCGTGAGCCGCCGGCCCGTACGGGGCATGCTCTGCCTCCCTACGCTGGGTTTCATGCACGTGGACGCCGGAGCACTCACCGACTTCGCGCGGGGCTGTGCCGTCCTGGGGTCAGGGGGCGGCGGACCCGCCGATGTGACCCTTCCCGTCGCCGGACAGGCGATCGAGGAGTGCGGTCCGGTGCCCGTGGTGGACCCGGCCGCGCTGCCTGCCGATGCGCTCGTCATGCCCGTCGGGCTCGTGGGGTCGCCCGCGGTCTCCGCCGAGCGGATCGGTGGCCGGGATGAACCCGCACGGCTGCGTGCCCGCTTCGAGACCCTGCACCGTGCGCCGGTGGCAGCGGTGATGAGCAGCGAGATCGGCGGCCTCAACGGCTGTGTCGCCGTCGCCTGGGCGGCCCGGCTCGGGCTGCCGCTGCTCGATGCCGACTCGATGGGTCGCGCCTTTCCGCGCATGGACCAGAACGTTCTGGAACTGGCCGGACTGCGCCCGGGACCGGCCGTCCTCGCCGACGAACACGGCCACACCGTCGTCATCGACGACGTCGACGGCGCACACCTCGAACAGTTCGCCCGCGCCGCCGTCGTCGCCTTCGGCGGGCGGGCCGCATCCACCGATTACCCGCTCACCGCCGGGCAGGCGGCCCGGTATGCCGTCGCCGGATCTGTCACGCGCGCACTCGCCCTCGGCCGTGGCGAAGGCCCGGCACCGCTGCTCACCGGCAAGGTCTCCTCGGTCCGCAGGTACGCCACCGAGGGCGCCGACGGCGACGACGCGACGGGCGTTCTGCTGGAGGGCGCGGGCCCCGACGTGGGACGGCTGGTGCTCGTCGAGGCCCGCAGCGAGTTCGTCGCGGCCCTGGAGGACGGCACACCGCTCGCCGTGGTGCCGGACGTGATCGCCCTGGTCGACGCGACGACGGGCTGGGCCGTCCCGGTCGAGGAGGTCCGCTACGGCCTCCGCGTCCACCTCGTCACGCTGCCCTCCGCCCCGGCCTGGTACACGCCGAGCGGCTTGCGACTGGCGGGCCCGTCCGCCTTCGGCCTCGCAGGCCTCGGTGGGCCCGGTGGGCACGGTGGGGTCGCCCAGGGCGGTTCTCCGATCGCCCGCAGTCGCCCGCCCCAGGGAGGCACCCCGTGATCCTCGGTGTGGATGTAGGGCCCACCAACACCGATGCCGTCCTGCTCGACGGTGATCGGGCGGTACGGGCCGTCAAGGTGCCCTCGGTCGCCGGTGACGCCGTCGGGTCGCTCGCCGCTGCCGTCGGTGCGCTGCCTGCCGAACTGCGCCGCCGGGCCACCCAGCTCGCCGTTGGGCTGCGGGTCGCCGCCCGTGCGGTGAAGGAGCGGGACGGGCTGGCCCGGGTCGGAGTGCTGCGCGTCGGGGGCGCCGCCGCCGACGCCGTGCGGCCGTTGTTCGGCTGGCCCGAGGCACTGCGCGACGCCGTGTGCGCGGGCACCGCGAATGTCAGGGGCGGCGGGGGCCTCGCCCCCCGTGACACCATCGCGCTCGACCGGGACGCCGTCGCCCGGTTCGGCGCCGCGCTCGCGGGCCGAGCCGAGGCGTTCGCGGTCACCGCCGTGTTCTCGCCCGTCGACGGCAGCCAGGAGCGGGAAGCCGCCGAGATCCTGCGCGCCGAGACGGGCCCCGAAACGACCGTCCTGCTCTCCAGCGACGTCGGCACCCTCGACCTGCTGGCCCGAGAGAACGCCACGGTCCTCGACGCGGCCCTGTCCGTGCTCGTGGCACGGGTGGCCGACGAGCTGACCGCCGCCCTCCCGGGGCTCGGTCTCGCCCCCGGTGCCGCCGTCCTCGTCACCCGCAGCGACGGCACCCTGATGAGCCTGGAGTATCTGCGCCGCCAGCCCGGACTCAGCCTGGGCAGCGGCCCGGCCTGCACCATCCGTGGTGCCGGACTCCTGGCCGGGCTCCGGGATGCCGTGGTCGCCGACATCGGCGAACGCCGTGCCCGGGTCGGAGCGCTGACCGGCGGCTACCCGCAGGAGGCCGGCCCCGGCGAACGCATCGGCGGCGTCCCGGTCACCCTGCGCTTCCCCGACCTGATCACCGTGAGCGCCGACGCACACCGCGAACTGGCCGAGGCCGCCGACCGGATGCGCCCCGCGGCCGGACTCCTCCCGCTGATCCTGGTCGGCGGCGGTGCGGGCGGTGTGCCCGGCCGCGTACTCGCCGGATTCGACGTCGTACGGCCCGAACACGGCGGCGTCGCCGGGGCGTTCGGCGCGGCGGCCAGCCCGGTCGGCGGGCACTGCGACCGCATCGTCCGCCGAGGACCCGGCCGCCGCCTCGATGCCGTACGCGACGAGGTACGGGACCTGGCCCGCGCCGGCGCCGTACGGGCAGGTGCCGATCCCCGGCGCGTACGCACCCATGCGGAGCCGGACGTACCGGTGCCGTATCTGCCCGGCGCGGTGCTCCTTCGCGCACGGGCCGTGGGACCGCCGCTCCCGCTCTGACCCCCGCTCCCCACCTCATTTCTCCCCTTCGGAGCAGCCCGGTGTCGTGCTGCTGCGCCCTCCTGCCCGCCCCGCCCACCCGAGGACCGTCCCCATGACCCAGCAGTTCGATGTGCAACCACAGCCATCCGCACACCAGCAGGAGCAGCCGCTGAAGCAGTCGCAGGCACAGACGGACGAGGACTACCCGCTGGAGCGGGTGCCGCGCGCGGCCCGCTACTCCTGGCTCAACGTCGCCGTGCAGCGCTTCGGCCAGCTCTCCGACCTGACGCAGTTCCTCCTGGGCGCCGCGCTCGGCGCCGGACTCTCCTTCTGGGGCGCGTTCTGGGCGTTCACGCTCGGCTCGGTGATCCTGGAGATCGTCTGCATCTTCGTCGGCATCGCCGGTATGCGGGAGGGCCTGTCCACCTCGATGCTGGTCCGCTGGACCGGCTTCGGACGCTACGGCTCCACCCTCATCGGACTCGTCATCGCGGTCAGCCTGTTCGGCTGGTTCGGTGTGCAGACGGCGGTGTTCGCGGCCGGACTGCATTCCATCGTGCCCGCGCTGCCCGTCTGGGCCTGGTGCCTGATCTGCGGGCTCGCCGTCACCGCGCTCGTGCTGCGCGGTTTCCGCGCCATGGGCTGGACCGCGTTCGTCACCGTCCCCGCCTTCCTCGGCCTCGCGGGCTGGGCGATGACGGTCGAGTTCTCCCGGCACAACATCGGCGATCTGATGGCCTCCGCGCCGTTCGGCGCCCACATGTCCATCGCCACCGGCGCGACCATAGTCGCCGGCTCGTACATCGTCGGCGCGGTCACCACCCCCGACATGACCCGCTTCAACCGCAACACCGGCGACGTCGTCAAGCAGACCGTCGTCGGCATCAGCCTCGGCGAGTACGTCCTGGGCCTCGGCGGTGTGCTGCTCGCCTACGCGGTGAAGTCCTCCGACCTGATCGCCATCATCACGTCCTCCTCCGGCGTCATCGGCGTCATCGTCCTGGTCTCCGCCACCGTGAAGATCAACAACTGGAATCTGTACTCGTCGTCGCTCGGCCTGATCGGCGCGGTCGAAGCGCTCTTCAAGGTCCGGCTGAACCGGGTCGGCACGACCGTCACGATCGGGGTGCTCGGCAGCCTTGCCGCCGCTGCCGGAATCCTGGACCGGTTCACCGACTTCCTCACGGTGCTCGGCGTTCTCACCCCGCCGGTC
Source organism: Streptomyces sp. Ncost-T10-10d (assembly GCF_900091955.1). Taxonomy (GTDB): domain Bacteria; phylum Actinomycetota; class Actinomycetes; order Streptomycetales; family Streptomycetaceae; genus Streptomyces. Next base: position 4,101 of record NZ_FMDF01000167.1, read on the forward strand.
GCCGGAATCATGGTCGCCGAGTACTTCGTGGTGAAGAAGTGGCGGCCACAGCTCGATGCGTCCCGCTCCGTCGGACGGCTGCCCGAGACCGAACCCAGCTGGGTGCCGGCCACGATCGCCCTGTGGGCCGCCGCATCCCTGTTCGGCTGGCTCGGTGACCACTACCAGTGGTGGGGGATCCCGGCACTCAACTCCCTGCTGCTGGCCGGGCTCGGCTATGTCGTCCTCGGCAAGCTCGGCCTGGTGCGCGGCGCCCGCGACCTGCCGTTCGCACAGCCGCTGCGACCCGCCGCGGCGATCGAGGCGGAAGCGGGCACGGCCCGGCCGTCGAACGCCACCGTCTGACCCGTACGCCCACCCCGACATCCCCACCCCCTACGAAAGACAGACACCATGCGCATCGGAATCGACGTCGGAGGCACCAACACCGACGCCGCCCTTCTCGAGGACGACGACCGGATCGTCGCGACCGCGAAGACCCCCACCACCTCCGACATCACCTCCGGCGTCACCGCGGCGATCCGGGCACTCGATCCGCCGATGGAATCCGTCGACGCCGTCATGATCGGCACGACCCACTTCCTCAACGCGCTGATCGAGGGCGCCCGGCTCGCACCCGTCGCCGCCGTACGCCTCGGCCTGCCCGCGACGGCCGCCCTGCCGCCGATGACCGACTGGCCGGATCGCCAGCGGGCGGCCGTCGGCGGGCACGGCTATCTCTGCCACGGCGGGCGGGAGTTCGACGGACGGCCGCTGTCGCCGCTCGACCCGGAGGAGCTGAAGCGCACCGCCGCCGACATCGCCGCGCGCGGGCTGACCTCGGTGGCCGTCTCGTCCGTCTTCTCACCGGTCGCCGAGGAGGACGAGCGCCGGGCAGCCGAGATCCTCGGCGCGGAGCTGGGCCCGGGCGTCCACTTCTCGCTCTCCCACGAACTGGGCCGGATCGGACTGCTCGCCCGCGAGAACGCCACGATCATCAATGCGGCCCTGCGCGACCTGGCGACCGCGATCGTGGAGTCGTTCGCCAAGTCGCTCGCCGAGGTCTCGCTGACCGCGCCGTTCTTCCTGTCGCAGAACGACGGCACCCTGATGGATGTGGACTTCGCCCGCGCCTACCCGGTGGCGACCTTCGCCTCCGGGCCCACCAACTCGATGCGCGGCGCCGCGTTCCTGTCCGGTCTCGGCGACTGCGCGGTCGTCGACGTCGGCGGCACCACCGCAGACGTCGGCATACTGGCGGGCGGCTTCCCGCGCGAGGCGGCGGGCGAGAGCGAGGCCGCGGGCATCCGCACCAACTTCCGTATCCCCGACGTCCTCTCGCTCGGCATCGGAGGCGGATCCCTGGTGTCGGCCGACGGCCGGACGGGCCCCCGCTCGGTCGGCTTCCGGCTCACCGAGGAGGCACTGGTCTTCGGCGGCAGCACCCTGACCGCGACCGATCTCGCGGTCGCCGCGGGCCGCGCCGACATCGGCGACCGCTCCCGTGTCGCGCACCTGGGCCGCGAGTTCACCGCCCGTGCGCTCGACCGGATCGCCGAGCGGCTGGCCGAGACCGTCGACCGGATGCGCACGTCGGCCGGACCGCTGCCGGTCGTCGCGGTGGGCGGCGGCAGCGTGCTGGTGCCCTCGGCCCTGCCCGGCTTCGACGATGTGCGCCGCCCCGGCCACTTCGACGTCGCCAACGCCGTGGGCGCCGCCATCGCCCAGGTCGGCGGGGAGGTGGACCGGGTCTTCCAGGTCCCCGAGGGGCGCAGGGACTCCGTACTCGCCGAGGCCCGCGAGGAGGCCGTGGGCCGGGCCGAGAGCGCCGGCGCCAGGCCCGGCACGGTCCGCATCGTCGACGTGGAGGAGGTCCCGCTCGCCTATCTGCCGGGCGGCGCAACGCGTATCCGCGTCAAGGCGGTCGGCGACCTCGATCTGAACGGCATCGGCAGCACCCACGCCCCGACCGGGGCACGCGACACCCATGGAGCAGCGTCACATGCGTGAGATCAACCTCGACAATCTGGACGACATCGCGCGCGGCGCGGGCATCCTGGGCACCGGCGGGGGCGGCGACCCGTACATCGGCAAGCTGCTGGCCCGCGAGGCCATCCGCAAGCACGGTCCGGTCCGGCTCGTCGCCTTCGACGAGGTGCCGGCCGACGCGACCGTCGTACCCGTTTCCGGGATGGGCGCGCCGACGGTGCTGCTGGAACGCGTCCCGGCCGGTGGCGAGGAGGTGGCCGCCCTGCGCGCCCTGGAGAAGCACATCGGCCGGCCCGCCACCCACATCGCGCCGATCGAGGTCGGCGGCGTCAACTCCATGCTGCCCATCGCCTGCGCCGCCGAGGCGGGGCTGCCGCTGGTCGACGGCGACGCCATGGGCCGCGCCTTTCCCGAGGCGCAGATGGTGCTGCCCGGTCTGATCGGAGTGGCCAACACGCCGATGGCGCTCGCCGACGACAAGGGCAACAGCATCATCGTCGACGCCGTCTCCAACCACGCCGCCGAGCGCATCGCCCGGGCCGTCTGTGTGGAACTCGGCTGTCAGATCTCCACCGCCGACACCGTGATGCGGGGGGACCAACTCGCCGACGGTCTCGTCCCCGCCACGCTGACGCTTGCCGAACGGCTCGGCGCCGCCGTCCGCGAGGCGCGCGCGACGCACGCCGACCCGGTGCACGCGGCCCGCACCATGCTGTCCGGCACCCATCTGCTGACCGGCAAGGTCGTCGACGTCAGCCGCCGCACCCAGGGAGGCTTCGCCCGGGGCAGCGCCCGTATCGAGGGCATCGGCGACGATGCGGGCCGGATCCTGGAACTCGGCTTCCAGAACGAGCATCTGCTCGCCACCCGCGACGGCGAGACGGTCGCCACCACGCCCGACCTCATCTGCGTGCTGGACACCGACACCGGCGACCCGGTGACGACGGAGGGCCTGCGCTACGGCCTGCGCGTCAGCGTCCTCGCGGCCCCTTGCGACCCGCGGTGGACCACACCGGGCGGCCTGGCCCTCGCCGGGCCGCGGTACTTCGGGTACGACGTGGACTATCTGCCGTTCCGGCAGGTCTGATACGCAGCACCGGCCCGGCAGCTCTCGGCCGGTCCGCTTCACACGGACCGGCCGAGAGGTTTCCTGTCTCAGACCGAGCGCTTGCCGCTCTTCATCGACACCACTACGCAGACCAAGCCCAGCAGGACGGTCAGTCCGCCGATGATGACGTTGTTGAGGATGATGCCCAAGCCGGGGCCGCTGCCGACGACCCACGTCGAGGCGATCAACCAGGCGCCCATGGCGCATATGGCCCAGCTCAGGCCGTACATCCGCTCCGGCATGACGGTGAACCCGAGGCCCAGCACGGCGATCGCGATACCCATGATCAGGTTGTTCGTCATGAGTGCGGGCTGACTCGCCGTGAAGTGGAGCACCCAGGGCGAGATGGCGCAGTAGAGACCGATGAGGAACACCGGTGCGTCCACCAGGGCCACATCACGCCCGCCGAGCATTCGCGTGTAGCGATCGCGCATTTCGGAAATATCGGGGTGGCTGGCCATGTCACGGCCGGTGTGCGAGACGTTCGACATGGGTTCGCCTCCTTCGCTGTCGCAGACCTGAACGGCGCCTTGTGTGCAGAATGGCCTGTTATGTATATTCTGCTCTTATCTCACCCTTATGTGCAGATTCAAGGCGTGTGGATATCCGTGGGAATCGCACCACATGGGTCACCGTCCAGCCGCCGGGCCAGGGCCAGCAGATCGGGCGTCCGCAGCACGGGAGGTCGAGGCCGTCCCGTTCCAGCAGGGACTCCGCGACCAGGACGGCCATCTGGGTGTCGTCCGTGGCCTCGCCCGGATCCCAGCCGCCACCCCCGCACATCGTGCCGACGCCGTCCGGGAAGCGGGCCCCGTACACACCGGCGGGGCCGAACTCGAACGGTGCCCCCAGTGCGTCACCGACTGCCGATCCGACGACGGCACCCGCCACCCGGTCCTGCCGGTCCACGACGCTCGGACGGTTCATCCGGTCAGCGTACGGAGGGCGCGCTCCTCCCGCACCCGAGATGAACCGCACCGAGCAGCACCGTCGCGCCCGGGGGAGGAGCGTGAACCGCTGGCAGTACCAGTGGCCGCCCGCCGGGTCGTACACCGCTGCCCGCGGCCAGGCCGGATCGTCCGCCATGCCCGCCCCGTACAGGAAGGCCAGGGTGTTGACCGGAAGTGCCGGTCGCCCGGCGCGAACAGGGGCCTGTCCGTCCCGCCTCATCGCGGGGGCATCAGGACCGTGTCGACGATGTGGACCGTCGCGTTGGCGGTCGGGACATTGCCGCAGACGACGTTCGACGACTCGTTCACGGTGTACGTCATCCCTGAACCGGACGTGGTCAGTTCGCTCTTCTCCAGCGTGGCGAAGGAGCCCTTCTCCAGCTGCTTCGGTGTCAGTTTCCGACCGACCACGTGGTACGTCAGTACCTTCGTGAGTGCCGCCTTGTCGGCGAGCAGCTTGTTCAGGTCCGCCTGCGGGATCTTGGCGAAGGCGTCGTCGGTGGGCGCGAACACCGTGATGTTCTGAGCGTTGTTCAGAGTGTCCACCAGGCCGGCCTTCTTGACCGCGGCGACCAGGGTGGAGAGTGCCGGGTTGTTCGAGGCGGCCGTCGCGACCGGGGCCTTCGCCATGCCGGTGAAGGAGCCCGCGCCGTCCTTCGGTACGGAGGAAAGGCCGGGCCGAACGGCTCGTTCGTGTGCACCGAGCCGTCGGCCTCGGCGGGCGACGACGCCTCGGCCGAACCGGCGCCGGAACCGGACGAGTTGTCCTTCGAGTCGGTGGAGCAGGCGGCCAGGGCGAGTGGCAGGGCAACCGCTGCGGACAGGGCGACTGCGGGACGGCGGACGTGAAGGGCCTTCATGGGGTTCTCCCGGATCGTTTGAGTGATGATGTGATTACTTTTGGTGATGGCTCGGGGTGTGGTGAGCCGTGCTCCGTGGAGCGGGTGGTGCGGTCGGGGTGTGCCCCGGCTCGGTGTGCCCCGGCTCAGGGCACGTCGATCACCACCGAGTGCCAGCCGGTCGCACCGTTGGGCACGGTGCCTACGCGATCGCCGGTCTGGGTGGCGCCGGTTCCGTCGGTGGCGCGAACCTCAAGGGTGTGCCTGCCGGATGTGGCGGGCCACTGCCACACCCACTGGCGCCAGGTGTCCTGGGTGTCCGCGGCAGCCAGCCGTGCCGTGTGCCACTCCCCACCGTCCACCCGGACCTCAACCCTGGAGATGCCGCGGTGCTGGGCCCAGGCCACCCCGGCCACCGGCACGATGCCGGCCTTCGGGGAGGCGAACGGACGGGGGTGTCGATCCGCGACTCGGTCTTGACCGGTGCCTCCTGGGCCCAGCTCCGTCGGACCCAGTAGGCGTCGTAGGCATCGAACGTGGTGAGTTCGATGTCCTTGATCCACTTGCACGCGGACACGTATCCGTACAGGCCGGGAACGACCATCCGGACCGGGAAGCCGTGCTCGAAGGGAAGTGGCTCGCCGTTCATGCCGAAAGCGAGCATCGCGTCGCGCCCGTCCATGACCGCCTCGACCGGTGTGCCGATCGTCATGCCGTCGACGGAACGCGCCACGATCTGGTCGGCGGGCCCGCCCTTCGACGGCGGGCGCACCCCGGCATCGCGCAACAGATCGGCCAGTCGTACGCCGAGCCACCTGGCGTTGCCGATGTAAGGGCCGCCGACCTCGTTGGAGACGCAGGTCAACGTGATGTCGCGCTCGATGACCTGCCTTCGCAGCAGGTCGTGGAAGCCGACGGTGACGGGCCGCGCCACACCCTTGCCATGGATCTCCAGCTGCCATGTGCCGGCGTCGACGCGTGGCACGACCAGAGCCGTGTCCACCCGGTAGAAGTCCTCGTTCGGGGTGATGAACGAGCTCAGCCCCCGGACCCTCAGATCGGCGCCCGCCGGGACCGCCGGTGCGGCGGAATGCGGTACCGGGAGGACCAGGTCATGACGTGAAGCGGAGGCTCCGGCCTGGACAAAGGACGTGAGCCGCCGCCCCAGGAGTCCCGCGCCGACGGAGGCCACCGTCGCGGCGGTCGCCGCGACCACGAAGCCACGGCGGTCGAAGATGCCGTTCGTCTCTGTGTCCCTCTCACCAGCCGCGGGAGAGGGACGCAGAGCCGGTGTGAGCCGTCCGACCAGGAGATACAGCACTCCTACGGCCACCGCGGCACCCACCACCGAAGGCAGCGCGTCGGCAGGCGCGCCCTCCGGACGCCCTGCCGCCGCCACTGCCCCTACCAGACCGAAGACCAGGACGGCGGCTGAACCGAGCCGCCGGTGCCGCAGTGCCAGCACCCCGACCGTCATGGCGAAGAGCGCCAAAAGGATCAGGATTCCGAGCTGGAGCACCAGCTTGTCGGCGGTACCGAAGTTCCGTACGGCGAAGTCCCTCACGGCCGGGGGAGTGCGGTCGATCACCGCACCGCCCACTGCCGTGACCGGGCCCGCCTCGGGACGTACGACAGCCGCGACCAGCTCGGCGACCGCCAGGGCGCAGAACCCGGCGATCAGACCGCTGAGCGCGGCGAGGGCGGCGCGCGCCCAGCCCGGTCGCCGGGACCAAGTGGCCCCGGTTCGCTGCGAATCGTCTCGGTCTTCACTCACAACGGGGATTCGTCGCCCTGCGTCGGACGGATTGGTCTGTCACCCGATCGGGTGTGAGTCTTTCCGGCCGATCCCGGGCGGCACCTATGACGCATCACAGCCGAGAGGCATCCGGAGGCGGAGGGGGTCAGGCCGGTGCCTGCCACTCGGGGGAGGGGTGTGACGGGGCAGCGGCGACGCACGACCGCGCCGGTCGCGGCAGCGGCGACGCCGGTGGCACCGCTGCTGATGGGCTTCCTGCCGATCGGCGGGATCGCGCCATCAGCCCAGGCCGCGTGCCCGTTCGAACCGGGCCCGTGCCTCCGCCAGGTCGACGAGCGGATCCGGGTAGTCGATCGCGGTCCGGCGCGGCCCGGTCAGTTTCCACGGCTCATGGATCTCGCCGTCCGCCAGTTCCGCAAGCTCCGGCACCCAGCGGCGCACGTAGGCGCCGCGCGGATCGAACCGCTTGCCCTGGATCACCGGGTTCAGGACCCGGTTGGGACGGGTGTCGGTGCCGGTACCCGCCATCCACTGCCAGTTGAGCTGATTGTTCGCCAGGTCGCCGTCGACCAGCAGGTCCAGGAAGTGCCGGGCACCCACCCTCCAGTCCGCGTAGAGCGTCTTGGTGAGGAAGCAGGCCACGAGCATCCGGCCGCGGTTGTGCATCCAGCCCTCGTACGCCAGCTGTCGCATCGCAGCGTCGACCAGCGGATAGCCTGTGCGCCCCGCGCGCCAGGCCTCGACCTCGTCCTCGTCGGACCGCCAGCGGTCGTGCCGCGTGCGGTAGTCCTCCCAGGCGGCGTCCGGCCGTGCGGCGAGCACCTGGTGATGGAAGTCCCGCCACGCCAGCTGGCGTACAAACGCGTCGGCGCCCGGTCCGCCCCGCTGCCTCGCCCGATTGATCACTTCGGCCGCCGAGAGACAGCCGAAGTGGAGGTGGGGGGAGAGCCTGGAGGTCACGTCACCGGCGAGATCGTCGTGACCGCTCTCGTAGTCGGCCAGGGGGCCGTGCAGCCAGGACGACAGCAGCCGGCGTCCGGCCGACTCGCCGCCCCTGGCGAGCCCGGGGGAGACCCCGGTCACCTGTGCCCGTTCCGGCAACGGCCCGGACTCCACGCCGTCCGGCAGCCGCACCGCGCGTGGCGCGGTCAGTGTTCCCCGTACTCCCGCCGCCTGCCAACGGCGCAAGTACGGCGTGAACACCGCGAAGTGATCACGGCCCGCCGGGACGATCCGGCCCGGGGCGATCGCGGTGACAACCGCGTCGTGGACGTGCAGGGTGCAGCCGACGGCTGCCAGAGCCGTATGCAGCCGCCCCTCGCGACGCATCGCGTACCCGCTCACCCCGCCGGCGATGTGCAGGCTCCGCGCACCGGTCTCCACGACCACGGCACGGGCAGCGGCCACCACGTCGGCGTCCCGGACGACGAGCCGTCCGCCGCGGCGGCGCAGCCCCGCGTCGAGGTCGGAGAGGCAGTCGGCGAGGAACGCCCGCCGGTTCGGCGCGTCGAAGCCGGCCCGGTGGATGCCCTTGTCGCGCACGAACAGCGGTACGACGGCATCCGCGTCCCGCACCGCGGCCAGCAGCACCGGGTTGTCGTGCACCCGCAGGTCGGAGGTGAACAGTGCCACGGAGACAGTCATGGGGGTGTGCCCTTCCCGGAGTCGGTCATGCCGTCCCCGCGCAACGGGTTGTCACGGCTCTGCTCGGTGAACGCGGTCCGCCGGACGAGTCCGCCCGGCGGACCGGCCCGGTCATGCTGCCGGAAAATTCATCAGCGTCAGCGGCGCGGACGTCGGCTGCGCGGAGCCGCCGGCCGGTTCCATCGTGATTCCTATGCCCGATGCACCGTCGACCGGGCCGTCCAGCAGGACGGCGTCGCTCGCGGCCCGGGTGTTCATCAGCCCGGCGGAACGCATGGTGCCGTGGTCGTCGAACCACAGCTGATACACCTTGCCACTGGGCGGCTGCCGCATTCCCGAGGTCATGAACACGGCCCGGTTCTCACTCTGCGAGACCACGACCGTTCCCTTCGTACCGTCCTTCATCGTGCCGGAGGAGGCCTTGGCGTCCGGAGCGGCGAGGACCTGCGCCATCCGCTCGTTCCACTGCTGCGACGCCCGCGCCTCCTGCCGGGCGTCCTGGGCCGCCCGGTACTGCCAGACGGCGATCCCGCCGAATCCGACGGCGGCGGCGAGACAGGCGGCGAGCGCGTACCTCGGCCACCAGCCACCCAGCCCCGTACTGCCGGCGCCCCGCCCCGTTGTGCTGTCGCCCCGGGCCGCCGTGCCGCCCGAGCGGTCCCGACCGGCGCCCGACGGAGACTCCTGCCGTACGGTCGTGATCTCCCGCAGCACCCTGTCCCGCAGCCCTCGCGGTGAGGTCTCGGCCACCGCGAGGCCCAGTCGGGTGGCGGTCTCGGACAGCTCGCGCACCTCGACAGCGCAGGCCGCACAGTCGCCGAGATGCCGTTCGAAGTCCACCCGCTCGGTGTCCGACAGTGCGTGCAGGGCGTATGCCCCGGTCAGCGTGTGCAGTTCGGCGTTGCTCATACGCTCACCCCGAGACAGTCGCGCAGCCGGATCAGCCCGTCGCGCAGTCGTGTCTTGATCGTCCCGAGCGGTACGGAGAGCAGCTCCGACACTTCGCGGTAGGTCAGCCCCCGGTAGTAGGCGAGGGTCACGGACTGCCGTTGCAGCTCGGAGAGCGTCCGCATGCAGCGGCGGACCTGTTCGCGCTCCAGCCGGCTCTCCACCTGCTCGGTGACCTCGTCGAAGGCGGGCGTACGGTCCAGCAGTGCCGCCCTGTGCTCACGGGCCGCCGATGCCTCGGCCGAACGCACCCGGTCCACGGCCCGGCGGTGAGCAAGCGTCAGCACCCAGTTCATCGCGCTGCCTCGGGAGGCCCGGAACCGAGGGGCCGTCCGCCACACCTCGACCAGGACTTCCTGCGCGACCTCCTCCGACTGGGCGGGATCGCGCAGCACGCTCCGTACCAGCCCGAGGACGGGCCCGCTGACCGCGTCGTACACCTGGGTGAAGGCATCCTGGTCGCCCCGGGCGACCAGCCCCATCAGCGACTGGAGATCGGGCCCCGCCGAGGGCGCTCCGCTGATGTACACGGCTTCTTTCACGCGGGCTTCCTCCCTGATCGCACATCGGTTCTCCGAGTGATCCGGAGCCGACGGCAGCACGGATTGGTCAGTGCGCGAGATCCTTCCACGCATTCCGAAATTCGCGATACATCGTGATTGACGCGTCCGGGTGAACGCGATATGTTCGTTCGCGAGTATTCGAAGGCGAAGTGAGAGGCGGTGGGGTGAGTGGCCAAGCGGCGAAAGCTCGGCAATCCACTGGCGCTGACGGTCATGGTGCTGCTCGCCGAGCGTTCCATGCATCCGTACGAGATCGCCCAGACGCTTCGCCGTCGCGGCAAGGAACACAGCGTCAAGATCAATTTCGGCTCGCTGTACACCGTCGTCCAGAACCTGGAGAAGCACGGTTACGTCGAGGTCGCGGGCGTCCAGCGGCAGGGCAACCGCCCCGAGCGCACGCTCTACGGCATCACCGGGGCCGGGCGTGCGGAAATGCTCGACTGGCTCTCCGATCTGCTCGCTGTTCCGGCCGTCGAATACCCGGTCTTCGAGACGGCCCTCTCGCTTCTGCCGGTGCTGCCGCCGGAGGATGTGGCGGAGCTGATGGAGACCCGGGGGGCGGCGCTGGCGGTCCAGGCCGCGGCTCTCCGGGGGGTCCTCGGTCAGCTGGGGGAGAAGCTGCCCCGCGTCTTCGTCGTCGAGACCGAGTATCAGCTCCACATGATCGACGCACAGCTGGAGTGGATCAAGAGCTTCCACAAGGAACTCACCGACGCCTCGATCAGCGGCATCGAGGAGTGGAAGTCCTTCCATGAAACCGGTGAAGTCCCTCAGGACTGGCAGGACTTGGACCAGCAGGAGATGGTTCTCGACCCTGAGCGGAAGGCGTAGTAGAAGCGACACCGCAGAAAAAGACCCCGGTGGGAGCTGTTGGAGCAGCAACCGCCGGGGTCTCGAACCCCGGACCGGCCATGCCGTGAAGGCGAGCCGGGCGATCGAGGTGCGGCACACCCAGGATAGCCCGGCGCTCTTCACGCGGATCGGCTCGGCATACCCGAGTGCTCGGTGGACCCGGGCACCCCGCTGACCACAGGAGAGCTCTGTCATGAGCACCCGTGCGCCCGCAGTGGCGGCGCGAAATCTGATCAAGACCTATCCCGGCGATGTCACCGCACTGGGCGGCATGGACCTCGACGTCGATGCCGGCACGGTCTTCGGACTCCTCGGCCCCAACGGCGCCGGCAAGTCCACCACCGTCAAGATCCTCACCACCCTGGCCCGCCCCGACTCCGGCACCGCGACCGTCGCCGGACACGACGTCCTGCGCCACCCCGACCGGGTCCGCCGCGCGATCGGCGTCGTCGCCCAGAAGTCCGGCGCCGACCCGGTCTCCACCGGTCGCGAGAACCTCCTGCTCCAGGGGAGGCTGTATGGGATGCGGGGCGCCGCCGTCCAACGCCGCGCCGATGAACTGCTGGACCGCTTCGACCTCGCCGACGCCGCGAAGCGCCAGGTCAAGGGCTACTCCGGCGGTATGCAGCGACGCCTCGACGTGGCGCTCGGCCTGGTCCACCGCCCCGAGGTGCTCTTCCTCGACGAACCCACCACCGGACTCGACCCCGAGGCCCGCACAGCCATGTGGGACGAGATCTCCCGGCTGGCCGGCGACGAGGGGCTGACCATCGTCCTCACGACGCACTATCTGGAGGAGGCCGACCGGCTCGCCGAGCGCATCGCGATCGTCGACCGCGGCCGGGTCGTCGTCGAGGGCAGCCCCGACGAACTCAAGGGCGAACTACGGGGCGATGCCGTCCGCATGGAGCTGCGCGCCGAAGGCGATGCAAGGGCGATCGACGCCGCGCTGACCGGACTGCCCGGGGTGTACGAGGCGCTGGTCGACGGCCGCCGGGTGAGCGTCCGTGCCGAGGACGGCGCCGCGGCGGTTCCCGTGCTGCTCGCCGCCCTGGAGCGGGCCGGTGCGGCGGTCGCCGCCGCCACCGTGGCCCGCCCCTCCCTCGACGACGTCTATCTGCGCTATGCCGGACGCCGTTTCTCCGAGGCCGAAGCGACGGACGCCCGCCAGGCCCCTGCCCTCGCCCCCGCAGGAGGCACCCGATGAACGGCCAAGTTCTCGCCCAGACCTGGTACATGACCCAGCGTCAGCTCATGGCGATCATCCGGCAGCCGGTCTTCCTGGTGATCTCCCTGATCCAGCCGGTGATCTGGCTGTTCCTGTTCGGCAACCTCTTCAAGAAGGTCGTCGAGCTGGGCGGCTTCGGCACCACGTCCTATCTGGACTACCTGATCCCGGGCATCGTGGTGATGAGCGCCCTCGGATCGAGCATGTGGGCCGGCATGGGCACCCTGGAGGAGATCGAACGCGGCACGCTCAACCGCTTCCTGACGACGCCGGTCAGCCGCAACGCGCTGATGAACGCCAACGTCGTGCAGAACGGCATCAGTACCGCCGTGCAGTCCGTCATCATCGTGCTGCTCGGCCGGGCCGCCGGCGCCACCTACCCCGGCGGCGCCGGCGGGCTGCTGATCCTGGTCGTCGCCTCGATCCTGCTCGGTACGGTCTTCGGCGCGCTCTCCAACGCGCTCGGCATGCTGGTCCGTCAGCGCGAGTCGATCATCGGCATCAATACCTTCCTGCTGCTGCCGCTCACCTTCCTTTCCTCCTCCTTCATGGCCCCGAGCCGGATGCCGTCCTGGATGCGGCACATCGCGCACTTCAACCCGGTCGACTGGGCGATGGTGGCAGGACGTTCGGCGCTGACCGCCGACCCCGACCGGAGTCTGGTGCTCAGTCGCGGGGGAGCCCTTCTGGTCCTCGCGGTGGCGGCGGTCTGGCTGTCGACCCGTACGTTCCGCTCGTACCAGAAGTCCGTCTGACGGGCGCCCTCACCGCAGCGACGTGTGACCGGCCCGGTCCGGGATTCCGTTCCCGGACCGGGCCTTCGGCCGCAGCGCCGCCCGTAGCACGAGAAAGACCAGCAGTCCGAAGGGCGACAGCAGAATCGTGAGCACCAGCAGTGGTCCCATCACCAGCGGAGAGATCCCCAGCCGGCGTCCTTCCAGGAACATCCACTGACCCAGCAGCAGATCCCAGGCGATGACCTGCGCCCAGACCGCCCCCGCCCCGTTCGCCAGGGCCGTCAGGTCGCGGAAGGTGTCGATGTCGGGGCTGCGCACCGCGTCCCAGAGCTCGGGGAAGACCGGCACGGCCATGATCAGATAGAGCGCGAGCACCGGCAGGGCGGTGAGCGGGGATGCGGCGACACGCGCCGTGGGACGCCAGTTCGGCGCGAGGATCATGAGCAGCCAGAACGGGGCTGCGAGGAAGAACGAGATCTCGAAGAGTGCACCGGTCATGCCACGAGCTCCTTGTCGGCGGAATCGGAGACGGAATCCGAATCGGCCTGCTGTGGTCCGGGAGTTGACCTCAGCGCCGCATAGCCGCAGACAGCGGTCGCCGCCGTGATCAGGGCCGCGGCGACGAGCGTCGCGCCGTCCGGGTGGATCAGCGGCTGACCGCGCAGCGCCTGCCAGGTGACCAGCGCGACGACCGCCGCGTACGCACCGGAGGCGACCAGCACCAACCGCAGCCGGACCCCCGGTTCGCGCAGCCGGGGAAAGCGCGGGGCCAGGGCGACCAGCGCGAGCAGGAAGAGCGGCAGCAGTTGGAGCGCGTGCATGCCGACGAAGTGCGGTATGCGCAGATCCCCGCCGGTTGTCGACCAGCCGGTGAGGGGCATCGACGGGCCGCCGTCCGGTACGCCGACGGAATGCGCGCCGATCACATCGGCCGTGTCGAGATTCCCGGCCGCTCGCTGCTCGGGCGTGGGCTGCGTCATCAGGAAGCCGAATCCCGCTCCCACCAGGGCGAGCAGCACGCCCGAGCGGATCGCCCAGGCGGCGGCGCGGTCGGCCATACGGGCGCGCAACAGCAGGACGGCTATGACCAGTGTGCCGGTCCAGAGCACGACGACGGTGACGGCCATCGTGTTGAACAGCGTCTCGTCGAAAGGGGTGGCGTGGTTGAAGTGGCTGCGCTTCCCCCGGATCACCTGGCCGGTGATGATCGCCATCTCACCCAGGCTGGACAGGGCGACCACGGTTCCGGCCCACCAGCCGACACGCCGGCCGCGGGTGACCAGGGTCAGCATCCAGGCCAGTGCGAGTGCGTACACGACGAACGAGACCGCGAACTTGAACGGCTTGAACCATATGGCCGAGCCCGCCAGGACCCGGTCGTCGGCCAGCAGTCCCACGGCCGAGACGACCGCCATGACGGCCATCGTGGCCGCGAAGAGGACTAACGGCCGGTGCCATGAACGCCATGAAGACATGAGGACCCCCCTGTAGTTATGGATAGTGGCACTTCCCGCTATCCGATAGTGGAACTATCTATGATGGGTCGGGGGTTGGCAAGCGCGGAAGGAAGAACACGCGGTGCGTATCGGCGAGTTGAGTCGCAGGTCCGGGGTTCCGGTACCGACGATCAAGTTCTATGTACGTGAAGGGCTGCTGCCCGCCGGGCAGTTGACCAGCCCGAACCAGGCGAGTTACGACTCCGGCCATGAGCGCAGGCTGCGGCTGATCCGCGCCCTGCTGGATGTCGGCGGGCTCTCGCTCGCGGCCATCGGTGAGGTGCTCCGGGCGGTCGAGGACCCGGAGCAGCCGGTGCACAAGGTGCTGGGTGTCGCCGCGAAGCGTCTTACCCCGCTGCAGGGGGACGAGCCGGGGCCCGAGCTGGACGACGCCCGCGAAGAGGTGGCGGAGCTGGTGGCGCGACGCGGCTGGCGGGCCGAGGCGCACGGACCGGCCGGCGAGTGCCTGGCCGGGGTGATCGTCGCGCTGCGGAGGGCCGGGCACGGCGGGTTCGTCGAGCTGCTCGACGACTACGCGGCCGCCGCCGAACCGGTCGCACGGGCCGACCTCGACTATGTGGGGCGGCGGGTGGCGCGCGAGGACCTGGTGGAGAGCGTGGTCGTCGGCACGGTGCTGGGGGAGGCGATGTTCAGCGCACTGCGACGGCTCGCGCATACGGACGCGTCCGCGCGCGCGTACGACGGCGACGGCGAGGAGGGTCCGGGCGGCGGCGACGGGGCGGCGGTGCCCGCCGCCGGTGGATGAGCCGGTGCCCCGGGAACGTGTACGCCCCGGTCGGGGACCGGGGCGTACACGAGTGAGCCGGTGCTACGCCGCGCTCTCCTGCTCGCGCTCCACCTGTGCGTTCCACTCGCGCTTGACCGAGCGCCAGGCGTCGTCGTTCTGGCCGAGCCGCCAGTAGCCGGAGATGGACAGCTGGGAAAGCGGGATCTTGCGGTCCAGGCGCAGATGGCGGCGGATCTCCTTCACGAAGCCCGCCTCGCCGTGGATGAACGCCTGGACCTCGCCCGCCGGGAACTCCAGCTCCTTGACCGCGGCTGTCAGCGCCTCGCCGACCGGGCGCTCACCGCGGTGCAGCCAGGTCACCTCGACCCCGTCGGGCGCCACGATCTTCTGCTCCTCCGAGGCGTCCGCCACCTCGATGAACGCGTGCACCACCGCACCCGCCGGCATCTGCTCCAGGGCGGCGGCGATGGCCGGCAGAGCACTCTCGTCGCCGACCAGGAGGTGCCAGTCCGCCGAGGCGTCCGGGCCGTAGCCCCCGCCGGGGCCGAGGAAGGTCACCTGGTCACCCGCGACCGCCCGCATCGCCCAGGGCCCGGCGAGGCCCTCGTCGCCGTGGACCACGAAGTCGATGGCCAGCTCCCGGGTGACCGGATCCCAGGAGCGCACCGTGTAGGTGCGGGTGGTGGGCCACAGCTCCCGCGGCTGCTCCTCACGGATGCGGGCCATGTCGAACGGGTGCGCGTAGTCCGCACCCTCGGGAGCGAAGCAGAGTTTGACGTAGTGGTCGGTGAACCCGGAGAGTCCGAAGCCGGCGAGGCCGTCACCGCCGAGCACCACGCGCACCATGTGAGGGGTCATCTGCTCGGTGCGCAGAACGTGGGCCCCCTGCGCCTTGGGTGCCTGCCGTGCCGGTCGTTCTGCCACGAGGTTCTCCCTGCTCCGATTGCTTAGGCTTACCTAAGCTAGCACCTCAGTCGCGCAGTGTGGAGAGCAGGCGTTGCAGGGCGCCGCCCAGCCCCCACTGCTTCGCGAGGGCTTCGAGGGCGGCGGGATCGCGTGGCTCGGTGGGCAGCGCGGGATCGAACTCGGGCAGGGGTACGTCACCGGCGACGCGGACCACCTTCGGGGCGACGGCCACATAGTCCCGGGCCTCGTCGAGGCGCTTGCGCTGCGAGGGCGTCAGCCTGGCCGCCGGATCGTCCACCGCGGCCATGATCCCGGCCAGATCGCCGAAGGCGTCCAGCAGTTTCGCCGCCGTCTTCTCGCCGATGCCGGGAACGCCCGGCAGTCCGTCGCTCGGGTCGCCGCGCAGCAGGGCCAGATCGACATAGCCGGAGCCGTCCACCCCGTACTTCTCCCGCAGCCACGCCTCGTCCGTCAGCTGGAGCGAGCCGACCCCCTTCAGGGGGTAGAGCACCCGCACCCCGCGGGCGTCGTCGACCAGCTGATAGAGATCGCGGTCGCCGGTGACGATGTCCACAGGGCCGGTGGCCAGACCGGTGAGCGTGCCGATCACATCGTCCGCCTCGTAGTCCGCGACGCCGACCCGGGCGATGCCGAGCGCATCGAGGACGTCCTCGATGACCGGTACCTGCGGGGCCAGTGTGTCGGGGGTCTCCTCCTCGTCGGGCAGCCCCTCGGCGGTCTCCACCGCGACGCGGTGCGCCTTGTACGTAGGGATCAGCTCCACCCGCCAGTGCGGCCGCCAGTCCGCGTCCATGCAGGCGACCAGGTCGTCCGGCCGGTGGTCCTGCACCAGGCGCCCGATGAAGTCGAGCAGCCCGCGCACGGCGTTGACCGGGGTCCCGTCCGGGGCGCGCACCGAATCGGGAACCCCGAAGTAGGCGCGGTAGTAGAGGGAAGCGGTGTCGAGGAGCATCAGGCGTCGCGTCACACCCCGATGATGCCGCACCCCACCGACACCGGCCGTCGCGGACACCGGGGCGAGCGGGCGAGCCCCCGGCGGCGGCCGCTCATGGGTGACCTGAATCACTCTTGTGTTTGGCTCGTGTAAGTGAGGGCAGGCGCGCAGCCGGAGCGGATCACGTAGCAGTTTCAACCAGTGCACGTGTCATGCGGACCGAATCCGCGCTGCTCCACGGTCTGCCGGAGGGGGTGGCAGACCGTTTTTCGGTTCAACCCGCGAGGTGTATGTGTCAAGGCTGCAAGCTGAGCACTTGTACAAAGTGTTCGGCAGACGACCCGATCAAGCCGTGCAGAAGCTCGAAGGCGGCGCCGACCGCGACGAGCTGCGCGCCGACGGAACGACCGCAGCGGTGATCGACGCCTCGTTCACCGTCGAACCGGGACAGATCTTCGTCGTGATGGGTCTGTCCGGGTCCGGAAAGTCCACGTTGCTGCGCATGCTCAACGGACTTCTGGAGCCCACAGCCGGACGCGTGCTGTTCGACGGCCAGGACCTGACCGCCCTGAGCCCCGCAGAACTGCGCCATGTCCGTTCCTCCAAGATCAGCATGGTGTTCCAGCACTTCGCGCTCTTCCCTCACCGGAGCGTGCTGGAGAACGCCGCGTACGGCCTCGAAGTGCAGGGTGTGCCGCGCGCCGAGCGCGAGAAGCGCGCCGCCGAGGCGCTGGAGCTGACCGGCCTCGCCGGCTGGGAGAAGTCCTGGCCCGACGAGCTGTCCGGCGGTATGCAGCAGCGTGTCGGCCTGGCCCGCGCTCTGGCCACCGATGCCGACCTGCTGCTGATGGACGAGTCCTTCAGCGCGCTCGACCCGCTGATCCGCCGCGACATGCAGGACCAGCTGCTCGAACTGCAGAAGCGCCTGAAGAAGACCATCGTCTTCATCACCCACGACCTCAACGAGGCCATGCGCCTCGGCGACCGTATCGCCGTGATGCGCGACGGGAAGATCGTCCAGCTCGGCACCGCCGAGGACATCCTCGTCACCCCGGCCAACGACTACGTCGCCTCCTTCACCCAGGACGTCGACCGCACCCGGGTGCTGACCGCGGGCGCCATCATGGCCGAACCGCACACCGTCATGGGCACCAGCACGGACGACGGCGAGGAACTGCGTACCGCGGACGACGTCCTCGGAGCCGCCCCGGCCACCGTCACCGAGTCCACGCCGATCATCGAGCTCTTCACACCCTGCTCGCAGAGCGGAGTCGCGGTCGCCGTGACGGACGCCGAGGGCAAGCTCGTCGGTGTCGTACCGCGCGCCCGGCTGCTCGCCGTCCTCGGTGAGCCGATGAGCCCCGCCGAGGCCCCGCAGAACGTCACGACCACCGCGAAGAAGGTGGCCAATGTTTAGACTTCCTCTCGGTGACTGGGTCGACTCCGCGGTCGACTGGCTGCAGACCCACCTGTCCTGGCTGTTCGACGCGATCAGCTCGATCGTCAGCGGCATGTTCGACGGCATAGCTGCCGTGCTCTCCGCCCCCGCACCGCTGCTCTTCGCGGGCATCGTCGCCGTCGTCGCCTGGTGGCTGCGCGGTCTGCTCGCGGGTGTGCTCGCCTTCGTCGGCTTCGCCGTCATCGACTCCGTCGAGCTGTGGGACGAAGCGATGGACACCCTCACCCTGGTGCTCGTCGCCACGATCATCGCGCTGGTACTGGCCGTACCGCTGGGCATCTGGGCGTCCCGCTCCAAGACCGTCAGCGCGGTGACCCGGCCGGTCCTGGACTTCATGCAGACCATGCCCGCCATGGTCTATCTGATCCCGGGCGTCATCTTCTTCGGCGTCGGCGTGGTCCCCGGCATCATCGCCACCATCATCTTCTCGCTGCCCCCGGGTGTCCGGATGACCGAGCTCGGCATCCGCCAGGTCGACGCCGAACTCGTCGAGGCGGCCGAGGCATTCGGCACCACTCGGCGCAACACCCTGCTGCGGGTGCAGCTGCCGCTCGCCCTGCCCACGATCATGGCGGGCATCAACCAGGTCATCATGCTGGGCCTGTCCATGGTGGTCATCGCCGGCATGGTCGGCGGCGGCGGCCTCGGCGGCGCCGTCTACCGCGCCATCGGCAACGTCGACGTGGGCCTCGGTTTCGAGGCCGGTATCTCCATCGTCATCGTGGCGATGTACCTGGACCGGATGACCAGCGCGCTCGGCCGCGAGGTCTCCCCGCTCGCCCGCCGTGCCCTCGCCAGGGCGCAGTCGATGGCCGGCGGACTGAAGGTCTGGAACCACCGTCCGCAGCCGGTCGTCGCGGTCGTCGGCATCGTCGTTCTCGCACTCGTCGCGGGCGGCATGGGCCTCTTCGGCTCCTCCGGCTCGGACAAGGCCACCGCCGCAGACGGCTCGAAGATCGGTGCGGGCAAGAAGATCAGCATGGGCTACATCCCATGGGACGAGGGCATCGCCTCCACCTACCTGTGGAAGGAGATGCTGGAGCGGCAAGGCTTCCAGGTCGACGTCAAGCAGTACGAGGCCGGTGCGCTCTACACCGGTATGGCCAACGGCCAGATCGACTTCGAGACCGACTCCTGGCTTCCGGTCACCCACGCCAGCTACTGGAAGAAGTACCAGGACCGCCTGGAGGACATCGGCTCCTGGTACGGCCCCACCTCGCTGGAGCTGGCCGTCCCGTCGTACATGAAGGACGTTCGGTCGCTGGACGACCTCAAGGGCAGGTCCTCGCAGTTCAAGGGCCGGATCGTCGGCATCGAGCCGAGCGCCGGTGAGATGGGCCTGCTCAAGGACAAGATCCTGCCGGGCTACGGCCTGGACAAGGAATACAAGGTCGTCGACGGCTCCACGCCGTCGATGCTGGCCGAGCTGAAGCGCGCGTACGCCAAGAAGGAACCGATCGTCGTCCCGCTCTGGTCGCCGCACTGGGCGTACAACCAGTTCGAACTGACCAAGCTCAAGGACCCCAAGAACCTCTGGGGCAAGGGCGACGGCATCCACACCCTGGCCCGCAAGGGCTTCTCCGCGGACAATCCCGAGGTCGGCGCCTGGCTCAAGAACTTCAAGATGAGCGAGGACCAGCTCACCAGCCTCGAGGCAGAGATCCAGAAGGCCGGCTCCGGCAACGAGCAGGAGGCCGTCCGCACCTGGCTGAAGGCCAACCCGGGCGTCGCCGAGAAGTGGACCCCCGTCGCCAAGGACAAAACGTCCAAGAACGCGGGCGGCAAGGACGAGCGCGACCGCGCCGTCGAGATGGCCTGGTTCCCCTGGGAGGAGGACATCGCCGCCACGTACCTGTGGAAGGCGGTCCTGGAGGAGCGCGGCTACAAGATCAACCTCAAGCAGTTCGAGGTCGGCCCGATGTACACCGCGATGTCCCGTGGCCAGATCGATGTGCAGTTCGACGGCTGGCTGCCCTACACCCAGAAGAACTACTGGACCAAGTACGGCTCGCAGCTGACCGACATCGGTTCGTGGTACGGCCCGACCTCGATCGAGGTCGCGGTGCCCTCGTACGTGAAGGACGTCAAGTCCCTTGCCGACCTCAAGGGCAAGTCCTCGCAGTTCAAGGGCCGGATCGTCGGCATCGAGCCGGGTACCGCCACGATGGAGAACCTCAAGAAGAACGTGCTGCCGGCCTACGGCCTGGACAAGGAGTACAAGGTCGTCGACTCCTCGACGCCCGGCATGCTCGCCGAGCTCAAGCGCGCGTACGCCAAGAAGGAGCCCATTGCCGTGCTGCTCTGGACGCCGCACTGGGCGTACAACGAGTACGGCATGACCAAGCTGGAGGACCCGGAGAAGGCCTTCGGCAACGGTGACCGCCTGCACACCATTGCCGGCAAGGACTTCCCGAAGCAGTACCCGCAGCTGACGAAGTGGTTCAAGAACTTCAAGCTGAGCGAGGACCAGCTCGCCGGCCTGGAGAACCAGATCCAGAAGCGCGGTACCGGCCATGAGGAAGAGGCCGTGAAGGCCTGGATGGAGAAGAACCCGGGCATCGCGGACAAGATGGCTCCGCAGTAGGTCTCTTGCAGGGCCTGTGAAAGGGAAGGGGTGGGCGCCGCCGTCGGCGGGCCCGCCCCTTCCGGCTGTCCGGAAGACGTTCATCAACCGGGCGACCTTGCGCAACCGCATGCGTAATGTGCTGGCAGCCGGAAGGATGGCGAGTCGGGAGGGAGCCGGACATGGACGACAAGGAAGCACTCCGCGTGGGCGCCGCGGTTCGCCGACGGCGCAGATCCCTGGGGCTCACACTGGCCGCGGTCGCGAGCCGCAGTGGTCTGTCCGTGCCGTTCCTCAGCCAGATCGAGAACGAGCGGGCCCGGCCCAGCGCCC
This sequence comes from Streptomyces sp. Ncost-T10-10d, assembly GCF_900091955.1. Lineage (GTDB taxonomy): Bacteria > Actinomycetota > Actinomycetes > Streptomycetales > Streptomycetaceae > Streptomyces. The sequence goes on from NZ_FMDF01000167.1 coordinate 25,154, forward strand.
GGTCGCTGGACCGGGTGGCCGAAGCCCTGGAGACCACCACGGCGCGGCTGCGCGCCGCCGCGGACTCGGCGCGCGCCGTCGATGTCGTACGGGCGGGCGAGGGCGACGGGGTACGCCGGGTGGTGCGCGGACGCCACCAGCTCAGCGCCCTGGAGTTCACCGGTGAACTCGACCTCAGGCGCGAGTTCCAGCACCGCAACGACGAAGTGATGTACGTGGTGCGGGGCGCCGCGGAGGTGGAGGCCGAAGGGCAGGCGCACCGGCTGGAGCAGGGCGACACACTTTTTCTGTCCGGCGGAGTGCGGCACCGCTGGCGGGCCACGATGCCCGGTACGCGGCTGCTGGTCGTCGCGGTCGCCGAGCACATCGACGCCACCTTCGACCCGCGTCGCTGAGAGGGGTCTCCCACCGTGCGTGTCGTCTCCCTGGTCCCCTCGCTCACCGAGGCTGTCGCCGTCACCGCCCCCGGCCTGCTGGTCGGCGTCACCGACTGGTGCACCCACCCGGCCGGTCTGACCGCCGCCCGTATCGGCGGCACCAAGAATCCCGACGTGGCCGCGGTCGTCGCGCTCCGGCCCGATCTCGTCGTCGCCAACCAGGAGGAGAACCGCGAACCCGACCTCGCGGCCCTCAGGGCCGCCGGGATCGAGGTGCTCGTCACCGATGTCCGGACCCTCGACCAGGCGTTCGAGGAACTGGAACGGGTCCTGGTCACCGCCTGCGGCGGGGCCAGGCCGCGCTGGCTGGACGAGGCCGAGGCCGCCTGGGCCGCGCTCCCGCCACCCCGCGCCCCGCGCCGTGCGGTCGTGCCCGTCTGGCGCAGGCCCTGGATGGTGCTGGGCCGCGACACCTTCGCCGGAGATCTGCTGGCCAGGCTGGGCGTGGAGAACGTCTACGCGGACCACGCCGAGCGCTATCCCCGCATCCCGCTCGACGAACTCAACACGGCGGGCGCCGATCTGGTCGTCCTGCCCGACGAGCCGTACCGCTTCACCGCGGACGACGGGCCCGAAGCGTTCCCCGCACTGCCCGCCGCACTCGTCGACGGGCGGTTCCTCACCTGGTACGGGCCGTCACTGGCGCAGGCGCCTGCGGCGCTGCGAGCAGCGCTCCGCTGAGCAGCCCGCGCAGTGTCCGCACCCCGGCCACCGCCCATGCCGTCACCAGCAGTACGTACAGCGCGACGGCCAGCCAGGTGTACGCCGTGAGACCGGTGTGCCGGGCCAGACCCGCGGCGCCCGTGACACACGTACCGACCGGGAAGGTGAAGCCCCACCACGTCATGCTGAAGGTCATGCCGTTCCGTACGGCGCGCACCACCAGCGCGAGGGCCAGCGCCAGCCACATCAGCGCGAAGCCCATCACCGGCACCCCGTACAGCACGGCGAACGCCTCGAACCCCGAGGCATACGGCGCCGGGATCGCCCCGGGCGCCACATCGGCGAGCTGATTGACCGCGGTCGTCGACTGGCCCAGCGGGCCGAGGACCAGGAACAGCGTGGGCGTCAGCGCGAGCGGCAGCGGGCCCTGGTGGACGAGCCGGGCGAAGATCAGCGGCAGCATCACCAGCGTGGCCAGCAGACTCAGACCGAACATCGCGTAGCAGGCCAGCAGCATCGCCTCCTGCCACTGACCGGCGGGCAGCTCCGGCACCAGCAGCGGACCGAGCGCCGCGGAGACCATCGGGGCCACCACCGGCAGCAGCCACACCGGCGACGCGGTGCCGGGCTCCACCCGGTGGCGCACGACCATCAGGTACGGAATCGCGACGGCGGCGGCCAGACCGATCACCGTGCCCGCCGTGTACAGCACCACATCCAGTGCCAGGGCAGCCCGGTGCCCGATGACGTCCCGGCCGACCACCATCGACGAGCCGCCGACGGCCAGCAGCGCCATCGAGAGACAGCCGTAGAACGGGGCGACGGCGGGGTCGAGCAGATGGGTGCGGGCCTGGTCGCGATGGGCGAGCCAGTGCCCGGTACGGGCCGTGAGAACCGCGGCGAGCATGATCGTCGCGAGCGCCCACACCGCCGTGCAGGCACCCCGCAGTCCCGGGACGTGCACGGGCAGCGCGACACCCGCGCTCGCGACGATCGCGGTGCCCATGACGGTCGCGTACCAGTTGGGGCCGACGTATCGCAGATGGGGCAGCCGCGGGGCGGCTGAATACGGGGCTGGGAACTGCTGCGTCTGCGAAAAGATGGCCATGCCACGATTTTCGTGGCGCGGACCGGGCCCCACCAGGGACTCCATGTCTATGAGGTCATAAGGTGGCTTTATGACCGGTGAAGAACATGTTCCCCTCTCCCACCGGGTCCCCGACCTCGGTGCGCTGGAGCTGCTGCTCGCCGTCGCCCGGCACGGCAGCCTGGGGCGCGCGGCACAGGACGTCGGCGTCAGCCAGCCCGCGGCCAGCAGCCGCATCCGGTCGATGGAACGGCAGCTCGGCCTGGCCCTGCTGGACCGCTCGCCGCGCGGCTCCCGGCTCACCGACGCGGGCGCGCTGGTCACCGACTGGGCGCGCAGGATCGTCGAGGCGGCCGAGGCATTCGACGCGGGCGCGCAGGCGCTGCGCGACCGGCGGGACTCCCGGCTGCGGGTGGCCGCTTCCATGACCATTGCCGAATACCTGCTGCCGGGCTGGCTGATAGCGCTGCGTGCCGAACGGCCGGACACCGCGGTCTCGCTGCTTGCCGGAAACTCGGCGGCGGTCGCGGGGCGGCTGCTCGTCGGCGAGGCCGACCTCGGATTCGTGGAGGGCCTGTCCGTGCCGGAAGGGCTCGACGGCACGGTCATCGCCCATGACCGCCTGGTCGTCGTGGTCGCCCCGTCCCACGCGTGGGCCCGCCGACGTACGCCCCTGACCCCGCAGGAACTGGCAGCGACCCCGCTGATCCTGCGCGAGCACGGCTCCGGCACCCGCCAGGTCCTGGACGCGGCCCTCGCCGTGCACGGCGGCCTCGCCCAGCCACTGCTCGAACTCTCCTCGACGACCGCGGTGAAGGGAGCGGCGGAGAGCGGGGCGGGACCGTGCGTGCTGAGCGAACTGGCGCTGGGCGAGGAGTTGTCCTCCAGACGCCTGGTCAAGATTCCGGTCGCCGGGGTGCGGCTGAGGCGCCAGCTGCGCGCGGTATGGCCCTCGGGCCACCGTCCGACGGGGCCGGCGCGCGATCTGCTGTCGCTGACGGGGCGGGACACGTAGCGGGGACTCCCCTGTCCGGCCCGCGCGTCGGTTCTCCTGCTGACGCCTCTTTCGACGACGCCGCTCCCCGAGGCCGCCGGCACCCGTGAGGAAGGTGCTGGAGATCTCGGCCGGGCTCGCGACGCCCGGCCAAGACCTTCAGCACCCTCCTAGGGCCGCAAGCGCTCGCGGGCCCCCGTGGTCCGCGGCGGTGCGAGGTCGTCGGACGACGTGCGGGCCGGGATCGGCCGGGCCGTCGATGCCGACACCAGTGCCTGCATCAGCCGTGGGTCGTCGCCCATCTCCGGATGCCACTGCACCCCGAGCACCCACTGCGGCCCGGGCAGTTCGATCGCCTCGACCGTGCCGTCCGCCGCGTGCGCCGAAGCCACGAGTCCCGGTGCGAGCCGCTGCACGCACTGGTGGTGGTAGGTCGGGACGGCCGACTCCCCCGGCACGATCGCCGCGCAGAGCGTTCCCGGCACGGGTTTCACCGGGTGTGCGCCGAGGATTCCCGTCGCGCCCAGCGGGCCGGTGTGCCCGTCGAGGTGCTGGGTCAGGGTGCCGCCGAGCGCCACATTGAGCAGCTGCATACCGCGGCAGATGCCGAGCAGCGGCGTACCGGACTCCAACGCGGCCCTGATCAGGGCCAGCTCCCAGGCATCGCGCTCCTGTGCGGGGGGACCGGTCCTGAAGTCGCGCTCCGCGCCGTACAACCCAGGGTCCACATCGGCGCCGCCCGCGACGACGAGGCCGTCCAGCCGCGCGACCGCGGCCCCGGCCCGGGCGGGGTCGTCCGGCGGGAGCAGGGCGGCCAGGCCGCCGGCCTGCTGGACCATTCGCGGGTAGGCGGCCGGAAGGAGGGCGGCGGGCAGTTCCCAGACACCCCAGCGGGCCACGGGTTCCAGATAGGTGGAGACGCCGATGAGAGGTTCGGACACGGGGCGGTCCCTCCGGTCGGCCGCCTGTGCGGGCGGGCTCGGTTCCATGGTTTCAATGGTGGCAGAGAATACCTTTACGTATCCGGAGGCTGTCACCGAAGCGGAACCGGTGGCACCTCGCTCAGGCCAGGAATCCGCGCAACAGCGCGGCCGTACCCGCACAGTGCTCGCGCATCACCGCGCGCGCGGCCTCCGCGTCCCCGTCGAGAACCGCCTCCACGAGACTCGTGTGCTGATGCTGCGAATGCTCCAGGTTTCGCACGAGCAGCGGTATGCAGTCCAGCAGGTCGTTCACGGTGGCCCGGACGGCCGCGTACTGCGCTGTCAGGGACGCGGAGCCGGAGAGTTCCGCCAGGGTCAGATGGAACAGGGTGTCGCGCCTGCGGTAGTCGGGCAGAGGTGCTTCGTGAGTCGCCGCCAGAGCCGTACGCAGCCGGTCCGCGCCCTCGTCCGTCAGCCCCTGCGCGGCACACAGTCCGGCCGCCCCGGCCTCCAGCACCTCGCGGAAGCGCAGCACGTCCTCGAGGTCGACCGACTCCACCTTCCGGCGCAGTTCGTCCTCGCCGGGGCTGCCGGTGCGGGGGAGCACGAACGTGCCGCCGTACCGCCCACGCCTGCTCTCCACCAGGCCCTGGTCCTGCAGGACCTTCAGCACCTCGCGCAGCGTGACCCGGCTGATCCCCAGCAGCTCGGCCAGCTCGCGCTCGGCCGGCAGCCGCCCGCCGCCGGGCACCAGCCCGAGCCTGACCACCTGGAGGATCTGTTCCAGCGCCTCCTCGAAGCCGTTCCCCGCCCGGACGGGCCGCAGTACGGGCATCAGGCGGTCGGTGAACCCGCTTTCCTCGGCCACGTCCCGTTCCCCTTCACAATTAATGGTTTTCTCGCATACCTTAAACCTTCCGGCTGACCGAAGGAGGAGTATCCCGTGGCAGACCGAACACCACCGCTGGGGATCGAGGAGCTGCGCGTCCTCGTCAGAAGCGGTGAGATCGACACCGTCGTCCTCGCCTTCCCCGATATGCAGGGACGGCTGCAGGGCAAACGGTTCGCTGCCCGCTTCTTCCTCGACGAGGTCGTGGAGCACGGCACCGAGGGATGCAACTATCTGCTCGCCGTCGACACCGACATGAACACCGTCGACGGATTCGAGATGTCCTCCTGGGAGCGCGGCTACGGCGACTTCGCCATGCACGCCGACCTCTCCACCCTGCGCCTGGTGCCGTGGAACGAGGGCACGGCCATGGTCATGGCCGACCTCACCCAGGAGGACGGCTCGCCCGTCGCCGCCGCGCCCCGCCGGATCCTGGGCCGCCAGCTGGAACGCCTGGCCGAGCACGGCTACACGGCCCATGTCGGCACCGAGCTCGAATTCATCGTCTTCAAGGACACCTACGAACAGGCATGGGACCGCAACTACCGCGATCTGACCCCGGCCAATCAGTACAACGTCGACTACTCCGTCCTCGGCACCGGCCGCGTGGAGCCGCTGCTGCGCCGTATCCGTAACGAAATGGCCGCCGCGGGTCTCACCGTCGAGTCCGCGAAGGGCGAGTGCAACCCCGGCCAGCACGAGATCGTGTTCCGTTACGACGAGGCCCTGGTCACCTGTGACCAGCACGCCGTCTACAAGACCGGCGCCAAGGAGATCGCCGCCCAGGAGGGCGTCGCACTCACCTTCATGGCCAAGTTCAACGCGCGCGAGGGCAACTCCTGCCACATCCATCTCTCGCTCCGGTCCACCGACGAGGCCGGGCACAGCGTCATGGCGGGCGAGGACGGCGGCATGTCCCCGGTGATGCGCCACTTCCTCGCCGGACAACTGGCCGCCCTGCGCGATTTCTCCCTCCTCTACGCACCGAACATCAACTCCTACAAACGCTTCCAGCCGGGCTCCTTCGCCCCGACTGCCGTCGCCTGGGGCCACGACAACCGCACCTGCTCGCTCCGCGTCGTCGGCCACGGCCGCTCGATGCGCTTCGAGAACCGGCTGCCCGGCGGTGACGTCAACCCGCACCTCGCCGTCGCCGGACTGATCGCAGCGGGCATCCACGGCATCGAAAAGGGCCTCGAACTCCCCGAGCCGTGCGGGAGCAACGCCTACACCGCCGACTACGACCACGTCCCCACCACGCTGCGCGAGGCCGCCGAACTCTGGGAGAGGAGCGAAATCGCCAGGGCGGCCTTCGGCGACGACGTCGTCGCGCACTACCGCAACATGGCCCGCGTCGAACTCGAAGCCTTCGACGCCGCAGTGACCGACTGGGAGCTCCGCCGCTCCTTCGAACGCCTGTGAGGCACCCCGTGACCACGCCCGACCACCCGGTGGAACACCACGTACTCAACCCGGCGACCGAAGAACTCCTCGCCACCGTCCCGTCCACCACCGCTGCCGAGGTCGACGCGGCAGTCGTCCGGGCCGCGGCCGCCCAGCGAACCTGGGCCGCCCTCGCCCCCGCCGACCGCGCCAGGCTGCTGCGCCGCTTCGCCACCGCCGTCGACGGCGAAGCCGAACAGCTGGCCCGGCTGGAGGTCCAGGAGGCCGGCCACACCCTCGGCAACGCCCGCTGGGAAGCGGCCAACGTCCGCGATCTGCTCGACTACGCCGCCGGGGGAGTGGAACGGCTCGCCGGCCGGCAGATCCCGGTCCCCGGCGGACTCGACATCACCCTCCTCGAACCCCTCGGCGTCATCGGCGTGATCGCACCGTGGAACTTCCCCATGCCGATCGCCGCCTGGGGCCTCGCCCCCGCCCTCGCCGCCGGGAACGCCGTACTCCTCAAGCCCGCCGAGACGACCCCCCTCACCGCTCTGCGGCTGGCCCGGCTCGCCCTGGACGCGGGGCTTCCCGACCACGTCCTCCAAGTGCTGCCGGGTGCGGGCGATGTGACCGGAAACGCCCTGGTCGAGCACCCCGGCGTCGCCAAGATCGTCTTCACCGGCTCCACCCGGGTCGGCAAGCAGATCATGGCCAAGTGTGCCGACCGCGTGAAGCGGCTCACCCTCGAACTCGGTGGCAAGAGCCCCAACATCGTCTTCGCCGACGCCGACATCGAGGCAGCCGCAGCCGCCGCACCCATGGCGTTCCTGGACAACGCCGGCCAGGACTGCTGCGCCCGCACCCGCATCCTGGTCCAGCGATCCGCGTACGACCGCTTCCTGGAACTGCTCGCCCCCGCTATCGAATCGGTCGTGGTGGGTGACCCGTTCGACGAGAACACCCGGATGGGCCCGCTGATCTCCCGGGCGCAACTGGAACGGGTGCGGAGTTACGTCCCCGAGGACGCGACCGCCCTCAGCGGCAAAGCACCCGAAGGGCCCGGCTTCTGGTTCCCGCCGACCGTCCTCACCGACGCCCGCCCGGACTCACCCGTCGCCACCGAAGAGGTATTCGGGCCGGTCGCCGTCGTTCTTCCCTTCGAGGACGAGGCCGACGCCGTCCGGCTCGCCAACGCGACGCAGTACGGCCTCGCGGGGTCGATCTGGACCCGCGACGTGGGCCGCGCACTGCGCGTCTCGCAGTCGGTCCGGGCCGGGAACCTCTCCGTCAACTCCCACTCCAGCGTCCGCTACTGGACCCCGTTCGGCGGCTACAAACAGTCCGGACTCGGCCGCGAACTCGGCCCCGACGCGCTTGCCGCATTCACCGAAACCAAGAACGTCTTCATCAGTACGGAGGCCTGAGCCAGCATGACCACCACCGACAGCGAGAACATCTGCCGCCGCCTGGTCGGCCGCACCGCCGTCATCACCGGAGCCGCCAGCGGCATCGGTTTGGCCACCGCACGCAGGCTGGCGTCGGAGGGCGCCCATGTCGTCTGCGGCGACATCGACGAGAACGCGGGCAAGGCCGCGGCCGAGGAGGCCGGCGGCACGTTCGTGCGCGTCGACGTCACCGACCCCGAACAGGTCGAGGCGCTCTTCAGGACCGCGTTCGACACCTACGGCTCCGTCGACATCGCCTTCAACAACGCGGGCATCTCCCCGCCCGACGACGACTCCATCCTCACCACGGGACTGGAGGCATGGAAGCGCGTCCAGGACGTCAACCTCACCTCCGTCTACCTCTGCTGCAAGGCCGCGCTGCCCTACATGCGCCGCCAGCGCCGCGGCTCGATCATCAACACCGCGTCCTTCGTCGCGATCCTGGGAGCGGCCACCAGCCAGATCTCCTACACCGCGTCCAAGGGCGGCGTCCTCGCCATGTCCCGCGAACTCGGTGTGCAGTTCGCCCGCGAAGGCATCCGGGTCAACGCGCTGTGCCCGGGACCGGTCAACACCCCACTGCTCCAGGAGCTGTTCGCCAAGGACCCGGAACGCGCGGCCCGCAGGCTCGTGCACATCCCGGTCGGGCGGTTCGCCGAAGCCACGGAGATCGCGGCAGCCGTCGCCTTCCTCGCGAGCGACGACTCCTCGTTCGTGAACGCCACCGACTTCCTCGTCGACGGCGGTATCTCGGGGGCGTACGTCACACCGCTCTAGAGTGGTGGGATGAGCGACGCGACACCGCCCGGCCGGTATCCGGACGCCGCGACACCGGGCACCGAGCGGTGGTGGGACGGTAGGGCATGGACCGCGCATACCCGCCCGATCGCCCCCGTAGCCCAGCAGTTGGGGCCGCCCGAGCCGGTCGCGAACGCGGACGGGAACGGCGGCAGCGGCAGTGCGGCGACCGGTGGCGGCACCCGGATCGTCGCGCTCGCCGTGGCCGGGCTGGTCGTCGTCGGCGCAGCCGTCACCGGAACCGTACTGCTGGGCAGGGGTGACGGCGCCGAGGCGATCCGGCCGATCGACGACAGCGGGGCGAGCGGCGGGGTGGGCAGCTCCGTGGCTCCCTGAGCTCACAGGAACGTACGGCCCTCGCCGCGGTACGTCGGCACGGTCGCTGTCACCCGGTCACCCTCGATCAGCTGCAACTCGTCGAAGCGTTCGCACAGTTCACCGGCCTTCGCGTGCCGGAACCACACCTTGTCGCCGATCAGCAGATCGTCGGCCGGGGCGCCGAGCAGCGGGGTCTGTACCTCGCCCGGCCCCTCCTGCGCGTCGTAGCGCAGTCCCTCCGGCAGATACGGGACGGGCAGCCGGTCCGCACCCGCGGGCCCGGACGCCGGATAGCCGCCACCGAGGACCGTCACCACACCCACACCCGGCCGGCGCACCACAGGCTGGGCGAACAGCGCCGCCGGACGCGCCGTGAACGACGTGTAGTTGTCGAACAGCCGCGGTACGTAGAGCCCCGATCCGGCCGCGATCTCGGTCACCGCGCGCTCCGCCGCGGTGTGCTGCACACTGCCGGTGCCGCCGCCGTTCACGAACTCCAGGCCCGGCGCCACCGCGCGTACCGCCCGCACGACCTCGGCCCGCCGGGCGGCCAGTTCCTTGCGGCCCGCGGCCTGCATCAGCCGGATCGCCCTGGAGCGCAGCGGCCGTCCCGCGACCGAATCCCCGACCCCTGCGATATGACCCTCGTACGCCATCAGACCCACCAGCCGGAAGCCGGGCCTGCGCGCCACCGAGCGTGCCAGTTCGGCCAGTTGGGCGGGGGAGCGCAGTGGTGAACGCAGGGCGCCGATCCTGACCCGTCCGCCGAGCAGCCGCAGCGAGGTGTCCAGCTCCAGACAGACCCGGATCTCCTCGCGGCCACCGGCCCGTGCCACGTCGATCAGCTCCAGCTGTGCGTGATCGTCCACCATCACCGTCACGGCGGCGGCCAGTTTCGGATCGGCCGCCAGCTCCGCGAAGGCGGACCGGTCGGCCGACGGATAGGCCAGCAGTACGTCGTCGAAACCGGCCCGCGCCAGCCACAGCGACTCGGCCAGGGTGAACGACATGATCCCGGCGAACCCGGGCCGTGCGAGCACCCGCTCCAGCAGGGCCCGACAGCGCACGGACTTGCTCGCCACCCGGATCGGTTTCCCCGCGGCCCGGCGGACGAGGTCGTCGGCATTGGCATCGAACGCATCGAGATCGACGATGGCGATCGGGGCGTCCAGATGAGCGGTGGCCCGGTCGTAACGGGTCCGGTCAGCAGCGCGGGCAGTCATGGCCGCAGCTTGCCAGACGGCCGTACCGCTGGGTAGGGGGATGATCTGTGCAGATCGTCCAGGGGCAGACGTCCCGCTCCCACCGGGGCCGTTCCACCCCGTAGAGTGACGGGCACGCGGCAACCAACGGGCCTGCCTGTGACGTCGATCCGCGCGCGGTACGGAAGAGGACCAGGGGGGCGGATGAGTACCGAGGCGCAGCGCGCTCCTGTCCCGCCCCGCCCCACGACCCCTCCACCGGAGCCCGCGCACCCCGCGCAGACCCCTTCCGCGACCTCCGCGAGCGTGCCCGCTCCGCCCCGCCCGAAGACCTCACCGCCCGCAGCGCCGGCGCCGATTCCCGGTCCGGCGGCGCCGGTGGGACCTGCCGCCCCGGTATCGATGCCCGGACCTCAGCCGCAGGTGCCGGACCCGAAGCCGGTCGCGCACCCTCGGCCGACGCGCGACTCAGCAGTCCCGCCCGTGGAGACCACAGCGCGGCTCCGGCCCGTGCCGTCGGCGCCCGC
>NZ_FMDF01000065.1 GCF_900091955.1 Streptomyces sp. Ncost-T10-10d
CCTGACGATGTATGTGGCCGACGGTGCCGGCCTGGCTGCCAACCAGGTAGACGTCGACCTGCGGCTGTTCGTGTACGACTGCCCGGACGACTACGGGATCCGGCATGTCGGCCACATCATCAACCCGGTTCTGGACCTGCCCAATCCCGGTAGCCGCCAGCTCGTTGACGACTTCGAGGGCTGCCTGTCCGTGCCCGGTGCAGGCATGGCGGTTCCCCGCACCGATCGTGCCGTCGCTCGCGGGCTCGACAAGGACGGCAACGCCATCGTCATCGAAGGAACGGGTTACTTCGCCCGGTGTCTGCAGCACGAGACCCGATCACCTCTTCGGCCACACGTATCTCGACCGGCTCTCCAAGCGGGACCGCAAGAAGGCACTGCACCAGATGGAAGACCGCCGTGAGGACGTCTTCGCGCAACGCGCGATCAAAGCCGCCGGTTTGGGTCGGTGAGACGCCGCATTTTTTCAGGTGCAGCATCGGCAGCCATCCGTTCTGCCCACTCGCGCACGGTCACGGCATGTTCTATGCGGCTGACGATGTTCTTTTTCGACGCCGCGTCCAGAGTCTCCGGGATCTTGTCGAAGGTGTCGGGAAGGACGTCGAGCAGACCCCAGATCTGTTCGCCTGTGCTGACAGTCAGCAGCAGCTGGCACCTCCACTGTGGCGACACTTCCGGACGGTGGCGAAGCCGGTGCACGAGTGTCGGGAACAGGTAGTGCGTCGCTTCCGCAGCGAGGTGCTCTTGGAGCCAGTCGACCGGGAGTCGCTGGCTGAAGCCGCATGTGGCGGCCTCCCGTTCCAGGTCCAGGAGGTGAGCGGTGTCGACGGCTCGGACGGTGCGGGGAAGGGTCGGGGCCATGTCGAGATGATGCCAAAAGGCCCCCGAGGGCCGAGAGGTCAGCCAGGTCGGGATGCGATGCTCCGCGGAGCCGTCCTCGGCGATGGCTTCCTGTGCGACCAGAGGCGCGACCTCGGTCCCTTACGGTGATCACCGTGACCGCCCGTCGCACCCTTGGCTCAGGCCCCGAGGCTCCCGCTCATAGCATCCGCGCTGCCGAGGCCGACCTTCTCGACGAGCTGCCCGGCGTTCATCTCCCAGACCTCAGCGAGTTGCGGGCCCGTGGAGTGCTTGGGGCCTCCATCCCGGCCCCGCAGAGCCCACGACGCACTCTCGGAACTGGCCGCATGGACGACGCCCCCGATTCCTCGCCGTCATGAGTCACGACGGCGGCTGCAGGCCCCGGTTGTCGAGCAGGGCCTGACGCCGGTCAGCAAGGCGGACGCGTGGACCGCTGTCGGCCATGTGGTGCGCCAGGGACTCGCGCACCGCATTCAGCAGCTCGTCGACAACGTCCTTGCCGGCACTGCCCGGGACCGGGCGCGCGGTATTACCGGAGACAAGTGTGACTGAGCACTTCCGCTGACCACTCTGAGCACCGAAGTTGGTCGCCCCGAGCCAACGGCTGAGGGGTTCATCGGTCGCTGGGAGTAGGTCCTGCGCCTCAGGCGCGCTTTGCGCCTGCTTGGCTAGGGTCGGTCCTCATGGAGACCACGGGAATCGTTCGCCGCCAGACGGCGGAGCGTATGCGCGACGCTCTGGAGCGGCTCGTTACCGAGCGGGATGTATGGGTGTCGACGGCTCACCCTGATCACGGGCCGCACCAGGTGCCGCTGTGGTTCTTGTGGGATGGGCGGGCAGTGTGGATGTGCACCAGCGCCACTTCCGTGACTGCGCGGAACGCCCGCAAAGAGCCGCGCGTGCGCCTGGCGCTACCGAACACCTTCGACGTGGTGCTCCTCCAGGGTGAGGCGGAGTGCTTCCCGGACCAAGAGGTGCCCGGAGGCGCAGCGGAGGCGTTCGCCGACAAGTTCGGGTGGGATCCACGCGCGGAAGAGGGTTCCTTTCTGTATATACGGGTGGTCCCGAGGACTGTGCGCGCTTGGCGCGGCGAGCCGGAACTACGCGGGAGAGTCATCATGCGCGACGGGATGTGGCTGGAATAACGGCCGTCCCTCGCCGACGCGCCTCTCTCGGATCACGATCTACAGCTGGAGTACGCGACCGCTTCATGTAGGTCGGTGTCCGTCGCACCCTCCTCCTGTGCCGCCAGGATGAGGGCCGCGTGGGAGGGCGACACGGCGATGCTGAGGTCCCGTACCCCGGGCGTCGTCCGAGGACTCGTTCGCGGTGAAGCCAAGGGAGGCCGGGAACTTGATGACGAGTCCGCCCGAGGTGGTCGCGTGCTGCCTCGCCTGCGCTCTGACCTGCGGTTTCCACTCCGATTCGGTCTCCTGGACCAGGGCGGCCTGGAGGCGCTTGTTCGGCTTGGTGGAGACATCCGAGAGGTAGCCGCTGCACCGTCTCACGGGAGACGCCCAGGCGCTCCGCCAGGCTCTTGGTGGAGCCCTTCTCTCGCTTGCGAAGGAATTTCATCCGGGCTCGCACGGATTTCGGCACGGGGCGGGTGAACAGGGCGCGCTCCGCGCGGGCGAGGCCCTCCATGGTCTCGGCGCGCGTCCGGGCCGCCTGCTGTGCCTTCTCCCTCGTCAGTCATACGAGCAACCCCACCGGAGCGGACTGCGCCCTCGTGAAGCACTGGTCAGGTAAATCGCCATCGCTGGGCAGCGGAGCGGCGGCCAGGATCCGAAGTGGGCTCGGAGTTCTCGCTGGCAGTCGTGCCGCCTGGAAGGGACTGTGGGATGGATCACAGTTGAGGTTGACCTTGGGGCAGGGTGGAGGCTCGTCGCAGCGGCAAGACGCCGACCCGGGCACAACCGATGTGAAGGAGCAACATGTCCACCAATCTTTCTGGCCAGGGGCAGGATCGTCCGGAACTGCAGAAGGCGATCGGGGAGTTGGTCGAGTCCGGTTTCGTCGGGGTCCAGCTCCGGGTGAACGACGAGCAGGGCGAGTGGGTCGGCAGCGCCGGTGTGCGCAAGCTGGGCCAGAGTGCCAAGCCGCTGACGAACGGGCACTTCCGCATCGGCAGCAGCACCAAGAACTTCGTCGCCACCTCGGTGCTCTTGCTGGTGGCGGAGGGCAGGATCGGCCTGGATGCTCCGGCCGATGACTATCTACCCGAGTTCGGTCTCGACCGGCGGATCACTGTGCGGATGCTGCTGCAGCACACCAGCGGGATCTTCAACCACACCGGCGAGCTCTACGAGGACGGGACGATCGTGCGAGGGGTCCCCTGGCAGGGTAAGGAATGGGTGGACAACCGGTTCAAGTCCTACCAGCCCGAAGAGCTGGTACGGCTGTCGTTGTCCAAGCCGGCGCGGTTCGCGCCGGGTACGGGTTGGAGCTACGCGAACACCAACTACGTGCTGGCCCGGCTGGTGGTCGAGAAGGTCACCGGCCGTTCGTTCGCCGAGGAGCTGCAGCGGCTGATCCTGGGACCGCTGGGGATGACCGGCACCGTGGCGCCGGGCGCCTCGCCGGAGATCCCCGAGCCGCACAATCACGGCTACTACCGCTACGAGGACGCCGGGCAGGAGCGGACGGTCGATGTCACCCGTCAGAACCCGTCCTGGGTCGGAGCCGGTGGTGACATGATCTCGACCACTTGGGACCTGCACACGTACTTTTCCGCACTGATGGGCGGCAAGCTCCTGCCACCCGAGCTGCTGGCCGAGATGCGCACGCCGGAGGCGACCCTCGGCTACGGCCTGGGGGTGTTCGCGCAGGAAACGGAGGGCGGCACCGTCTTCCACCACAACGGCGCCACCATGGGCTCGGCAGCGCTGATGTACAGCACCCTCGACGGCAGCAAGACCCTGACCGCCGGACTGACCTGGGTGGACGACGCCGATCTGTCGATAGCACCGGCATTCCAGGCCGCCCAACAGCGTTTCGTCGACGAGGTGCTCTGCGGCAAGCTGAGCTGATGAGGAACGGAGTCACGATAGGGCAGGCGGCGGCGTTCGTCGGCGTCACGGTGAAGACGGTGCGGCACTACCACAAGCTCGGCCTGGTCGCGGAACCGGAACGTGACAGCTCCGGCTATCGACGGTACGGATCCGGCGAGCTGCTGCATCTGGTGCAGGTACGGACGTTGGCCGCCGCGGGCGTGCCGCTGGCCGAGATCGGGCCCATGCTCGACGCCGACGCCGCGCGATTCGACGCCGCGCTCGCCGACGTCGAGCGGCAACTCACCGAACGTATCGATGAGCTGGTCGCCCGACGCGACACGCTGCACCGGCTCGCTGACGGCGACCGGGCCCTGTTGCCCGACCGTGCCTGCGCGGTCCTGGACCGGATGGCCGGCCTCGGCTTCGGCCCCGACTACGTGGCCGCGCAACGCGAGGCCCTGGTACTGGCCCGGGCGCTGGTGCCAGAGGGCTTCGACGGCTTCCTGACCCAGCTCGAACACGGGCTGGACGACCCTGAGTACATCGACCTGACCAAGCGCGGCTGGGAGGCCGAGACCTGGGAACCGGACGACCCGAGGATCGAAGAACTCGCGACCGCCATGGCCGACCGCTACCTCGCCAACCCCGCGCTGCTGGGGGATCACGCCAGCCTGCAGGCATGGGCCAAGGCTTCGGCCCAGTACAAGCTGATCAATAACCACCGCGAGGACCAGGCACCGGTCGCGGCCCGGCTGACCGCGCTCACCGAGACCAAACTCCGCTCCGCAGGCGTACCTATGCCGCACCGATAACGGGATCCTCATGCCACCGAAAGCTGTGCGTCACAGCAGCCCTGCGGCCGCCTTGGATCTGAACCTCACTCTGAGCTACTTGGGGCCGGTGACCGCGGCCACGGCGAAGGCGTTGGGCTCTGGCTCGTCCCGGTGCCGGACGCCCGGACCGCGCAACCCCCTATTGACAGCGTTTTCGCAGGTCAGAGCGCATCTCGACGGCGATGACAACGGTCATCAATACAGCCTTTGCCATGTATATGCCGTATGCGCTTCACTCTGGTCAGTCACCGCCATCACTACCGGGGGAGGACCGGCGATGAGCATGGAACGCGACCACGAACACGGACACGATCAGGCGCATGTACATGGGCACGGGCATGGCGGGCACTCGCACGGGGTGTCGGCCGATGCTGACCGTCGCTGGCTGACGCTGGCGCTGGCGATCATCGGCGGATTCATGGCCGTCGAGGTCGTCGTCGGCATCGCCGCCAAGTCCCTGGCGCTCATCTCTGACGCGGCCCACATGCTGACCGACGCGGCGTCGATCGTGTTCGCCCTGATCGCCATGCGACTCGCCGCCAAGCCGGCCAAGGGCGCCTTCACCTACGGTCTCAAGCGTGCCGAGA
Source organism: Streptomyces sp. Ncost-T10-10d (assembly GCF_900091955.1). Classification (GTDB taxonomy): domain Bacteria; phylum Actinomycetota; class Actinomycetes; order Streptomycetales; family Streptomycetaceae; genus Streptomyces. The sequence goes on from NZ_FMDF01000065.1 coordinate 5,275, forward strand.
TCCTCTCCGCCCAGCTCAACGGAGTGTCCCTGCTCCTCCTCGGGGCCTGGCTCGCCTACGAAGCCGTCCAGCGACTGATCGACCCGCCGCAGGTCGAGGGCGGCCTGGTCCTCGTGACCGCGCTGGTGGGCATCGCCGTCAACGTCGTCGCGGCCGTGTGCCTCTCCAGGGCGAACCGCAGCTCGCTCAACGTCGAAGGCGCCTACCAGCACATCCTCAACGACCTCTTCGCCTTCATCGGCACCGCCGTCTCCGGTCTGATCGTCGTACTCACCGGCTTCGTCCAGGCGGACGCCATCGCGACCCTCGTCGTCGTCGTCCTGATGGCCAAGGCCGGCTACGGCCTCATCCGGGAATCCGGCCGCGTCTTCCTGGAGGCGGCCCCCGCCCACATCGACCCCGACACCCTGGGCGACCGTCTCGTCGGCGAACCGCCGGTGGTCGAGATCCACGATCTGCACGTCTGGCAGATCACCTCCGGCCAGAACGCGCTGTCCGCCCACGTCCTGGTCGACGACGACGCCGACTGCCACACCACGCGCCGCGACCTCGAACGGTTCCTTGCTTCGGAATACGGCATCACCCACAGCACGCTCCAGGTCGACCACGCGCAGCACACCGAACTCATCGGCGCCGGAGCCGGCCACTGCGAAGAACCCCACGGCCCCATCCACCGCCCCGGACCGCACGAGCACTGACCTGCGCGCCCGATGCTCGCAAGCCCCATCAGCGGGACGTCCGGAACAGATGACGGCGGTCACGCGAACGGTGCCGTCGGCCGATTCCAGCGCGGTGCTCGACTCTGCGATGAGCCCGAGAAGGACGGCGAGATGAGGGAGCCCGCGGTCGCCCCCTTCCTCAATCCAAGAAATCCTGAACTATTGGAGGTCTGCAATACCCCGACGCTCTCCCATGCCGCCCGCCTTGCTTGAAGCGTTCACCGCCGAGATGGCCGCGGCCCACGCCTCAGGGCCCACGGCGCAGCGATGGCGGGCCGTGGAGCGGGCCCACATCCTGTCCCAGCCCTGGCCCTGGCCCCACACCCGTACCCATGGCGTGATGTTCCGCCTCGCCCTCCACGACCGTGACGTGTGGGAGATGCTCGGCCAGCTCGTGCGCCTGGTTGTCGCCGCTCCCGGTTCTGCGGCCGGGAACTACCCGGACGGCAACACCGGCCGCACCCGGGTCGGGCTGACCACCCCCATGCCGATCCCGGACGACCTCGCTGCCCTGCTCCGCGAGGCCGGCATCGCACTGCGGCCGGTCAGATGTCGAGTGATGACGCCGTCCGAATCGACATCTGTCGATCGCCCGGGCCGCAGTTCCCTGTATGGCCCCTGCCTCGTGTGCCGCCACCGCAATGCCGACGGCAATGTGTTGCGGGCATTCGTCTCACGGACCGCGACATCTGATGACAGCGGGATACCTCGTCCGAGACCACGATGTGCGCAGTGGGCCGACTCCGCAGCTGACACCCTGGACGCCGCCGTGGAGTCGACGCTCGCAGGCCAAGGACCGTGGGCGACACAAGGAGTGCCGGTGTGGCTTGCAGGGCACCCGTGGTGGACGGATCAGGCCGCGACCCCGGCGAGCGTCTGGCCGTGCTCGTGGAAGACGGCCGCATCACCGGATTGGCGGGGGTGGCGTGCTGTCCGGGGTGCAGGACCACTGCGGCGGTGACGGCTTCGCCCCAGTGCGGGTCGGGTGTGCCGTAGACGGCGACGGCGGCGACGGCCCGGTGGGTGGCGAGGGTGTCCTCGACCTCGCGAGGGTAGACGTTGAACCCACCGGTGATGATGGTGTCCTTGATCCGGTCGATGATCGTGATCAGGCCGTTGTCGTCCCTGCGGGCGACGTCCCCGGTGTGGAGCCGGCCTCCTTCGAGCGCGGCTGCGGTCTGCTCGGGCTTGTTCCAGTAGCCGTCCATCACGAGCGGTCCTCGGACGCACAGTTCGCCCGGCTCGCCGGCCGGCACTTCCCGGCCGTGCGGGTCGCGCAGGGTGATCTCCACGCCGGGCATCGGCCGGCCGCAGCTGCCCAGGACGGTCGGGTCGTCGCGGTGTTCGGCCGGGTCCAGGACGGTCAGCGCGTTGGGGGCCTCGGCCTGGCCGTAGTGCTGGCTGAGCACGGGGCCGAGGAGCCGGTAGGCCTGGCGAAGGGCTGGGTCTCGCGGTCGGCGTCGAAGGGCCTGTGGATCAAGCACCTCAGGACCCAGCTCGGTCGAGTCCACGCTCGACGTGATCGTGGGCTGCATCGACGCCTGCCCGAGAGGGCCGGCCGCTAGGCGGCCGGCCCCGCCCCGTCCCTTCCGCCACGATGCTGCGGCAGGTATGTGGGGCGGCGGCGCGTGCCGTGATGGTTGGAGTTTGAGCATGACAACATGGTCGGAGTCCGTCTGGCCGTGTCCGTCGAAATCGTCCGCCGAGTTGGCTGGAACGATGAGGAGGGTGAGTACCTTCTCCCGCGTGCTGTCGGGCGCCCGTTTCCGAAGCCGGACATGAACTCCTGTCCACCACCCGATATTCGGGGCAGGCCCATCCACGGTGTCCCGGTCCGGTACTTGAACGGGATCGCGTCGATCACCTGTCGTGATCCCACCGCAGCCCTGCCCGCTTCGGCGCCCGATCCGGCAATAACGACTCGCTCCTCGTAGGTCTTCAGGGCCGCTGGGTCTCCGAGATCAGAAGCGCTTGACGAGGCTGACCGAGCGGTCGGTGACGGTGAATCCCAGGCTCTGGTACAGGCCGAGGGCGCCGGTGGGGCTCTCGGCGTCGACGTCCAGCACGGCGCGGCCCAAGCCATCGGCCCGCAGTGTCCGCAGCACGTGGGCCAACATGGCGCGGGCCAGCCCCTGCCCCCGCGCCTCCCGCCGTACCCCGACGGACGAGATGTATCCGAACGGGCCCTCACGCAGCGGCCATTCCTCCGGCGACACGTCCACGAGGACGAAGCCGACGACGCGCTCGCTCTCGGACGCGTCGGCTGTTCCGGGGGCAACAGCGAGTACGGACAGGTCCGGGCGGGACGCCTTCAGGCGGTCACCGGCGGCCCATTCGGCAGCGGTCATCGGCTGAGTGCCCCAGTGGTCGCGAAAGGCGTCGTTCCATGCGGATCTAGCCAGCTCTGCCCATTCCTCGCCGTAGGGCACGAGCCGCACCCCCGAAGGGGAAGGCGGCTCGGCGAGCGGTGCCACGAGGTCGCATTCCAGCTCCAGCCACCACCGGGCGCGCTCGTAGCCGTGCGCCTCCAGGAGCCGGATCGTACGAGTGGCACGGTCGTCCGCGCCCACGGCCAGCCACCCGGGCAGGGCGGAGTCGCAGGAAGCGAGATGCTGGAGGCCACGTGCCTCCTGCCATGCCAGCAGCGCGCTGCCGATGCCCTCGCCACGACGGTCCGGGACCACCGTTCCGTCGAGTTCCACCCAGAAAATCGTCTCCGGGCTCGCCGGGGCCACGGCCGAGCCGTAGGCGACGGCTCTCCCATCGGGGTCGACGGCGATCACCGCGTCGCGCTCGGGGGTGAAGGTCTCGTCGGCGAACTCCTCCTCCAACTCGTCCCTCATCACCAGCGAGCGCGGGTGATCGACCATCCCCGCGGCGCGCTCCAGGTCGAGGATCAGATCGATGTCGGCGGCAGTGACCGGTCTCCAGACGAGGCCTTCACCAGCCGTGGGCAGGTCAATGCTCGAAGGGGCGGTCACCCGGTCGCGCAGTGCGCGCGGCTCGGAGACGTGATGCGTTGTCCCGCTCACAGGGGTCCTGCCTTTCAGGGGGGTTGCTCTGGTCATTCGTACGATCGCAAGACCAGGGGTTCTGGGTGTGACTGCCGCTGGTACGCCGTTCGTAAGGCTCAAACACCTGGTGGCCCAGGCCTCCACGACGACTCGGCTCCGGAAGACGCGACTCGATCGCTGTTGCAGGGCAATGTCGGCAAAGGCGTCTGCGGGTGACATGCAAGACGCCGAACTGGCGGAGGTGACCGCGCCCACGTGTTGCGACGGCTGCCAGAACGGATGGATCCCCGTGGCGGGCCGTTCGTGCGGTGCGGTCAGAGCCGGAAGGTCCGTACGACGAAGGTCTGGCCGGCGACCGACGGCCAGCTTGCCCAACTCCGGTCTGCGGCCGGGGCAGGCGCGCCGACTCCGTCCGGCAGGCCGACTGCGGTGGACACCACGCGGAGTGGCAGGGGGCCCTTGCCGCGAATACGGATGACGACGTCGATGCCTTCGGCGGGCGGGGCGGCGTAGCTGAAGCTCCAACCCCAGGTGCTCTCCGAGTGCTTGGGTCCGCCGGTGAGCTTCGTGCCCTCCACGGTGGCGTCGAGGATCTGGTGGGCGCCGGTCCCGGCGTAAACGTCGATGCTGTGTGCGTTTGCAGGGGCCTGGATGCGGACACGGACCGTACGCACGCCGTTGGCCTCGGTGGTTGAGGCGTTCTGGGTACGCGGGGTGTCCAGGGGCGCGGCCTCGGCCGCACCGTTCGCGAGCGCGACGCCGCCCAGCGGTGGGATGCGGTCGTCATAGCGGGCCGGCTCACCGGTGAGCAGCCCACCGATGCCGGGCTGGGAGGTGTCACCGAGACTGACCCAGGTGGCCTTGCCCGTATCGGACTCCAAGGCATATCCAAGGCTGATCGGCCGGGGCTTGTCGGCGTCGTAGCCGTCGAGGGCCGTACCCACGGCCAGCGTGCCCACACCTGCCACCGCCACCGCGAGCATCCCGGCGGTGACCGCCCTGCGCGAGGGAAGCAACTCCAGGAGGCTCAGCAGCATGGCTCCGAGCAGCGCCGAGAGGACCAACGGGGCGGCGGTGGACGACAGTCCGAGGGCCGGCAGCAGCAGGAACACGACGGGCAGGACAAGTGCCACAGCCGGTACGGCGGTTACCGCTCCGGCCACCGCCCGCCACGGCGATTCCGCAGGTGTGAACCGCAGCGTCATGGCGACAACCGCCGGTCCGATCAGCGCCGGCCAAGTGAAGAGGTAGGCGCCCCCGGGCAGCAGCACCGCACAGACCACGGCGAGCAGCGCGAACCATCCGAGCACACCCACCGCGATGTCCATCGGAGACGCCTTGCGGCGGGCCCAGCGGTACCAGGCGACGAGCAGCACCAGGAGCAGCAACGTCTCGCCCAACGCATACCGGCCACCGTGGTAGACGCTGCCCTCACTGAGTACGAAGTCCGGTCGGGCCAGACCCAGCGCCCACCACCCGGCGAGGCCGATGGCCGCCGCGCCGATCAGCGTGAGCGGGAAGGCCGCGGCGGCCCGTCCGGCCCCGCCGGGGGACAGCCCGTGGCGTCGGCCGAGCCACAGCAACAGGAACACGCCCAGGACGGCCACCACCGCGAGCGGCAAGGTCAGCCATGCCGGGTACGACACGACCGCGCCGAACAGTGAGAAGTACGTGGCGTCCGCACCGCTCTGCGAGAGGTCCGCACCGCCGAGCTGACGGACCGCTGCCAGTGCCGCGTCCCCTATGCCCTGCACGCTCGCGCGGTCGAGCCGGGAGATGGTGTCGTGCTCGGTGTGGTAGTGCGCGGAGCCGTCCAGGAAGGCGAAGTTGAGACCCCGCATGCCGGCCTCTTCGAAGGCTGTCAGGTCGGTGTAGTTGGGCAGCTGTTCGTAGACGGCGGTGGAGAGCGACGTGGCGAGTGCACCGGAGGCCCGCAGGGCAGGTGTGAGGCCGGTGCCCGCCATCTGAAACATCACGACAGGCCCGGAGGAGCCCCGGCCCTCCATGTTCACCACGACAGTCTGCTGGGGGGCAGTCGCCCGGTGCCTACTGGCTTCGCCATCGACGAAAGCTTGCGCGCCGAGCAGCCCTGGCTCCTCGCCGTCGGTGAAGAGGAGCTCGACATCGTTGCGAGGTTGCGGTCCGGTCTTGAGGGCGCGGGCGATTTCGAGGATGGCGGCGACGTTGGCACCGTCGTCGGCGGCGCCTGGGGCGATCGGCACGGAGTCGTAGTGGGCTACGAGGAGGACCCGGCCGGTGGGCATCTTGCCGGGGATCGTGGCCTGGATGTTGGAGACGGACCCGAGGGTGGCCGGGTTGCCTTCGACGCGGGAGGGGGCAACCCGGGTCTGGATCTCGGGCCGCAGCCCCAGTTGTCGCAGCTCACCGACGAGATAGTCCCGTACGTCCGACTGCGCGGCCGAACCCGCGGGGTGCGGGACCGTCGCAATTCCGTTGAGCCGGGCGACCGCACGGGCCGCCGAGAAGTCGCCGACGGGGGCGGAGGCCGGCCGGGGCTCGGAGGTACGCAACGGCAGCATGGCCGCCATGCCGGTGAGGAGCAGCGACAGAAGCGCGACCAAGGCCGGTATCCGTCTGCGCGTCGTGGTCAGGATCTGCACGGATGTACCTCGTAGTGGGAGTGGGATGGGGCAGGGAGCCGTCGTCCGGACTGCGATGGTCCGCGGCTCGGCGATGCAGCGTTCACTTGCGTGGTCGCGCGGCCGGAGCCGGCCCATGTCCGGGAGCATCTCGAAGATGGTGAAGCTGCCCGAACCGGTCCCGGCTGTCCTGCGACATCAGTGGCATCAGCGTCATCCTGGGTCTGGACGTCGGGTGGGGCAGGCAGTTGCTCGTCCTCCTGCCCGTCGGTGTCGGAGACGTCGATCGGTCACGGTGTGAAGGTCCTGGACGTGACAGATGCTGGACGGCTCGTGCGGGCAGCAGGTTGCTGTCCCCTCGAGGGCGGCGCACATGCCCACTACCGCGCAGAGCCCGGCAGCCTGTACTTCCTCGTCCAGGTCGAGCATCCGCAAGGTCGGCTCCGAGTCGTCGCAGATGTCGTGGTAGTGGGTACGGGTCGCGATCACGGCACCGTCAGGTCGAAGCGGTAGTACGGGCTGGCTGACCAGTTACCGCAAGCTCAACCACCGCTACGTAGGCTGCCTTTGCAGCTACCTGGCGTTCTTCGGCCTCACCGCCACTCCCTGCTGCTGCAAACGACTCATCACATAGGGCACCGTCTATCAACACCCCCTCCGGCGTCATGGAGTGTTTCAATCCGGCGAGACGACATCCCATGTGCCGAATCGTGTCAAGCCGGCTGATTCGGCCGCCGCCACCGAGGCATGATTGTCAAGCTGACAGCGGTACTGAGGTTCGTGTTGCCGTGCAAGGGCGTGCCGGGAGATCGCCCGTACGAGGCGCCGTGCGTGCCCCTTTCCCCGGTAAGGCTGGAGTGTCAGTACACCGAGGTCGGCCAACGGAGCATCGTTCCACGGGTACATGCTCGCCACGCACACCAGCCGTCCGTCTTCGAACGCGCCATAGACGGCCCAGTGATCCAGTTCGACATATGCGTCGTCAAGGTCCTGTTCCGACGCGGCTTCCTCGAACTGCCCGAATGCCCGCGCATCGGCTTCAGTGAGCGGGCGGATCGAGGGGGCGTCCGGTTCGCCGAGCAATATTTCCCGGTCCTTGTCGGTGAAGTAGAACAGGTTGTCGGCTCCGTGTAGCGACATTCCGGACTTCTTCAGGCGTTGCCGGAAGCCCGCCTCATCGACCGGCTGCCCTTCTTCCAGTGCCATGGTCGCGGCGAGAGTCGGGGTGAGCAGTACGCGTGTCTTTCCGTCAGTCGTCGTGAGAATGGTGAGTCGTTCGGCCTCCTCCAGGGCGGCATCGGTGGTGACACTGAAATTGTCGTCGCTGCAGAGGGGTCGACTGGTCGGGGACGGACTCAGCCAGAAGTCGGTGACGGTGGAAGGGAACACGTCTGGGACTCTCTGTTCGTCGTGGTCGGGTGGCTGGGCGATGCCGTGGATAGTCGTACGGGGATTTGACCGCCCCAGATGCGTACTCTGTACGCAACGACAGGTACAGAGTAGGCACACACGTCGAAGCGGTACAACAGCTTTTTGAACTGCTGATTCAATGCGAGCGGCACGGGTATCCGCATAGACGGACTAGAATTTCGACACAACTCTGAGGCGTGACGAAAAGAAGTTCATCGATGACCGTGCAGTCGGCATGCGCGTCGTGCGGAAGGGCGCTGGAGCCCGCGGACCGGGGGCGGCCGAGGCTCTACTGTTCCCGCTCGTGCCAGGCGAGGGCCTACCGGGCACGCAGGGCGGAAGCGGTGGCCGACATCCCGGAGAGCGACGACGCGGCGCCACATCGCACCGTCGACCGCATCGTGCGGGCCGGGATCGTCCTCGCGTGCGCCGAGGGGCTCGACGCGCTGCCGTCAGCGACGCGGAGGCGGAGCGGCAGTCGAAGACCGCCGCGAAGCAGGGGGCCAAAGCATAGATCCACGCACGGAACCCGCTGTACGAACCCGGGGCGTATCCTCGGCTCGCCCGCGCGATGCGCGCAAGCGCCAACCCCTAGGATCTCGACGCCTTGTTCGCCTCAGGTCTCGCCCGTGTCCTGGACGACATCGCAGCCGATCTCGCGCAACGGCGCATCGACGCCTCATCTCAAGATCCCGGGCAGAGTCAGGCTCAGCGGCCAGCGGCGAGGGCGAGGGACGCGACGGCCAGGGCCAGGTAGGCGCCGGGGAAGGCGATGTTGTGGAAGACCCGGGCGCGGACGTGCGCGGCCATGGCACCCACATAGAAGAGGACGAGGCCCGTCGCTGCGGCGAGGCCGAGGAGCCGGAAACCCACGAGACCGGCCAGGAGCCCTACCGCCCCGGCGGCCTTGAGCGTGGCGAGCCGCGGGAGCCAGGTCCGCGGGAGGTTCACCTCAGCGGAGTTGACCAGGACGAACTCGGCCTTCGCGAAGTCCGCGGCGGCGATTGCGGCGTTGGCCGCGATGGTCGCGGCGGTGACGATCACATAGGCGATGAACATGGGGCTCCTTCGTACTGGAACGGGTCGTGCGTGGCGGCGATCCGCTCTCCGCACCCCTGGTCACCCAGGCTCGCCGGGGGTCCCCGCTTGCGTCCAATACCAGCTTCCATAACCTGATGGAATGGATGTGGACAACCGGCTCCTGCGCTCCTTCCTCGCCGTGGCGCAGGAGGGAAGCCTGACCCGGGCCACGGAGCGGCTGTTCGTCTCCCAGCCGACTCTGACCAAGCAGATCCGGCAGTTGGAGGGCCGGCTGGGCGTGCCCCTGTTCGAACGGTCCAGGGCTGGCATGGCGCTCACGACGGCGGGCCGGGCCCTGGCGGCGCGGGCGCCCGGACTGCTCGCCGAGTGGGACGCGACGCTGCGGGAGACGAGGAGTGCGGCGAGCCGGGCCGAGCGGACGCTGCGCGTCGGCTTCCTGGCCAGCGCCGCCAACGAGGCCACCCCGCGCATCGTCGCCGAGTTCACCCGCACCCGACCGGGCTGACGGGTCGACATACAGCAAGCCGCCTGGTCGAACCCGACGGCTGACCTCGCCACCGGGGACGTCGACGTCGCTCTGCTGCGGCTGCCCTTCCCCGGCCAGGAGCACATGCGGGTGGAGACCCTGCTCACCGAGTCCCGCTGGGTCGCGCGCCCTCGGCACACCCGCTCGCCGCAAGCGACGTGATCCCCTTCCGGGAACTGTGGGACGAGCCGTGCGTGGCGGCCCCGGCGGAGACCGGCCAGTGGCGCAAGTACCGGCTCGCCGCCGACGAGCGCGACGGGCACCCGGTCCGCATCGGAGCCGTCGCCGACCAGCCCGACGACTGGCTCAGCGCGATCGCCAACGGCTACGGCATCGCCCTCTCCCCCGCCTCCTCCGCCTCCTCCGCCCGCTTCTACGCCCGGCCCGGCATCACCTACCGCCCCGTCAGCGGCGTCAGCCCCAGCCGGCTCGCGGTGGCTGATCACGCTGATGACTGCGGTTCGGCGATCCGGGCTCCGAGGTCGGCGACGCGCCGGTCCTGGAAGCGGAGGTTGGAGCGGACCGCCTTGAGTCGCTCGGGTCGACGGTGAGCTGGCGGACGCACTGTGCCCCGCTGCGCAGGTTCCAGATCCTTCCCGCAGGCCGCGCAGGCCATCTCCTCCGGCATCACCACACTCTTTTTCGTCACACCCCGCATGCGTGACGAAATTTTAACGCGCCGACGAGGTGGGTGGGATCGGCGGGCGGTGCAACGCATTCGAAATGCGTTTGTCGCCAGCGGCGTCCCCGTGCGTATGCTGTACACCGTGACGCATACTAAGTACGCATGAAGTGATGTAACTGATTCCGGCAGATCCGCCACGGCTGTCGGCCAAAGGAGCACGAGTGAAGGACATGACGCAAGGAAGCCGATACCCGGCAATGGACCGGACCCGCTGTCCTGGTGCCGCCGTGTGTCCTGGCCTCCATGGACATGTCCGTCATGTTCGTCACGCTCGCGTCACTGTCGACCGACCTTCAGCCCAACAGTTCACCACTGCTGTGGATCATGGATTCCTACGGCTTTCTGCTGGTCGGCCTGCTCATCACGATGGGCACGCTCGGAGACCGGATCGGGCGACGGCGAGTCCTGCTGGCCGACGCCTCCGTCTTCGGCCTCGCCTCGGTCCTGGCGGCCTACTCGGCCAATCCCGAAATGCTCATCGCGACCCGCGCCCTCATGGGCATCACCGGAGCCTCGCTGGCCTCCTCCACCCTCTCCCTGATCCGGAACATGTTCCTCGATGAACGGCAGAAGGTCACTGCCGTTGGCATCTGGACGGCCGGTTTCGCCGGCGGTGCCGTCGTCGGCCGCGGCGAGCTCAGCGCCAACCGCATCGCCGGCGACGTCCACGCACTGGCCCTGGTACGCCTGGCGCTCAAAGCTGCTGGACACCGGCACCGCCCATCGCATGCCACTCGCACTGCGGCCGAGCCCCGCCTTCCTGCGTCGTGTGACAGAACACCGATGTCTCCACGTCCACAATTCCTTCAGCTCGTCAGGAGAAGCAATGCGCCCCATGACCAGGGAAGAGGTTCGCGGCGCGTTCGTGAACCGGGACCCCGCCGCAAAGAGAGTCCGACTTCCTGTCTGGTTCGACGACGTCCGGTGGCACCGGATCGAATACCTCGGGTGGCGGGATCTGCGCGCCCCAAAGCTCGCCTACCTCGTCACCGAAGCCGACGGCCAGGCGTTGGGAGTGCTGCTGCGGCAGGCGCCGAATGAAGCCGCACTCGGATCGCGCGCAGTGATGTGCGACCTGTGCCGGTCCTCCCGCCGGTTCAACGAGGTTTCGCTGTTCACCGCTCGACGCCCATCACGCGACAAACGCGAACGCCTGAACGCGCTCGGTCTTCTCCTGTGCACCGATCTCGACTGTGCGGTCAGGGTGAATGCCAAGCCGATCCGCCAAGGATTCGATCTCCCGGTCGACGACCACGTCGAGGCTCGCCGCGAAGGCTTGCGTTCACGCACCATCGCCTTCATTCGTTCGGTGTCCGACACCGAACGAACCACACGACACAGAAGGTGATATTCGACCTGCGGCAACGCGATGCAGATCTTCGCCCTTCTTGGGTGACGGGCCCTGCACGGTTCGACGGCGGGTTAGCACCGAGCACCCGGCCCGCACCCCTGTAGCACGTCTTTGACGTGGAGTTTCCTGTGACTGCCTCTCCTTCGCCGGCTCAAGGCGACCGATTCGAAATCCCTGAACGGTTTCCGCGGAGTGGCGTAGCGGATTCGATCCTGCGGGCGGAACGGGACGCCAGGGTTTCGAGGGAACTGATCAGCGAGAGGCTGGGCAGTGTCACGACGGGCGGTTGAGCTGGGGTTGCCGAGCGGGCTTGCGGAGGTTCACGGGGCCGCTGCTGAAGGTCTTGCCGGCCGGGGTTGAACCCGATGGTGACAACGGCGTGGTCACCCTGATTCTCACCGTGATCTGTCGGCTTCTTCAGGAGCAAGACCATTCATCGTGCACCCCTCCACGGTGACCAGGAATTGGAAGCACCTGGGCACTCGCCCGGCTGGGTTGTGGGGGGCGGGATGGGTGGGCGCCGCGAGGGAAGAGGGGGCTTGACCCCGAATCCTGGACACGGGTTGTGCGGCGTAGTTGATGTCGTTTCGGACGCTGCCTCGTAGGCGATCGGGCTGCGTTGCCCGATCGGCAGCAACCTGCTTGATCGTCGCCCCGGGCCGCGACTCAAAGTACTACTGGCTACACGCTGGATGGCCAAGATCCTGGCCGGATACGGCGGTTAGACACCGGGGCTGGCCGTGGGCACCACCCCTACTTGGTCGTGTGCGTGGGGTAGACCTCAACGTCGGTGTAGGCGCCCTTGATCTCCCCCGCCCCCGCGGGCCACTTCAGGCTCACGGTGTGGGTCTCGTTCGGGGGCGTCACCAGGATGTTGGTCGGGGACGCGAGGCTTCCGCCGGTGTTGTCGATGTCGTAGGCGAGGTTGAAGACAGCGGCGTCGCCGGGCTTCAGGGTGGTGATACGCGGCTGGGCCTGGCCGCGCTCGATGGGGTTCGAGGTGTTGTCGGCGTCCTTGATGTCGACGCCCGCGAAGCCCGTCGCCGAGCAGGTGGTCGAACCCCGGTTGATCATGGTTATGTCGATCCTGCCGGAGTCCTTGTCGGGCGCGGCGTCCCTGGCATCGATGGCCAGGTCCTCCGTCTTGCAGAACGTGACCTTGCCGCCGGTCTTCGTCGCGCCGTTCGCGGCGCCGGCGCTGGCCTCGGTGTCCTCACCGGAGCCCGACTTCGCGTTGCCGGCCTCCGAGCCGCCGGAGCCCGAGCCGCCCTCCGACTTCGAGCCACTGTCCGAGGACGAAGAAGACGAGGACGAGGAGGCCTTGGAGGACGAGTCCTTGCCGGAGCCGTCGCTGCCACAGGCGGTGAGCGAGAGGGTGGCGGCGACGCCGATGGCGGCGAGAGCAGTGATGCGGGTGTACTTCACGGTGTTCCCCCAGAACGAGCGCGGTGCATGCGGTCGGAAATATTTGTATCTCGCACCGAGTCACAGGCGGTCCTCCGCGACGTCTTCGTTCTGTCACAGGCGTATTGACCTCACGGTTCGCCAAGGCGCCACCGTACGGTCACCAGCCTGGCCCTGGCTCGACCACCTGGACCTTGCCCACCGAGGTGAACCTGCTCGCCACCGCCGGCCGCCACATCAGATCACCGGACACCTCGGCCGCAACCTGGTCGGCCTGCGCGAGTGCGTGGATCGCCGAGACCTCCTCCTGCGGCGAGACAGGGGTGCCCACCACGCGGCCGACCCTCCGCTTCGCATCATCCACCGACCATGACGACTTCCCCTCGGGCGGTGTACTGCTCGCGGCGAACCGCTCTTCCTCGTCCTCGATAGACGCCAGGACCCGGTGCACCGTGTAGACACCCCGGGCTGCCGGTGTCCCTCGGGCCAGCGCGCGTGCTTCACCTGGTTCAAGGTCAGACCGATGTCTTCAGCCATGGGCTGGCGCACTGAGAAGCCCTGCACAGCAGCCTTCGCTCGCTACCGGATCCACAGGAGCAATTGTCAAATTCTATGGATCACGGGCGACTCATC
>NZ_FMDF01000170.1 GCF_900091955.1 Streptomyces sp. Ncost-T10-10d
GGCACCGCTTCTTGCCGCTGGTTGTCGTCGCCATTGCCCTTCGGTGAGCTCAAACACTTCCGTGCCTTCGTCGGCGCAGCAACTGTGTTCATCTGCTTTTGCCGGGTGGTCGTCTGAACCGGGGGCCGGTACATGGACAAGCGCGACGGCCGTTCGGAGAGTCGTCAGAGACCGGACGGGTCGTTGGAGAGCCAGTCGGCGTGCCGGTTGAGAATCCGGTCCCGTCCTTCAGGAGCAGAGAGGGAGACGTCGGCACGACCGTCGTGGGGATGGTGCATGCGCATTCAGGGCGGCGCCGGAAGGGGCGGCTCGTTCGCCGAACGGATCGCCGCTGCCCTGGGCGCGGGGGTGCCGTAATCGCCGTCCTCCCACGAGTCGGCTTCGTCACCGGTCTGGGCGCCGACACCGTCATCGATCACAAGCCCCGGCTCTTCGAGGACCTTCGTTTGTAGCGCCAAGTGGTCGTCGGCGTGGCGGGCGTCGGCGGCGGTCTGTTCGTCGGCGGGGCAGCCGGGGCGCCTTCCCCGCTTCCCGGGACCTTCTGCAGAACCGCCCACGTCTGGCGAGGGACGCTACTTCTCGGACACCGTGTCGGCGCAGCTCGGGTTCTCCTCCAGTGCTGCCGTGTCCAGGGCTGCCGTGAGTCGGTTGAGGCGGGCTCGCAGGTTGCTGATCTCGTCGAGGTCGAAGCCGGTGGCCGCGGCGATCCGGCGCGGCACGGCCAGCGCCCGCTCGCGCAGTGCCGTGCCCTCGTCCGTGAGGTGGATGTGCACCGACCGCTCGTCCTGGGCGCTGCGCTCGCGCCGTACCAGGCCTGCCGCCTCCAGTCGCTTCAGTAGTGGTGACAGCGTGCCGGAGTCGAGCCGCAGGTGCTCTCCCAGCGCCTTCACCGGCAGCTCGCCGTGCTCCCAGAGCGCCAGCATCACCAGGTACTGGGGATAGGTGAGCCCGAGGTCCTTGAGGAGTACGCGGTAAACGCTGCCGAAGGCGCGTGACGCGGCGTTCAAGGAAAAGCAGATCTGCTGGTCGAGGCGGAGGTAATCGGCCTCGGACGGGGCCTCGCGGCTCGGGCTGGACGTGGAGGTCATGGATCCAGCATAACTCTGCGCGTCATTAGGTTGTGCACAATTTGATTGTGTGCTTTCCTTGAGTGGAAGCGGCCGGACAGCGCCGCTGGGACATTACTTTCGAGAGGAATCGCTTTCATGGAAGCGCTCTACACCGCCGTCGCCACTGCCACCCACGGCCGTGAGGGCCGCGCCGTCACCGCCGACGGCAAGCTGGATCTGCAGCTGGCCATTCCGGTGGAGATGGGCGGCAGCGGCCAGGGCACGAACCCGGAGCAGCTGTTCGCCGCCGGTTACGCCGCCTGCTTCGCCAGTGCGCTGGGGCTCGTCGGTCGTCAGGCCAAGATCGACGTCAGTGACGCCGCCGTGACCGGTGAGGTCGGAATCGGCAAGCAGGGTGAGGGATTCGGTCTCGCGGTCACGCTGCGCGTGGAACTGCCCGAGGCCGTCGACGAGGCCACCGGCCGCAAGCTGGTCGAGCAGGCCCACCAGGTCTGCCCCTACTCCAACGCGACCCGCGGCAACATCCCGGTCGAGCTCGTCATCGAGTAGTCCTGCAGGTGGCGATGGGCCGGTGCCTGGGACCAACCCCCAGTGGGGACCGGCCTCGCCGTGTGTCTGCTCCACGCCACCCCCTCCGCGATTCGGGGCCGGCTGCGCGTATGGGTTTCAGCGGTCCCGGCGGCGGCGGGGGAGCGGTACACACAGCCACGAAGCCCAAGCAGCGTGGCTCGAAGGCACCGAGCTCCTCGTCTGCGTCCGCCGAACCCCTGGCAAAGCTCCCACCGACGCAGTAGATCCCCGCTGTGCCCGCGACAGGTGCGTGATCGGGTACATCGAACTCGCCGCCGATGCCGACCTGGACAGCGGGCTGTACCGGGGTCGCGTGTCCTTCCTCCTGCCCCGTGTCCGACAGGGCCGGCGAGAAGGTCCCGCGTACTCGGTCACGGCTCCACAGCGGGCGACTCCTGCCAGGACCAGCCGTGTTCGGCCATCTGTTCCTCCGTCCACTCCATCAGCGCCCGGGCTGCGTCCTCGGTGCGCGTCACGTCCCGCCCGCCGCCTTCGGCAAACCACCGCAGCAGTGCGTCGGCGGTGACCCTGTCCGCGTCGCAGGCAACGTACAACTCCAGGTGCCGGCCGCCTCCCAGTGTCGTCCTGTGGCATCACGACGCCGGTGATCAACTGCGTTCCGGCACCCCCCGTTCATGGTCTGAGGACCGTGTGCCCGAGCGGGCCGCCCCGCCCCGGCGCACTGCCCGCGGTGCGGAAGTGGCGACACTGTGCTCAAGCCGGGCGACGACATAGTGAAGCGCGGTCGGTGCCTCCGCTGCGATGAGGAATTCCAGACCACGCCCAGCCTGATCTCCGGGAGTTACCGCATCGACGGCTCTACGGCGCGTCTGGCGTCCGCTTCACGCGGGTTGGCGGCGCGCCCCATGCTTTCGGGTGACGATCTCAACGAGTTGGTCAGCGCCTCTTGGCCGGGTCTCAGGCCGACCTCCTTCGCACCTCTGCCGGCCCGCAGCCTCGCTCGGATCGCCGGGCGCCGCGGGGGTCAACTGGTTGGGTTGCCATCGGCTCCCGTCGTCGGAGCCCGGTCACCTACTGTCCGCACCCGGAGAACCACCGCCGGATATCCGCCTCATTCCGTGGCCTTGTTGCTGGTTCCGGGAGCGGTGCGTGGCGCGGCTGTGCGTCCGCGATCGGCGTTGTCAGTGGTCGCAAGTATGTTCAGTCGTGTCCCGCCGTTGTGGCGCGGAAGTCCTCTTGGTGCATAGGAGATGGTGCGTTGTCAGACTGGGAGAGGTCGAGCACGGCACGGGTGACAGCGCCGGCACGGCCGCGCAAACTTGCCAAGGTTCCGTTCGTCGAACTGGCGGACGGACGCTTGCAGGGCGTGGTGTCCAGCGGCTCGGACATTGAGCGGGTCTATGTCTCGTCGGTCGTGGCAGGCACTTACGCGTTCGCTTGCAGCACCAACAACAACCGGCCCTGTGGTGGTGCGCGGGGCTCGTTCTGCAATCACGTCCGAGCCCTGATCAACGAGGCGGTGCTGCAGTACGGCGCCGAGCGCGTCGCCCGCTATCTCAGGGTCGAGATCGTGGACGGGGAGCCGAGCGCGCTCACCATCACCACCGACATGAGCAACAGACGTCCACCGCAGGGGGACACCAAGGCTGCCGCGCCGGTCTTCAGCAGGTTCCTGCGTCACCTGGCCTACCTGGAACTCGCCCCGACCACCGCACCGTTGCCGGAGATGCAGTGGTTCCCGCCGACCAGGGCGGTGGCGTGATGCGCGCCGACCTGCTCTGCGAATCCATTGCCGGGCTCGACGAAGCCCTGACGGCCGTCGACGCCTTCGACCGGGCTCTCGCCGCCGGCCTGCTCCGCCCGCAACCGGCCCAGGCCGCCGACCTGACAGAGCTCGCCCGCGCCGTCGAGGGGACGCCGCTGGCCGTCAGGGTCGCCGAGGCAGTCGAGAAGGCGGCGGACGGAGCGGCGAGCGAAGACCACTTCGTCGCCCTCGCCGCTGCCCGTACTGCACTGCTCGGCTCCGTCCACGACGCACTGATGACCCGCGTCGAAGAGGCGACCGGCCGGCCCGGCAGCGAGGAGACCGTCCCGGTGCCCGGCGGGCAGCAAGCGGCGAACCTGCTTGCCGCCGCCCGCTCCTGGCTGTCGGATCTGGCGCGCTCCGGATGGCAGGGCATCGACCACGACCTGGTCTCCGGGGCGGCGCACGTTGTCTCCGCGATGCTTCCGGACCCGGCCCTGCGCCGCCTGGCGACGCTCCTCGACGGCTTCTCCGCCGAACTCGCCGCATCCTGCCCGGGTGCGGCCCTGGAAAGGATTCCGGCACGCCGCTGGGCCGACCTGTGGTCGCGTGCGATGCTGCTGACGCTGCCCGGTGCGGCCGGGACGCCCATGACCGGGACGGCCACCGGCCGCCTGCTGCCCCTCGGCGTCGACCTGCAGGAACACGGGACTGCCGCACAGGCCCAGGTCCACGCGGTGTTCGAGCCCGCGGACGGTGCGGCGCCCCGCCTGTTGCGCGCCGGTGTGTCGGTGCCGAAGCCCGACACGGTCGTCGGAGCCGGTGTCTGGCAGCTGCTCCGCCCCCACATGTCGCTGCTGACGGCCGTCAGCGAGGGCCGCTCGATGAACCTCGTCGGCATGCCGGTCACCGCCGAGGGCGACCTGCTCTGGAGCGACGAGCACGCGCACCCGAGCGAGCCCGCCGACGCCTTCGCCACCGCCCGCGTTGCCCTGCCCACTGCCACCGGCACGGCGACGGCACCCCTGGACCGGCACCCGGCGCGCATCGCCGTACCCGTGTTCCTGGAGGGCTACACCGCCCAGAAGGACGACGACACACTGACGTTCACCGTCGCCGGACACCCTCTCGCTGTCGATACCGACCGCATCCCGACTGCCGGACCGCTCACACCCGACGCCGTTGCGGCGTCCGATGCGTGCATCGGGCTGCTCCGCTGGGACGCCGGGACGTATCGCGTCCAGCCTCTGGCCGTCGAGACGACCGTACGGAAGAAGGCTGTTGCGATCCATGCGGGTGCATGGGCCGGGGGAACGACCGACAAGGCCGGCGTCAAGGCCGAGAAGGCCGCCACCGACGCCGTGGCCGTGCTGCGGGAGCGCGCGGGGAGGCTGCTGCGGAAATGACGGAGCACACGACCGAACAACCGGCCGGGTACGCGACCTCACAGAACCCGGAGGCGGACCCCCACGACAACCGCCGTCAGGTCCTGTACTGGCGCCTCCTCGCCCGCCTCTTCGACCATGAGGAGCAGGCTTCGCTGGAATCGGCGAGCCTCGCCGTCGTCGATGACATCGGTCTGCCGTCCGCGCTCCTGGACCCGCAGGAATCCGTCGACTCGATCGTGCAGCGCCACCCGGAGCTGGCTGCCGAGTTCGACGGTCTGATGGCCCCCGAGCCCGACGACGAAGGTGCGTGCGACCGGGCCGCCGAAGTACGGCGCGCGGCGCTGGTGTCGAAGGTGCTGCTCAATGTCTTCGCCTCCGGCTCCGGCACGGTCACCGCCGGGCAGCTGGCGCGCTGGCAGTCCGACGCCGGCTGGCTGGAGCGTGCGCTGGGCTGCAAGCCCGGCGAGCTGCGTGGCGGCCGCGCCGGTGGGGCCGGGGGAGGCGTGGCAGGACCGGGCGTCACCCCGGCCGGCACCGGTGGCCCGGGCACGACGCCCGATCTCGGCCGGTTGATCTCAACGATAGGCCCGGAACTCGGCGCCATCGAGGCCGACCTCGTCAAGCGGATGTGTCTGCGCGAGGTGCTGGCCAACCCCAAGCTCGCCGCGCAGCTGACCCCGAGCATGTCACTGATCGAACAGCTGCTGAGAGACAAGAACAACCTCTCGGGCGTGGCCCTGGCCAACGCCAAGGCCCTGATCCGCCGTTTCGTCGACGAGGTCGCCGAAGTGCTCCGCACCCAAGTGGAAAAAGCCACGGTAGGCGCCCTGGACCGCTCCGTCCCGCCCAAGCGGGTGTTCCGCAACCTCGACCTCGACCGCACGATCTGGAAGAACCTCACGAACTGGAGCCCGGAGGAGGAGCGGCTTTACGTCGACCGCCTCTACTACCGGCACACCGTCCGTAAGACGACGCCCCAGCGGCTGATCGTCGTCGTGGACCAGTCGGGCTCGATGGTCGACTCGATGGTGAACTGCACCATCCTGGCGTCGATCTTCGCCGGGCTGCCGAAGGTGGACGTCCACCTGATCGCGTACGACACGCGTGCCATCGACCTGACGCCCTGGGTGAACGACCCGTTCGAGGCCCTGCTACGCACCAACCTCGGCGGCGGCAACGACGGTCCCGTCGCGATGGCCATGGCCCGTCCGAAGATCACCGACCCCAAAGACACCGTGATGGTGTGGATCTCCGACTTCTACGAATTCGACCGCTCCCAGCCGCTGTTCGAGGGCATCGAGGCCGTCCACCGCTCCGGAGTGAAGTTCATCCCCGTCGGTTCGGTCACCAGCTCCGGCCGCCACGAGGTCAACCCCTGGTTCCGTGAACGCTTCAAGGCTCTCGGTACGCCGGTGCTCTCCGGCCACATCCGCAAGCTCGTCCACGAACTCAAGACGTTTCTCGCTTAGAAAGGCCCTGCCATGTCCGACCTGTTGCGCGCCCCTGCCGAGATCAAGTACGCCGAGGAACTGGACTGGCTGGAGTCCATCGACGACAACCCCAAACCCTTCTCCTGGCGTCTGTCCCCGAAGATGGTCCGCCTGTTCATCCTGGGCTCCGAGCGTTCCGACGGCCTGGAGCGGGAAATCCCGCAGAAGTGGTACGGCGATCGCAGTTTCGTCGAGCGCTCCATCGTCACGTTGGCCTCCGACCGCGGGCTTCTGCTCATCGGCGACCCCGGCACCGGCAAGAGCTGGCTGGCCGAGCTGCTGTCCGCCGCGATCTCCCGCAACTCCACGCTGGTCGTGCAGGGTACCGCCGGCACCACCGAGGACCACATCAAGTACTCCTGGAACGTGTCCATGGTCATCGCCAAGGGCCAGTCGCGGCAGTCGATGATTCCCTCGCCGATCATGACCGCGATGGAGGCCGGCGCGATCGGCCGTTTCGAAGAACTCACCCGCTCCACCAGCGACGTCCAGGACGCGCTGATCTCGATCCTGTCCGAGAAGTACATCTCGGTCCCGGAACTGGACAGCGACAACATCGTGTTCGCCAAGCCCGGCTTCTCGGTCATCGCCACCGCCAACAGCCGCGACCGGGGCGTCAACGACCTGTCCTCGGCGCTCAAGCGCCGCTTCAACTTCGTCCGCATCCCGGTGGTGACGAACAAGAAGAGCGAGGCGGAGATCGTCCGCTTCCGCACCGAGGAGCTGCTGCGGCGCCACCAGATCGAGCTGGACGTGCCCCCGACGCTGCTCGACGTGCTGCTGCAGAGCTTCGCGGACCTGCGCGCCTCGGCGGCCGCGGCCGGCAGCGACGACGAGAAGCTGGAGTCCGCGCTGTCCTCCGCCGAACAGATCGGTGTGCTCGAGGACGCGATCCTGCACAGCAACTTCTTCGGCGAGCGCGCCCTGAGCGCCCGTACGCTGGCTTCCTCGCTCGTCGGGTCACTGGCCCGGCGCGAGCCCGAGGACCTCGCCATCCTCAACAAGTACCTGCATGGCGTCGTCGAACCGCGCAGCAAGGAAGAGGGCGGATCCTGGCCGGAGTTCCTGGAGGGCGGCCGCGACGCGATCGCCACCCTGTCATGAGCAGCACGCACGAGGGGCCCTTCGAAGCACTGCGCGGGCAGCTGCAGGAGGCCGCCGCGACGTTCGCCGACGGGCCCGACGCCCTGCAGGGCATCCTCCTCGGAATCGTCGACGACGTCGATCGCGCGGTGCGTGAGCCACTGGAGATCTTCCCCGTCTGCCACCACTCGCCCGCCTCGGCGGTTGCGATGGCACGCCGCCTGCGGGAGAAACAACCGAAGGTCGTGTACCTGGAGCTGTGCGAGGACATGGCGCCGCTCCTGACCGAACTGCGCAACTGCAAGCTCCCGGTGGCTCTCCAGGCGTTCGCGACCGAGGTCGACGGCTTCCCGGCCGAGTGGTCCCCGCTGTCGGTGGTCGCACCGATCACCGAGGCGTCGGCCGAATACCAGGCGATCGCCTACGCACTGGACACGCCGGGCGTAGAACTGGTCCTCGTCGACCGTTCCTCGGACCATGTCTTTCAGTGGGACGCGCGTGAAACGCGCACCGACGACCCAGCCGATCCGGACGCACCGCCCGCCGAGGAGGAGGCCGCGCTGCACGGCGACGCGGTCGGAGTGGAGATCGGCGACCTGCGGCCGCGCTTCGCCGAACTGGAGGAACACCTGCTGCGCCACGGCAGGGTGCGGCACTGGTCGGAATGGTGGCACCAGTATGTCGAACTGCCGCTCGGCGACAGCGACCACGACACCTACCGCCAGGTCATGCTGCTGATCGGCAGCCTCTTCCGGCGCCTCGCACCCGGCGACCCCCATAGGGTGCGCGTGGACGAGGACCGGGAGCGCTACATGTGGACCAGGATGCGCGAGCACCTGGCCGCGACCGGCGCCGACCCTGCGGACTGCCTCTACATCTGCGGCGCCTTCCACGCGGCCAGTCGCGTCGGCGAGTTCGGCGTCCACGGCACCGACGCCTTCGAGATCAGCTCGCGCAGCGCCACCAAGTGGCAGCACGGGTTGATTCCTTCCAGCCACGCGGCGATCGAGGCACAGTTCGGCCTGGCCGCCGGCTCGGTGTCGATCGCCGCGACGGTCTGGGCGAAGAACGTCAGGCGCACGCGCGTGGAGCCGTACCGCCTGGCGGGACAGGTGGGTGTGAAGAACACGAAGGCCAGGAAGACCGCGGCCGCGGCGGTTCCCGAACCGACGGTCGAGCCTTCGGACAAGCTGACCGGGTTCCTGCAGCAACCGCCCGTCCTGGACCGTCTGGACGAGACCGAACTGCTCGGTTGGTCGGTGGAGATCGTGCGCGCCGCGCGCCGATGCGGCTACCTCGCCTCCACCGCCGACGCCATCGCGGTGTTCGAGACGTCGATCCTGCTGGCCGGGATGCGTGACCGGGCCCGGCCTACGCCGTACGACTTCCAGGATGCGGCCGTCACCTGCATCGAGAAGGACACTGTGCCCGGCCGACGCGACGTGCGCCGCCTCGTGGAGATCATGATGGGTGGCGACCGGGTCGGCCAGGTCGGCTACGACGCGCTGCCACCCCTGGCCCGCGACGTGCACGACCGGCTCGCGCCCTTGAGCCTGAAGCTTCAGCAGCGCGGCGTGCAACGCGCTCTGCTGGACATCGCCTCCGAGCCGGAACTGGAGCGGTGTTCCGACATGCTGTGGATGCTGCGCTTCCTGATGCCGCAGGGCGCGGCTCGGCCGATCATGGGCGAGCGGAGACTGGGAGAGCGGCCGATCCAGGAGTCGTGGGACCTGGCGCTGGGCACCCATCAGCGGGCGCTCATCGAGCTCGGCTACGAGGGCGTGAGCATCGAGCAGGTCCTGGAGCAGCGACTGCGCCGTACGGCGTACGGCCCGCACGCCACCGCGGCGACCGTCCTGGAGGCCGTCGAGGACGCGACGCTGTACCTGCGCAGCCGCCGCCTCGCCGACGACTTGGGCACACGCGCCCTGGAGGTACTGTCGGCCGAGCGCAGCGTGGACGGCGCACCGGAGGTGCTGCGCCGGGTGCGGCGGTTGCTGGCCTACTACCGCACCAGTGAGCCGGTTCTGCCGCCGTGGATCGAGTCCTTCGTCAAGACGGGATACGCGCACTACTGCACCCTGCTGCCGACCGCGTTCACCGACGACGACGCCACCGTCCGCCAAGTGGCTGCGATGCTGGGCTTCCTGTTCAGCATGGAGAGTCTGGCGCTTTCGCTGGGCTGCGACCGGGCCCAACTTGAACTGGCCGTCGCCCAGTCGCATCCGCAGGACCCGTCGAAGACTGCGCTGCTGTGGGCGGCTCAGGTGCAGCTCGGGTACCTCTCTCGCGCGGACCTTCGGGCCAAGTGCGACGAACTGCTCGGCAACCCCTTGGTGGTACCTGCCTATCCGCGCTACCTCAGCGGCTTCGTACACGCCCTGGAGCCCGTCCCGGGCCTCACCGACTTCGTCGTGGAGGCGGTCTCGAACGCGTTCGGACGGCTGCCGGACCCGGTGCTCCTGCCTTGGCTGCCGACCCTGATCACCACCTTGCGATCGGGTGGCGCCGAGCTGGCCCCGCTGCTGATCCGTGAGGCCGGGCGGATCTTCCCCAGTCGGCTCGCCGTGCTGGACGAGTGGGTACCGCCGTGGCGGGCGCAGCCGCAAGCAGTGCATACGGCGCGGCGCGCGGACGTCGGCCGCGGTTGCACGCTGCTCGTTGCCCATCCTGCGGCGTGCGACGCGGTGGCGAGCCTGCTGGGCTGTGACGGGACGTGGGAGACGGTGGACCCCGGTCCGTCAGGCGCGGCACTGGCCGGTCGCCATCCGGATACGGCTGTGGCGCTGGAGGTGCTGCTGGCCGGCGCATGATCTCGGCGGGGTGGAGGCCCGCGCAGCGGATCCGCCCTCTGCGGGGACCGGTCCCGCGGACGGCCCGACGCGGCACGGCAAGCGGGTCCGGGTCCGGCCGCAGCAACGTCCTTTGCAGCGGTCGGCGTATCAGGGATCTGCCGTCGCCGCGCGGTCCAGGGGCAGGAGCAGCAGAGGTGCATTGGCGCAACCATGCGGCCCTCAGGTGCATCTGCATAATTGAAGATCAAATGGTTCGGATATCGGGAGAACGATGAACAGGCCGTTGCGGCACATAGCCGTCTTCTGTGGGCTGCTGGTGCTGGCCTTGCTGCTCCGGGCGAACTGGATCCAGTATTTCCAGAGCGATGCTCTTGCCACTGACGAGCACAATCGCCGGGTGAAGATCGCTCAGTTCGCCAGCCCGCGCGGCGACATCATCGTGGGCGGTGCCCCGATTACCGGCTCGAAGGCCGTCTCCGGCACGGACTTCAAGTACCAGCGGACCTTCAAACAGGGCGCGATGTACGCTCCGGTCACCGGGTACGCGTCACAGGCACAGGGCATGTCCCTGCTGGAGAAGACGTACGACAGCGTGCTCAGCGGCCAGGACGACCGGTTCGCCTTCCGGCACGCCAAAGACATTCTCACCGGCGAGCAGCGCCGCGGCGGTGATGTGATCACTACGATCGACCCGAAGGCGCAGAAGGCGGGCTACAAGGGGCTGACCGACCTCGGTGCCCGCGGCGCGGTTGTCGCCCTCGACCCGCGCACCGGAAAGGTCCTCGCGCTGGTCTCCACCCCTTCCTACGACCCGTCCGTCTTCGCGGGGAACTCGTTCAAGGAAGGCGACAGGTTCCAGGACCTCGTCGACGACAAGAGCAAACCTCTGGCCAACCGTCCCCTGCGCGAGACCTTCCCGCCCGGCTCCACCTTCAAGATCCTCACGGCGGCCGCCGCTCTGGAGAACGGTGTGGTCACAGACGTCGACGCGGCGTCCGACGCCGTTTCCCCGTACCCTCTGCCGCTCTCCTCGAACAAGATCAGCAGTGAAGCCGGCGACGCGGTCTGCAACAAGGCGTCCATGAAGACCGCCATGCAGTACTCCTGCAACAACGTCTTCCTCGACGCGGCCTCGAAGGTCGGCGCGGACAAGATGCGCGAGACAGCGGAGAAGTTCGGCTTCAACGCCGATGTCTACTCCGACGAGTTCGGCGACATGCTCGCCACCAAAAGCCTCTACCCGAGCCAACTGGACAAGCCCGGGACCGCGCTGACGGGTATGGGCCAGGGCAGCCTCACCAGCACCCCGATGCAGATGGCCATGGTGACCGCCGCCCTCGCCAACGACGGCAAGCTGATGCAGCCTTACATCGTCGAAGAGTTGCGCGGCCCCGACCTGTCGACCCTGGAGAGGCACGAACCGAAGCTCAAGAGCCAGGCCGTCTCGGAGGAGACCGCGAAGAAGGTCCAGGAAATGATGGAATTCACCGCCAAGGAGGGCAGCGCCCAACGTGCCCTGATCGACGGCGTCACGGTCGGTGGCAAGACCGGCACGGCACAGCGCGGTGTGAACGTGAATGACGAGGTGCCGTACGGCTGGTTCGTCTCGTACGGCAAGAAGGCCGACGGCGCGTCGGTTGCGGTTGCGGTCTTCATCGACCCGACGGACATGGACATCTCCCGCTCGGACATCTCGGGCGGACGGCTGGGCGGACCGATCGCGAAACGTGTGATGCAAGCAGTGCTGGGAAGCTGAGGAATCAGCTCATTTGATGTGTCTGCGGTCTGATCCGCCGGACAGAACCAGGGCTTTGTCAGGATATGGCCAGGGCGTGGTTCTGGTGGTTCCGCTGCTGGTCCGGGGCGCATCAACTCGCCTCATCGGCGGTCGGCGCAAGCCGATGCAGCCAATGGCCGGACGGCTTGAGTCTGATCACCGGGGGGCAGGTCCGTGATGTCGAGGCTCGTGGTGAAGTCGCCTTCGTTCAGAAGCAGCCGGACGGCCGCAGTGTGCACCCCGGGCCGTGCCGCGCACGTCGCCTCCCGCGGGGTCCGGATACGCTTCGGTGACTACGACGCCCCGGACACCCTGCGTACCGCGTTCAAGGACGCCGACCGCGTTCCACTGATCTTTTCCGCGGAACGTCGAGGTCTGAGTGAAATGTGGCGGCAGGGGCGGCGGGGATGTTGCGTACACGGCCCCCGCGCCCGGCGACTTGCGCTGTGCCGTCTCGGCGGATCGGCGGAGAGGAGAGAGCGTGTCACCGGAGCAGCTGTCCCATGACGTCGAGGCCTACGAGGCCAGGGTGCGTGGCGGCCCGTGCTTTGTGTGCGAGTTCGTGGCGGGTGCCCCTGGTTCTGCGCATGTCACGGTGTATGAGGACGACCAGCATGTCGCCTTCCTTGACCGGTATCCGACAGTGCCGGGGAAGGTGCTCGTGGCCCCAAAGGCTCACATCGAGCACGCGGTTCGCGATCTGAACGAGTTTGCTTACCTGCAACTGATGTCGGTGGTCCGAAAGGTGGCCCTGGCGGTGGAGGCGGTGATGAAGCCCGAGCGTACGTATCTGCTGTCCCTTGGGAGTCAGCAGGGGAATTCACATCTTCATTGGCATATCGCCGGCCTTCCTGTGGGAACCCCGTACCGGCAACAGCAGTTTCACGCTCTGATGACCGAGAATGGTGTGCTGTCCTTCAAGGACGAGGAGGCTGCCGCGATGGGTGAACGCCTGCGCGCGGCACTTTCCGAGGGCTGGGCGGCCGGCAGCGAGTAGGCGGCGCTGCCGCGCGGCCCGGACCCAGGCGGTCGCCGCAGCCGCGACAGCCTCGTTCTCCAGGTCCAGCGCGATACCGCCGGGTGCGCTGCCGGTGGTGGAGGAATTGCGTGCGGAGTATCGGCGCCCGGCGTTCAAGCACTGGATCCGTGCCGCGGATGGGTGCCACAGCTGCACGGAGGTCCTGAAGGAGGAGACCTTCACGACGCCCGCCGCCGGCCCGAAGCACAGCATCTCGGCGGCGTTGGTACAGCTCGTACGACGACACCTACGCCGATGACGCCGAGACCCTTGCGTCCCTCCGCTCAGATGGCAGCTCGTTCCGCGAGGACCGTTTCGCGGAACGGGGCCACCATGGGCCGAAGATCGCCCCGGTGCCAGGCCGCCCGTAGATGCGCCGATCCCGTGTACCAGGGAAGCTCACACACCACGATGTCGTCGTTCGTGCCACGTACCATGTTCCTCCGAACGAACGCAAGGCTGAGACCGGAGGCGGCCAAGCCCAGTGCGATGAGCGGATCGGCTGCACCGAGGCGGATGTCCGGCGTGAAGCCGGAGGCCACGCACGACGCGACGAACGTGTCACGCCGGGCCGGGGCCTGTGAGTCACTCACCGCGATCCAGGGCTGCCCGTTCAGGGAATCGGGCATCAACTCCACCTGTCCGGCCAGGAGATGATCCGCGGGCAGCGCGAGCAGCAGCGTCTCCTGAAGCAGAGGAACTGCCTTCAGATCCGGGTCGTCCTCGGGTGACGGTGTGCGCACCAGCTCGATGTCCAGACTGCGCCGGCGCAGGCCCCCGAACTGCTCGGCCGACTCCTGGTCGTACAGCGCAACGTGGATACCGGGGCGTTCCTCACGCAGGGCGCGAAGGGCGGTGGGCAGGACGCCTGTGTGCATGGCGTCGGTTACGTATCCGATACACAAACCGCCCTCCTCGCCGCGGCCGAGTCGTCGGCCGAGGTTCTCCAGCCGGTCGGCGTGACGCAGCAGAGCGCGGGCCTCGAGCAGGAAGACACGGTCGTCGGAGGTCAGCCGGATGTGCTGTTGGCTGCGCTCGCAGAGGGTGAGGCCCAGGTTCTTCTCGAGCTGAGCGATCTGCCGGCTGAGAGGCGGGCTGGGTTCCATGTCCCGGAGTCGTGCTCGGGGCGGCCGCCGTGGGCACGGGTGCGAGCGGGCGCTGCGCCATCCCGGTCGAGTCGGACGAATGTGGGTTCGCCCTTCGAATAGGCCGCCGACGACCCAGACACCGATGGTGGTGTCCTTGATGGCGGCGTTGAACGAGGCAGGATCCGGGTGGGTGTGATCGGTTTTATGGGGCCGTCTTCTCCTTGGGGTGCTGAGCGACTGTGCCCACGACGACAGCGTTGGCGGTCACGATCACGACGATGGCCAGCCACGACGTCATGTCGAGGTGCTGGCCCAGCACGAGCAGGCCGACCAGGGCGGCGAACACCGGATTGACGCTCATGAAGATCCCGAAGAAGTGGGCCGGGATCCGTCGCAACGCGAGCAGGTCAGCCAGGAACGGTACGGCGGAGGACAGCACTCCGGCGGCCAGCGCGCACAGCAGAGCGGGGGCCGTGGGGCGGTGGAGCCAAAGGACTGCGACGCCCACGGGCAGGTAGAGCAGACCGGAGACGGCCGCGGCCGCAGCCGAGCCCTGCAGGCCTGGCAGGCGCTCGCCCACGGTGCGATTGAGAAGGATGTAACAGCCCCAGCAGACGGCGGCCAGCAGGGCCAGAGCGATGCCGAGGTAGTCGGTGCTCGGCCGGGGGCGCGTGAGGACCACCACGGCCGCAGCAACGGCGAGTGCGCAGACCAGATTGGTACGGCGGCGGGAGCCGGCCAGCGCCACGGTGAGCGGGCCGAGGAACTCCAGGGTGACCGCGAGACCGAGCCCGATCCGGTCGATCGCCATGTACAGCGTGAGGTTCATGGCGGCGAACACCGCCGCCAGGCCCAGCACAGGCCGCCATTGCGCGGTGGTGAACGACCGCAGCTTCGGCCGGCCCGCGCCCAGCAGTACTGCGGCGGCCACCCACTGGCGCACCGCCACAACGCCTACCGGTCCGAGGACCGGGAAAGCGAGGGCGGCCACCGACGCTCCGACCTGATTGGACAGACCGCTGCCCAGCATCAGGGCGATCCCGGACGGCCGGGGCGGGCCCGTCTGCGGTGCGGTCCCGGCTGTCATTTCCGTACGAGCATCGGTTGCCATGGCACGACGATCCGACACGACGATGCATGCGCAAAATGCATCGGATGCGCCATCTATACACTTGGCGCATGGATGGTCGTACGGAGCTTGAGCTGCGGCACCTGCGCTGCCTGGTCACCATCGTCGACACCGGCGGCTTCACCGATGCAGCGATCGAGCTCGGTGTCTCCCAGGCCGCGGTCTCCCGCACCCTGATTGCGCTGGAGCGAATCCTCGGCGTACGGCTGCTGCACCGCACCAGCCGTACCGTCACCCCGACCACCGCCGGCGTACAGGTACTCGCCGGCGCCCGCCACCTGCTCGCCGACGCCGATGAACTGGTGCGCCTGGCCACCACTGGCCACACCCGCCTGCGCGTCGGCCACGCATGGTCGGCCATGGGCCGCCACACCACCGAGTTCCAGCGGCGCTGGCGCGACCGCCGCCCCGAGGTCGAACTGCACCTGATCCGCCACAACACCCCCACCGGCGGCCTGGCCGAGGGCCTGTGCGACCTGGCGGTCGTCCGTACCGCCATCGACACCCGCCGTTATGCCCACGCCCTTGTCGGCCAGGAGCGCCGCTGTGTGGCCCTGGCCTCAGACGACCCATGGGCCAGGCGTCGCAGTGTCCGGCTGGAGGAAATCCGCGAGCGCACCCTCGTCGTCGACCGCCGCACCGGCACAACCACCCTGGACCTGTGGCCCGAAGGCTCCCGCCCGGCCGTGGAGTACACCCAGGACATCGACGACTGGCTGGCCGCCATCGCCACCGGCCGATGCGTCGGCGTCACTCCACAGGCCACCGCCACCCAGTACCGCCGTGACGGCATCACCTACCGGCCCCTGCGTGACGCCGACCCCGTGCCTGTCCACCTCATCTGGCGCCGGCATGATCCCCACCCTGCTACTCACGCCGCCGTCGCCCTGCTCTCCGACCTCTACCGTGAAGACGCCTGACACCGAACTCTCGACACGGAGCCTCGAACCGGTTCCGGTGGGCCGGGCACGTGCGGAGTCACCGCCGCAGGCCCGGGAGTCGGCCGCCGGTCGTCCTCAGGGGCCGGAACGCTGCAGGCGCCTTGCCCGGGGAACGCAGGCCGGTGGCAGGTGACGCCAGTGCCTCGGCAGCTACGGGGACACGGCGCTCGACCAGCGTGCGCGCCGATCGCAGCCAATTGGGTCGGTTCATTCCGGGGGTGCGGAGAAGGATGCGCGGTCGCGCGGGCTCCGTTCCGTCCGATTTCCGGTCGCGGCCAGTACCTCGGTGAACTTTCACCGGCGATTTGTTGTGCGGTGTCCGATAACCGAGCATGGAAGCCTCCCCCGGCGGTTCCCGCAGCAGGCGTGCGCCCGCACGCTGGGCTGCCGCTGCACGGGCCGGGGGCCGTGGCGCTGCCTCGCCGGGGCAGGCGACGGTACCCAGCACGATGAAAGGCGCACCATCCCCATGCATGACACCGGAACCGTCGCGCAATCGGCTCCGGCCCCGACCCAAGGCCCCGACTCGGCCCCGGACGGAGCACCTCCCGCCCCCGGAGCGGGAAGGGGGCAGCCGACACGCCCGGCGCTTCGGGCTTCCGATCGCCACCGCACTGGTCATGGGCAACATCATCGGCGGCGGCATCTTCCTGCTCCCCGTGTCCGTCGCCCCGTACGGCACCATCAGCCTCGTCGCCTTCGGCGTGCTCACCGTCGGCGCCATCGCGCTCGCTCTCGTCTTCGGGCGGCTCGCGCGGCGTGACCCGCGCACCGGCGGGCCGTACGTCTACGTGCGCGAGGCCTTCGGCGATTTCGCGGGCTTCCTGGCCGCCTGGTCGTACTGGATCACCTCCTGGGTGAGCAACGCGGCGCTCGCCGTCACCGCTGTGGGCTACCTGGACGTGCTGCTGCCCCTGCACGGCTCGCCGTGGCTGATGATGACTGCCGCACTCGTCGTGCAGTGGCTGCCGGCTCTGGCCAACCTCGCGGGGACCCGTTACGTCGGTGCGGTGCAGCTCGTGTCCACCGTGCTGAAGTTCGTCCCTTTGCTGCTGGTCGCGATCGGCGGGCTGTTCTTCTTCGACCCGGACAACCTCGGTCCCTTCCAGGCCACGGAAGGCGGCGCCCTCGGAGCGGTCTCCGCTTCCGCCGCGATCCTGCTCTTCAGCTATCTCGGTGTCGAGTCGGCGGCGGTCAGCGCGGGTGAGGTGCGCAACCCGCGGCGCAACGTCGGGCGGGCGACCGTCCTCGGCACGCTCGGCGCGGCACTGGTGTACCTGCTGGGCACCCTCTCCGTCTTCGGCACCGTTCCGCACGACAAGCTGCTCACCTCCAGTGCCCCCTTCACCGACGCCGTCAACGCCATGTTCGGCGGCACATGGGGCGGCACGGCGGTCGCCTGCGCGGCGCTGGTGTCGATCGTGGGCGCGCTCAACGGCTGGACGCTGCTCAGTGCCCAGACCGCGTACGCCGCCGCCTGCGACGGCCTGTTCCCGGCACGATTCGCGGTGAAGCGGCGTGGCGTGTCGACCTTCGGCGTGACCGTCACGGTTGTCCTCGCCTCGCTGCTGACTGTCTACAACTACATGGCCGGGACGGCCCGGGTGTTCGACATCCTGGTACTGGTCACGACCTTCACCGCGACCGTCCCATACCTTCTGGCGACGGCGGCCCAGCTGTACTTCCTCATCTCGGGACAGCGCGACCGGGTCCGCCCGGCTCGCCTCGCCCGTGACGCCGTGCTCGCGCTGGCGGCCTTCGGCTTCTCCATGTGGCTCCTGGCGGGCTCCGGCTACGCAGCCGTCTACCAGGGCGTGCTGTTTCTCTTCGCGGGTGTCCTGGTCTACGCGTGGATGTCGGCCCGCAAGGCGCGCGCCTGACGCCTCACCGGGGGACCGGTCAGCCGATCGGCCAGGTGTGGACGCGTGCGTGGGAACGCATGTGCTCGACGTGCCGGCAGGTCATCAGGCGCAGCTCTTCACAGCCGCATGCGGGCTTGCCCCAGGACGGCTGACGGCGGCCATGCCGACGGCTCGGTCCAGGCGGCGCCGGCTTCCTCACGTACGGCGTGCGGTTCGGTGCGCCACAGGTCCGCGGCGACGACGCGGGCCGATGGCGCATACGCGATGGCTAGCGTCGAACTCGTGGGCCGTCTTCATCACGTGCGAGGCGGCCGTGCAGTCGCCGCGCCGACGGACCGCGGCCCGGCGCCCGGCATGGGCAATCCGGAATCGGACGGACTGCGGGCCACTGCACGCCGGTGGCGCACACCTCGCATCCCACTCACGGAAGACCGGCGGTGTGGCGGCGGTGTGCGCCCGGTTCCGAGAGTTCCCGTCGGGGGTGTGACGCGGACCGGAGGTGCCCGGAGACAGCCGGCTGAGGGGGAAGCCGCCGACGTTCAGAGTTCCGCCAACTGCCCATGAAGATCGCCGGTCGGGTGAACGGAGTCATGCCGTCGAGGGCGACGGGGCAACGCGCCCCACCCCTTGCGGCGGCGGGACCCCGCACATCGCTCGCGGGTGGGCCCGACGCACCGGCCCGGCACCACTCTGCACGTCAGGGCGAAGTCGGCCGATCAGGTGCCGATATCGCGATTCTGCGTAGTCCCTTCGAGTAATGCGTTACCCATAAAGGGCGAACCGGAACAATGGGGGCGGGGGGTGGAAGGAAGATCGACGGGAGAGTGGTGCATGCCCCTGCGGAGGCGTAAGGCGCAGCTGAAGGCCCGGGCCGGGCAGGCGGCGGTCAGTGGATACGGTGCGGTGGATGCGCGCCTGCCCGTCAGTGAGCTGGCCAGGCAGTTGCTGCGCAAGGCCTTTCCCGACCACTGGTCTTTTCTCCTGGGCGAGATCGCCCTCTACTCCTTCGTGGTCCTGCTCCTCACCGGCGTGTACCTCACCCTGTTCTTCGACCCGAGCATGATGGAGAGCGTCTACACCGGTTCCTATGCGCCCCTTCAGGGCGTGAGGATGACGCAGGCCTACACCACCACCCTCGACATCAGCTTCGCCGTGCGCGGGGGTCTGCTGATCCGTCAGATCCACCACTGGGCGGCACTGGTGTTCGTCGCCGCAATCGCCGTCCATATGCTGCGGATCTTCTTCACCGGCGCCTTCCGTAAACCGCGGGAGGCCAACTGGATCGTGGGCGTGACACTGTTCGTACTCGCACTCCTCGAAGGATTCGCGGGCTACTCGCTGCCCGACGACCTGCTGTCCGGTACGGGCCTGAGGACGGCGGCCACCATTGTGGGGTCGATCCCTGTCGTCGGAACGTACTTGGAGCTGTTCGTCTTCGGCGGACAGTTCCCGGGCAATGACGTGATCCCCCGTCTGTATCCCGTGCATGTCCTGCTCGTGCCCGGCCTGATCGTGGCGCTGATCACCGCTCATCTCATCCTGGTGGTCTACCTCAAACACACGCACTGGGCGGGTCAGGGGAGGACCAATGAGAACGCCGTCGGCTCACCGGCGTTTCCTCATTTCACCGCGAAGACCACAGGTTTCTTCCTCATGGTGTTCGGCGTGCTGACCTTGCTGGGCGCGCTCGCCCAGATCAACCCCGTATGGAACTACGGCCCCTACCGCGCCAACCAGGTTTCCGGTAACGCACAGCCGGACTGGTATGTCGGGTTCCTGGAGGGGGCGCTCCGGCTGATGCCGCCATGGGAGACCGACATCGCGGGCCACACCATCATGTGGAATGTGTTCATTCCGGCGGTCGTGCTGCCAGGCGTGGTCTTCACCATGCTGTTCCTCTATCCCTTCTTCGAGAAATGGGTGACGGGCGACCGCAGGGAACACCATCTGTGTGACCGGCCGCGCAACCGGCCGACCCGTACGGGGCTCGGCGTGGCGGCCATCGTCTTCTACGCCGTTCTCCTGGTCGCCGGCGGCAACGACGTCGTCGCCTTCTCGTTCAGGGTTTCGGTCGAGGCCATGACCTGGATCCTCAGAGCCGCGCTGATCGCCGCTCCGCTCCTGGCCTTCGCGCTGACCAAACGCCTCTGCCTGGCCCTCCAGATGCGGGACCGCCGCCGACTGGCCGAGGGCGAGGAGACCGGCCAGGTGACCCAGTCGATCAACGGCGACCTCTCGGAGAGCCGCCGCGGCCTGAGCCCGACAGCCCGCTACCGCATCCTGATGCGTGATGTCCCGACGCCCTTGGAGCTCCCCGCGCAGGGCCCGGTCTCGCGTCGGCGACGGGTTCGGTCCGTATTGAGCGGCTGGTACTACGGGGACCGCGTGGAACTGCCCGTCACGGACGAGCAACGGTCCCGGATCGCCGAGCGGACCGCGCCGCCGGAGCGGGTCCGCGAGCCCGAGGACTGAGAGCCGCCCTCAGCCCTGGGCACGGCCGTATTGGAAGACCATTCCGAACACCCCTGCCAGGACCACGCCCAGCCCGATCACGAAGAGCCACAGACCGAACACCACGCCGAGAGCGAGCACGGCCGTTCCTGTGGCTGTCAGCGACGGCCAGATGCTGTGCGGAGGAAAGAAGTCCACCGGACCGGACCGCTCATGGATGTGCCCGTCCCCGCGGTCCTCGGGGCGCAGTCCCTTCCTCCGGTAGTTGGTGGCGAAGAAGAACGTGACCAGCGACGCCATGAGGAACGAGATGGTAAGAGCCGCCGTGCCTGTCGGATCCCGGGACCACACGGCGTAGAGAACATCCGTCACGAGAAAGAACCCCGCGACTCCGGCGAAGAGAACTGCCTCGGTCTTCATTCGCCCGACTCCTCTGCGGCGCCCGATGTGGAGTGGGACCCGCCTCGGCCGAGGCCCGGCTGCTCC
Source organism: Streptomyces sp. Ncost-T10-10d (assembly GCF_900091955.1). Classification (GTDB taxonomy): domain Bacteria; phylum Actinomycetota; class Actinomycetes; order Streptomycetales; family Streptomycetaceae; genus Streptomyces. Next base: position 20,854 of record NZ_FMDF01000170.1, read on the forward strand.
GGCGTGAGGGGGTGGTGCAGGTCGAAGGCCGGCGAGTCGGAACGTACGCGAGGCAATGCCCGGAAATTGTGTCTCGGGGGCGGACAGGAGGTCGCCCACTCCAGGGAACGGCCGAACCCCCACGGGTCGTCCACCTCGACCTTCGGCGCGCAACGGCTGGTGTGCCACACGTTGTACAGGAATGGCAGTGTCGACAGACCCAGCAGAAAGGAGCCGATGGACGAGATCGTATTGAGCAGCGTGAAGCCGTCCGCCGAGAGATAGTCGGCGTAACGCCGGGGCATTCCGGCCTCGCCCAGCCAGTGCTGGACCAGGAAGGTCAGCTGAAAGCCGATGAACAAGGTCCAGAAATGGACACGTCCGATGCGTTCATCCAGCATGCGTCCGGTCAACTTGGGCCACCAGAAGTAGAAGCCGCCGAACATCGCGAAGACCACTGTTCCGAAGAGCACGTAATGGAGGTGGGCGACGATGAAGTACGAATCGGTGAGATGGAAGTCCAGCGGGGGTGAGGCGATCAGCACTCCACTGAGGCCGCCGAGGAGAAAAGTCACGAGGAAGCCGATCGCCCAGAGCATGGGTGTCTCGAACGAGATACTGCCGTGCCACATGGTGCCGATCCAGTTGAAGAACTTGACACCGGTGGGCACGGCGATGATGAACGACATGGCGGAGAAGAAGGGCAGGAGAACGGCTCCCGTAGCGAACATGTGATGGGCCCAGACAACCGCCGAGAGCATGGTGATGCTGATCGTGGCCATCACCATTCCGAAATACCCGAACATCGGCTTCCGGCTGAACGCCGGAATGATCTCGCTGACCACTCCGAAGAAGGGCAACGCGACAATGTATACCTCGGGATGGCCGAAGAACCAGAACAGGTGCTGCCACAGCAGTGCCCCGCCGTTCGCGGAGTCGAAGACATGCGCCCCGAACTTCCGGTCGGCTTCGAGGACGAGCAGTGTGGCCGCGAGCACCGGAAATGCGAGCAGCGCGAGGATCGAGGTGAACAGGACGTTCCAGGTGAAGATCGGCATCCGGAACATGGTCATACCCGGGGCGCGCAGACAGACGATCGTAGTGATGAAATTGACCGATGCCAGGGTCGTACTGATCCCAGACAGCACCAGGCCCATGGTCCAGAGGTCTCCGCCGGCGCCGGGCGAGAAGACGGCACTGTTCAGTGGGGCGTAGGCGAACCAGCCGAAGTGTGCCGCGCCGCCGGGCACCACGAATCCTGACACCACGATGATTCCGCCGAAGAGGAAGAGCCAGTAGGTGAGCGCGTTGAGGCGGGGGAAGGCGACGTCGGGCGCGCCGATCTGAAGCGGCATGACGGCGTTCGCGAAGCCGCCGAACATCGGTGTGGCGAACAGCAGCATCATGATGGTGCCGTGGATGGTGAACAGCTGGTTGTACTGTTCCGTGCTGACGATCTGGAGTCCTGGCCGGGCCAGCTCCGTTCGCATGACCATGGCCATCACTCCGGCCAGCAGGAAGAACCCGAACGCGGTGACCATATAGAGATTGCCGATGACCTTGTGGTCCGTGGTCGTCAGCCAGCCCATGAGCCTCACACCGGCATCGATGCGCTTGTTGGCCACAGGCTCGGCCGACGGGGCTTCCTGCAGGTCCTGTGCCATCGGTTCTCCGTCCCTCCCGGTTGACTCGATGGTGGAGCCTGCCACCATGGAGGGCCCGTACGACTGGCGGTGACACCTCGAATTTCACCAGTTCACCGGTGCTCCGATCGGGTGTGCCGGCCTCCCGCTGCGTCCAGGACGCCCGGCGGTCATGAGTCAGACCGTCGTCACGTCCGGTGCGGGCGCCGGGGCGGGCCGGGTGACGGCGCGTCTGTCCGGGCGGGAACGCATGACTATGCCCTGGCAGCGGACCCGACGCCTACCAAGGTGAGCAACGTCTGGCCGGAGCAGAGCACTCGGCTCAGATGTATCGAGTCACGCCACCGCGCACGGGCAGGGCATCGTAGGCGGCCCCCGGGCCGAAAGTTCCCCGCGACCCCGGCGTACCGGACCGCCCTCACGACCGTCTCTCGGCTGTTCCGAAAGTCGTTGTATCACGCACGAGGTCTGCCGGATAGTGTGTCCATCCGGGTGGAGGCGGTGCAACAGCGAGGGGGCGGGTCAGTGGCGGACGGTGTGGCAGGGGCCGGAGCACTGCGGTGTTGCGGGGTGTGTCCGGTGTGGGAGTCCGGTCGTTCCGGGTGCGGCTGCGTCGAGGGACGGCGCTGAGCGCCGAAGGTCCTCGCCCGTCCGGCGTGGCGCTGGATGCGGCAGAGGCATCCCTGCTCACGTTCCTCGGTCTGGAGCCGTTGGAGGATGCGGTGTACCGGCTCCTCGTCGACCGGCCCGACAGTGAACCCGCCGCGCTCGTGGGCGAGTCGACGGGGTGCGTCGAGGAGGTCGCGCCTGCCCTCGATGCCCTGGTGGAGCGCGGTCTCGCCAGCGTCCGGCCCATCGCCGACGCCGACGCCGTGCGCTATCGGGCCTCCTCTCCCGTGCTCGCTCTCGGCCCTCTGCTGGAATCCCGTCGGGCGGCCTTGCATCGCGTCGAGTCGCTCGTGACGAACCTGGCCGAACGGCACCGTTCCGCCCAGGCCCACGCCTCGGGGGCACCCATCGAGGTGCTGTCGGGGGCGGCTGCGATCCGTCGCAGGCTCCTGCTGATGCAGGATCAGCGGGTGGCCCTGCTGCCGCTCGCGCCGGAGCGCGACGACGTCGATCCGGTCGCGCTGGCCGTGCACGGTACCGGACTGCTCACGGCGCTCAGTTCGCTCTTCGAAGGGCATTTCGAGAGAGGCTGGCGCCTGCTGCCCTCCGGTGCGGACCCCGGTGCCGGGCACACGGGCGGGGCCGGACTCGACGCAGTGGACCGGCAGATCGTCTCCCTGTTGTACGTGGGACTCACCGACGCGGCCATCGCCCGTCAGCTCGGCATGGGGCACCGTACCGTCCAGCGCCGCCTGCAGTCCCTCATGGCCGAGGTGGGGGCGGCCACCCGTTTCCAGCTCGGCTGGCACGCTGCGTGCAGCGGCTGGTTGGACGAGACGGACACGCAAAGCACCCCGAACCGGCGGGAAAACAGCGCCGTCTGAGGCGTATTTACGCCTCGGCGTGTTCACGCCAGGGACATCTCTTGTACGCCCCACCGACGTGACGAAACATCTAGGCACCGAACGCGTGGGGCCCTCGCACCTCACGCGGCTGGGCGAGTTCACGTATCTGTGCGATAGGGGAGGGTTCACGTGTTCCCGATACGACAAAGACGGCTCCGCCGGGTCCTGGCCGCGGCAGTGGTCGTCGCCGCCACCGGCTCGACGCTGCTGACGTCACCGGCCTGGGCCGAGGAGGACGCCCCGCCGGCCACCTCCGTGGCCGGTGACCGGGTGCCGGTCGCGCCCGCTATGACTCAGCGTCTCGACGACACGGTCCGTGAGGACACTCCGGCCCAGGCCGCACGGGCGCACCTGAAAGCCCACCAGGACACGTACAAGGTTCCGGTCACGGACCTCGAGACCGTCAGCACCAGCAAGGACGGCAAGCAGTCATCCGTCCGCTTCCAGCAGAAGCACAACGGCGTGCCGGTCTTCGGTGCCGAATACGCCGTGCAGACCGAGGCAGCGGACGGCGGTCAGAGCGTCACTTCCGCCACGGGCACCCTGTACACGGACCTGTCGGTCTCCACCGCACCGCGCGTTTCCGAGGCCACCGCCAAGAAGCGGATGTTCTCCCTCGACGGAAAGCTGCCGCGGGTCAAGGACGCCAAGACCGAGGGCCACGGCCTCATCGTCCTGCCGGACGCCCGAGGCGGCAAGCTGGCCTGGCACTTCACCGTCACGGGTGCCCAGGCCGATGGCAGCCCGGTGCGCCAGGAGGTGTACGTCGACGCGAACATCGGCGGCATCGCCCTCTCGTACAACAACATCGACGCCGCGGATGCCGCGCCGGTCAAGGGGACGGGCGTGCGCGTGGACGGCTCCGAGGCGGAGCTGGACATCAACAAGGAGGCGGGCGGGTCGTACACGCTCGTCGACTCCACACGGGACATGTACGCGCGGACCGGCGGCCAGATCCGCACGTACGACGCCCAGCGCAAGAGCTACTCGCTCGTGGCGGGCGGTCCGGTCACCGAGGACATTCCCCTGGCGACCTCCGCGAGCGACCGGTTCGAAGCCACCAACACGTCCTCCGGTGCGGTCGACGCGCACCTGAACGCGGCGAAGGTCTACGCATACCTCAAGGACAAGCTCGGCCGTGACGGTGTTGACGGCAAGGGCGGCACGATCTATTCCGTCGTCAACGTCGCGAACAACGGCAAGGACTACGCCAACGCCTTCTGGGACGGCTCCAAGATGGTCTACGGCCACATGGATGGCGTGCCGCTGTCCGTGGGCCTGGACGTGGTCGGCCACGAGATGACCCACGGCGTCACCGAGCACTCCGCAGGGCTTGTCTACCTGAACCAGTCGGGCGCCCTCAACGAGGCGATCTCCGACTACTTCGGCAATGCGATGGAGACCGCCGACAAGGGCGTCGCGATGAGCGACCCGACGTCCGGCCTCATCGGTGAATATCTCTGCAACGGCACGAAGCCGCTGAAGGAGTGCGCGCTGCGCGACCTCAACGACGGCCGCAACGCGCAGACGGACTACGAGCCCATCACGCTCGACATCGACAACGGCGGCGTACACTCCAACTCCACCATCGTCGGTGGCGCGCTGTGGGACATCCGCAAGAACATCGACGCCGGCCTCGCCGACCGCATCATGTACCGGGCGGCCCAGAACTACCTCACCCCGCTGTCCGGCTTCACCGACATGCGCAACGCGGTCACCCTGGCCGCGAAGTCCCTGAAGGTCTCCGCTGCCGACCTCGACACCATCGGCCGGGCCTTCGACGACCACGGCATCGAGCGGGGCTGGGAGCAGAAGTCCGGCACCCACGACGGCACCACCATCGGCGCCGATGTCCTGCCCGCCTACGAGGTCTACAGCGGCATCGACGAGCAGGCCGCCCAGATCAGCGGCGATGTCTACGCCATTGGCCACGGTGACGCGATCGCCTGGGACCAGGGCAGCGCCGCCTTCGGTATCACGGTCGGCCGCTTCGGCAAGAGGCCCCAGCACGAGCTGGCGCAGTCGGACGCCTACCTGATGGACCCGTCCCTCGACGACGAGCGGGTCGTCTTCACCCGGATCTCCGCCGCCGGTGTCGGCATCTACCAGGCCGGCGACAAGGGGCAGGGCGCGATCAAGAAGCTGGTGGACACCCCGGACGCCGACGAGACCGAGCCGGTCACCGAGAACGGTGCCCTCGCCTACATCAGCACCACTGCCGACGGTGAGCAGGACGTCATGCTCCTGAAGGCCGACGGCACCACGGTCAACGTGACGCCCGAAGCCGGCACCAAGGCCTCGCGCCTCGCCATGAAGAACGGCACCATCGCCTGGGCCGGCGGCGACGGGACGTACCTGTACGTCTACGACATCGCCACGGGGACGACCCAGAACAAGCGGATCCCCGGCTTCCTGTTCAACAGCATCTCCGACATCCAGCTCACCTCGGACCGCGTCTTCTACCGCACCAGCGGCGGGTTCCTGATCCCCAGCACCACCATCGGATCGACGCCGGCCGCCGACGTGACCCAGATGAAGAACCTGACCTACCCGAAGAGTCTGTACGTCGCCCAGTTCTCGGTCAGCGACGAGTACTTCGCCTACTCGACGTACGACATCTGGGGCGCTCTCGGCGCCTGGAACGGCCCGACCAAGGTGAAGGTCTCCACGACCGAGGACGTGCTGGCCGGGCTGAACAACTTCAGCCTCGCTTCGTGCTCCTCCGGTTCGCAGCTGGCCCCGTCGCTCGGTGACGGACAGCGCATCGTCTGGCTGGACACCACAGCCGCTGCGACGGACGTGGTGACGCGCGGGACGTTCGCGGGCACCTGCGAGTAGCATCCGCCACACGCCGGAGGTGGTCACCGGATCTTCCGGTGACCACCTCTTCGCATGCGAGCAACGGAATGCTCGCCAACTTCCTGGCGGCGACAGTGCGTACCGGACCTGTGACGCCGCTCGCACATCGCCTTTCGATGAACCGTAGCGCTCCGGCAGGTCACGTCGTTCACGGTGACACATGGGCCGGCCGGTGTTCTCCGACGCTCAGGGCGCCGGAGAACACCGGCCGGCGTGTTCAGCGGGAGCCGGCTACATGGGGTCCATGTTCTGGTTGCCGCCGCCGCGGCTCTCCTGCTCGCTCTGCTCCTGCAGTCGGCGGGCCTGGTCCGTCAGCCGCTTACGCTCCTTCGGGTCCGAGGTGCGCGCGGCCTCGTCCTTCATCTCCTGCGCCTTGGCACGCATCTGCTGGGCACGGCCGGATTCACCTGCAACGCTCATGATCACTCCTGGATCTGTCGGGAAGAGCGGGCCTCATCAGCGAAACAGCGCCCAGGCACCCACGCATCTCGAACGGTCACCCACCGCTATCCCCACAGCTCAAGCCTGCCCCGCTCGTATGTCGGGGCGTGTCTGCCCGTTGCTTCCTGTGCCGGCGTCTTTTCCCGACCAAACCCCCGGCAGGTGGATGACCCGATCGCGGTCCGGCCCCCATCGTCACAGGACCTCGGGGCCCTGTGTGCGGCCGAGGCCGTTGACCAGCAGGTCACGGACGTCGAGACCGCTGACGGTGCCCACGCCCTTGATCGCTCCGGTGTACAAGGTCCCGGCGCGCTCGGTCGGCCCCGTGCCAGGGGCGGTGCCCGGCGCGGGCCGTGGGCTCACCAGAAGCCGGTGTGGGAGCGCCGCTGGTGCGGCGCCGGGATGCCCGACCAGGCCGCGAACCGGCGGGATCGCGTCGAGCAGCGGCAGCAACTGGCTTCACATGAACGTCCGCAGCCGCTTGAGCACCGAGCGTATTTCTACTCCAGCAGCTTTCACCCGGTGCAGTAGCTTGCCAACGCCGCCTGGAATCACCAGCTGCCGCGCAGCAGAGCAACCGGAGGGTCACAAATGCCCCGAGAGGCCCCGTACCTTGCAGTAGCCGACGCGCTGCGTGCACGGATTCTCGCGGGAGAGTGGGAGATCGGGGCGCGCCTGCCGTCCCGGGCACAGCTCGCAGAGGAGTACGGGGTCGGGCGCAACGTCACGCAGAGGGCCGTGGATCGCTTGATCGGCAAGGGACTCCTCGAAGGACGCGCGGGCTCGGGCACCTACGTCCGCATGCCGTGCGAGCGCCTGCGGATGGTCCGCTCGCGGCAACGCGAACGCCGCAACGGCTCCCCTCCCTCGCCGGTATGAAGGAGCGGGGCAAGGCCGGCGCCTGGGATTCGCACAGCCGGACACGCGTCCCCGCTCCTGAGGCAATCGCCGAGCGTCTTGCCATCAGCCCCGGAGACCTCTGCGTCAACACGCACTATGAGTTCCTCGCCGACGGGCAACCCGTCCAGCTTTCCGAATCCTGGGAGCCGATGGCCATCACGGACGGAACGCCGATCGTACTGCCCGAGACGGGTCCCCTTGCGGGAAAGGGGGTGGTTGAGCGCATGCGCTCCATCGGTGTTGATATCGAGACCGTGGTCGAGCTGCCCCGCCCGGCTCGTGCCACCCAGGAACAGGCGAACCTACTGGGGATCAGCGTCGGGGACCTGGTGCTCCAGATCGAGCGGACCATCTACGACACCGACGGACGTCCGGTGGAAACCGCCGACATCGTCATTCCGGACGTGCGCCGTGAAGTGGCCTACGAGTTCGTGGTCGACCAGCCGTAGCCGCTGAAGCCGGCAGAGCGATATTTCACATCCGACAGTAGGTGACTCGAATGTCAATACCCTCCCGACTCGGACTCCTGCACGATCCGGACTTCCGGCGGCTGTTTGCGGCCACCGCGCTCGGTCAACTGGGCGATCGCATTATCTTTCTCGCGTTGCCTCTGGTTGCGATCGTGGCATTGAATGCTGACGAGTTCCAGGTTGGATTACTGTCCGCGATGACCACGGCAGGCTCGCTCCTGGTCGGGCTGCCGGCAGGTGCGTGGGTGGACCGTATGCGGAAACGATCAGTGATGATCAGCACTGATCTTGCTCGGGCGGTGGCCCTCTTGACGATACCGGTGGCGTGGTGGTCGGAGCTTCTGACGATCTGGTGGCTCTACGCGGTCGCGTTGGTTCATGGGGTGCTGACAGTCTTCTTCGATGTCGCGTACGTGAGTTATCTGCCGCACCTGGTGGGGCGCGGCAATCTCCTTGAAGGAAACTCAAAGCTCTCGGCGATACGTTCGGTAACCAGTATCAGTGGACCAGGGATGGCAGGGCCGCTTGTCGGCTGGCTCGGAGCCCCTGTAACGCTTGTGGTGAGTTCGGTCGGGATGGTGATGTCAGGGGTGCTTGCGACCGGCATCCGCAAACGCGAACAGAAGCCGGAGTCGAGTGAGCACCCTCAACTGCTTCGAGACATCAAAGAAGGGTTGAAGTTTGTTCTCAAGCATCCCGTCCTGCGTGCAATCATCCTGGGGGATGCAATATTCAACCTCTTCCTGGTCATGTATCAGACCATGTTGCTGGTCTTCTTGGAGAGGGAGATGGATCTCGAGTCCTTCGGTATCGGCCTCATCCTGTCGGGAATGGGCTGTGGTGCCCTGCTGGGCGCGCTGTGGGCGACCAGGGTCTCGAAGCGGATCGGGCAGGGTCCGGTCATCTGGCTCGCCCCACTTGTCACCTGTCCGTTGACAGTGCTGATGCCATTGGCGCATCCGGGTTGGAACGTGTACGTGGCTGCACTCGGACTCGCGTTCCTTTCCCTGGGCGGAGTCATCCGCTTTGTTGCTCAATCAAGCCTCCAGCAGACCCTCACACCAGATCGGCTCTTGGGACGGATGAGTGCGACAGCCCGGTTCGTGTCCTGGGGCGGCATTCCGCTCGGCGGGCTTTTGGGGGGAGCTTCGGGGATTGTGTTCGGAGCAAAAGCTACATTGTGGATCGGTGCCGCCGGCATGACGTTGAGCACCATCCCGTACTTTCTGTCGCCGCTTCGAAACATGCGCGAATTGCCCGAGGGAGAAGATCCCGAACTCGTGCGCTGAGGCTTTCGACGGCTGACACCATGAGGTGGATCGGTCTTGATGGCCATGTCCGGCAGGTGAGTTGAGTGTTCGGTCCGGTGAGGAGACGCCGCCGTGAATCGTGTCGGATGAGCTGTGGGACCGCCTTGAGCCGCTGCTGCCGCAGCGCCACTGGCGCTTCCGGTATCCGGACCGCAAGCCGTTGCCGGACCGGGAGGTGCTGTGCGAGATCCGGTACATGCTGCACACCGGACCGGCCTCAGCCGGAGTTCAGCCGATGGATCTGCCACGGACGGCGGTGAGCCGTGGTGTGATGACGCCGTGAGCCGTGCTGCAGAAGAGACGAACCGCCGCATGCTTCGGGCACGGGATGCGATGGACCGCGCCTATGCGCAGCCGCTGGACGTTCCGGCCCTGGCCCGGATCGCCCATGTGTCCCAGGCGCACTTCACGCGCACCTTCCGGGCCACGTTCGGCGAGACGCCACACCGCTACCTGCAGCGCCGCCGTGTCGAGCGTGCGATGTTCCTGTTGCGGGAGACCGACCGGAGTGTGACGGACATCTGCTTCCAAGTCGGCTTCGGCAGCCCAGGAACCTTCAGCCGCACATTCCGCGACATCGTCGGCCGGTCACCGAGGACGTACCGCAAGGAAGCGGCGGCCACGAGCGTACCGACGTGCTTCACGATGGCGTGGACGCGGCCGAGCGCCTGAGCGTCCGCACTGCCTGCACCGTCCGTCTGTTGAGCAGTTTTGGATAAGTTTCCGTCCGGCTTGCCCGGTAGCGTGATGCACATGTTCAACGCCATCACGCACTCGCAGATCTATGTACTCGACCAGGACGAGGCCCTTGACTTCTACGTCGGAAAGCTTGGCCTGGAGGTCAACGCCGATGTCGATCTGGGCTTCATGCGCTGGCTGACCGTCAGCGTCCCGGGCCACCCGGAGCGCCAGATCCTGCTGGAGAGGCCGGGCCCCCCGGCGATGTCCGAGGAAACGGCGCAGCAGGTCCGCGAACTGGTGACCAAGGGAGTGATGGGTGGCTCCCTCATCTTCAGCACGGACGACTGCCGCAAGACGTACGAGACGCTGCTGGGCCGGGGCGTCGAGTTCACCGAGGAGCCGACCGATCGTCCGTACGGAACCGACTGTGGCCTTCGCGACCCCTTCGGCAACAGCATCCGCTTCACCCAGCCGAGGGCCTGAGGGCTGTCCTACGGGTTACGAGCGGAGCCAGAGCAGAATCGCGGCAACGGCAACGGTGCCGTGAAGGGCATGGGTGGCCGAGTCCGCGACGGCGGTGCGGTGCCTGCGCCCCAGCCGCAGACCGGCCGGGCCGACCTGGCGCATGGCCCGGGCAGTCTTCATGTGGTTGAGGCGCTCGCCGTATTCGCGCAGTTCGGCGGCGATCCTCGGGACACCGTAGTGCCGTCCGAGTCCTGGCGAATCCTGCCCATCCGGGCGGCGAGCTCCGCGTCGGCCGTCCGGCGGGCCGCCCGGTCGGCTGCCACGACATGTCCGTTCTCGGATCCTCAAGATCCGCGTCTCAGGTGTCCAGGCTCCGGGGCCAGGGCCCGTGCGGGCGGCCCTTGATCAACTGGCTGCCCCGGTACGCGCGTACTGGCCTGGAGTGATGCCCATGACACGCTTGAAGTGCCGGGTGAGGTGGGACTGGTCGTAGAAGCCGGTGGCGGCCGCTACTGCGCCCGGCGGCTGCCCGTCGAGCAGCAGACGGCGGGCCAGGTCGACGCGGCGGGACGTCAGGTACTGATGGGGTGCGATGCCGAATGCGGCGCTGAAGGCACGCACGAGATGTGTGGGATGGGCGTGGACCAGACGTGCGGCTTCGGCCAGGGTGATGGCTCCGAGCAATCGCTCGTCGAGGAGGTCACGCAGGTCCTGGGCGACACCGCGGTCGGGCCCCGCTCTGCCGACGGCCAGTTTGGGGCGCAGGTGCTCGCGCAGACGCTCGCTGATGAGGGCCAGACGGCTCTCCGCCTCGAACGCGTCGCCCCGGTCGGCGAGGGCTGTGTGCAATTGTCCGATGCGTCTGCGCAGGACGCAGTCGGCGAGGTCCGGGCCGTCCACCGCCGGGCCGATGAAGCGCTCGTCCAGCTGCGACATGTCGAGATAGAGAACACGCTTGCGGAAGCCGTGAGGGGTGGCAGGTGAGCCATTGTGCGGGACCTGCGGCGGGAGCAGGCTCACGGTGTCGTTCGGGGTGGCGCGCTCATGGCGGTCCAGGTCGTAGCGGACCGCGCCGTCGTCGACAATCAGCAGGGTCCAGGCGTCGTGGACGTGCATGGGGTACGCGTGCTCGGTGAAGTGGGCGTGGAAGACCTCCACGACACCCGCGACCGGCGGGCGCCAAGCGGAGATTTCCTGCCGGGGCACCATGCAAAGAACGTACAAGACGGAGAAGGCAGAACCCTGGAGTCTCGAAGCATGAGAACCAAGGATGAGACCGAGACCGAGACCGGGGTCCGGGGCGAGAGCGGTGCGGGCGATGAGCACGTGGTTGTCCGGTTCGACACGAAGATCGCCGTTCTGCTGCGCGACGACCTGGAGCCCTGGCAGCGGCTGAATGTGACCGCCTTCGTGGTCAGTGGGCTCGGCACGGCATCCCCGGAGATGATCGGCGAGCCGTACACGGACGCCGACGACACCGCGTATCTGCCGATGTTCCGCCAGCCCGTACTGGTCTTCCAGGGGACGAAGGAGACACTGACCACCGCGCACGGTCGTGCGCTGTCCCGCTCGCTGCCGAGAGCGGTGTTCACCTCGGATCTGTTCAACACGGGCAACGACCGGGACAACCGGGCAGCTGTACGGGCCGTGGGCAAGGATCAGCTCGACCTGGTGGGGATGGCTGTCTACGGACCGCGCAATCTGGTGGACAAAGTCCTCAAGGGCGCACGGATGCACCCCTGAGCAGCGCGACCTCACCGACCGGCAGCCGACGGCGATCAGGGCGGCTCCGGCGCCGATGACTGTCCTGCCTCCGTAGCGACGCACGAGATGTCCGGAGACCGTGCCCCCGCCCAGGGAGCCGATGGACAGCCCGAACAGCCCGAACAGCCCAGCCCCATGGTCCCGGTGGACACCTCAGGTCCGTCCCGGACGGCAGGGGGTGTGCGCCACCCCCTCGGAAGACGAAACGAGAAGGAGTGCGTACGATCGTACGCTTTGAGTGTACGATCGTACGCATGCCTGACTTCTTCGAAGGGGACTCCCGTACCAACCACGAGCGGATGCTCGCCGGGGACCTTTACATCGCAGACGACCCCGACATCGCGACGTCCCAGCAACGGGCCGTGCGCCTGGCCGCCCGGTACCAGGCCGCGTACGCGGAGGACACCGAAGCCGCGCGATCCGTCGTCGCGGAGCTCATCGGTGATCTCGGCGTCGGTGCCCACATCAGACCGCCGCTGTTCGTCGACTACGGCGCGCACATCACCGTTGGCCAGGACACCTTCATCAACTACAACCTCACCGCCCTGGACGTGGCTCCCATCACCATCGGCCGGGACTGCCAAATCGGCCCCAACGTGCAGCTGCTCACCCCTACCCACCCCGTGGAACCGCAGCCGCGCCGCGACAAGCTGGAGGCCGCCAAGCCGATCACGATCGGCGACAACGTCTGGCTCGGAGGCGGAGCGATCGTCCTGGCGGGGGTGAGTATCGGCGACAACAGCGTCATCGGTGCCGGAGCCGTCGTCACCAAGGACATTCCCGCCAACGTGGTCGCTGTGGGCAACCCTGCCCGCGTGATCCGTTCGATCTAGCGCAAGGAAACACCGTGGCAACCGGACGAACCGACCCCGAGCGGCGGGAAAACATCATTACAAGCGCGCTCGACCTGATCGCGGAAGAGGGAGTCGCGGGCACCTCGCACCGCAAGGTCGCCGCCCGCGCCGGAGTGCCTCTTGGGTCGATGACCTATCACTTCGCCGACATGAACGAGCTGCTGCGCGAGGCGTTCACCCGCTTCACCAGCAGCATCGTCGCCGTATTCGAGGAGCGACTCGGAGCCGCCACCACACCCGGCCAGGCACGGGAAGCGGTCGCGGACCTCATCCACCACCTGTCCGGCGGCAACCAGCGTGAACTCGTCCTCACCCACGAGCTGTACACCCTCGCGGCACGCAAGCCCACCTACCGGGAACTGACCCGAGAATGGATGCGTCGCAGCCGCCACGCTCTGGAACGGCACTTCGACCCGGCAACAGCCCGTCAGCTCGACGCCCTCATCGAAGGACTGTCCATTCACCGCGCCCTCGACACGGAACCCCACGAACGCGCCCTGACCCTCGAAGCCATCATCCGTATCACCAGTGGAGGCACCGGCCCCGGCGCGCAGACGGCCGCGCGGCCGGACGCCTGACCGCCCTGCCCCTCAGACGCCTGACCGGTGCCACACCTGACCACGGTGCCGGCGCTCCTCACCGCCCCAGAACACCGGCAGACCGCCTCGCCCGCACAACGGAGCAGACACATGAGCAACCAGCACACCATTGGCTGGGACGACGCCACCTGGCTCAACCCTCCCCTGGACGCCGTCAGCGACAGCGCCGGACTGCTGGTCACCACCCGGAACCGCAGTGACTTCTGGCGCACCACCAGCTACGGCTTCATCCGGGACGACGGGCACGCGCTGCTGACCGCCCTGCCGGACACCAGCGCCATCGAAGTGACCTTCGTCGCCGACTTCGACACCCTCTACGACCAAGCCGGACTCATGGTCCGTGTGGACGAGCAGACGTGGATCAAGGCCGGCGTGGAAATGACGGACGGCGTCCCACACCTCGGCGCCGTCGTCACCCGCGGCCGCTCCGACTGGTCCCTGGCCCCCGTGCCCGACTGGAACGGACATCACATCACCGTCCGGGCCAGCCGCGACGGCGACGCCGTGACGATCCGCGCCCGCCGCGACAACGAACCATGGCGCATGGTCCGGCTCGCCCCACTCTCACCCGAGGCGACGGCATCAGCCGGCCCCTTCTGCTGCTCCCCACAGCGAGAGGGCCTGAAAGTGCGGTTCACCGGCTTCTGCCAGGGGCCGGCCGACGCTTCACTCCACGACCCGGCCGCATCGTAGAGCAGAGGCAACACGCACTCGGCGTCAGAAGCGCCTCCGCTCGGAGTAGACCCGTTCCTGCCGCGCGACTTGCATGTGCGCAGGCAGGGCCCGGATTACTTCCTGACTGTCGGCGGACATTCTGAACTCGGGATCGCTGATGACCCATTGCTCTCTGGTGATGGGCGGTCTCGCCATGTAGTGTCACCGGCAGATGTCGTGGTTCGCAGTACCTGCCCGCGCTCCGGCGCGGGCACTTTGCTGTGCAGTGCCTGAGAACCAGGGCGATCACCTCCGGGTCCGCGCGGTGCGGATCCGACTATCGACTGAGAGGCACCGGCATGGCCAGCGGAACCGTCAAGTGGTTCAACTCGGAAAAGGGCTTCGGCTTCATCGCTCAGGACGGCGGCGGCCCCGACGTCTTCGCGCACTACTCCAACATCAACTCCACCGGCTTCCGTGAGCTTCAGGAAGGCCAGGCCGTCACGTTCGACATCACCCAGGGCCAGAAGGGCCCGCAGGCGGAGAACATCACCGCCGTCTGATCCGGCGACAGGCACCGCCAGGCCCCCGGAGCATCCCGCTCCGGGGGCCTGGCACATCCCGATCGGCCCAACACCGGACGGGCCCCGGGCCGCGGCGTGCAGACCGCCGGCAGGACTCCGGGCAGAAGACCTGGGGCCCGGAGCCGCCGCATGCTGCCCTGCTCAGTCGAGGGCTGAGCAGGGCAGGAGCCAGCCGCCAATCCTCGGCGTCAAGCTGCTCCGCGCCACGGCCGGCCAAGCCGCTGCTCGGAGAACCCCCCTCGGACAATCCGGCAGCACGGAGCGCAGATGGCTTCTGGGATCACGAGCAGGGTGGGGCTGTAGCGCAGTGGTCGTCGCGCCTTCACGGCATGTAGGAAGACGCCGGTTCGAATCCGGTCGGCCCCACCCAACGCCTCATCGTCCCGCGTCTGCTCGCATGCGGTCGGGTGTTTGAGTCCGGAGCTGGTCGTCGTTACGTAGTGCCTGGCGCTTCGCCGGTTCTCCTTGTCGAGGAGGACGGCGAAGGGACCGGCTTTCTCTGTGCGGGACGTCGTCGGTGTTGATGACGTAGATCTTGTCGAAGAACGCCTGGTCGAAGAGACGCCGGACGGGGTCGGGAGCTTGCCGGCAGTCGGCCGGGAGGCCGAGGCGTCCGTTGATGAACTGCCAGCGGATACGGGGGAATCCCAGGCTCCCCGACGTCGTGCTCGCGGAACGGCGGTGCGGTGGCAAGTGCGCGACGAACCGGCCGCGTCAGCTGTCCTGGGCGGCGTTGAGCAGGTCGAGGGCGCTGCGCCAAGAACCCTTGCCCGTCACCGTGAAGGACCCGGTCCAGCGCGGGCCGTACTGGGCCGGTGAACTCCGGTTGGTCGGCGTCCGTGCGCGCGGTCCGCAGACAGCGCGCGCATGGCATGTCGCAAGAGCCCCGCGTGACCCAACAGCCATGAACGGGACGTTGAACACTTCCGGACGGCTCCGTGAAGTCGCTCAGGACCGGCAGGTAACCGAACAGCGGATCATTAACGTCCGCTTTATGAAACACATATGCAGAGCAGCCGGGCTCGCCCTCGCGCTGCTGTTCCTCGTGCTGGGCATCGGCGCTCAGGCCGCGTCCGCTCATGTCACGCGCGAGCATGCGGAACTCGTGGTCGCGCCCGGTGACGCTGTCACCAGCGGCCGCCTCATCGTGCACAACGCCGTCGTGGCTCCCGAGCAGGCCGGTGCGTGGGCGGCCGGGTTGCTCTCGGCCCCCTGCCCGGCCACCGGCTCGGGCGTGCCCGGCGACAACGGCGGTGTGCCGGGCGGCGTCGTCATCGAGCTGGCGTGGAGCTGCCACGTCGACGCGCTCGACCTGAGCCCGCTCATCGACAAGGGCGGACTGACCCAGGTCGTCGTCGAGTTCGGCGGCACGGCGGTCGACGCCTCTGCGGCCACCCCGCTCGTCGACGTCCGTGGCGCGCACGCCCTGCCCTCGTTCCCCTGGCTCACCGTCGCGCTCGGCACGGCCGCCGGTGTCGTACTGCTGTTCGTCGTCTGCCGACTGCCTTTCCTCGTCCGTGGACTGCGCCGTACCCGGCGGCGTTGGCAACTGGCGACCGCCGGAGCCGTCGCGCTGTCCTTCCTCGCGCCCCAGGCGGCCTTCGCCGACGACAGCGCGGATCCGGTCGGCACCGTCACTGTCGAGGGCACCGTCTTCAAGGACCGCAACGGCAACGGCGAGCGGGACAAGGGCGAGCAGCCCATGCCCGGCATCGATGTCACCGACGGCGCCGTGTGGACCACGACCGGCGCGGACGGCTCGTACAGCCTGCAGATCGACCCGAAGCGGCGCGAGACCGACCTCGTCAGCATCGTCTCGCCCGACGGATACACGCCGGCGATGCGCAAGGACTACATCCCGCAGTTCTTCCACAAGGTTCCCGAGACGGGCGGCAAAGACGTCGACTTCGCGCTCGTACCCGACCGCAACGCCTCGAACCCCACCGAGAAGTGGGTCATGAACTCCGACCCCGAGGTCGGCAACCGCTCCGACGACGAGGCCCGCCGCGCGCTGCCCCAGTGGACCGGCCAGGTTCAGGCGATGTCCGAGGTCGACGGCGCGACGATGCAGATCGCGACCGGTGACCTCACCGTCACGGACTACGCTGACGAGCCGCGCCGCCAGGGCGCGTACGACCTGTTCAGCAAGGGCCTCGAAGAGGGTCGGCTCGGTCACCCCTTCTATCCGGTGATGGGCAACCACGACTTCGGCGGCACGGCGACCTCCCAGGGATACGCCGGCAGCATGGAGTACTACCGCCGCAACCTCGCCCCCGAGTGGTACAGCTTCGACCGCAACGGCCGCCACATCGTCGTCCTCGAGGACAACTACGACGCGAGCGGGCTGAAGCCGCAGCTGGAGTGGCTGCGCCGGGACCTCGCCCGGCACGCGGTCGGCAAGCAGGTGTTCGTCTTCGCCCACCGCTCCCTGTTCACCCAATGGGGCCCCGGCGCCGGCATGCAGCCGACGATCGACGAACTCGCCAAGTACGACGTACGGATGGTCGCTGCCGGTCACAACCAGCAGGCCGAGTTCCGGCGCGGTGCCTTCAAACGGTCCGTCGAGATCAACAATCAGGGCACGTACGGCATCGACGGTGCCCACCCCGACTACAAGGTTCTCGACTTCGGCGCGATCACGGACGATCCGCGCACGCCCCGCAACGAGGACACCGGCCATGTGACCGGCATTCACCGGCAGTTCGAAATCGACGACGACGCCGCGCTGGTCAGCCCCGCGCAGGGCAGCGTGCACGGCGCCGAGACCGCAGTTCCCGTCGAGGTGTACGCGGAGGACGACGGCCGCACGCCCGCCAAGGCGGTGCTGACCATCCGCGACAGCCGGGGACATCTGGTGAAGCGTCAGGACGTGCGCTTCGACAAGGGGGCGTCCCGCCCCGGCATCGAGAACTGCTACACCCCGCCCGGCGGCACGCCGGAGCCCTGCCCCGACGCACGCGGCGCCTGGACGCGGGCCAGCGGTACCCTGCACGGGCTGCGGCCCGGCACGTACACAGCCGAGTCGGTCGCGTACGACACCCGGGGCAAGCAGTTCCCCGCCGTGAAGAACACCTTCGAGATCGTGCGCGACGCCGAGCTCGCGAAGCCCAGGACCGGGCAGGACTGGCTGCGGCAGGGCGGCGACGAGGCCGGGCGGTCCGCGAGCGGCGACGAGCCCGGCGCGAGGCTCGACCTCAGGTGGGCCCGCCACACCGGCGAGCAGTTCAATCTCAACGGCTCGGTGGTCGCGGACGGCAAGCTCATCGTCTCGTCCCGCGCCTTCGACTCGCCGTACAGCATGATGCTCGCGTACGACATCGCCTCCGGGCGTGAGCTGTGGCGTACGTACCTGGACGGCGATGCCGAGTCGGCACCGACACTCCACGACGGCACGGTCCATCTGACCACCGGCGTCGGCCGGATCTACGCGCTCGACGCGGCGAGCGGCCGCATCGTCTGGCAGTCGATCGACCGAGAGGAGACCCACGGGGACACCGTGCGCCGCTACGGTCGCGCGGGCGGACCTGTCAGCGTCTTCGCGCTGGCTGGCGCGGAGCGCCGCTCGGTCGCCGTCTACCAGGACGCCTACACGGTCCGATGCCGGGACGCCGCGACCGGAGCGATGCTGCCCGGCAGCTTCGACGCCGCGTTCTCCTGGGGACAGGCACACAGCACAGTGATCCGCGAGCCCGGCTCCAACACCGCTTACCTGCAATCCATGTCGAGCAACACCGTCATCGCCATGGACCTCGCGTCCTGCACCCAGCTGTGGGTGAAGGACACCGCGGGCGACATCGACAGCCACTCCTCGCCCGTCCTGACCGACCCGGCCACGGGCGAGGCCGAGCTGGTGACGTTCACGGCGTACGGCGTCCGCGGACACGACCCGAAGACGGGCGCGGTGACCTGGGAGTCCAAGCTGGGCGGCGGCAGCACCTGCGAGCCGGGGCGCGCTCCGCTCACCAGCCCGGCCGTGTGGGGCGACAACGCCTATGTCGCGGGCCGGGACGGTGTCGTACGCGCCTACGACACGAGTGCGACCGATCCGTCGAAGCCGGTGTGGGAGTCCAAGTCCGGCTATCTGGCGGGGGAAAGCCCGCTGGACGACAAGTGGCGGGTCGCCATGGGCTGTTCGGCCGGTGCCGGTTCGCCGACGATGCACCCGCTGGTGACGAAGTCCCATGTGTACGTCGGGACGTGGGACGGTCGCCTGCTCGTCCTGGACCGGGCGAGCGGGACGCAGGTCGCCTCGTACAACCTCGGCGCGGGAGTGGCCTCGGCCCTCTCCGTGAGTGGTGACTGGGTCTTCGCCCTCGCGGACGACGGCACAGTTCACGCGCTCGCCGCACGCCGGAAGTAGAGGGGAGGCACCACCGTGCGATCACCTCGCAACGGGGTGCTGCTCCTGCTGGCCGCCGCCCTCGCGCTGCTCCTGGGCAGCGCGGGGACGGCACAGGCGCACCCCTTCGGAACCCCTCCCGTCGTGAAGATCGAGGCGGCGGGCACAGCCGTCGACGCGACCTGGTCCGCGCAGCGGGACGACATCGCCGTGCTGAAGAACGAGTCCGGCGGTGACGAGACGGGCTATCTGCGCTCGCACATCGTCGTGCGCCAGGACGGCAGCCCCTGCCGTGTGGACCGGGCGGACGGAATGAAGCTCCACTTCGTCTGCCCGCGACCGGTGGACCGCATCGAACTCACGGTCACCGCGCTGACGGACGTCGACCCGGCGTACCGGACGCTGTCGGTGACGGGTACGGGCTCCGGCGGGCTGCACACGGCACAGGACCCGACGCGGACGCTGACCCTGAAACCGGGGGCCGCGGAAACCGCCGCGGCCTCACCGGCCGCTGCGGGCCAGGGGGCCTGGACAACCGACCTGACGTCAGTGCTGGACCACGGCGCGGCCCTCGCGCCGGCTCTGCTCGTGGCCGCTGCCGTAGGAGCGCTCCACGCCTGCGCGCCGGGGCACGGGAAGTCACTGGCCGCCGGGTACCTGGTGGGCGGCAGGGGCAGGCCGCGCGACGCGGTGTGGCTGGGCGGGATCGTCGCCGTGATGCACACGTTCTCGGTCGCCGTCCTGGCGGTCGGCTGGTGGCTGGCGGCGAACAGCACGCCGGACATCGCGGCGCTGACGGGGTGGCTCCAACTGATCGCGGCGCTGGTGGTGGCAGGGGTGGGGGTGAGCCTGCTGCGGAGGCATCTGCGCCACCGAAGGCACCACCGACCCCATCACGGGCCTGGTCACGCGCACAGGCATGACCACGGGCACAGCCATCACATCCCGGACGCCCCGTCCCTCCTCACCTGGCGAGGCCTCGTGCTACTCGGTGCGTCGGGCGGCCTGCTGCCCTCGCCGTCCGCCTTCCTCGTCCTGCTCACCGGCCTGCTGACCGGCAAGGTCGGCATCGCTCTCGCGATGGTCGTCGCCTTCGGCCTCGGCATGGCGCTGACGCTCACCGGCGTCGGCCTGATCGTGCTGCGCGGCCGGGACGCGCTGCTGGACCGTGTCTCCCGCTCCCGGACGCTGCGGACGTGGACGCCGAGGGTTCCACTGCTCGCGGCCTCGGCTGTGGTGGCCGGAGGGACCGTGGCCTCGGCGGTTGCCGCAGGCCACCTCCTCGCTCCGTGATGTCCGTGGCTCTGTGAGTTCCTTGATGTCCGCGTACGACAAAGGCGCCCCCGTCCGGCCTGAAACCGGGCGGGGGCTACGTGCTCCGGCAGGCCGGATGGCGTGAACCGGCAATCGTGCGCCTGACGATGCGCCGTGGGCCCGGAGTCGCGGACTCCGGGCCCACTCAGCCGGTCGACGTCGGTGTCGTCAAGTGGAACGGCTGTGAGGGGCGCACCATGGAAGGGCGCGAGCACGACACGGGGGTGACCTGGGCAGGAGTCCGCCGGTGGCACGTGGACGGTTGAGGATCTACCTCGGGGCCGCCCCCGGGGTCGGAAAGACATACACCATGCTCGCCGAGGGGCAGCGGCTGCGTTCACGAGGCGCGGACGTGGTCGTCGGCTTCGTCGAGCCGCATGGACGTCGGCCGACAGCGGCCATGGCCGACGGTCTGGAGACGATTGCCCGGCGTACGTTGAGCCACCGCGGTGCGCTCTTCACCGAGATGGATCTCGACGCGGTGCTGGCCCGCAGTCCCCAGGTCGCGCTGGTCGACGAGCTCGCCCACTCCAACGTTCCAGGGGCCCGCAATGCCAAGCGATGGCAGGACGTGGAGGAGCTCCTGGCCGCCGGCATCGATGTGGTCACCACGCTCAACGTCCAGCACCTGGAATCCCTCAACGACGTGGTACGGCAGATCACGGGGGTCGCGCAGCGGGAGACCCTGCCCGACGAGGTGGCCCGCCGGGCCGACCAGATCGAACTGGTCGACCTGCCACCGGAGGTGCTCCGCCGCCGCATGGTCCACGGCGACATCTATCCGCCGGACCGCATCGAGTCCGCCCTCACCCACTACTTCCGGGTCGGCAACCTCACCGCCCTGCGCGAAATCGCCCTGCTGTGGCTCGCCGACCGGGTGGAGGAGGGGCTGCAGCGCTACCGTGCGGAACACGGCATCGTCGCTCCCTGGGAGACCCGGGAACGCATCCTGGTGTCCCTGAGCGGCGGGCCGGAGGGCGAGACCCTCATCCGCCGTGCCGCGAGGATCAGCGCTCGTACCCCCGGCACCGAGTTGCTGGCCCTCCACGTGGTCCCGGAGGACGGGCTCACCGGCGTCGACCCGGCGGTACTGGACACCCAGCGCACCCTTCTGGAGTCGCTCGGCGGCACCTACCACCAGACCACTGGCGAGGACGTTGTCGACGCCTTGCTCCAGTTCGCCGAGGCGGAGAACGTCACCCAGATCGTGCTGGGCGCGAGTCGGCACGGCCGTCTCGCCTCCCTCCTGAGAGCAGGTGTGGGAGAGCGGACGATCAAGAGGTCCGGCCCCATTGACGTGCACATCGTCACCCATGAGGAGGCAGCAGGGTCTGCTGTGGTGAGGCTTCCGCGCCCGAGCCGTGGCACGGGCCCGAGACGGTACTGGGCCGCGCTGGCCGGCGCCGCGGTGCTGCTGCCCGTACTGACGCTCCTGCTGACCGCGCTGCGTGGCCATTTCGACCTCTCCAGCGACCTGGTGATCTATCTGCTCGCCGTCGTCGTGGTCGCCCTGGTCGGCGGGCTCCACCCCGCGCTGTTCGCCGCGGTTGCCGCAGCACTGCTCGCCGATTACTACTTCACCGCACCGGTGCACTCGCTGGCCATTGAGCGTCCGGACGAGATCACCGCGCTCGTGGTCTTCATCGCCACAGCCGCTCTCGTCGGCACGGCAGCGGGAGCGGCTGCGCAGCGTACGTACCAGGCCGTACGCGCGACATCGGAGGCGAGGGCGTTGAGCCGCCTGGCCGCCGCCATGATGCGTGGCCAGGATCTGACGGCACTGGTGGAGCAGATCCGGGAGAACTTCGGCCTCAGTGCGATCAGCCTGCTCGAAAGGGATCCGGAAGCATCCCCCGTGCCCCGCTGGTACGTCGTCGCCAGCGCCGGGGAGCGGCCGCCGGAGAAGCCCTACGAGGCGGATGTGGAAAGCCCCGTCGACGACAATCTCACGCTGGCTGCTCGCGGCTCGGGACTGAGCACGGAGGACCAGCGCGTCCTCGCCGCATGCGCCGCCGAATTGGGGCTGGCCCATGCCCGAGGGCGGATCGCCGGGCGTTCCGGCGGCACGGACACTTTCGCCGACGCCGAACGCACCCGGGCATCCCTGCTTCTCGCGGCAGGCCGTGATCTGCGTGCTCCGCTGCACACCGCTGAAGCAGCGCTCGTGCGCTTGCGGCGTCGACACGCCGACGCGCCTGCTCCTGAGGAGGTGCGGTTGTTGGACGCTGCCCGCGCGGCGGTGCACCGTGCGGCGCAGTTGGTCACCGATCTCGACGATGTGAGTCGTCTGCACGCCGGTGCACTCGATCTCTACCTCCGTCCGGTCGACCTCAACGAGGTGCTCGGCGCTGCCTTGGACGACCTCGGGCCCGGCGGCCATTCGATCGTTCTGCATCTGCCGGAACAGCTGCCCGACGTGATCGCGGACGCTGCTCTCCTCACACGCTCCCTGACCGCCCTGGGGGCCGACGCATTGCGGCACAGTCCGCCGGACCGGCCCCCCGTCTTCACCGCCGAGGTCCGGGCCGGCCGCGTGAGGATTCGGGTGGACGACGGCGTGCCCGTCAGAGGTCCGGAACTGAGCGCCGCGGCCTCCCGGCCTCCGAGTACCAGGGCCGACAGCCTGGCTCTGCGGCTGTCGCGCGACTTGGCCGAGGCCATGGACGGGACCCTGGAGACGACCCATGAAGGCCCCGCCTTCTCGGCGATGCTCACTCTTCCGAGTTCCGCGCCCGGCGGCAGTGCGACATCGGGCCGCACCGAGTGAATCCCCGCACCCCACCGTCATCCCATCGGCGCACAGGGCGGCAGGGAATTCTCGAACTCAACTGATATAGCGTCAGAAACGAATCGACCTCATATTCCGGATCAACCCCATGTTCCGACCGGGAGGGCTGAACAAGCCTGCCCCTGATGACTCTGCGGGGTGCCTTGCGCATGTCGGACGTCGCGTACATCGGCCTCACGGTAGTGGTGTTCGTCCTCATCGGCCTGGCCGCCAAGGGGGTCGGACGCCTGTGAGCGTGGAAAACATCGTCGGCCTGATCGTTGCCGCGTGCCTCGTCATCTACCTGGTCATCTGCCTGATCTTCCCCGAGAAGTTCTAGGAGAAAGCCCGGATGAACGACACTCTCGCGGGATGGCTCCAGGTGCTCGCTCTGGTGGTCGCGCTAGGTCTCTCGTTTCGCCCGCTGGGCGGCTACATGGCCCGCGTCCTGAGCACCGATCACCATGGGCGGGCCGAGCGCCTGATCTACCGGGCAGGCGGAGTGAACGGCGATGCCGACCAGAAGTGGTCCGTCTATCTGCGCAGCATCCTGGCCTTCTCCGCAGTGTCGGTACTGTTCCTGTACGCATTTCTGCGCCTGCAGAACCATCTCCTGCTGTCCCTGGGAATGAAGCCGGTCACCACGGACCAGTCGTTCAACACCGCGGCATCCTTCGTCACCAATACCAACTGGCAGTCGTACTCCGGCGAGTCGACCATGGGCCATCTGGTCCAGATGGCGGGCCTGGCGGTGCAGAACTTCGTCTCCGCGGCCGTGGGTATTGCCGTCGTGGCCGCGCTGATCCGGGGCTTCAGCAGGAAGCAGACCGATCGCGTCGGGAATTTCTGGGTGGACCTGACGCGGATTGTGCTTCGCGTTCTGCTGCCCCTTGCGTTCGTCTTCGCGATCGTTCTGGTGGCCGCCGGTTCTGTTCAGAATTTCCACGGAATCCACGACATCACCACCATCGCAGGCGGGCACCAGGGCGTGACCGGAGGCCCCGTCGCCTCCCAGGAGTCCATCAAGGAACTGGGCACCAACGGCGGCGGTTTCTACAACGCGAACTCTGCACACCCCTTCGAGAACCCCAACGCCTTCACCAACCTGATCGAGATCTACCTCATGCTGGTCATCGCGTTCTCGCTGCCCCGGACTTTCGGGACGATGGTCGGCGACAACCGACAGGGCTACGCGATTGTTGCCGTGATGGCATTGATCTGGGCCGCATCGGTCGCCATCGTGACCGCCAACGAACTGCACAGCGTCAGCAGCACCGCCGGTCACGCGGCCGGCGGAATGATGGAGGGCAAGGAGACGCGGTTCGGGATCCGGGCCTCGGCCCTGTTCGCCGTGTCCACCACCCTCACGTCGTGCGGAGCAGTCAACTCCTTCCACGACTCGTACACGCCGGGCGGCGGCGGAATGACGATCTTCAACATGATGCTGGGGGAGATCGCGCCCGGCGGCACCGGCTCCGGGCTCTACGGGATCCTGATCCTGGCGATCGTCGCGGTCTTCGTCGCCGGACTGATGGTCGGCCGTACGCCCGAGTATCTGGGCAAGAAGCTCCGGGGACGGGAGATGAAGTTCGCCTCGCTCTACATCCTGACCACGCCCGCACTCGCGCTGGTCGGTGCGGGGCTGGCGATGGCATTCCCGGGGGAGAGGGCGGCCATGCTCAATTCCGGTCCGCACGGCTTCTCCGAGGTTTTGTATGCCTTTGCGTCGGCTGCGAACAACAACGGCTCGGCGTTCGCGGGGTTGAGCGTGAACACTGTCTGGTACAACACCGCACTCGGTGTGGTCATGCTCGTCGGCCGGTTCCTGCCGATGGTGTTCGTCCTGGCGCTCGCCGGCTCGCTCGCCGGGCAGCAGTCCGTTCCGGTCACCGCGGGCACCCTGCCCACTCACCGGCCGCAGTTCGTCGGGCTGTTGACCGGAGTGATCCTCATCGTTGTCGGTCTGACGTACTTTCCCGCGCTCGCACTCGGCCCCCTTGCGGAGGGTCTGCACTGATGTCCACGTCAACCACTCCCGCTCCCACCCCGCCCGGCGCCGGGCGTCAGCAGCACCGGGTCTCGGGCGGACTGCTCGATCCCAAGCAGCTTCTGACGTCCTTCCCCGACGCCCTGCGCAAGCTGGATCCGCGCTCGATGGTCCATAACCCCGTCATGTTCGTGGTGGAGGTCGGGGCGGTGCTGACCACGCTGTCGGCCGTCAGGACGCCCAGTGTCTTCGCCTGGGTGATCACGGCGTGGCTCTGGCTGACGTCGGTCTTCGCCAACCTTGCCGAAGCCGTGGCCGAGGGACGTGGCAAGGCCCAGGCGGAGACCCTGCGCCGCACCAGGACGACGACGATGGCCCGCCGCCTCAGTGGCTGGCGGCCCGGCGCGACCGACGCCGCAGAGGAGGAGGTTCCGGGCGTCGACCTCCGTCTGGGCGATCACGTCGTCGTCGAGGCCGGGCAGACCATCCCCGGCGACGGCGATGTGGTCGAGGGCATCGCGAGCGTCGACGAATCGGCCATCACGGGCGAGTCGGCGCCGGTGATCCGGGAGTCGGGCGGCGACCGGTCGGCGGTCACGGGCGGCACCAAGGTGCTCTCGGACCGGATCGTCGTGAAGATCACCTCGAAGCCGGGGGAGACCTTCATCGACCGGATGATCGCACTCGTGGAGGGGGCCGCGCGGCAGAAGACGCCGAACGAGATCGCGCTCAACATCCTCCTGGCATCCCTCACGATCATCTTTCTGATCGCGGTGGCGACCCTGCAGCCCTTCGCCATCTTCGCGGGGGCCGAGCAGCCCATCGTCATCCTCGCGGCCCTCGTGGTGGCCTTGATCCCTACGACGATCGGCGCGCTGCTGTCGGCGATCGGCATCGCGGGCATGGACCGGCTCGTGCAGCGCAACGTGCTGGCGATGTCCGGGCGCGCGGTGGAGGCCGCGGGCGACGTCAATACCCTCCTGCTCGACAAGACCGGCACCATCACCCTCGGCAACCGCCAGGCCGCCGAGTTCCTGCCGGTGGACGGGGTGAGCGTCGAGGAGCTCGCGGACGCCTCCCAGCTGTCGTCGATCGCCGACGAGACGCCCGAAGGCCGCTCGATCGTCGTCCTCGCCAAGCAGCAGTACGCGCTACGCGGCCGCAGTGAAGGAGAACTGGACCGGGCACAGTTCGTACCCTTCACCGCTCAGAGCCGGATGAGCGGTGTCGACCTCAACGACCCTCGGGAGAACCTGTCCTTGCGCAAGGGAGCGGCGACGGCAGTGATGCGCTGGGTCCGTGACAACGGCGGCCACCCCACGGCAGAGGCCGACGGCATCGTGGACGGCATCTCCGCGAGCGGAGGCACCCCACTGGTCGTCGGCGAGGTGACCCGGCACGGTGGCGCGCCCGGCGCCCGCGTCCTGGGCGTCATCCACCTCAAGGACGTCGTCAAGGAAGGCATGCGCGAACGCTTCGACGAACTGCGCCGCATGGGCATCAAAACCGTCATGATCACCGGTGACAACCCGCTTACCGCGCGCGCCATCGCCCAGGAGGCAGGGGTGGACGACTTCCTCGCCGAGGCCACCCCCGAGGACAAGATGGCCCTGATCCGCCGCGAACAACAGGGCGGCAAGCTGGTCGCGATGACCGGCGACGGTACGAACGACGCGCCCGCGCTCGCCCAGGCGGACGTCGGCGTGGCGATGAACACCGGTACCTCGGCCGCCAAGGAGGCCGGGAACATGGTGGACCTGGACTCCAACCCGACCAAGCTCATCGAGATCGTCGAGATCGGCAAGCAGTTGCTGATGACCCGCGGCGCGCTGACGACCTTCTCGATCGCCAACGACGTGGCGAAGTACTTCGCGATCATCCCGGCGATGTTCGCGATGGTCTACCCGGGCCTGGACAAGCTCAACATCATGCGCCTGCACAGCCCGACTTCGGCGATCGCTTCCGCGATCGTCTTCAACGCGCTGATCATCATCGCGCTGATCCCGCTCGCGCTGCGCGGCGTGCGCTACCGGCCGTCCTCCGCCGCGACACTGCTCAGCCGCAACATCTGGGTGTACGGGCTCGGCGGGCTGGCACTGCCCTTTGTGGGTATCAAGCTGCTCGACCTCTTCATTCAGTTCATCCCCGGCCTGCGCTGACAGACGGCCTGACGAGAGAAGAAGGCGATCCCACGGTGCGTACCCACACTCCCCCCGTACTCCAGCACCATCTGACCGCCTTGCGGATGCTGCTGGCGTTCACCGTGATCACCGGCATCGCCTATCCACTGCTCGTCACCGGCATCGCCCAGGCCGGTCTCTCCCACCAGGCCAACGGCTCCCTGCTGACGACGAACGGTACGCCCGTGGCCTCCACCCTGATCGGCCAGAACTTCGCCCTGCCGAAGAGGAATCCCCGGGACGCGAAGGAGCCGCTGCGCCCCGACCCCAAGTGGTTCCAGCCCCGCCCGTCCGTCGGCGGCTACGACCCCACGATCTCCGGCGCCTCCAACCTGGGCCCGAACAACGCCGACCTGATCAAGACCGTCAGGGACCGCCGTTCTGCCGTAGCCGCCTTCGACGGGGTCCCGCCCGAATCCGTCCCCGTGGACGCCGTCACCGCCAGCGGCTCCGGGCTCGACCCGGCGATCTCCCCGGCGTACGCCTACGAACAGGTCGACCGTGTCGCCAAGGCCCGCCACCTCCCCGCCGCCAAGGTCAGGAGGCTGGTCGCCCACCACGTCCAGGGACGTGTTCTCGGATTTCTGGGTCAGGAGCGCGTCAATGTCGTCGAACTCAACCACGATCTGGCCAAGCTGATGTGACCAGAGGTTGGCCGGGGTCACCGACACAGTGTGCCGAACGCTCGTGGACAGCGCGAGACTGGCGTTCGCCCGGCGATGCCGTGGACGCACCCCACGCAGCCCGTGACTTTGTCGCCCTCAAAGGTGCGCCACGAAGCATGCTCCGAGCCTGTCGTGGTGATGATCGTTACTGCGCCGGCTCTCTTGAGGAGCAGCCTGCGTGCGGTCGAGCAGTACGAACGCGGGGTCGTCCGACGGCCCCGTCGAGTGGCCGTCGTCAATCGTGCGTCAAGGGTCTGGTGTGCGGGATCAAGGAGCCGCTGACGGAGACGTCCGGGCCGGTAGGAGCGGGCACAGCGTCACATGACCACAACACTGCCAGGACTGCCGGCTCCGGCGCCGGTACCGACCATGCCGCACGTGGCTCCCGTGCCGCCGGGCAACGCCGCAAGTCTGTCCGTCCGGCCCGCTTCGGCGCGGCTCGCCTCCCGCGGTGCTGTCGCGGTGGGGGTGTCTCCCTCGTCGAGGCGGCCGAGCGGTCCGGAACCCCGGTCCATCTCCTCGACGAGGGCGAGGTGCGCGAACGTTGCCGCACCTACCTGCGGGCCTTCCCGGACACCGATGTCGTCTACGCGGCGAAGGCATTCCTGTGCCGCGCCCTCCTGCACGGCGGCAGCCGGCACCCGGCATGCGAGCCGGACCGGCGTACGGGCACGAGAGAATATGCCCCACCGGTGACCTCTCGATCAGAGACGGGAGTTCACATGCGGGGCGCCAGTCGTACCGTCACCGTCTTGGGCCGTTGGTACTCCTGGAGCGCCAGCGTGCTCAGGTCCGTTCCGTGGCCGGATGAGCCACGCCCGCCGTGCGGGAGCTCCGCCGTCTGCACCAGATGGCAGTTGAGCCAGGCCTCGCCCGCGTCGAGGCGAGCTGCGAGATCGAGCCCCGTGCCCAGACCGGTCGTCCAGACACTGGCCGCCAGGGCCTGCGGGACACTGTTCGCCAGGGCCAGAGCCGCCTCCACCGTGTCCGCGTGCTGGACCGTGAGGAGCGGGCCGAAGACTTCCTCGGTGACCGTCGGGTCGTCGTGCGGGAGATCCGCGAGGAGAAGGGCCGCGCGCCAGTGGCCGTGCTCCTCGCCGGGCGGGGTGGCGATGTCCGCCGCCAACTGTCGCTTCGCCGACGAGGAAGCGACGAGGGAGTCGTAACGCGCCACCTGGTCCGGGTTGTTCAGCGGGCCGAAGTCACGGCCTGCCAGCCGGGCACCCATCGCCTCCGTCAGGTGGGCCACCGTCGACTCGTAGTTCTCCGTGAGCGTGATGACCCGGGCCGGCGCCGCGCAGCTCTGGCCCGCGTTGTACGTGGCCGCTTCCGCGAGCGACGCATACGTGTCCGCCGGGGCGTCCGGGAGGACGACGGCCGGGGCGTTGCCGCCCAGCTCCAGGCTGATCCGGCGCGTCCCCGCCCGTGCCGCCACATCCAGGCCCGCCCGGCCGCTGCCCGTGAACGCGACCATGTCCACCGGGGACTCGACCAGCAGCCGACCCGTCCGTCGGTCTCCCGGAAGCGACTGGAGCACGCCCTCGCCCAGGGTCTGCGCGGCGTGCTCCGACAGCAGTTCCAGCGTGTCCGGAGTGGTCTCCGCAGGCTTCACCACCACCGTGTTGCCCGCGGCGAGCGCCGGGGCGCAGCGCCAGGCCGCCATCATCAGCGGGTAGTTCCAGGGGACGATCACCCCGACCACGCCCATCGGCTCCCAGCGCACCCAGCTCTCGTGCCCGGACACCAGCCGGCCCGCCGCCGGGGCCGTCCGGGTCCGTGCCGCCGTCGCGTAGAAGCGGAACAGATCCGCCACCTGCTCGATCTCGCCCGCCGTCTCCGCATCCGGCTTGCCCGTCCCGGCCCGCTCACGAGCCGCGTACTCCGCCGTGCTGACCTCGATCAGCGTCGCCAGCCGGTCCAGGCGCCGCGCCCGGTCCCTGGGGGTCAGGGCGCTCCAGCTGCCCAGCGCCGTCCGGGCCGCTGCCACGGCCACAGCCACCTCGGGCTCGCGGGAGACGGGCGCCGTGCCGCGGGAACGGCCCGTGCGAGGGTCGGTGAGTTCAGTGTTCATGGTTGCTTCCCGCTCGTCGCTTCCTGCTGCTCGTTCCTCACAACGCGTACGATCGCAGCCACAGTTCCAGCGTCAGCACCAGCCACAACTTGCCGCCCTGACGGGGCAGAAGCGTGCCCTCACCCTTCATCCAGGTGCGGACCGTGTCCGGGCGGAACAGGCCCCGGTCGGCCGACTGCCGGCTCAGCAGCAGATCGTTCCCGAGATCGCGCAGAGGACCCGTCAGCCACTGCTGCACCGGCACCCGCATCCCGCTCTTCGGGCGGTCGACGACCGTGCCGGGCAGGAGGTCGCGCACCGCCTCCTTGAGGATCCACTTTTCCGCCGAGCCACGGAGTTTGTACGTCGGCGGCGTCGCGAACGCGTGGTCGACGACCCTGCGGTCGAAGAGCGGTGCCCGGCCCTCGATGCCTTGCGACGCCGTCAGGCGCTCCACCTTGGTCAGGATGTGGTGCGCGCCCTTGGTCCGCAGATTGCAGTGCAGGAGCTGGTTGAGGAGATGGCCCATGCGGTGCGGGCTGTCGGCGCCCGGAGTCAGATACGGCTCCACGAACCGCTGGGGGCGCGGGGCGTCCCGCAGCGCGTCGAGCGTCTGCGCGGTCAGCAGCGTCGGGAGGTCAGTCCAGCACTTGCGGTACGAGCGGAGATACGCCGTCGCACGGTCCTCGTCCCAGGGCGCCCCCGGTTCACGGTGCATTTCCTGCACCAGCATCGGGAGGTTCTTCGGGCCGCCGAACACGGGGTCGCCCCCCTCGCCGTTGAGGACCACCGAGGCGCCGTCCGCGGCCACGGCCTCCGCGAGCAACAGGTTCGGGACCGTCAACGGATCGCCCACCGGACTGTCCAGGAGCGCAGCCGCCTCCGCGAGCCGTGAGGCGACGGTCCTTCCCGACACGTTCAGGACCCGGTGGCGGGTATGGCAGTGGGCGGCCACCAGGCCCGAGTAGCCCAGCTCGTTGGGGAGTTCGTCGCCGAAGCTGATCGAGTAGGTGTGTACCGGATGGCTGTGCAGCTTCGCCGCCAGCGCGGTGACGAGGGAGCTGTCGATTCCGCCGGAAAGAAGGACCGCAGCCGGCTCCGCCTCCGGGAGCCTGTCGGCCGTCGCCCGCTCCAGGAGCGCCCGCAGGGCCAGGACATGCTCCGTCGGATCCTGCGGCACCGGCCGCGCGATGTGCTCGCGGGGCTCCCAGTGCACCGCTTCGGTGACCGTGCCGTCCTGTGACAGCCGCAGCACCCGCCCGGGCAGGACCTCCCGCACGCCGGTCAGGAGCGTCTCCTCGCCCGGCAGATAGGCGAAGGTGAGGAACGAACGGACCGCGGACAGATTCATCGACGTGCCGAGCGCGGGCCAGCGCCGCAGCGCCCTCAGCGAGGTCGAAGCCGCCCAGGCTCCGTCGGCGCGGGCGTAGAAGAGAGTCCGGGCGCCCACCTGGTCGCGGATCAGTATCAGGTCCGTGCCGTCCAGCACGGCCAGCACGAACATGCCCTCGGCGAGCGCCACCCCCGCGTCGCCGAGCCGCGCCCAGCAGCGCAACAGCAGTTCGCCGTCGGAGCACCGGGCGGGTACGGGGGTCCCCTCGGCGTGCAACGCGGACAGGAGGGCCGGGCGGTTGTGGAGGGTGACCTCGCCCACCGCTGTCAGGCCGTATGCCGTGAACGGGCCTTCGGCCCGGCCGGGTTCGCCCGCGATCAGTGCCAGATCAGCCCCGGCGACATCCACGGCTGCCCGGGCGTTCCCAGCCGCACCCATCGCCTCGACATGGGACCGGGCCTGCCGGGTTGTCGGGGCCAGGCAGACGCAGAAGCGTGCCATGGACGGCTCCTTTCCTGTGTGTTCTCCGGTCCGTACTGCTACCGCCGCCGCTACGGCTTCCGGTGGTGTCGACGCGGTCGGCTCAGCCGAAGTCGTCGTCGCTCCAGGCGTCGTCGCCGTCGTCCCAGCCCGCGTCCCAGTCGTCCGTCTCGTCGTCACCGGAATCGCCGCTCCCGCCTGCGCCCGAGTCGCCCGAGGACGACGACTGGTTCTGTGCCTGCTGCTGGCGGAGCTCCTCTTCCTCCTCCGGGCTCATGCTCAGCGGCGGCAGCTGGGCGGCGGTGATGGCGAGGCCCGCCACGCCCAGGCCCGCGAGCATGACGCCCATCCTGCCGCCGAACGATGTCCGGTTGACCATCACCGTCTCGCCACGGCCCCACAGGGTGCGGCCGTATCCGATGTCGCGGGCATACGTCACCGTGCCGTCGGCGAGGGTGCGCTTGATGATGTGGTTGCCGAGGAGCTCGTCGGTGCCGGAGGCGTTCCGGTTGTCGTGCCAGCGCACGAGGCCGCGGTGGGATCCCTCACGGTGGCGCCACTCCTCCCGGCCGTCCTCGTAGCGCCGGTGGACACTGCCGTCGGCGAGCAGTTCGTCGGAGTAGCCGGTCTCTTGAGGTCGGATCATCGTGTGCGTTCCTCGGGTCTGTGGGGCGGTCCCGGCCGCGGGTTCCAGGGCCCGCTCGGACGGGTCACCGCGCGGTTCACGGGCGGATGACTCGGCGGGTCATGAGGCGGGCCAGGTCAGGAATCCCGTGGTACGCAGCCCGCGCAGTTCGGTCCACATGGAGTTCCGGGGCGGTCGGGGTCCCCGTGTGAGGCGCAGCACCGTACGCACCAGGCGGGGCGGTGACACCGCCGCGATCTGCGCGAACCGTCCCCGCGCCAGCCACATGGCCTCCTGGGGGCGCAGTGCCGGAGGCCAGGGCCCGAGAGGCGGAGCCGGTGCCGGACCGCGGCCGGTGGGAAGTCGCAGGGCCGCCGCGTGACGGGGCACGAGTCCGATCGACGCCACCCGTATGCCGGGGACGCGGCCGAGAGTGGCCCTGATCCGCGCCGGGAGCTCGATGCCCTCCGGGCTCGCGTCGTGCAGCACATGGACCGTAGCGCCCTCCGCCCGCTCCAGCGCCGCGACGAGTCGAGGGGCGAGCGGCAGAGCATCGATCGCCGCGAGGACGGGGCAGCCCGCCTCCAGATGCACATGGTTGGAGAGCAGCATGCCGGCGATGGAGCGGTCCTGGCAGACGAGAAGCCGGGGCAGTCCGTAGGCGTACACGTCGGGTTCGGAGGAATCGGGTGTGGCCGGGGGCCGTGGGCGCGCCGACGGCACCGGCGGGAGCAGACCCTCCACGGTCTCCCTGCCCCGCGCCTCCAGTGCGCGCGTGAACGTGCGCAGACGCAGGGGAGGGGCCGGGGTTCGCGGGATGTGGGTGAGCAGGGTCGCGGCCGGGCTCAGGACGCGGCAGGTCTCGTAGTAGAGCTGCCGTTCCGTGAACCTGATGCCACCGGGGCCCGCGGCTCGGGCGGCGGCCCCGGTGATCGCGAGATCGAGGAGGCGGGCGCCGGGCTTGCGGCCGGTTCGGGGAGCCGGGGCGATGGAGGGCCCGCTTCCGGGAGCCTGGGGGCGTCGCGGGGTCATACCGATCTCGGGCCTTTCTTCTTGGACGTGCCGGCGCCGGGTCGGCCGGTGTCCCGCGCCCCTGGGGTCTGCGGTGCCTGCGGCCAGGTGAGGAAGCCGTTGGTGTGGGCGTCCCGGGGGCCGGGCAGCGGTGCGGCCAGGGCCCGCTCCACCGCCCGCACCACGATCGATTCGAGAAGGCGCGGCGGCACGGCGGCGATCGGGCTCCAGAAGCCGTCGGCGAGCCATTCGGCGTCGGCCCCGGACAGACCCGCGACCGTGCGGAGCTGCTCCGCGTCGGCGAACCGATCGTGCCGGGCGAGTCGTACGACGCCCTGCTTGCCCCTGGCCGCGGAGACGGGGAGACCCGCGTCCACCACGACCCGGTCGGGCTGTGCGGCGCGGATGAGCGGTGCCAGCAGCACGCCCAGCGGGTCGGCATCGTGCAGGACGACCACTGGGAGCGCGCTGCGGTACTTCGCGAGTTCCTTGAGGGCCTCTGCCACGATGTCGGAGCGCCCTGCGGTTTCCTCCGTGCCGGCGGCCTCCAGAAGGACGGCCCCCAGACGGCCGGGAATGTCATTGGCCGTGAGGAAGAGAGCCGCCACCCGGTCGGTGCAGAGGATCACGGCCGTGGGCCGGGACGATGGAGCAGATGCACGGGAACGGCTCGCGCTGCGCCGCCGGGGTACGGGGCGCGCGTCGTCGACGACGCCTTTCGGCAGCCGGCCGTACGCCGTCGACCAGGCGCCCGTCATCAGCTGACGGAAGGTCTCCTCGGAGGGGATGATCTGCGAACGGGGCGGTCGACCGGGGCGATGGCGCAGGGCCGATGCGACGACGAGGACGGCGCACCCGCCGGCTCCAGTGACTAACGCGGGGACATTGTCGGTCAGGACCGCGCACAGGAGGAGGGCGACGGCCACCGGCAGAGCCACGAGCCAGCGGATCCCGGTCGGCACACCCTGCGGATCCTGCTCGGCCCACGCGTAGTTGTGGGTGCGGGACAGGTACCAGAGCTGGGTGAGGGTGATCTTCAGGCGGCCGTGGTCGGTGGCGCGCTCCGCGATGCCCCGGATACGGATGTCATGCATGCCGGTGCCGTGGACCGCAGGGTCGAGCGCGAAGCGCTTCCCGCAGCGCGCACATACCCGGCCGGTGCGCTCCTTGCCCGTGAGCGAGGCGGCGCAGCCGGGGCAG
Organism: Streptomyces sp. Ncost-T10-10d; assembly: GCF_900091955.1. Taxonomy (GTDB): domain Bacteria; phylum Actinomycetota; class Actinomycetes; order Streptomycetales; family Streptomycetaceae; genus Streptomyces. The sequence continues at coordinate 55,522 of NZ_FMDF01000170.1, forward strand.
ATCATCGCTCGCCCGCCCGGTCCTGGGCCGTCGGGCCGGGCCAGGTCATGAATCCCACGGACGCGGCGCGGCGCCGTTCCGGATCGACGTTCCGGGTGACCTGTTCGGCGATCCGGGTGACGGCAGCGAGAAGCCGGGCGGGAGGCATGCCGACGAGCGGGAACCGCCAGCCCTTTCCCAGCCACTTCAGCTCCTCCTCGGTGAACTCGCCGAGTGCGGTGAGCCGCGTCATGGTCTCCCGGTCGGGCCGACTGTCCCGGTCGCGGTAGGGCACGGCCTGGGCGAGACCGCGGACGGTGCGCAGCGGCAGTCCGGCGTCGATCACCGTGCGTTGCCCCAGACTGTCGCGGACGCGCCGGACGAGGAGCTCCCCGTGCGCGTCGGCGTCGTGGAGCACGATCACCGGGCCCTGCGTGGGCAGGGCGCGGACCGCGTCGAGATCCTTGGCCGGCGCGATCCCGTACCGGGTGGGCAGGCCATCGGCGATCAGGAACGCTGTGATGGAGCGGTCGGGGCACAGGAGTACGGCACCGGGCCGAGCGTCGGAGGGTGTACGAGCTCCGGCCCGAGAGGGGACGGGAGGGGTGTCGTCGACCACCCCGGGCGGCAGCCCGCCGTACACGTTCCGCCAGGGCGCGAGCGCCTCCGAACGGAACGCCGCACGGCTCATGACCGGAAAGCCCCGGCTCACCCCGGCGGCTCGTGCGAAGGCGAAGCCCGCGGAGGCGAGCAACAGGGCGCCCGAGATGAGGAGGAGGTACGTGATCCCGGAGAAGAGGGCGAAAACGCCGGCGAACAGGCCCGCGCCGAGCGAGGCACTCGCACACCCCGGCGCGAACCGGCTCTCCTTGAGGCGTTTGCGAGAGAGCGCGTACCACAACTGGTCCGGCGTCACTGCGATCCTGCCCTCCTCCGTCACCTTGGCGAGGATCCTGCGCACCCGCAGGTCGCTGAGGCCGAGGGAGTTGGTCTTGGGATCGAGCGCGTACGTGCGCCTGCAGTGGGAGCAGGTGTTGTTGGGACGCTCCTTGCGGAGCAAGTTCTTCTCGCAGTGCGGACAGATCACCGGCGGACCTCCAGTGCGGTCGCCACACGGCGCAGTCGTTCGGCCAGACGTTCGCGGACGGTGGTGGTGGCGATGCCCCGGTCCCGCTGAAGGCGCTCGATGTCGCGCAGGGCGGCGGCGAGTGCGTGGTAATCGGTGGCGGTGGCCACGGCCACCCGGCCGGCCGTCGGGGTGCCGCCCGTGGCGCGGCGCTCCGCCTCCCCGGCGGTTATCGCGTAGTCCTCGTGATCGATCCCGTATCCGGTGTTGGCTGCGAGGATCGTCAGCGGATCGGTGCCCCTGTTCGCGAAGGAGTGGGGCATCATTTCCGGAATTCGTATCAACATCCCGGGAGTCAGCGGGACTTCGGTGACCCGGTCGCGGTCCGCGTCGTGGAGGCCGCATGCCGCGTGGCCCAGGCTGAGGACGAAGTGTTCACCGCCGTGGGCATGCGGCGTGAAGGCGCTGCGCGGCCCCACCACACCGAGTTTGACCGTGGCGTTCGAGGGCCGTTCAGGGGAGGTTGCCGCGTCCCCCACCAGATAGTGGGCGAACTGCCCGTCATCAATGAAGCGGAGGAACTCCCGCTCGGGACCCAGCTCGCGGGCGCCCTCGCGGTCGGCCAGTTCGATGCCTCCGTCCGGCCTCAGGTGGTACAGCTCCACACCTTCGGGGAGCATGTCCCACGCTCCGCCCGGCATGGCGTCGGATATGCCGTCATGCGGTCTCCCGGACATCGCGCCTCCCCCTGTTATTCCTGTGCGCGGCGCGCGCTTCGCAAGCGCATCGTATGGCCTTGATTCACAACAGGGGGAGCCCCTGGAGCAACTCTTGGACAACGTGCGTGAGAACGGTGGGTGAACGTGCGCCGGGCGGACGGCAGCGCACGTGGGGGCGTCCGTAACCGCCTCGAACACCTCCGGCAACGGCCCGCCACCCTTGACGGATTCACAGCCGGAACCGGTCTCCGCCTTGACCCGTCAGCATCGCTCTGACACGTCGAGATCAATAGGTGGGGGCCTCCCGTCGGCGGGAGGCCCCCACCTCGACACCGTGGACAGCTGAGGGCCGGAAGCGGGTGTGCGTTCCCGGGTCGGGACGAGGAGCTTGCGGGATTTCTCCTTTTACCCGGCCGCTGCTTGGCAGGTCAGGTCCTTGGCCGGGAGACTGCCCGTGGTCAGGTAGACCGTGGCGCTCCTGTCCGCGCAGGACTTGAAGGGGTAGGCGCCGTGCCCCTCTCCTCCGGCGACGGTGACCAGCCGGGAGCCGCGCAGGGCCCGGTGCATGGCCTGGCCGGCGGCCAGAGGCGTCCATAATCTCGAGCGGTGTTACGGGTGGTGAGGTGCCGCAGCGTGTTACCCCCCTCGGCCTGGCACTTGTCGGCCACCGTACGAGCCCACTCAACATCCTTCGCGGGTGTCTCGGCCTTGTACGGGCGCTTCAGTGATCTTCTCGTCGGCAGTCAGACCGCAGCTGACGGGGGAGCTCTGCCCGACGCCCTCGGGTCGAACCCGATGAGGTCGTACTGTCTCTATCACTGGCTCGGGGAGGTCCGCTTCCAGGTCGGCAGGCATGTTCAGGCCCGGCTCGTCGCCCCCCCGGCTGCATTGCGCCGGATGGTCGCCGCCCGCCCGCCGGGCTCCGCCGAGGCGTTGCCGAGGGCTGCGCTGACGGGACGGGAGGAGGAGGTGCTGCGGTTGATGGCCACCGGCCTGTCCAACCCGGAGATTGCACAGTCGCTCACGGTGAGCCTGGAGACGGTGAAGACACACGTCGGGAACGTGCTGACCAAGCTCGGCGCGCAGAACCGGACCCATGCGGTGGTGATCGCGTACGAGTCCGGTCTGGTGGTGCCGGGGTTCGCCGGCTGACCGGTTGAAGATCCACCGAAGACGCGGTTCAGTGACACAGGGGCATGCTCACGACACTCGCGACACGCTTCATGGCTGCCTCGGCCCCCTGTGGACCGGAGCCATCAGCTTCGGTCTCGTCACTTCCCTGAGAGCGGTCTTCTCGCGCCACGCCGCGCTGTTCCTCGCGTCACACTCCGCGCGGACCAGGGCCGGGACACCGGCCGACGGTTCCTGGCGTCAACACGGCGTTCCAAGATCTCTCGCGTTTGACGTAAAAAGGTGGAAAGACGGGTAAACCAGAGCGGTGCGTACGGCATCCTCCCAGGCGTGATGAGCCTGACGGGGACACCCTTCTTCCTGGCCACGATCGCGCTGGCCGTGGTCACCGTGCTGCTTCCCCTGCTGCTGTGGAGCCGGGTACGCGGCCCCGCCGTGGTGCGCGGCGCGGTCCGCATGGTGATGGTCGTCCTCGCGCAGGCCGCAGCCGTGCTGAGTGTCTTCGTGATGGTCAACAACACCAACGGCCTGTACGACAGCTGGGCCGACCTGCTCGGTACCGGACACCACATCGTCGCCGCGCCCGATCTCGGGCGCGACGGACTCGGGGATCACAAGCACCTGGCGAACGAGCCGAAGGCCGTACAGAACTTCAGCCCGACGCACGACGCCCGGATGGGCGGGGGCGTCCGCGTCACCCAGCTGAGGGGACGGGTCTCCGGGGTGCGCGGCGAGGTGTACGTATGGCTGCCACCGCAGTACGACCAACCGGCCTTCCGGCACCGGAAGTTCCCCGTTGTCGAGCTCCTCGGCGGATTCCCCGGATCGGCGAAGGCATGGTTCGGCAGCCTGCAGGTGCAATCGCAGCTGGAGGCCGGGATGCGCAGTGGGGAGATTGCCCCGTTCATCCTCGTGGAACCGCGGACCAATCTGCTGGCACGTCAGGACACCGGGTGCGCCAATGTGCCGGGCGTCGTGGACGCCGAGTCCTGGCTGAGCGTGGACGTCCGTCAGATGGTGACCGACACCTTCCGCGCGCAGCGCCGTGCGAGCGGCTGGGCGGTGGCCGGGTACTCGGCCGGGGCACACTGCGCCGTGAAGATGGCGCTCGCCCACCCCGACCGGTACCGGGCCGCCGTGGGCCTCTCCGGCTACAACGACCCGGCCGCCGAGCGGCTCTCCCTCACGGGCCGGGACCCGGAGCTGCGGCGGGTCAACAACCCGCTGTGGATCCTGCGCCACGCCACCGTCCCGCCGCGCGTCTCGCTCTATCTCTCGGGCGGGCGCAACGACGGCTACCGTGACGGCCTCGCGCTGCGGCGGGCGGCAGCGCCCCCGACGCGGGTGGCGGTCGCCGAGGTGAGCGGGCCGCACACCATCGGGCTGTGGAAACGTCAGGTGCCGCGTGTCTTCCGCTGGCTGACGGCCGAACTGTCGCCCCGCGCGGGCCGGGTCGCTCCCGCGAAGGGCATCTGATCGATGGGGGCGGCCGGGGCACCCGGGTACGGCGCGCGGATCGTCTGCGGTGAGCTCCCTGTCCGCACCGCGTGCAAATTGCAGATCCCCGCTGAGTGATTCAGACGGGGCCGACCTCGACCGGGAACTTCTTTATGCCGTTGACGAAGGTGGAGCGAACGCGGGGTACGTCGCCGGCGAGGCGGATGCCGGACAGGCGCGGGATCAGTTCCTCGAACATGATGCGGATCTCGGTGCGGGCGAGCAGATTGCCCAGGCACAGGTGCGGGCTGCCCTTGCCGAAGGTGACGTGATCATTGTCGGCTCGCGTGACATCGAAGTCGTACGGGTTGTCGAAGACCTTCTCGTCGCGATTGCCGGAGGCGTACCAGATGAAAACCTTGTCACCCTCCTTGGCTTGCTTGTCGCCGAGTTCGACGTTCCGGGTCGCGGTGCGGCGGAAGTGGTAGACGGGCGAGGCCCAGCGCAGGAACTCCTCGACCGCGGTGGGGATGAGGGAAGGGGCGGCCTGGAGCTTGGCGAGCTGTTCGGGGTGCTGGATGAGGGCCAGCATGGAGTGGGTGATGGTGTGCCGAGCCGCTCTGCGCCGTCACCGTCCCGTGCGGCCTCCACGCCGACATCGTCACCGTCGGCCGGGTGCGGCGACATCCCTCCGAGGCCGCTGCACGGGCGGCAGCCGGATGTGCCCGGGGGGTTCTTAACGGGCTGCGGAACAAAGGGAGTTGGGGGACTGGTAGGAAAGTTTACTGTTCGCTAGCATTCCGGGCGGTGGCTTGGCGCGGTGTCTGACCCCTGTAGGCATGACGCGCTCAGTGAGAGCTCTGGCCCGGCCACCACGATGCCGCCCCCTGCCCGCACGACGGTCGGGGGGCGAGGTCACGCACCAATGCCCAGCTCTCGCCACCCCCAAGGCCAGGAGTCCAGGGATGCACCCGAACGGCTCAGCTCTGCCCCTCGCGCCCACACGGCGCCGTACGGTGGGCGTGGTCATCGCTGCCGTACTTCTTCTCGTCGGAAGCCTGTTGCTCGCCCACCCAGACCGCGCCGATGCCGCCGCCGACCCCCTTATCTCGCATGGCAAGCCCGCCACCGCCTCCTCCAGCGAAGCTTCCGGCCTCGGCCCGGAGAACGCCTTCGACGGTGACCCGGCCACCCGCTGGGCGAGCGCCGAAGGCGGGGACCCGCAGTGGATACGCGTCGACCTCGGTGCCACCGCCGACGTCACGCGGGTGAAGCTGAGTTGGGAGGCCGCGTACGCCAAGGCGTACCGGATCGAGATCTCCGCCGACGGCACCACCTGGACCCGGCTCGCCGACGAGGCGGCCGGGAACGGCGGCACCGACGACTGGCCCACTCTCTCCGGCAAGGGCCGCTACCTGCGCGTGTACGGCATCGCGCGCGGCACTGCCTACGGCTACTCGCTGCATGAGGCCGAGGTGTACGGCACTCTTGACGGCGCGCCCCCGCAGACCGGAGCCTTCACCGTGGTCGCCGCCGGTGACATCGCCGCCCAGTGCACCGCCTCCGACAGTGACTGCGCCCACCCCAAGACCGCCGCACTGGCCCAGAAGCTCAATCCGAAGTTCTATCTGACGATGGGAGACAGCCAGTACGACGACGCCCGGATCGCCGACTTCCGCGCCTACTACGACAAGACCTGGGGTGCTTTCAAGGACAAGACGCACCCGGTACCGGGCAACCACGAGACGTACGATCCGGCCGGTTCGCTGGTCGGCTACAAGACATACTTCGGGGCGATCGCCTACCCGCAGGGCAAGAGCTACTACAGCTTCGACGAGGGCAATTGGCACTTCATCGCCCTCGACTCCAACTCCTTCGACCAGAGCGCCCAGATCGACTGGCTCAAGGCCGACCTCGCCAAGAACAGCAAGGCGTGCATCGCCGCCTACTGGCACCACCCGCTGTACTCCTCGGGCGGGCACGGCAACGACCCGGTCAGCAGGCCGGTCTGGAAGATCCTGTACGGGGCCAAGGCCGACCTCGTGCTCAACGGGCACGACCACCACTACGAGCGGTTCGCCCCGCAGAGCCCCGATGGGAAGGCCACCGCCGACGGAATCACCGAGATCGTCGGCGGCATGGGCGGCGCCGAGCCGTACCCCATCGAGAACGTCCAGCCCAACAGCCAGAAGCGGATCAGCGGTGAATACGGCGTCCTGAAAATGGACTTCACCGACTCCGGCTACAGCTGGAGCTACGTCGGTACCGACGGCAAGACCAAAGACACCAGCCCGAAGTACGCCTGCCACTGATGTACCTGGCGACCACAGGCCGCCGGGACGCGCCGGCCCCGCCCCGCAACGGCGGGGCAGGCCGACGCGTCCCCGGCACCGTCCTGGCACTCGGCACGGTCAGCCTCGTCACCGACATCTCCTCAGAGATGGTCACCGCGGTGCTGCCGCTCTACCTCGTCCTCGGACTCGGTCTCTCACCTCTCCAATTCGGATTCCTGGACGGCCTGTTCAACGGCGCCGCCTCTGTCGTGCGGCTGCTCGGCGGGCACGCCGCCGACCGCGGTGGCCGGCACAAACGGGTCGCGGGGATCGGCTACGCCCTCTCCGCCTGCTCCCGGCTCGGCCTGCTGCTCGCGGGCGGCGCCACCGCCGGAATCGCGACCGCCATCGCCACCGACCGGGTCGGCAAGGGCATCCGTACGGCGCCCCGAGACGCGCTGATCACTCTGAGCAGCCGACCCGAGGTACTCGGCCGCTCCTTCGGCGTGCACCGGGCGATGGACACCACGGGCGCCCTGCTCGGCCCGCTCGCCGCGTTCGCCCTGCTCTGGGCGACCGCCGACGCCTACGACGCGGTGTTCGTCGTCAGTTTCTGCGTCGGCCTGCTCGGGTTGCTGATCCTCGTCCTGTACGTTCCCGGGGGTCACCCGGCACCACCCACGAACTCGACTCCCCGCACAAGAAAGACATGTGAGGCAATCCGTGATCCCGCCTTCCGGCGGATTCTCGCAGCCGCCGCCCTGCTGGGTGTCGCCACCGTCGGTGACGCCTTCGTCTACCTCCTGCTCCAGCGCAGCCTCGGCCTCCCCGTCGGGTGGTTCCCGTTGCTGCCGCTCGGTGCGGCGGCGTGCTATTTGCTGCTGGCGGTCCCGGCGGGCCGTATTGCGGACCGGGTCGGCCGACGGCTGCCGTTCCTGTACGGACACGTCGCGCTGCTGGGCGTGTACGCCATGCTCCTCGCCCCGATCGGTGGCCCGGTGCCCCTTCTCCTTGTGCCCGTCCTCGTGCTGCTGGGCGTCTTCTACGCCACCACCGACGGGGTGCTGATGGCCCTCGCCGGACCAGTGCTGCCCGCCGACGGCAGGGCGGGCGGACTCGCCCTGCTCCAGACCGGCCAGGCGCTGGCCCGGATGCTCGCCGCCGCGGGCTTCGGCGCCGCGTGGACGGTGTGGGGGCCACGCCCCGCGCTGTGGGCGGCGACATCGGCTCTGCTCGCTGCGCTCGCGGGCGGCTGGGCACTGCTGCCGCGCATCCCGTACGGCCCCTCGGCCCCCAAGAGGCCGGGTGCCCCGATCCCCGAGAGGCGGACCGCATGAGTGTCAGGTTCCCGAGCCCCGCGACCCCGCTGGGCCCACGAGCCCGTATCGCCGTCGTGGTGGCCGCGGTGCTACTGCTCGCGGGCGGTTCCGTCGGGTACGCCCTGCACGCGGAACACCGGTCGGAGGGACAACGAGCCGACGCAGACGCCTCGTTCACTCTCGGTGGGCCCGCGCTGTACTTCCGGGACACGGTCACAGGACGCGTCGCGCATCAGCCGCTCGCCGGAACCCCCGGCGCCCGCACCCCCGGCGGCCCCGCCTGTGACCGGTTCTACGCCTCAGGTGATACCGCGCTCTGCCTGCGTGCCGAGCCCGGGGTGCTGCCGAAGACAAACGCAATCGTTCTCGACCGGCGGCTTCGCGAGATGCGCCGGATCACCGTGCCGGGCGTTCCCACCCGCGCCCGTGTCTCCGCCTCCGGGCGGATGCTGTCCTGGACGGTGTTCGCCACCGGTGACTCCTACGCCACCACAGCCTTCTCCACGCGGACCGCCGTCCTCGACCTGCGCAGTGGCTACCTCATCAAGTCCATGGAGGAGATCCCTCTCACCATCGACGGTGTCCGCTACCACGCCCCCGACGTCAACTACTGGGGGGTGACCTTCGCCCGCGACGACAACCGCTTCTACGCAACCGTCTCCACCAAGGGGCGCACCTACCTCGTCGAGGGGAACATGAGGGACTGGTCGGCGAAGGCGCTGCGGCAGAACGCCGAGTGCCCCTCCCTGTCGCCGGACAACACCCGGATCGCCTTTAAGAAGAAGGTTTCCGACAACCCGGCCGCGCCCTGGCGGCTGTACGTCCTCGACCTGCGGACCATGCGTGAGACGCCGCTCGCCGAGACACGCAGCGTCGACGACCAGGCGGCCTGGCTGGACGACGGCACAGTCGCCTACGCTCTGCCGGGCGCGGCCGGCAGAGCGAGCGACATCTGGACCGTCCCCGCAGACGGCACCGGGGCACCCCACGTGGCCGCGGCGGGCGGGTCGTCGCCGGTGGCGGTGGGCTGAGCCAGGCGGACCGGCGCAGAAAGCACCCACTCAACAGGGCCGTCGTTCCTGCCGAGCGGCACGCCGGAAGGGTCGTCACATCCGCCGGTTTGCGAGGGGGCAGTTGCATGGTTGCCCGACAGGCTTCCGCAACGGCGTGAAGCGTTAACCACCGTGATAGAAAAGGGCGTTATGAAGCACGAGGCATACAACGCAGACCAATTCCACAGCGCTGTTCCGCACTCAGCCCGCGTCTGGAACTACTGGATTGGCGGCAAGGACCACTACCCAGTGGACCAGGAGCTGGGAGATCAAGTCATCGCGAGCTACCCCCAGACGCGGGAACTCGCCCTGGCGTCACGGGCCTTTCAGGTACGTGCGGTGCGATATCTGGCCGAAGCGGGAATATCCCAGTTTCTTGACATCGGGACCGGGCTTCCCGTGCAGAACAGCACGCATGAGGTCGCACAGAGCGTCGAGCCGAAGGCTCGCATCGTGTACGTCGACAACGACCCGCTCGTATTGGCACACGCCCGCGCTCTGCTGACCAGTGCACCGGACGGGATGACGGACTACGTGCACGCGGACATGCTGGAAGCCGAGCGGGTACTCCAGGAAGCGGCGCGCACCCTGGACATGACACGACCCGTGGCCGTGATGGTGCTTTCCACGCTGGGACACCTCCAGCCCCAGGACGGCATCGACCTTATGCGCCAGTACATGACCGGCACAGTGGCAGGCAGCTATCTGGTCCTCTGCGACACGGTCGCCACGCCCCAGACGCTGGCTGCGCAGAAGGCTTACGCGGCGGGCGACACTCCGCCGTACCTGGTGCGCCAGCCGGAGGAGATCCTCGCGAGCGCCGACGGGATGGATTTGGTCGAGCCCGGATTCGGGTCGATCACCCTCTGGCGGGCGGACGAAGAGGACCTTGAACCGGTCGACCAGTGGGGATTCGTCGCCCGCAAGGTGTAGAAGCCGACATCGTCTCCCGCGCCGCACGATGGGGACACCCAGGCCGTGCTCCGGTTCGCGGATCCCCGCAGACAGGAGCGGCTGGGACACGAAGCAGCATCAGGAAGCTGTCTCAGGTGCGGTCGATGTGCACGCTGGTCGATTTCACGCGGGCGGTTGCCTGCATGCCGACCTCCAGCCCCAGTTCCTCGACCGCTTCCCGGGTCAGGAGAGAGACGAGTCGGTGTGGACCGGCCTGGATCTCGACCCGGGCCGCGACGTCGCCGAGCTTGACGGCGGTGACGATCCCGGGGAAGGCGTTGCGGGCCGACGTGTACGACGCCTCGTCCTCGCCGGTGCCGTCCTGGGCCAGCTCGATGGAGAACGCGGCCAGGTCCCGGCCGTCGATGAGGCGACGCCCGCTCTCCTCGCGGTGGGTCGCGACCCGTCCGGCATCCGCCCAGCGGCGGGCCGTATCGGGACTGACGCCGAGCAGGCGTGCGGCCTGTCCGATCGTGTAGGACTGCATGCGCGACACATGAGGGGCTATGGGCTCGCAATCACAATCTGTAATGCAAAAATTCATGGCAGATGCATGGCTATTTAGAGGAAGGTCCCAAGCTCCTGCGGGTGCAGATCGAGCACGTTGTCTCCGATGTGCAGGGCGGCTCGCCGGATCACCCTCGCGCCTGCGAGAGGTGATCCGGCCGGCAACGTGATGGGTGGCTACAGTGAAGACATCGGACCAGGAGATATCTGGCATGTCGCCACGAATTCGAGGCGCTTCTTCATGAGCCTGAGCATCCGCAACCAGCTCCCCGGGATCGTCACTGCCGTCGAGGCCGGCGAGGTGATGGCCACCGTCAAGGTCCGCTTGACGGGTGGTCAGGAGATCACGGCCACGATCACGTTCGAAGCCGTCAAGGAACTCGGTCTCGCCGAGGGGTCCTCGGTACGCACGCTGATCAAGTCCACAGAGGTGTCTCTGTCCACGGCTGCCATCGAGGGGCTGAGTATCCGCAACCGGATTCCCGGCACCGTCGCCGATGTCGTCACCGGGGGCGCCATGGCGAGCGTCAAGGTCTCCGTCGAGGGCGGCGAGCTGACTGCCGCGATCACAAAGGAAGCGGTCACCGATCTGGAACTCGCGTCCGGGGTGTCCGTCGTCGCACTGATCAAGTCGACGGAGATTTCCCTGGCTGCGGTTTGATCATCGGGTGGGAGACGATTCCGTTCTGTCCGGGAGTTGCCCACGCCCCGACCCACAGGTGTGTGATGGCGCTGATGCAGCGCGCGCGCCGCAGCGGTCGGCGGGTACCACGAGCCGGCTACCGACCGCGTCCGGTTCCTTATCGTCGGCGATGTCCCTCAGTAGTCTCGCTTTTGTGAGCTCCTGGCGAGATGCTCTGTGCATCCTCTGCTCACCGGCAGGGACCTCTCGCGCCTCGACCACAGACGTGACCCGCAGGCTGCACTGCTGTGCCGCTGGCCGAAGTGGTCCCTGTTCAGTTCCGGCTGCCCAGCCGATCGATGTGTACGTTCGTCGACTTCACCCGCGCCGTTGCCATGACCCCGACCTCAAGGCCGAGCTCGTCGACGGACTCGCGGCTGATCAGCGACACCAGCCGGTGCGGCCCGGAACGGATCTCCACCTGAGCCACGATGTCGTCGACCTTCACTGCGGTGACGATCCCGGCGAATGAGTTCCGCACCGACGTCAGTACCTCACCGGGTACCGGATGCAGACCTGCGGCGCGCTCTTCGGCGAATGCCGCCAGGCTCACACCGTGGATCACCCGGTTCCCCGACCCGTCCCGGTCCATCGCGAGGTGGCCACCGCCGGCCCAACGGCGAACGGTCTCGGAACTCACAGCCAACAGCTCCGCTGCTTGGCCGATGCTGTACGAAGGCACCTGGGCACTCCAGGCCGAGGCGGGATTCACCGGCGCACCGGCTCTGACGTTGTCGGGCCGGACGCCAGGCGCTCGCGTCGCCCACCGTCCGGACCAGCGATGCCACCGAAATGCCGACGCCGGTGGATACGCCTCCCCGGCCACCCTCGCGAAGACTGCTGCGCAACCCGAACGACAGACCGCGCCGACAGCACAGTTGCTGCCCGGGGCAAGAGCTCGAAGCCTCGGGCAGCGCAAACACTTCAGCTGTCGCTTCCGTCGTCGGTAGTGGCAGCAATGGACTGTGTTCAGGTGGAGTTGACGTCAAAGCGATCAGGCCGAGTGGCCTTTGCGGTCGCGGACCGGCTCAAGGTTCGAAGGCCGGGCGATGCGGACATGTGCACCTTCTTGAGGGGGCGAGCCGGGAAGCCCGGCTTGGGCGGAAGTGCTGTGCGGTGGCCGGCAGCTTCTTCCATGCCGTCAGGAGGCACAAGAGCCGGCCCGCCCCTCGTGCCCCCTCACCTGATGCGATGGTTCGGGATGTCAGTCATCTCGATGGGAGATGAGCGCGCGACCGTCCCGGCGCCCGGAAGGGCTGAAACCGGATCACTGCTGCGGGATCCCGCGCACAGGATGCTTGCTCATGACGGAGACACGGTTGAACGCGTTGATGGTGATAGCCACCCAGATCACCGCGGATATCTCATCGTCGGTGAGGACCTGGCGGGCTGCGTCGTAGGCGCTCTCCTGTACGACGGCGTTCGCGGGTTCGGTGGTGGCCTCCGCCAGGGCGAGTGCCGCGCGTTCCCGCGCCGTGAAGAGTTCGGTGTCGCGCCAGGCGGCCAGTACACCCAGACGCTGGGTGGTCTCGCCGGCGCGCAGTGCGGCACGGGTGTGCACGTTGAGGCAGTACGCGCAGCCGTTGATCTGTGATACGCGGAGATTGATCAGTTCCACGAGCGTGCGGTCCAGTCCCGCGTCGGCGGCGACCGCGCGTACCGCTTCGGCTGTCTCGACCAACGCGTGGTAGGCCTTCGGGCTCTGCTTGTCGACGAAGACCCGCTTGCTCACGGGGCCTGTTGCCGTGTCACTCAACCTGGACTCCTTCACGGACCGCTCCCGGCCCTCGCTCGCTCTTTCGTGCGCCTGACCGGCAACACATCGGCTTGCCATCGGAAGCAATTGTTGAGCATGAAATAATCCTTGGGTGAGAGGGGTGCGCGATGAGCAACGTCGAGAGGGATCCCACCGAACTTCGCTGCGGGGTATCGGGCCATGGTGGGCATGTGCCGAAGGTCGACGTCCTCTCCGCGCGGGACGTCCCGCTGGGCGGTCCGAGAGCGATGACGGTACGGCGTACGCTGCCGCAGCGGGCGCGGACACCGATCGGGGCCTGGTGCTTCGTCGATCACTGTGGGCGGAGCCGAAGTCAGAGTGTTCCTGGGTGTGTTGGCAGGTGACACCTCTGAACTGCTCCATGCAGCCCTCCCGTTTCTCGTACGGTGCGGCGCTCCGGGCGGTGGCGACGGCCGCGTCCTCGGCCCGCTCCACGACGGTGCCGTAGCGGGCGGCGACGGCCGGATCGATTCCGTCTGTGTACAGCCGCTGCCAGCACGGCCTGCTCGGCCACCCACAGCTCCTCGACGCCCCCGAGGCGCGGCGGCAGGGTGGTGATGCCGGGGATGCGGTTGCCGGTGATGGCGTTGAAGTCGGTGCAGTCGACTCCGTCGAAGCCGTACCGGCCGCGCAGCAGGCCGGTGATGACGCCCCCCTGCAGCGCCGCCCCGCTTGCCGCCGTACCCGAACCCGGCCGCCCCCTCGGCGACACCGGCCTGCTCCCCGCCGACCCCGCGGCCCCCGCCCTCCGGCCGCCGGTTCCGAACCCGCTGCCCACTCGCCGACGCCCGCTGTTCAGCGGAGACACCCGCGAGGCGTGAGGTCGCCCCGGGCCGCACAGCCGCGTGCCGCCGGCGGTTGATCTCCTGAGCAGCGCGCGAGCGGTGGGCTCGCCCCTTCGGCGGTGCCGGTTGGGGGGACCCTTGGCGTGGCCGGGGGACGAACGACAGCAGCGTGCCGGAAGCCACGCCAGGCATCGACAGCGGGGCGGTGCTGACCCCGCGGGAAGGTCGTACTGGCCGCATCCGTCGCTCTCGGCCTGCGCCGACCCGTCCCACCCGGCCCCCGCCGCTCAGGACGAGAAGGCACCCTCCCTGCCGGACGCCGCAGTCGGGGACCCGGACCCGACGGCGCAAACATGCTGGGCAGGACAGTAGCCGGATGACCCGCCCGGCCGGCACACGGATCAGTGCCGCACGATGAGCGGCACGTGGCCCCTCTCCTTCTCCGAGCACACGACCTATCGTTAAAGAATGAGCAAAGTTGAGCATGAGACCGGTCCCCAAGGACTGCTTGTGTGCCCGGTTTGCAAGCACCCCGTGGACCCCACGATCATGAGGCGGCACAAGACTCTCGGAGTCTTCGTGCCGGTGCGCGGCCCGGGCCCCTGCCGCAACCCCGACTGCCCCGAATACCTGGAGGAGCCGGAGCGCAGCAGCCCCGAGGACCACTGACATCAGGACAGGACACCTGGCCGACGGGCAACGCCCGCGGCCCGGAAGGGTGACTCACGGTGAGTGTCCCGATTCCGTACTGCTTGCGGAGATCCGCGCGTTGACGACGCGCGCCCGCCTCACCCGGCACAGTTTCGTTCACACCTACGGCTGTGAGGGATGGCGGCCGGAGGACCGGTCGTCGTGTACGACGCTCCTCGTGGTGGTGACGGGTTCAGACGGTGGGGGGTGATTCCGCCGTCGATGACGGGCTCGGCACCGACGATGGACAAAGCACGGTCGGAGACATCGAGGCCCAGTCGTAGCAGCGGGGGTCCTTCCTCCCTGACCGGCAGGCACGATCACGCGGTAGTCGCCCCGATGCGCAGCGGATGTGACGGAATCACCGGCAAGCACGACGCCGCCCAATGGGCTGGCGCGGGCAGCAACGGGCCGGTTTCCGAGCAGCAGGTCGTCGAGGGGCGCAACCGCCGTGTCTACCGGGCGACCGAGGCGGGGAAGGTGGCGCCCGCCGAGGACCGGCCCCGCCCGGAACCGGCCCGCCGCTCATGCGCGGCGGGTGAGGGCCTTGCGCAGAGCGTAGGCGGTGGCACCGGCCGCGATCACCGCGACCCCCCAAAGCACCGAGGCGAGCGGGAGGGCGAACGCCAGGACCAGGCAGCCGACCGTGCCGACGATCGGCACGATCCGGGCGGGGCGGCCCTCAGCGGGGGTCAAGGTCCAGACGGAGGCGTTGGCGATGGCGTAGTAGGCCAGCACACCGAAGGAGGAGAAGCCGATCGCGCCGCGCACGTCC
Source organism: Streptomyces sp. Ncost-T10-10d (assembly GCF_900091955.1). Lineage (GTDB taxonomy): Bacteria > Actinomycetota > Actinomycetes > Streptomycetales > Streptomycetaceae > Streptomyces. The sequence goes on from NZ_FMDF01000170.1 coordinate 70,668, forward strand.
GTGGTGGCTGCCAGGACGGCGACGAGGGCGCCGACCGCGAGCTCGGCGTGGTGCGGGACCTGGAACCGGGGGTGGACGGCGGCCAGGGCGTGAGGCAGGTGCCGGTCGCGGGCCATCGCCAGTGTGGTGCGCGAGACACCGAGGATCAGCGCGAGCAGTGAGCCGAGCGCCGCGACGGCCGCCCCGCCCTGCACCACCGGCGCAAGTCCGGGTACGCCCGCGGCACGTACGGCCTCGGCGAGCGGGGCGGCGGTGTGGGCGAGCCGGTCCGGGCCGAGCACCGCGAGCACGGACACGGCGACGGCCGCGTACACCACCAGGGTGATGCCGAGCGCGGTCGGGATCGCGCGCGGGATGGTCCGCCGGGGGTCGCGGACCTCCTCGCCCAGGGTGGCGATGCGGGCGTAGCCGGCGAAGGCGAAGAACAGCAGCCCGGCCGCCTGCAGCACCCCGTCGAAGGTGGCGTCCGCCCCCACGTCCAGTCGCGAGGTATCGACCGCGCCGCCGCTCACGCAGGCGGTCACCACGATGACGAGCACGGCCAGGACGACCGCGACGATCCCGCGTGTCAGCCACGCGGACTTCTGCACGCCGACGTAGTTCACTGCGGTCAGCGCCACCACCGCGGCAACCGCGACCGCGTGCGCTTGCGCGGGCCACACGTACGAGCCGACGGTGAGGGCCATCGCCGCACAGGAGGCGGTCTTGCCGACCACGAAGCCCCAGCCGGCCAGGTAGCCCCAGAAGTCCCCGAGCCGCTCGCGGCCATAGACGTACGTACCCCCCGACTGCGGGTAGCGGGCGGCCAGGCGGGCGGAGGATGTGGCGTTGCAGTACGCCACCACCGCGGCCAGCGCCAGACCCGGCAGCAGTCCGGAGCCGGCCGCACCGGCAGCCGGGGCGAGCGCGGCGAAGATCCCCGCGCCGATCATCGAACCGAGCCCGATCACCACGGCGTCGAACACTCCCAGATGTCGCCGAAGCTTTCCCGACTCGGCAGATGCCGACGTTGTCCCCATCGCTCGCTCCTCGACCACGGCCCCACGAGTCATTGCGGACTCCGATATCGGCGCACGGTATAGGAACAAGGTGTCGAGCAGGCGACGCTGCCCGCGAATCGCGGAACGCGGTTCCCAGCGCCGCCTGCAGTCCCTCATGGCCGAGGTGGGGGCGGCCACTCGTTTCCAGCTCGGCCGGCACGCGGCGTGCAGCGGCTGGTTGGACGAACGCGGACGCGCAAACCATCCCGAACCGGCCCAGCGCCGTCTGAGGCGTATTTACGCCTCGGCGTGTTCACGTGAGGGACTGTCTTCCACCGCACCAGCGGCGGGTTCCTGATCCCGATCATCACCATCGGATCGACACCGGCCACCGACGTGATCCAGGTGCAGGACCTGAGTTACCCGAAGAGTCTGTACGCCGCCCAACTCTCACCCAGCAACGAGTGCTTCGCCTGCTCGTCGTTCGACATCCGGGAACAGGAACGCGCTCACCCGCTCACCTTCATCCCAGTCGATCCCGTGGGACCAGCGGCAGCAGAGCTCGCATCGCGTCCTCGGGGTCGGGGACGGAGACCGCCAGCCGGCTGAACGGGGCACCCCGGCGCAGTTCCACGCACAGCACCGGCCGGCCGACCCGTACCAACGCGAAGTCCTGTCCCTCCTGGAGATGCCGGATGCCCGCGCACAACCGTCCGGGAATCCAGGTGCCCCGACCGCACCCACCGCGAAGCGCACGCCACCAGTCGGGCTCGATATAGAGCCGGGCCAGCGCCGACACCGGAACCCGCACATCGCGGTGGCGTGCCGCCGCCTTCTCCCGCCAGGACAGACGTACGACGATATCGGTGCCCTCGACTACCACCCGCGCCATGTCCTCTCCCTCTTTGCGGTGCTTCGGGGTTGGCACGGCCTGGTGCCTGGCGATGCTTCGGTGCCGTTCCAGGTGCGGGATGCCGGGTTCGAGGTCCTGCAAGGCCATGCCCCCCTACGTGTCCCTTCGATCTTCTGCTGCACCTTCTGTTGCAGTCGCTGTCCCGGGTCTCGGCGGAGCCTGTGGCCTCCGGAGTTCCTGCTGCGAAGGTCAGGTCATCGCTGCTGGACAGACGCGTCCGTTTGGGTTTCGATGGATATCTGCCGTACTTGATGAGCGGTCATGCGGCAGAGGGCGGCCGGGTCCCCGGTCACATGTCGGCGCGTGGGATCCGGCTCGCTGGTGTGGGAGGCCACGGGCATGGATGCCGCCACGGCCAGCCGTCCCGGAGCCGCGTCGCGGGTGTGCGGCATCCCTCCTCCACGCGGCACGGCTTCCGTAATCCGCCGGCGCGTGCTCAAGGTGACCCCTCCAGTGATGACTGAGTGTGATCACTCAGGTTCGCGTCCTACGGGCGGCGATTGCGGGTCGTGTGGCACTGGATCCGGCTGGTTGGGGACGGGCCCCGGACCTTCAGGGGAGGGTTCCGTGGTCATCGCTCTCGTCCTTGCGTTGTGCGCGACCGAAGTTCCGGATGAACGCCGGGAAGGACTTTCGGGCCAGGCGCGTCCGGCTTGTGATCAGGGTACCCGGAGTGACATGGCGCACATCTCGTGTGTCCACCCACGTCGCGCCCGCACGGATGCGGCCCGCCCATGGAATTCGACCAGCCGCTCAGCACGGAACAGGCTCAGTCTGCCCCGGGCGGGAATCGACAGTCATCGAGCCGAACCCGCACGCCGCCCCGACTTCTTCAGCGGCCAGGACCAGGGGCTGCTCCGGCCGGCCAGGAGTGCAGGCGGGACGTCTCGAGAGGCGATCGGAGTCTTCGGAAGGGAACCTGGAAACACGGGCGGCTGTGCTGGACCCGGGAACGGGAACCACCGCGTGGGAAATCGTGATCCCCAACGCCGAGTGCATCGGCGCAAACGAATGTCTCCTGCTCGCGGCTCACAGGATGGCGGAGTTGGGAGCCGGTGCCCGGTCCATCTTTGGTCAGGACGCGCACCTGAAGGGAGTGCTCACCGAACGTGACATCGTGACCAAGGTTCTTGCGAACAACAAGATCCAGTGGCAACCACCGCCGACGAACCGGTTCAGGGGAAAGCCGTCATCACCGGCGCGGACGACGAGGCACAGGAGGTTCTGCGCACATTGAGTTACTCACAAGGTGCGTCGGTTTTCCGTGAACACCCTGGTCGGCATGGTTGCCGAGGCAGACGTCGCCCGTGCCTTGCCCGCCCCGGGCCGTCGAGGACTTGCTTGAAGCGCTGTCCAACAACCGACCGGGCGGATGCACACCCGACCGGCAAGGAGGTGTCCCCACCATGGAGCGAGGAAGCAGCCGTCTCAGCCCCCATGAGGACGATCAGCGCAAGCACGAGCTGCAGGGATTTCTGCGGTCCGGCCACACCACCCACGCAAACGAGGCGTACGACCCCGAACCTCCCGCCGACGACGACGTGCGCGTCGACCCGGGCGGCCCCGTCCCCCCACCTGGTGAGGAACGACAGCGGGCGCGCGCCGAGGCCGAGGCCGAGGAACTCAGAGCTGAACTCGCGCGTCGCCTGAGCCGCACGGTCTTCCCCGCGGATCGCGCGTCCCTCTTGCGTACTCTTTCCGGCTCGTACGCTCCGGACGCGCTGATGGACGCGGTGCGAGATCTTCCCGCCGACGACCGGTATGCGAACGCTGGAGAGATCACAAGAGCACTGGGCTACCGGCCACGCGTCTGAACCTCGCCGGGGCAGTTCTGCCGCGCACGGCTCTGCCAATGGCAGGGCCGTGGGGGTTACGGCGGTCTTGCGGGGGTCATCGCCCGGAGGAGCCGGTGGGCAGCTGGAATCGGGTCCGACCCTCACGGACAGGTTCAGGCCCGTGCGGCGGCTTCGTAGAGATCGAGCAGTCGTCCGCGTGTCGCGTGCAGTCGCTGGGTGAGCACCAGGCCGACCCAGTGACTGATCGCGAATCCGAACTCGGGGTCCGACCGGCACAGCGCCCGGACCTGGGGTGCGTCGAACTCGTAGGCGCGGACAGGGCTCAACGTCTCGGCGCCCAGTTCCCACTCGAAGGGCGGGAAGAGCCAGGACAGTCCGACCAGCTCGCCCGGTCCCAGCGTTTCTATTTCCGCGCGACGCCGGTGCGGAAGCTGTGCGTCGAGGGTCACCGCGCCGGTCTTCAGGATCCAGAAGCGGTCGGCGACTGCGTGTTCCTCGAAAAGCCGCTGTGCTGCGGAGAACCGGACGTCGTCGGCGAGGCTCAGGAGACGGTCACGGTGTGTGGGCGGCAGAGACGTGATCTTGAGTGTGGTGGTCATCGGAGTACTCCTCCGAGGAGCGGCTCTCTGCGGAGGGCGGAATCCTCATGCCGCCCGATGGAGCCGGTCACCGCTGCAAGTACACGACTCCATGGGAGACGGCGCACGAGGAAATGCCCAGAGCGCGTCGGCTCGTGCGGTCACAAGGGTCTGGTGACCTCTTGTAGAGGAGTTGTTCCCCACCACGGCAGAAGTACGCGACAGTCGGGACCACGATGCCCCACTCGACCCGGTGGGGCGACGCGCCGACCACACGACCACGACCCGAATTCTGGCCATGACCGCGTGGAGCCGCCCGGCGGTCCGCTGAACGGTCTGCTTCTGGAGGTGACCGCGAGCGAGGCGTTGCGCCGCTGATCACGGAAGCCGGGAGCTACGGCTCCGATGTGCGGGCCGACTATGAGCCGCGCGTGCCTGCCGCACATCAGCCCCCACCCCGGACCGGGGTGGTCGAGCAAGTCGTCGCGAAGGCCGCCGCGCGACCATCGGCGTCCACCGAGGCCGCTGCCGGCCGCCCGGCGCACGGGCCGAGGCCGACTCTCGCGATCAGGCTGCGGACCTGCTCGCCGAGGACAGCGCCCTGGCCTGCAGGCCATGCCCTCCGGCTACGGCGCTCGGCCTGCTGTGGTGTGCCGTTTCTCCGAATGCGATCACACCCGCCCCGCGTGAGGATCGGGTTACGGGCGGTGGTCCGGTTGCGCCCCGATCCCTGCGCGGGTTCGGCACCCTTCCCGGGTGCTCCGGTCCGCTTCCCGGCTGTCGGATTTCCCGGCCCATGACATGCGGCGCCGCTACGGCCGGCGGGTTCTCGGGCTGTCTCACAACGGTGTCATGAGCTCGGTGTCTCAGCTTCGTGTCATTTCCTTGAGCCTGATCTTCAACCTCGGAGGTCGCCCCATGACGGCCCGGAAGGCCCGGGTGAAGTCGGAGTGTCTGGCGAACCCCCAGCGGGCGTCGACCGCGTGGACGTCGAAGTCGAACTCGCCGGTGAACTGTGCGGCAGCGTGCTCTTCGCCGACCTCGCCGAGGCCTCCCGCTCCTTCGGGAGCGGCACCAGGTGCCGGCACACCCGGGCGGGTCGGCACCTGGACACGATGGAACTCGGGCCCGGCGCCTGGCACATGGGGGCGGCCCGGGTCCGCTCCGCCGCGTACTCCTTCTTCGACGACCCGGACTTCCCGCCCGGGACCGCCACGCCGGACTGCGCCCTGGTGATGCGCGACGTCCAGGCCGGCCGGCACCCCCGCCCGGCACGGCCGTCTCCGTCCGAACCCGCGCGACGAACCGTGCCCGGAGCGCCCGAAGGACCCGAACCCCCGCTGACCGTATAGTCGTTGGGCGTCGGGGGACCTGGGGGCACAAGAGGGGTACGCATGGCGGAGGTTCGCGCGGAACTGGTCCGCCCGTTGGTCGAGGCGTTGAGGGCGCACGCTGCACGCACGGGCGAGAGGACCGCCTTCCGGGATGGGCAACGGGAGGTGAACTGGTCACAGTTGGAGCGCCGGACGGCCCGCGTCGCGGGGCATCTGGCACGGCTTGGCGTACGCCGCGGGGACCGGGTGCTGCTCTGCCTGCCCAGCCGGGTGGAAATGGCGGAGAGCTGCCTGGCGGCCCTGCGGGCCGGCGCCGTCGGAGTGCCACTGGACCCGGGAGCGGCCGACGACGAACTGGCCCACGTCCTCGGCGACAGCGGCGCGGTGGCGGCCGTGGCCGAGGCGCCGCTCCTCGAACGGCTGACGCGGGTGGCGGCCGGGCGGTCCCCGCTGCGGGCGAGCGTGGTAGTGGGCCCGGTGGCACCACCGCCCGGGCCACCCGCGGACATGGTGCCGTACGAGGAACTCGCCGGGACCGACGCGCCGGAACCGCCGTGCGACGACCTCGGGTTGGACGAGCCGGCGTGGATTCTCTACACCTCCGGCACCACCGGAACGCGCAAGGGCGCGGTGACGAGCCAGCGGGCGGCGCTGTGGTCGACAGCCGCCGGCTACGCACCGCTCCTCGGCATGTCCGAGCGGGACCGGCTGCTGTGGCCGCTGCCGGTGCACCACGCCTACGCGCATTCGCTGTGCGTCGTCGCGGTGGTCGCCACCGGCGCCGGCGCCTGCCTCCTGGACCGGGGCGTGGACGTCGTGGAGGCTCTGCGGCGACAGCCGCCCGACGAGCCCTTCACGATGCTGGCCGGGGTCCCGGCCACCTACCACCTGCTGGTGAGCACACTGCGCCGGACCCGGCAGGTCCCCGGCGGGTTGCGGGTGTGCGTCACCGCCGGAGCACCCTGCCCCGCGGAACTGCGCGCCTCGATGGAGGAGTTGCTCGGCGCACCGCTGCTGGACGGCTACGGCGCCACCGAGACCAGCGGCAAGATCGCGCTCGCCCGGCCCGGCACGCCGGGCCCGGACCGCGTGCCGCAGCCACTGCCCGGCGTCGACGTCCGGATCGCCCACCCGGTCTCCGCGGACACCGTCGCGGACGGCGACGAGGGCGAGATCTGGGTGCGAGGCCCCGGTCTGATGACCGGCTACCACAACCGCCCCGACAGCACGGCGCAGGTCCTGCGGGACGGCTGGTACCGCACCGGCGACCTCGGCCACCGCACACCGGGCGGCGGGCTGCGGGTCACCGGCCGCGTGGGCGACCTGATCATCCGCGGCGGCCAGAACGTCAACCCGGTGGAAGTGGAGCAGGTGCTGCTGTCCTGCCCCGGAGTCGCGGACGCGGCGGTCGTCGGCCGCTCCCACGACGTGCTGGGAGAGGTCCCGGTGGCGTTCGTCGTTCCCGGCCCGCAGGGCACCGACCTCGCCGGACTGCGGGCCGCGTGCCGCAAGCGGCTGTCCGCGTTCAAGGTGCCGGACGAGATCCGGCCGAGCGCCTCCCCGCCCCGTACCTCCTCCGGCAAGATCCGACGGACCGCCCTTGCCGCCCGGCTGGCCGAGGCCCTCGCACACGACGGCGCGAACACCCGGGCCGGGCTGCGTGCCAGGTTGCTCGCACTGCCCGCCCCGGAGCGGCGCCGCACCGTGCTGCGCCTCGTCCTCGACGCCACGGCCGAGGCGGACGAGGCGCGGGGGACCCACCCCGACCCCGAACAGACCTTCGTCGACCTGGGACTCGGCTCCCTCCAGGGCGTGCTGCTGCGCGACCGGCTCGGGACGGCCACGGGCCTCGACCTGCCCTCGACCCTGGTCTTCGACCGTCCGACACCGGACGCGGTGGCCGCCTTCCTGCACGATGCGCTGCTCGGCCCCCCGTCCCCGGCGGCCCGCCCGGCGGGGCCCGGCACCCGCGGTGACGCCCCGCCGCCCGACGAGCCGGTGGCCGTCGTCGCGATGGCCTGCCGCTTCCCGGGACCCGTGGACGATGTCCGCACGCCGGAGGAGCTGTGGCAGCTGCTCGCCGACGGAGCGGACGCCACCTCCGCGTTCCCCGGCGACCGGGGCTGGGACCTGGCCGCCCTCTACGACCCCGACCCCGACCGGCCGGGCACCTCGGTCACCCGGCGCGGCGGGTTCCTGCGCCGGGGCGCCGACTTCGACGCGGCCTTCTTCGGTATGTCCCCCCGGGAGGCGCTGGCCACCGACCCCCAGCAGCGGCTGCTGCTGGAGACCGCCTGGGAGGTCGTGGAACGGGCGGGCCTCGCCCCCACCGCCCTGCGCGGCAGCGACACCGGTGTCTTCGTCGGAGTGATGCACGGCGACTACGGCGGCCGTCTGCTGCACCGAGGGGGCCACGCTTACGAGGCCCACCTCGCGCTCGGATCCGCCGGCAGCGTGGCCTCCGGGCGCATCGCCTACACCCTTGGCCTGGAGGGGCCGGCGGTGACCGTGGACACGGCCTGCTCCTCGTCGCTGGTGGCCATGGACTGGGCGGCGCGGGCGCTGCGCTCGGGACAGTGCTCCCTCGCCGTGGCCGGCGGCGCCACCGTCATGGCCAGCCCGGTGCCGTTCGTCGCGTTCAGCAGGCTGCGCGCACTCTCCCCGGACGGCCGCTGCAAGCCGTTCTCCGCCGCGGCCGACGGAACCGCCTGGGGCGAGGGCGTCGGACTGGTCCTGCTGGAACGGCTCGCCGACGCACGGCGCAACAACCATCCGGTACTCGCCGTGCTCCGCGGCTCCGCCGTCAACGCAGACGGCGCGTCCAACGGCCTGACCGCACCCAGCGGACCCGCCCAGGAGCGGCTGATCGGCGACGCCCTGGCCGCCGCCGGGCTCACCCCGGCCGAGATCGACGCCGTGGAGGCGCACGGCACCGGCACCCCGCTGGGCGATCCCGTCGAGGCCCGTGCGCTCCTCGCCGCCTACGGGCGCGACCGCCCGGCCGACCGGCCCCTGTGGCTCGGATCCCTCAAGTCCAACCTCGGACACACCCAGGCCGCGGCCGGTGTCGCCGGGGTCATCAAGACCGTGCTGGCGATGCGGCACGGCGTGCTGCCGCGCACGCTGCACCTCGACGAGCCGTCCCCCGGGGTCGACTGGTCCTCGGGCGCCGTACGCCCACTGACCCGGGAGCAGCCATGGCGGCCCGCCCCCGGACAGCCCCGCCGCGCCGCGGTGTCGGCCTTCGGCATCGGCGGAACCAACGCCCATGTGATCCTGGAGGAGGCCGTCGTGGAGCAGGACGCGGGGGAGCACGGCGGCACCCCGGCCGCTCCGCACCCGCCGCTCCTGCTGTCCGGCGCCGACGCGGGCGCTCTGCGGGCCCAGGCACGGCGCACGGCCGCGTTCCTCCGGGAGCGGCCCGAACAGCCCCTCGGGGATGTGGTGTTCTCCGCCGCCACCACACGCGCCGCGTTCCGGTACCGGGCGGCGGTACCTGCGGACGGCCGCGTCGGCCTGCTGAGCGGACTGGACAGGCTCGCCGCCGGGACGACGGCGCCCGCACCGGTCCGCACGGTCCCACGGCTGGCCCTGCTCTTCACCGGTCAGGGCGCCGCACGGCCGGGCCTCGGCAGGGAACTGCACGCCGCCTACCCGGTCTTCGCCGATGCCTTCGACGCGTTGTGCGGCCGGTTCGATGCCGTCGGCGCGGGGGACCGCCCGCTGCGCGAGAGCCTGTGGCCCGAGCCGGGCGAGGCCGCCGACGCCCTCGACCGGACCGATGTCGTCCAGGCCGGCCTGTTCGCGTTCGAGGTCGCCCTGTTCAGGTTGCTCGCCTCCTGGGGAGTGCGGCCCGACGTCCTGGCCGGACACTCCGTCGGGGAACTGGCCGCGGCGCACGCCGCCGGGATCCTCACCGAGGACGACGCCGTCGGTCTGGTCGCCGCCCGGGGCCGGCTGATGCAGCGCCTTCCGGCCGGCGGCGCCATGGTCGTCCTGGATGCCACCGAGGAGGAGGCGACGGCGGAACTCGCGAGGACCCCGGCCGCGGCCGGCCCGGTGGCGGTCGCGGCGGTGAACGGCCCCCGGTCGGTCGTCGTCTCCGGGGCGGAGCGGGCGGTGACGGCGGTGGCGGCACGCTTCGAGGCCCGCGGGCGCCGCACCGAACGCCTGCGGACCAGTCACGCCTTCCACTCTCCGCTGGTCGAACCGGCGCTGGAGGAGTTCGCCCGGGCCGTGTCGCGCGCCGCCTTCCGCGAGCCCCGCATCCCGGTCGTCTCGGCCCTCACGGGGCGCCCGGCCACCGGGGACGACCTGCGCTCACCGGCCTACTGGGTCCGCCACGCCCGTGAGACGGTGCGCTTCGCCGACGCCGTGCGCCACCTCGCGGACGAAGCGGGGGTGACCGCCTTCGCCGAGGCCGGTCCCGGCGCCCACCTCACCTCGGCCGCGCTGAGCACCGTCGGGGAGCCCGGGGACCGCGTGTTCACCGCGACGACCAGGCCCGGCCACCCGGAGCCCGGCACGCTCCTGGCGGCACTTGCCCGGCTGCACGTGCACGGCCTCCCGGTCGACTGGGAGGCGGTCCGGCAGGGGCATCCGGTGCCCGCCCGGCGGATCGGCCTGCCCACCTACCCCTTCCAGCGCGAGCGCCACTGGCTGGCCGAGCCCCCCGCCACCGCGGCAGGCCCCGCGGACACGACCGCGCACGCCACCAGCCACCCGGTGCTGACCGCGACGACGAGCCTCCCGGACACGGACCGCCTGCTGAGCACCGGCCACCTGTCGGAGGCCGGGCAGCCCTGGCTGCGCGACCACGTCGTGCACGGCCGGGTGCTGGTGCCCGCCACCGTTCTCGCCGACCTGGCGCTCCACACCGGCGCGGCCTGCGGCCTGGCGGAACTGGAGGAGCTGACGCTGCTGTTCCCGCTGCACCTGCCCGGCTCCGGCGAGCGCGTCGAGGTGCAGGTGGTGCTCGGCGCGCCGGACCCGTCCGGCCGCAGGACCGTCGACCTGCACGCGCGCCCCGGGGACGGCGGCCCCCTCGGGGCGTGGACCCACCACGCCACCGGCCGTCTCGGGTCGCTGTCCGGCGGTCCCGGCCCGGCGCACGGCGACGAGGAGTCCTGGCCGCCCCCGGACGCGGTGCCCGTCGACCTGACCGGAGCCTACGAGCGCCTGGCAGAGGCGGGTCACGCGTACGGCCCGGCGTTCCGCTGCGTGCGGGCGATGTGGCGGCGGGGCGACGACCTGCTGGCCGACGTACGGCTTCCCGACGAGGCCGTGGCCGAGGCGCAGCGCTACGGCCTCCATCCCGCGCTGTTCGACGCCGCCCTGCACGCGTCGCTGCTGCTCTCTGTGGATCCGGGACAGCCCGGCGGGACCGGACGGCTGCCGTTCGCCTGGCGGGGCGTCAGCCGCCACGCTGCGGGCATCACCGCCCTGCGGGTCCGGCTCCGCCCCACCGGGGACCACACCGTCGCGGCGGACCTCACCGACCCGGCCGGGCGGCCGGTGCTGCGGGTGGCGGAACTGACC